>CADAIL010000004.1 GCA_902788035.1 uncultured Lachnospiraceae bacterium | reverse complement strand
AGTGTAAGACTAAATGCCACATTAGTGTAAGTGGAATTTGGTGAAAGACTAAAATCCACTTCACCCCCTTCAGAGTGGAAATAAACTTTTCACTTCAGCTCAAGAATATCGCGGCGAAATAATAAACATTTCGCTTGACACAAAAATAGGATTTGACTATAATAAACCGTGCGGCATTCCCAAGCCGCACGATTTTTTACGCCCATTCGGCCAAAGCTTTGAAAAAGGCGGAGGGAATGAGAGGTAAAAACGCAGGCAACGCTCCGGTGAAGAGAAGGTAATCGGAATCGGGGTTGTCTGCAGGCACAAAAGCGCCCGCGGGGGCAGGCTTTTGTGAGGCAGAGTTCATATTCAATGCCCCGGATTGACAGGCTGCCATAAACGTATGCATTGGACACGGAATGCATTCGTTTGAATGAGTACCGTGACCAAAGGTTTTCATTTTGACAAAATCAGGAGGAACATCCATGAGCACATTTATGGCTAAACCGACAGAAGTCGAGCGTAAGTGGTACGTAGTCGACGCTGACGGCGTTACACTTGGCCGTCTGGCTGCAGAAGTTGCCAGCATTCTTAAAGGCAAGAAGAAACCGATCTATACACCGCATGTTGACACAGGTGATTATGTGATCGTAGTCAATGCAGATAAAGTTAAAGTTACAGGCAAGAAGCTTGACCAGAAAGTTTATTTCTCACATTCCGAGTATGTCGGCGGCGTAAAGGAAGTCACACTCCGCGAGCAGCTGAAGAAGCATCCGGAAAGAGTAGTTGAGCACGCAGTTAAGGGCATGCTTCCGAAGGGCGCTCTTGGCAAGCAGATGTACATGAAGCTTCGCGTTTATGCAGGTCCGGAGCATGAGCATGCAGCTCAGAAGCCGGAAGTGCTGAAATTCTGATAGGAGGATACAACGTTGGCAGCAGAAAAATTTTATGGTACAGGTAGAAGAAAAAGCTCTGTAGCTAGAGTATACCTCACACAGGGAACAGGCAAGATCACAATTAACAAGCGCGATATCGACGATTTCTTCGGCATGGAGACACTGAAAGTTATCGTTCGTCAGCCGCTCGCAGCCATCGACGGACTCGGCAAGTATGATCTCACAGTCATGGTACATGGCGGCGGTTACACAGGCCAGGCAGGCGCTATCCGCCACGGCCTCGCTCGTGCACTCGTTAAGATGGACAATGAGCTTCGCCCGACGCTCAAGAAGGCCGGCTACCTCACACGCGATCCGCGTATGAAGGAGAGAAAGAAATACGGTCTCAAAGGCGCCCGTCGCGCTCCGCAGTTCAGCAAGAGATAATTTGCTCCTCGGTATGCAATTGGATATTCACAGACTCCGGTTTTGACCGGGGTCTGTTTTGGGTTTGAGGGAGAAAACCGGGCACTCTAATTACGGCGTTTATCAACGGATGGTTGATCGGTAGAATATCCGACGCTCTGGAGCTTCGTCGTTTTTTGACTGATGCTCATTGCTATTCGACGGCTATCTTGTTTCTTGTGATTTTGTTCTGCGATGAAGATGTGGAACCGCCTGAACCCGTCGGATCAGGCGGTTTTGGAGGTATCCATGGAATTCTTTGATATAGTTGACTTATACGGAAACCCGACCGGCGAGATAGTGGAGAGGACATATGCGCACACCTATGCAATAAGGCACCGCACCGCGCACATCTGGATCGTCCGGCGCGCTTTTGGCGGAGTACAGATCCTGCTCCAGAAGCGTTCAGCAGACAAGGATTCTTTTCCGGGAAAATATGATACTTCTTCGGCCGGGCACATCGCCGCAGGTCATGAACCTTTGGAGTCAGCCCTACGCGAACTCTCCGAGGAGCTGGGAATCGAGGCTCGGGAGGATCAGTTGACATTTGCAGGAACATTTGACATTCACTTTGAGGAAAAATTCCACGGAAAAATGTTCCGGGACAATGAGATTGCCTTTGTGTATGTGTACGACAGTCCGGTCGATATAGAAAAACTCACGCTTCAGTCCGAGGAGGTGGAGCGGGTGGACTGGTTCGACCTCAGGGAGACATACGAGGCATGCATCCGTCACGATGAAAAGTTCTGTGTGGCGGTGGACGGACTTTCACTGCTGATTTCTTTTCTTGAGAAATCCGCGGCTATATAATAACACCGGTATAAATCCCCATATACTGATGGAGGGATAAACTGCCGGCTTTACGAGGATACCATGCAGGCTATTATATTTTTAGTAATCGGTACAGCTGTCGGATGGAAGCTTACCGGTTATTTTATCGGTACAAATCAAAAATCTGAAGAGAAGCTGAACCTCATCTGGGTACGGCTCATATCATCATTCGGCACAGGAGTCATGCTGGAGACATGGATGGTCTATGTGTTCGGATATTTTCTCAGTGTGCGCATGCATTCAACCGATGCGCTGGGGCGTGCGGAGCTTTGCGCGATGGCGGCAGGCATGGCATCTGTACTGCTTAGCAGTATCCGTCCGATCATAAGGAATATGAAGGCCGGGAGTCAATCGGAAATTGATGGGTCACAGACTGCGCAGAAATCGAATATTAAGATCGGAAGTGGACAAAAGGGGGAAGAACTGTCGGCAGCACGGAAACATATCGGTGGGCTGATCAGTGACACGGAACTGTTCAGGAAGGAGGCTGTTTTTTACCTTGCCATTCTTGCTTTTGTGACTATGACTTTCCGCTATGTGCTTCATGCAGATGGGAATCATCTCTACATGGGCTATACTGTTTTCAGCGATTATGCCCCGAATCTCTCCCTGATACGCTCGTTCTCCTGGTTCGAGAATTTTCCGACTCAGTATCCCTTTTTTGCCGGGGAGGACATCAAGTATCATTTCATGTTCATGTTCTTCTGCGGGAATTTGGAGCGCATGGGTCTTCCGATTGAAATTGCTTATAATCTGCCCTCGATTCTCGGTCTTTTCGGGTTCCTGGTCATGCTGACGCAGTTTGCCCTGAGAGTCACAGGACGGTTCTCTGCTGCGGTCATCATTCCGTTTCTTTTTGTATTTCGCAGCGGTCTTGCTCTGTTTTATTTTATCGCAGAGCATCTGTCAGCCGGCGATCTTATAGACGCATTTCGCGAAAACAGTGTTTTCATCGGATACACGCCCAACGAGAACTGGGGACTCTGGAATTACAATGTCTACCTGAACCAGAGGCATCTCGGCTTTGGACTTTTGATTGTCATGGCGGTCATCTGGTATTACTACGGCTATCTTGAAAATGCGTGCGGCGGCTATGAACCTTCCCGGTCGGGAAAGCTTACGGATACTGCAATTACACGGAGTCTGTCTGCATATATAAAAGGACTGTTCTTTACACAGGAAGCATGGGCTGTGAGGGACCTGCCGCGCGTCATCCTCACTGCAGTTATACTCGGAATGCTCTCCTTCTGGAACGGAGCGTGCGTTATCGGAGGCTTGCTTGTCCTCGCAGGGTTTGCCCTCTTTTCAAGGAACAAGCTGGACTTTCTGGGGCTCGCGATTATTACCGTGTGTATGTCCTTCATGCAGACACATTTCTTTATTAACGGGAGCGCGGTATCTCCGGCTTTTTACTGGGGGTTCATCAGCGAGAGCAAGACTGTGATAGGAGTGCTCTGGTTCCTGATCGAGATTTCCGGAATGACGATTGCAGGAGCAATATTTGCCGCGATAGTTCTGGAGGGGAAATACAGGGCACTTATATGCGCGTTTCTCCTGCCGACGGTGTTTGCGTTCACAATGTCCCTCACGCCGGATGTGACTGTCAATCATAAATATATCATGATGTCCATGGCTTTTCTCTCTGTCGTATGGGCGGAGCTCCTTGTCAGACTGTGGCGGGAGATGCGTACAGCGGCTGCCCGGATATTTGCAATTATACTCGCTGTCATTCTCATGGCGACCGGGGCATACGATTTTGTGATCATCATAAGGAACAACGGTAAAGACCACGAATTTGCAGTCGACACGGAGAGCGAGCTTGGGCATTTTATCAGGGACAACCTGACATGGGACGATTTAGTGCTGTCAGGACCGGATTCTGTATCTGATTTCACGGTCAGCGGATGCCGTATGTACTGCGGATGGCCATATTATGCGTGGTCGGCGGGATACGACACGGACTACCGCTTTGAAATGGCAAAATATATATATACGATTGATGATGAAGCTGAGCTTTTGAGAACCCTGAGCGAGGAGAACATCAACTATGTGCTTTATGAGAGGGGAATGTATTACGACGATGTGGAGGCGAGGGAGGATGTGATTGCCAATGCGCTTTCGCTCGTCTTTGAATCCGAGGACGGTAATTATCGCCTGTACCGCGTAGAATAAAGGGTTGAATCATATGGCGCATCTCACACTGAGATATATAAGGCAGGCGAGAATGGGAAGCTGTGTATTAGTACTGCCTAATGTAAAGGGAATGCAAAATTTACTTGCATATAAGATGGAAATCTGATATTTTCATAGGTAATATTCAGCGCAGAAAGCTTTAGGTATATGGAGATTTTTTGTGGAAAGAAGAAGTGTGATCTTAATTCCGGCTTATGACCCGCCAAAAAATTTCTGCTCATATATCCAGGAACTCATGGATGAAGGATTTCGCGATATCATTATTGTCGACGATGGCAGCAGGCAGGAAAAATCAGACCTTTTCAGCAAAGCCGGGGAGATGGGATGTACGGTGTTCCATCACCAGTCGAATCGCGGGAAGGGCATGGCGCTTAAGACCGGTATGAGGGAATACCTCGAGACATATTCGGGAAAGAGGGACGGCCTTATAACCGTCAACTCGGACGGATGTGACCGGGTCAGTGATATTATTAAAATTTCAGAGGAGCTCGAGAAGCAGAATGACAGGTTGAAACCCAAGCTCGTGCTCGGTACTCGCAGCTTTGACAGTCCATATATGTCAAATGCGACTCGAAAGGGCAGCAGAATTGCAGTGCTGTGGTTCCATTATCTTTTTAATGCCCGCTGCAGTGATGTGCTGTGCACGCTTCGAGGGATTCCGGACAGGCAGGTCAAGGTGTGCATGAAATTCCCTGAGCGCTCCTACGCTTATGAGACATCGTATCTTATCGGCATGAAAGATTTCGGGTATTCGGAGATACCGATTGAACTCACAGAGCCGAACCCTGATGCCGAGACCCACTTTAATCTGGTATGGAACACTATTCTGATTTTTGTAGTCATATTCAGGAAGCTTATGGTGTTCGGTGCCACATCGATATTTGCGGCTTGTATCGATATTTTCCTGTTCTGGATATTCACGGCTTTCTTGTTTAAGAATGTGCCTTACCCGATCATTGTATCGACGTTTCTGGCAAGGTCAGTATCAGCCACGTTCAATTACTTCCTGAGCCGTGCCCTGGTGTTCAAGAGCAATGAGAGCAGGCGTAAGTCTCTTAGGCAGTTCATGGCGCTAACAGCAGTGCAGTGTTCTATCTCCGCTTTCACTGTTCACTTCCTTGAGATGATCATCGGAGGCGGTGCGGTGCGGCTGAAAGTTGTGGTCGATCTGGCTCTCTTCTTTGCCGCATATAAGATCCAGGATAAATTCATATTTAAGACAAAATGATAAAACTTCCCACTTTTATGTTAGAAAGTGGGGAGTTTTGTGCTTTACGAGAGCTTATTTCGGATATTCAGACTGATTTATCGCTGATTTCACAACTATAAGGTATAATTTAGTTCGATTATTCCGGAGTTTTGTTTTATAATAATAGGGATATTATTTTGCAGGGAGAGACTTATGGACAAGCGGGAATTAAATCAGAACGGTCTTGCGGACGAAACCGTCAGGGATGAAAGCCCTGTCAGTCTTCCGGATGAAACTCCAAAAATCCAAAAGAAGCGTCGCCCAAAGAAAAGACCGCCACAGTCTGCGGACAGCAGTGCACTGAAGAGCGATGCTGTTGATAAGAGCGAGCCCGTGATATCTGATACAGGCAATTCTGAAAGCACACCGAAGAAAAAGAAGAGGCCGGTGAGCGCGGAGGGTACTCCGCAGAAGAAGGCCGGACCGGTAAGCACGGAGGGGACTCCGAAGAAAAAGAAGAGGCCGGTGAGCGCGGAGGGGGCTCCGAAGAAAAAGAAGAGGCCGGTGAGCGCGGAGGAGGCTCCGAAGAAAAAGAAGAGGCTGGTAAGCGCGGAGGAGGCTCCGAAGAAAAAGAAGAGGCCGGTGAGCGCGGAGGGTGCTCCGAAGAAAAAGCGCAGGCCTGAGAGCGCGGAGGGGGCTCCGAAGAAGAGACGCAGGCCTGAGAGTACGCAGGGCGCACCGCAGAAGAGACGCAGACCGGAAGGCATAGAAGGTTCATCGAAAAAGAGAAGGACCGTGACAGAGCGCCCGGGAAGTGTCCGGACCAGACAGAAAAAGAAGCGCACTTATATGGACGTGCTCAAAGATCTCGTCGTAGATACTTCACTCATCGCAATTCTCATCAAAGCAGTTTTCTGTCTCATACTGTTCCTGATTGTTCTTTTCGTTGCCAGGGGAATCCGAAACAAGGGAAAGGCCCCGAAACCGGAAGTGACAGAGAGCGTGGTCGCGGATGAGTCAAGCCTTGCGGCGGTACAGACGGAACTTCAGAAGAAGACGGAAACATTCCTTGATGGCGGAGCACAGGCGGTGGATGACAACAGTATCACCATACTGGGTGTCGGAGATAACCTTGCCCATGAGCAGGTATTTCTCACAGCCAGCACCGGCTCCGGTTACGATTTCCGTCCGTTCTATAAGAATATCAAGCCCTTCATATCCTCAGCGGATCTGGCAACTGTGAACCAGGAGACACCTCTTGCCACAGCACTCGGATCGGCATCCGGTTACCCGCACTTTAACACCCCGACAGAGATGGGAGATGCTCTGATCGACGCAGGTTTTGATGTTGCAAATATGGGAAATAACCACATGTTCGATATGGGTGTTGACGGAGCATATGTGACGCGCGAATATTGGGATGAAAAGAACATTCCCTGCACCGGCTTTTATTACGGCTACGATGATCTTTTTGACTTCCGGATCATTGAAAAAAATGGAATCAAGGTTGCATTTCTCAGCTTTGTCGAGATGACGAATGATGAGCTGCCGTCCAGCTATAGCGCGATTGTTGTCTACATGAATGATCCGGATCTTGTGAGAAGCATGATCGAGGAAGCCAAAGAGAAGGCGGACATTGTTGTTGTCCACGCTCACTGGGGAGACGAGAATACGGATGTGACAAATGATTATGTCTATAATGAAGCCCAGAAACTTGTTGACTGGGGCGCTGATATCGTATTCGGAAATCATTCACATGTCCTTCAGGACCTTGTGACCCTGACACGCGAGAGCGACGGACAGAAGTGCCCGGTCATCTACTCGCTCGGCAATTTCTTCAGTGCGCAGAAGGTCAGAGACCAGCTGGTCAGCGGAATGTTAAATGTACAAGTCACAAAGGACGCGTCAGGCAAAGTAAAGCCGACCGCGATGGGATTTCTCCCGATTGTCACTCATTATACGGGTGACCGAGAGAATCTTGCCCTGTATCCGTTAAGTATGTACTCTGACGAGTTGGCCCTTATGCACGGCACAGCCACTGTTAGCACGGATGGACAGCCTATGTCTATGGACTACATTGAGAGTCTTCTCGAAAAACACATACCGGCCCAATACCTCGGAAGAATGGGACCGATCGATCAGAACTGATATAAAATAAGCCCGCAGGGGGATGGCTTTTCCCCGGTGCGGGCTATTTTATTTGTAAATTTTAACCTCGATATAACTTCGGCCTTTCTTTGTCGTTCCGCGGGAACCCACAAATACGAATTTTCCGAAGCCCCTCACGGATACTCTGGAGCCCTCTTTCAGCTCGTGAGCTCCGGAAAGTGCGGTCTGACCGTCTACCGTGACTGCTTCCCGATCAATCAGTTCCTGGGCTTTACCCCTGGCCAGCCTGCAGACAAATGACAGGACCGCGTCGAGCCTTGGTGAGGCGACGGAACCCTCCCGGATCTCAAATTCCGGTCTCACAGTGCACGATGACGGGGGCACCATGCGAGGGATCACTGTCGTATGCCTGACGCGGGAGAGTTCACTGCATATAAAATCAGCCATATCTCTGAAGACAAACACATAGGCGGAGGAGTCTTCCCTGTCGATCAGGATATCACCGACCTGTCCTCGGGTGATTCCCAGATTCATGAGAGCACCGAGATAATCTCTGTGTGAGAGAGCATCTGCGAATTTTGCGGCTGCAGGAGATATTTGCAGGCATGTTATGACCTGTGGATCATCTTCTTCCTGTGCTTTATATGTTTCCGCATCCAGCCATGACGGAAGAAAAACTACTGCCTGACGCTCTGCCTCATCGAATCCTCCGCAGAGGAGATACTGTGCGCCTTCTACCCGATCCACCAGAGGAGGCACTCCGAGCTTTCGCAGCGCCGTGTAAAACGCGGCCTGCTCGGAGGCTGAAAGAAAATCGGTGTGCGTGATATAGTCATTTAAATAGGCATTGCGGGCGAGATCCCGGATGCGGCCTGCCATATAGTCAGAATCAGCCATGTGTTATATCCTCAAATGTCCGTTTACATTGTTTTTCAATTTTGATAAGATTACTATAGTCTGCTTTTCTGTGACTGTGCAAGCGATGCAGGGACGATAGGCGAGACTTGAATGAAAGAAAACGAGTATTCGGTCATTGTATCGGATGAGCGTATGATTTTAAAGGAGAGAAGAGTATGAGTAATCTGAATGTTGTCTGCCTTGATATGGAAGGCGTCCTTGTTCCTGAAATCTGGATCGCGTTTTCGGAGGCCAGCGGAATCCCCGAACTTCGCCGCACGACCCGCGATGAGCCGGACTATGACAAGCTCATGAAGTGGAGACTCGGCATACTGAAAGAGCATGGGCTCGGTCTTCGGGAAATCCAGGCTACGATCGAGAAGATCGATCCGCTGCCGGGAGCTAAGGAATTTCTTGATGAGCTGAGAAAAGTCACCCAGGTCATCATCATCAGTGACACCTTTACCCAGTTCGCGATGCCGCTCATGAAGAAGCTCGGCTATCCGACTCTGTTCTGCAACACTCTCGAGGTGGGTGAGAACGGTGAGATCACCGGCTACAGAATGCGCTGCGCGCAGTCCAAGCTGACGACAGTCAGAGCTCTGCAGTCCGCGGGCTTTGAGACCATCGCTGCCGGCGACAGCCACAATGACCTTGCTATGATCCGGGCTTCAAAGGCCGGCTTCCTGTTCCGCAGCACCGAGCAGATCATGAAAGACAATCCGGACCTCGAAGCGTTCGAGGAGTTCGATGACTTCCTTGAAGCTATAAAGAAGGCCCTGTGATGACAAAAATTATACTTGCGTCCCAGTCGCCGAGGCGGCGTGAGCTCCTTGCCCAGATCGGAGTTCCCTTCACTGTCGAAGTTTCTGACACTGATGAAAATGTCAGCGGCACAGAACCCGCTGTTATAGTTCAGGAACTTGCCAGGCGGAAAGCCCTTGCTGTCGCGTCTCATCATACAGGGGAGGCTGCGCATGTGATCGGTGCCGATACGATCGTTGTATATGAAGGTGAGGTCCTCGGAAAACCGAAAGACCCCGATGACGCCCGTCGGATGCTCAGGGAGCTTTCCGGTAATGTGCATCAGGTCTATACAGGTGTCTGTGTGATAGAAGTGCCTTGTGACAAAGGCGGCTCCTGCGACGACAGCGACGGCACTCTAAGCGAAGACCGGGGATTCCGGGAGACTGCATTTGCAGAGCGGACTGATGTGTTCGTCGCTCCGCTGACAGATGCCGAGATCGATGCCTATATCGCGACAGGAGAACCGTTTGACAAGGCGGGATCATATGGGATCCAGGGAATATTTGCGCGCCATATCGAAAAAATTGAAGGTGACTACACAAACGTTGTCGGTCTCCCGGTCGGGAGACTCTGGAGAGAAAAGCTGAAAGGAATTATATGAACAGAAGAAATGTATGGGCGGCCTACAATGATAAGCGAATAAAGGAAGCCTATGATTTTGCTGAGGAATACAAGCAGTTCCTCAATATATCCAAGACAGAGCGCGAGTGCGTGGACACGATCGTGAATGAGGCGGAGGAACGCGGATTCGTTGAGCTCGCAAGATTGATAGAGGATGGTAAAACCTTGTCTCCCGGTGACAAGGTATATGCAGTGTGGATGAATAAGACTGTTATACTGATGAAAATCGGCCATCAGCCGATGGAGAACGGAATGAATATCCTCGGTGCTCATATCGACTCCCCGAGACTCGATGTCAAGCAGAACCCGCTGTATGAGGACAGCGGACTTGCCTATCTCGATACCCATTATTACGGCGGTATCAAGAAGTATCTTTACGTCACTCTGCCGCTTGCCCTGCACGGTGTCATCGTCAGAAAGGATGGGACGACAGCTATCCTGAACATAGGTGAGGATGAGGACGATCCTGTATTCTTCATTTCTGATCTGCTTATCCACCTGTCCCAGGAACAGATGGCTAAAAAGACATCAGAGGCGGTCACGGGCGAAGCTCTGGACCTGGTTGTCGGCAATAAGCCGTTTATCATTGATAGCGGGAAAAATGACGAGGAGGATGAAGACGATACTCTGACACGCGGTCAGATGTACGCTGCCCGTCAGGAAAAAGCTGAGCAGTCGGAGTCCAAAAAACTGCGCGGAGCAGTGAAGCGCGCAATCCTCGCAATACTTAAGGATGAATACGATGTCGAGGAAGATGACTTTATTTCGGCGGAACTGGAAATTGTTCCGGCGGGAAAAGCTCGGGATGCCGGTCTCGACCGCTCTATGATTCTGTCTTACGGTCAGGATGACCGTGCCTGTGCATATCCGTCCCTCCGCGCGATTTTTGAAGCAGGTGATGTGGACCGCACAGCGTGCTGTATTCTTGTCGACAAAGAGGAGATCGGCTCTGTCGGCGCGACCGGGATGAGGTCCATGTTCTTTGAAAATACGATCGCCGAAATCATGAATCTGACCGGGACCTACAGCGAGCTCGGCCTTAGGAGATGCCTGGCGGCTTCTCGCATGCTCTCCTCGGATGTCGCAAGTGCGTTCGACCCGAATTACGCGTCGGCATTTGAAAAGAAGAACATAGCTTACCTCGGCGGAGGTATGTGCTTCCACAAGTTCACGGGAGCCCGCGGAAAATCCGGCAGCAATGATGCCAATGCAGAGTACATTGCGCGCCTTCGTGACATACTTGATAAAAATGATGTTGTGTTCCAGACGTCTGAGCTTGGCCGCGTTGACCTTGGTGGAGGCGGCACGATCGCCTATATCCTTGCCCTTTACGGCATGGAGGTCATAGACTGCGGTGTTCCAGTGCTGAATATGCACGCGCCGTGGGAGGCAACGTCCAAAGCGGATATATATGAAACATACAGAGGCTATCTCGCATTTCTTGCGGATGCCTGACAAACATGCGGACTGCAGTCTTCCGTGGGCGTTTTCAGCCGACGGAACGGTCTGCCGCATTTGAAAGGATTTATATGAAAACGGGAATTGTGATGGAAGGCGGCGCTATGCGCGGGATGTTTACTGCCGGTGTCATTGATGTGCTCATGGAAAATGACATATCTTTTGACGGCGGGGTCGGTGTATCCGCCGGAGCTGCCTTCGGCTGTAACCTGAAATCAAGGCAGCACGGAAGAGTAATCAGATATAATCTGAAATACTGCCGGGACTGGCGCTTTGCGTCCATGCGATCACTAATCACGACCGGTACCCTGTACGGAGCTGAATTTTGCTACACGGAGATTCCATATAAACTGGATCTATTCGATATACCAGCTTACAGGGCAAACCCGATGGAATTCTACTGCGGATGCACAGATATGGAGACCGGGAAAGCAGTCTTCAGACATCTTAAGAAGGGTGACGGCGAGGACCTTTACTGGTTCATGGCATCCGCGTCGATGCCGATTGTCTCGGAGCCGGTGAAGATCCGCCACTGGAAGCTTCTTGACGGGGGCATATCGGATTCGATTCCCCTGAGGTTCCTCGAGGAAAAGGGCTATGACCGGAATCTGGTCGTTCTCACTCAGCCATATAACTTTGTGAAAAAGCCTAATAAAGCCCTGCCGCTTATTCGCCGGGTCTATAAAGACTATCCTGCCCTTATTAACGCGGTAGCCACCCGCCATATGCGCTACAACAGGGAGAGGGCGTACATCAAGTCAAGGGCGGCGAGCGGAGACGCATTCATCATCTGCCCGCCGGGACCGCTCAGAATCGGCTCGACCGAGCATGATCCGAGGGAACTCATCCGCGTCTATGACATCGGAAGGCAGACAATGCTTGAAGAGCTGCCGGCGCTCAGAGAATTTTTAAATAAGTAACTTCCCACACGCAGTTAAGGACAGTCTCATCGTAAAATATACTTTCTCAGGGACGCTCCCGCTCGCGTATTATTTTCGATTTCGACTTATCATAGATCGACAAGTGGAAAGTTTTTGAATGTAACATAAACGAGGGGCTGTCATTGACAGCCCCTCGAATGCATAGCAAGGTATCATTTACGGCTGGCCGAGCACATTGCCGAGGAAATAGGGCATCTGCTTTCTCCACCACGGCCAGTCGTGGTTCACGTCGTAGCCCCAGTAATCAATCCAGGCGGGAATATTTTTCTCGCGGAGCACGGCGTCAAGCTCTCTCGTGCTGGCAAGAAGTTCATCCTCCCACGCTCCCTGACCGACACATATGATGATATTTGAGTTTCTGTACAGCTCCATGTACGGATGGTCGGCCGGCATGTTCCGAAGGAAATGGACCGGTGAGTTCTCGTAAGCCAGCGGGTCGTCCGTGTTCTTAAAGAACAGGTAGGCATCATAGGCTCCGGAGAGAGCGATGACCGTGTCATAGAGGTCCGGACGGCGGAAGAAGAAGTTGGCCGCGTGAGTCGCTCCCATGCTGCAGCCTGTCGTGATGGCTCTTCCGTAAGCCGCTTCGCTGCCATTTTTAGCCCTGACGGAGGGAAGGAACTCTTCATTTACATAGGAGAACCATCTCTCCTGCATGAGCAGACGCTGGTGCATATCGCCCCACTCGTTGGACCAGGATTCGAGATCGATGCCGTCGGGACAGACAAGCTGGATCTTGCCGGATTCGACCCACGGCGCGCAGACATCTGTCATATTAAAGTTCTCATAGTCGAAGAAGCGTCCGTTCTGCGACGGAAAGACGACCACGAGCTTTCCGGTGGTGCCGTACGTGACGAACTCCATATCACGTCCGAGCCTATAGCTGTATTCTTTAAAATATCTCTTTTCCATTCATATTCCCCCTTATATTAGCGGCGATGCCGGCAGGCGCTGACATTCATTCCGCGGTTCTGTCAAGTGTGAAACTATTTTGTTGCAAATGCAGTCCCGCCGGGTCAGTGCCCGAGCACGAACGCGATGAATTCATTTGCCTCATTTTCATTTTCAAGCTTCACGGTATACATCTGATTGCCCATCGCTCCGGACAGAATTTCCGGGATGCGCTCGCACATGACCATGCGGCTGCCGTATTTAGCGAGTATTTCCTCGTGAGAGTGGACATAACTGTTCTTATCGCGGCGGCTTACATAGCAGCAGCAGTACTCTTTATCCGGGTACGGGAAGAGGCGGGCGTCGGATGTCACCATGTCGGCGTAGATCTGATATACATCGATGCTGTGGGCAAAGTTCATCATATCCGGGGTATATCCGCCTGCGGGACGCATGTTTACCTCAAGGCCGACGAAGTCACCCTTTTTGCCGATGCCTTCCTTGTCCGCTTTGAGACGGAAGAATTCCAGATGCACGAAGCGTCTGTCGGCGCCGAAAGCCTTTACTGTAGCCCGGCCCGCCCGGCGGAGACCTTCAGGAACGTCACCCGCGACATAGTACACGAGCTCCAGCTCATCATTCACGATATCCATGATCGAGGGCGGCCAGCTGGTCATAGACTCGAACAGCGGCTCGCAGGTCGAGGACGTGATCGCGTCGTAGGAGAAAAGCTCGCCGTCAATGAATTCTTCCATGAGGTACTGGACATGGCGTGGCTCGTTAAAGAACGCGGCAAGCTCTTCCTCGTTCCTTATTTTGTGAGTGTCAGACGCGCCTACACCGATGTCCGGCTTGATGATGATGGGATAACCGACTTCCGCTACGAAGCCGAGCGCGTCCTCGAATGTAGATGCCAGATGGCACTTGGCGCTCGGAACATGCGCGTCGGCATAGAACTTCTTCATTGTGGATTTGTGCTTGAAATTGTTGATCCGGTCGGCTCTTATGCCGGTCGTCACATTGAAATCCGTGCGGAGACGGGCATCCTGCTCAAGCCAGTATTCATTGTTGGACTCGATCCAGTCGATCTTTCCGTACTTGAAGGAGAAGAAAGCGCAGGCCCGGAAGACTTCATCGTAGTTCTCCAGTGACTCGACCTTGTAGTATTCGGTCAGGGCTCCCTTAAGCTCGCTGCTAAGGTTGTCATAAGGTGTGTCGCCGATACCGAGGACACACACACCGTTTCTCTTTAATCTGTCGCAGAAATTCCAGTAGGTATGCGGGAACTGTGGTGAGATAAAAACAAAATTCATAGATACCTCCTGCGGCGTGTGCCGCGAAGCCGAACGTCATCCGGCTGCTTTATAATTGCTGCCGCTTAACGCAGCATATTGACTCTAAGGACATACGAAAGTATAGCACAAAAGCCTGCAATTGCAAATGTAACATACACTCATCGCTATTACAGATCAAGCGTATGTGACAGTTCGGACTGGCTGTTAATGCATTACGTTTCCGGCGCAAACATCATCTTCATCGAAAAGCGCAAGTCCTGCCCTGCGAGCTTAAAAAGCGCTTACTCGCTTTTTGATCTCTCGGTCGGACCAGCAATGCTTTTCTCACGAAGATGGATGCTTTGCGCCGGATTCCGGAACTTACAGGCAGCCAGTCTGATCTGTTACTAATTTACCTGCGACAGGGGTGTTTGTGACGAAAGCTGCCATGTCTGACGGCAGGTCTGAAGAGAGCTCGATCCGGTTACCGGCGAATGGCTGATTGAAGGCCAGGGCTGACGCGTGCAGCGCAGTCCGGCTTATTTTTATATCGGGCGAGCATGGGTGCGTAAACGGACCGTTTCCGTACAGAGGATCCCCGAGCAGGGGATGTCCGATATGGCTCATATGGACACGGATCTGGTGGGTACGACCTGTCATAAGGGACAGGCGCACAAGCGCAAACCCTTCGTATTGCGCTTCCACCTTATAGGATGTGAAGGCAGTATCGCCTCCGTCTTTCGCGACCCGCTTAATATTACCGTCGAATGCCCTCATGATCGGAGTATCCACATATCCTTCGGATTCGGCAAATTCCCCCTCGCAGAGCGCAAGATACACTTTGGTCCTTGTTCCCTCAGCTGCCTGCGCATCCATGAGACCGACTGCTGACCGGCTTTTTCCGAACAGCAGAAGACCTGAAGTATCTTTATCCAGTCTGCCGATTGTCCGGATCTCGTGCGGCTCACCCTTCTCATTAAAGTAATACGCGAGATAGTTGGCCAGCGAGTCTGCGTAGTGTCCGTGGGACGGATGGACAACGATCCCCGACGGTTTGTTGATACATATGAGATCTTCATCTTCATAGACGATGTCGAGCCGGCCTTCTGACGGAATGATGCTGCCCGGTGCGTGGTCCGTGATGACAACGCGCAGTATATTTCCCTCATGCAGGCGCCGGTTCACCCAGACGACCTCACCGTCCACGGTGATGCCGTCCGGAGTTCCATACTTGGCTCTTGCGACATCGTGGGCGACAAGTTTCCATTTGTACAATATGATGTCTCTCACCGGCCTGCCTTCATCTTCGGGACCGGCTGTGTATGTAAGGATCCGTCTGGACTTCGGTCTATTGTCTGTGTCGTAAATAACATGACGCATATCTGATTGCTCCAACAGGCGTTTTCCCTATACTGTATCATGTTTTTCGGGAATGTCAAAGCGCGTACACGCAGATCTGCGTTTAGGTAATATGAGAGTCACTCCGTAACAGTGTACAGGGAGGATTGTGTGTCGGCTTTTGAGGAGAATTTTTAAAAAAGGGATAAATTATTTGAAAAAAGTGAGTTTTGACAGTATCATAGATGTTGTGATATTATACCGATTTAACTGCGGGTGAGGGACAGCACTGGCTGCAGGTCATGCCGCAGTATACTTTAACATATATAAACGCCGTATAAAGGCGTCTTTGAGGGAAAAATGAAAGCGAAGAAATTAATTGCTCTTGGCCTTCTGGCTTTTATGCTGTCAGGCTGCGGCATGCCGAAAGTAGATTACAATGGTGTCGATTCGCCTCTGTTCGTAAAAGATGAGTCCGGCGCGGCAGCGTCCGGCAACGAGACAGTGACAAAACCGGCAGGAACCGCTCCGGATGACAGCACGGCGGCAGATTCGCCGGTGACAGACAGCGCGGATATGGCAGGCGGGATGGCGGAAAGCAGAACAGATAGTAAGAAGACAGACAGCCTGACTGATTCGGTACCGACCGATTCTTCCGTCGCGTCGGGCAGCACTAAGAACGATACGATCTCAAAAGATGCCCCGGTGCAGCTTTCAGTTGAGAGGGTGTCGATTTATGACTATGAGTATGATTCCAGAGAGGATGTATCCTACCTGGGTTCGACTGTCCAGTATCTGGCACTCGGAGAGGATGACGGGGAAAGGTATGAGAAGCTTGCCGGCCGTCTTGAATCGCTGTCGGATGATACAATAGCTGCCGGCGAAGATACATTTGATGAGCTGCTTGATGAGGCGAAAGACGCGTACGCGGATGACAAAAATGATTTCAAAGCGTATGAACTGAATCTTACGGTGGTGCCTGTCAGAACAGACTCCAGTATCTTCAGCTACTATGAAAAGACAACGTTGACAGGCGGAGAGCATGATGAGGTGAGTCTGGCGGCCCACACTGTGGACAGTAAGACCGGACGTGAGCTGACACTGTCGAAAGTTATTGCCGACACGGATCTTCTCCCGGAACTTCTTGCAAAACGGCAGAAAGAGTCGTATCCCGATATCTCCGATGACGTGTTCGAAGATCTTCTCGGTGAATATGAGGACAAAGATTACGTCTGGACACTCGGCTATGACGGGATCACATTCTATTTTGTTCAGGATGATGAGGTCATGGCTCTTACAATACTGCGCTCTGAAGAGAAGAAATTGTTCAGACCGGTGGGAGAAAGCGTGCCGGCAAGCTATGCTGTCGGACTTGACATGTCCCAGGCATTTACATTTGACTTCGATGATGACGGTGAGGCCGATGTTCTTACGATCGAGGGAAATGAGGGCGAAGAATATGGCTATGACGGCGTGACTGTCACGTTGAATGACGAATCCGCCGGGGCAAGTTTTATCAGCAATACGATGATTCCGACGTATGTGCACACAGAAGACGGAGATTATATTTATCTCTTCTGCACCCAGGATAGTGATTATCAGCAGCTGAATATCTTCGGCCTCGGCAAGGGCGTGCCGTCTTACAGCGGTCACGTAGATAATGCCGGAAGGTCCAATCACTATGATGTCGAGACAGATCTTAGCAGCGAAGCGCTGCTGACCGATCCCGAGTCGTTCGAGCTGGCTTCCAATATGGATATTCTCAGCACATACACAGCAGGCAGATCCTATTATGTAGGAACAAACGGAATTCCGAAATCTGATGACGCATACTATTATGTCCACAGTAATCTGACCCTGAAAAGCAAAAAGGCCATTTCATGCAGCATTGTAAATGAGCGTGGACGGGTGAAGAAAAAGAATCAGACGATCAAATCCGGGACCGAGTGGACGATATACAGGACCGACGGAGAGAAAACTGTTGATCTGGTCCTTTCGGACGGCAGAATCGCGCGAGTGACGGTCGATTCCTCGAATTGGCCGCAGACTATAGACGGTGAGGACATCTCTGACCTGTTTGATGGCGTGAGATTTGCCGGATAACAAAAGTGGGGGTATATAATTTGGGTAAAGACGATGAAATGATGGAGGGCATCGATAAGGAGCCTTCTGCAAATACAAGCGATACCGCAGAACATGATAAAGCCGCGCCGGTGAAGCGCCGCGAGGAGCGGCCGGGCAGCGGCGAGACGAAGCCGCGCAGAAAGAAGCACCAGGCAGAGAGCAACGATGAGGCAGCGCCTCGAAAGAAGAAGCGCACGGCTGAAAACGCCGACGAGGCAGCGCCGCGCAGGAAAAAGCGACCGGCAGAGAGCGCCGACGAGACGGCACCGCGCAGGAAAAAGCGACCGGCAGAGAGCGCCGACGGGACGGCACCGCGCAGGAAAAAGCGACCGGCAGAGAGTGCCGACGAAACAGTGCCGCGCAGGAAAAAGCGACCGGCAGAGAGCGCCGACGAGACGGCGCCGCGCAGGAAAAAGCGTCCGGCAGAGAACGCCGACGAGACGGCACCGCGCAGGAAGAAACGTTCGGCTGAAGGTGCTGAGGATACGACTCCGCGCAGGAGAAAACGTCCGGCGGAGCGCACTGACGAAATACAAAAGAGCAAAAAGAGGGATGATGACAGTGAGGCTGTCATCCGCGGATCCGCGGATGAGGGGAACAGCCGACCCAAGTACTTTGAGACGGTCAACGCGGACGGCGTGCGCGAGCGACGGAGTACTACATACTCTTTCCTTCCGGATGAGCCGCCCGAGCCGGATCAGGAGACTCTCAGAAAACAGAGGGAAGAGGAGGAGCAGAAGGAACTTGAGAGCGGACTTCTTGCGGAGGAAGAACTTCGCATGGGCGAGCACTCTGAGGAAGAGCGAAGAGCAAGACGGCGCGCGGCTAAGCAGCGCGCGGCAAGAAAGCGTGCGGCCGAGCAGAGAAAAATGCAGAAGATCGCCATCGGTGCCGGTGCTCTCGTCATTCTGCTGCTAATCGGTCTGCTTATATTCCACCGGGTGTCCGGCGGAAAAAAAGAGACCGGTGAAGAGCGTGCACAGGGGAGTACGCAGGCTGCGCAGGAAGAGACCACGGGTGCGGACGGCACAGTGCCGGCGGATGAGTCCACGGTTGCGGTAATCACGCCTGAGCCTGTCTCCGAGAGCATCACTCTGACATTTACAGGAGACTGCACATTCGGACGAGATCAGAGTTTCGATTATGATACCAGTTTTGACGCGTTTTATGAGGAGAACGGCTACGAGTATTTCTTTGCCAATGTGAAGAACATATTTGAACAGGACGATCTCACCGTGGTCAATTTTGAAGGGACCCTTACGAATGTCGACTCGAGTGAGAGAGTCGACAAGCAGTACGCGTTCAAGGCGGATCCGTCATATGTTAAGATTCTTTCAACCTCCGGTGTGGACGCTGCCAATATGGCTAACAACCACAGTGAGGATTACGGCGAGCAGAGTTACACGGATACATTGCAGTATCTGTCTGAAGCCGGAATTACGACATTCGGTTATTCCGACAGCAAGGTCGTCGATGTCAAGGGAGTGAAAGTCGGACTGGTCGGCATTCTAGAGCTCTTTGAGGAGAAGGACTGCCAGTACAAGATGATCGAGCAGATCGATGCGGTCAAGGCTCAGGGAGCACAGATCGTAGTCGTAACAATGCACTGGGGCGAGGAAGCGCAGTACTATTATGATCAGGACCAGTATGATCTCGGACGCATAGCAATCGACCACGGCGCTGATCTGGTCATCGGTCACCATCCTCACAGAGTGCAGGCCATCGAGACTTATAAGGGAAAGAACATTGTGTACAGCCTCGGGAATTTCTGCTTCGGCGGTAATTATGAGCCGTCTGATATGGATTCTTTTATTTACCAGCAGACCTTTACGGTAAACGGCGGAGAGCTGGTTGAGGATAATGTGACAAATCTTATTCCGATCAGCATTTCGTCCGCTTCGAGTTATAACAATTATCAGCCGACGCCGTATGAAGATCCGGATGAGATCGCGAGAATTATTACGAAGATCAAGGATCTGACAGCGGAGCCGGGGGTACCGCTGACAGAGTGGTCATCCGGCCAGAGTGCGAATAATAACAGCGAGACAGGGTCATCCGGGCAAAGCACGGAAGGCAGCGCGGAGACAGAGTCACAGGGACAGAGCACGGCGGATTACACGGAGACAGAGTATTCTGAGAACACGGAAGGAGAAGATGGCGAAAACTACGACGGGGACTACGGGGATACGGACGAAGAAGCCGACTATGACGACGGGGACTACGCCGATTACGACGAAGAGTATTGAGTTTGTTTATGGAGATTGCAGGCAGGACTTCGGACTGAAGCCGGATCGGAAATAAACGGTCGACGGCAAGGACGGTCTGCCGCTGCATTATAAAGAAGGGAGTTTTACTATGAATAAGTTGGAAGTATTACAGAACGCAAAACAGCTTGTCGCACAGATCCGGCTTGAGAAGGACAGCCTTAAGGAGTCAGCCAGGGAGCTTTCCGCATACGCTGAGAAGGACGGGGCTATCCCGGATACTCTCAGCGAAAGGCTGATAAACGGCCTTCAGGGCATTACATCTCTTCAGCAGCAGTTCATCTCGAACTACACGGAAATTATGGACTCAGATGAGATCCCGGATGAGCTCACCGTGATGGAGGAGAATCTGGCGACCAAGAAAGAAGAACTCACAAAAGGCGGGTATGTCCGCGCAGCCGCAGCGTTTATGGGACTTGAGACCGATGATGCGAGTGTTGCTGACCTGCTTGATTCATATAAAGCGGAGGTGCGCCTTGATGAAGCGCGCGCGATGACTCCGGAGGAGGTCACGGACAATTATCAGAAATATGTCGATTTCATGGAAGCTTTGTCGGAAGATGATGCAAGTCTTCGTATCAGCTATATCTATAGGCTGGACGAGTTCTTCCCGGCAGAACTTCTCGCATCGGTTATCATTCTTCGTAATATCAGGGAGGGTGATGAGGAAGCGGCGGAAGAACTCGCCAATAAGGCATTTGCCGGAGAACTTGATCCGGACTACTTCATTTACGAAGAAGACACGGATGGCTTAGAGGAGTAACTGCCGGGGGTGTTCCGGTGCTGCAGGTGGCAGCGGGGGAGCCGGAACATCAATCACAAAAGGGGTTAATAGAATATGGCAACGATTAGCGAGAAGATCTTTGAGCTCCTTGCTGAAAGGGGCATGACGCAGCGCGAATTTGCACAGAAGACCGGAATCTCGCAGAGCGCGATCAGTGACTGGAAACGGAAGAAGACTAATCCCTCTGCGGAGAAGATCATGGAAATCTGCAGCGTGCTTGATGTATCACCTTACGAGCTGCTTGCCGGGACGGCGGAAGGGGTCGAAAACGGCGTGGAAATGCAGTATATCGTGGTTGACAATAAGTCTGAGGAGTATGCCTTTCTGAGGCGCTTTCACCGGCTCGAGGCATCGAAGAAGAAGCGCCTTCTCGGATATCTCGATTCTCTTGTGGACTGAACTTTGAATTGGCAGGGCTGTCGCATAAGACGCGTCCGAACTGATATATAGCTGGCATATGCAGATAAAGCCTGCTATATACGGCAGGGACTCGCCTTGATGCGGCAGCCTCTTTATATCAGCGGGAGAGGCCTTCACCTCAATGGTGGTGGGTTATTTCAAAAAGCGGGAGGATGCTTCACTTATGTACCTTCTGAAATTCCCTGCGCATCCGGGTACGTATTTTTACTCGGACGCAGATTTTGACCGGGCGGAAAATTTCATTACCGTGCTGGACTGTGTTATGACTTTGTTCGACCGCTATGTGCCGGGCATACCCGGTCAGCCGCTGAACATAAAAATCGAAAGAAGCGGGGAGAGCCCTGCCTGTTATCGAAATCTCAGGGAAATCCATCTGAACACTGAGCTGAGGTATATATCTCAGGCGGCATATCAGTTCGCGCATGAGCTGTGCCATATGCGGATACCGTTTTTCGTTGGGGAGGACCTTCGGTGGTTCGAGGAGTCGGTCTGTGAAATGGCATCGCATTTTTTCCTCAGGAAGCTTTCCCTTGAACTCACAAATGAAAAATACAACGACTACCCCGCTCTGCAAAGATACGCTCACAAATTCAGTGAGTACTCCGCACAGATCCTTGAAGGCGCGAAGGAGATAGATCTGACATCCGAGCGGCAGATACTCAGGTTCACCCTTAACTGCTACTTAAGAGACGAGAACCTGTATGTCGCAAAATTACTGCTGCCGATTTTTGAGAAGAACCCCGGTCTGTGGGAGGCTGTCCTCTATCTTGGTCATGTACCGTCAGGCTTCGGCGTGACGGATTCCCTTGAGATCTGGAAAAAGACTGCCTGCCGTGAAGAGAAGGCAATCGAAGAGATTCGCGGTCTTTTCTCACGAAGATGAATGTTTTGATACCGGCAGCTGTACTGCAAGAACAGTCTGTCTGAACTGTTACACGAGATTATGAAATCTTTGTAAAACCGAATGGCAAAATCCCAAAAAGAAGAGCTCATGTGATATAATTGACGGGCAGTGCGTGTGTAGAAAGGTGTGAATTTATGGATAGTAATGTATCTGCCCAGGATACGAAAAAAACAGCAGGCGGTATAGACCTGTCAGACATAGTAGAATACGAGACGGAGCTTCCGAGAGCCGATGAGGAGGCACCGGAAAAGAGGGACAAGAAGGAGACAAGAACTCTGCTTCGTTATCTCGAGAATCATCTTGTTGATATGAATGTCGATAAGTACGGGCAGTCAACTCCGGAAGGATATCTGCGGGAAATGCTGAGCCTCAGGGATGAGCTCACGAATTTCCAGATGCTCATGATGCATTACGAATGCGCAATGAGTGAGGTGCAGACCAAGATAGAAGTCCTGGACAGGGAACTGGCTGTGGTGCAGAACAGAAATCCCATTGAATCGATCAAGAGCAGAATCAAGACACCAAGAAGTATTTTTGAGAAGCTTGACCGCAGAGGAATCGATTTTACCGTCAGCAACATTGAGCGCTATCTGCAGGATATTGCAGGAATCCGTGTCATATGTTCGTTCATTGATGATATCTATAAACTCAGGGATTGCCTCATCCAACAGGATGATATAATACTTCTGGAGGAAAAGGATTATATCAAGTATCCGAAAAATAACGGTTACAGGAGTCTGCATTTGATCCTTGAGGTGCCGATTTACCTCACCTCCGGCAAGTATATGATGAAGGTGGAGCTGCAGCTCAGAACGATTGCCATGGATTTCTGGGCAAGTATCGATCATAAGATGAAATATAAGCGGGATATCCCCAATGAACAGTCTGTCACCGAGGAACTTCTGTATGTAGCGGATATGATTAATCAGCTCGACCGAAGGATGATACAGCTCCGGGACCGGATTGACAAACCGTCATAATTCAAGTCTCGCTCGCGAGACTCGGCGAGGGATCGCGCAGCGGTTCCTGAAAAATGTAAAATTTGAACTATGCAACAGCAATGCGGCTGTATATGGCGGTTCATCTTGTATGTGCCGGCGTATACAGCCTTATTATCTGAGTGGGGGAAGCCCCTCTCTTCTGCAGGCGGTGGGTGAACCAATATCCTGTTCGCCCAAGTGGAAGAATAAATGTAGGAGATGATACTATGTTCAACTTTTTTAAACGAAAGGCAAGGGTGGAACTTGAAGATATAGTGAGCGCCATGGCATACGCCAATAAGACTGGCGATTATTATTATCATAAGCCTTCAGAGGAAGTGGTACTGAAAGTGAATCCTGTGTTTTCCGGATTTTCCGCAATGGGTGCTTATGTGGAGACAGATGATCTGGCAGCAGATATAAAGGCCAATCCCAAGGACTACATTCATGTGCCGGTGCTGGGCCTCAATGAGAATTACAGGATCATGGTGGGATATACCGAGACCCTGCTTGACGGAGAGGAAAAAGATCACCTCACACAGATCCTGAAGAGCGCATACCCTTTCAGAGCCTTCGGAAGAGCAGTGGGGGCGCTTGGACTGACGTCCGACTACGAGAAATATCGCCTTGCCGCGATCAGGGATATAGCTGCAGAGTGGTGCAGGGAGAACGGCCTTCGCGCGAGGTAATGACAAGGCTTTTGTTTCGTGCTATAATTATGCATTATCTTAGCGGGACGCATTCCCGCTGCCTGGCTTGTTCCTTTAGCTGTGTGCGGGAAGTTAAATAAAGTGAGGATATTTATGAAAGTTAAACTGCAGGATGTGGTGGATGGAATCCAATACTCGAACGCGAAATCTCAGTTCTTTTATTACACCGAGACCGGTGAAGTGGTCATGCTTATGGATTCGGTATATGGTATCGGACAGGACAAAGCCCTGATGGCCAGAATTGATGCCCATCCGGAACTTTATCTGCCGCTTCCGAATGAATATGAGGTGGATGAGTTTGGCATGATGGCGGATTTTGTGGATGAAGTCCATGACGCAGCGGCAGCGGCAGCTCTACTGCGCGCGCTCGATGACGATCACCCGGCAGGAGCGTTTTCTGCAGTTGTGCACGCATACGATCTCGATGTGCAGTGGAAGTATTTCCGGAACAGCTGCTACGGGCTGATCGCCCGCGCATGGTGTGAAGAAAACAGCATAGAGTATGAGGAATGAGACCGGCATAGTAACCGTTGGGCCCGACATACATTTAGAGGAGTTAGAGTATGGAAGTGAATGATGCCCTTTACGGACTTAAAAAACTGGCACTGAAAGATCCGGCGGTAAGGGAGGCGCTTCTCGCCACCCGACTTGCGGATAATCCGCTGAAAGAGTTCTGCTCACTCAGTACATCCTACGGTTTTCCGCTGTATGAGATGGACCTTATCAGCGCGGGAGAAGACGCCTATGCCGCTATGCGGCGGAGTACGAACGGAGGAGGGGAGAATTCTCCGATGCTGCGCTGCGAAGACGATTATTATGAGATTTTCTTTTCGGAGATAAGCTGAGGGGCAAATGTGGCATTAGCCGCGTCTTATGTCAAAAGGAGTATGAATAATCATGCAGGAGTTTGAGAAAGATAACCCCGGTACGCGGCCTGAGGAAGGGAATGGCTATGATGCGGGGAACAGTCAGGAACTTATCACTGAAGATGTCGTGCGCGGCATGTTCGGAGAGAGCGGAGAGAGTGTGAAGCGGCGGAAAAAGAGAAAGAAAAGACGCCGCACTATGCCTGACGGAGAGATACGGGATCCCTTTGAGAATATGAATCAGAAACTTGAGGAAGAAAAACGGCGCAGGGAGAAGGGAATAGATGTGCCGGAGTTTGTTCTCGAGGGTAAGCAAAAGCAGGCAGGGGAAAAGAGGAAAAAATCCTTCCGGGAGAGACTCCTTAGGGGCAGAAAGAAAGCAGCAGAAAGAAAGAAAAGACATAAGATCCCGGCGGCAGCGGAAGTCGGACGTGATGCCCCGACTGATACAGAAGATATGATAAACATTGATGAGATAAAAGAAAAAGTTAAAAATGATGACGGCAGGATGAGCACCTCCGGATTCATCATAGCGATGGCAGTACTTTTTGTAGGCATGTTCGCGATTGTTCTGGTGACATTTGCAGTATCGAGAATGTCAAGAGCGGTCACGGGCGGGGAGGACAGTTCATACTACGAGAGCGCTGCAGAGATTTCCAGCGCACCGGCAGATGAGCCTGAATCCGAGCAGCCTGTCAGCGCGGTAGAAAGACTGAACGATCCGGATGTGCAGGCGGCGCTGGCCTATATGGCTTCCCCGGAGGAAGTATCGGATGTATCGACCAGAGACATGTCCCAGTATCTGGGTGAAATGCCAAAAGACAGTGAGGAAATCGTCAGGACCGAATCCGGTATCCTCTACACATATGAGAGGATGGCTCGTGATCTTTATTACCTGACGGTCCGTTTCCCGGATCTTTTGACAGTCAATACGATCGGGTCTACAAAGGACGGCAGAGCTATCTATGACGCTGTAGTAGGCAATCCGAACGGAGCGAGCCATTTCATTATTGCATATGCACAGCACGGCAGTGAGCATATTAATACCCAGCTTGCTATGCGCCAGCTCGAGTATGTCCTCACAACGTGGACGAACGGCGGCTCTTACGGCGACAAGACTTTCAGTGATATTTTTTCAAATGTATGTTTTCACATCATCCCCATGGCCAACCCGGACGGTGTTACGATTGCTCAGCTCGGTGTGGACGGTCTCAGAACGGAGGCGGCCAGAACGGTCGTAAATCTGTGCTATGAACTCGACAGGGAGTTCGGGAAAGTATACGGATCTTTTGAAGATTACGAGGCCAAATTCAAGGCCAATGCCAATGGTGTTGATCTGAATAAGAATTTCAATGCCGGCTGGGAGGAGATGGACAATAACGTAAACTACCCATCGACAGACGGATACAAAGGTATCGGCGCCGTCAGCGAGCCCGAGACACGGGCGATTGTTTCTCTGGCAGAGAACTATCCGATATCTGCGGTCATAGGCGTTCATTCTCCGGGCGACCGGATCATATGGAACTATGGCGCGGAAGGTGATGTTCTGAGCGCCGGAAAAAATTTGGCCGAGACCCTGAAAGCACTCACTAAGTATGGTATGGCCGAGGAGTCTCACTATACAAAGAGGGTCGCCGGAGGTATGGCAGAGTACTTTGTATCGGAGCGGAATCTTCCGGCTCTTTCAATCATGACAGGTGGAGGAACACTCCCGGTTTCCATGTCCTATTTCGCTGATATTTTCGGTCGGAATCTCAATGTGATTCCCGCAATTGCATACCTCTATGATATGCCGACGGATGACGAGATCGCGGCGGCAGAGGCAGCGGCAGCGGCGGAAGCCGCAGCTGCGGCTGAGGCGGCGACCGAGGAATATGACCGCGATGAGAACGGGTATGATGTATATGAAGAAGAACAGGATGTGGATGAAGAGACTGAAGATGACGGCGGGGACTATTACGATGAGTACGACAACAGGAGATACTGATCAAGTGCACCGAGCGAGACTTGAACTCTGAAGCGGTATTCTGAGTCGGAAATTAAATAAATACCGAAAAAAGATGACCAATATATTGAAGTCCGTGTTTTTTTCGGCTATTATTGTCTCAGCATTGCGAAAACGCATGCGCCATTAATCTGATATCAAAACTTTTTCAAGGAGGAGTCTAATGCTTCAGGAGATTATTGATGAACTGTCACAGTACACAGATGTTCCGCCGGAACAGATCAATGAGGATTCTAACCTGATTGATGACCTTGAGCTCAATTCATTTGATGTCCTCACAATCGTAGCGGATTTTGAGGATCAGTATGGGATTTCTATCCCGGATGAGCAGATTATGGAATTCCACACAGTCAGGGACGTAGAAGAGTTTTTGGAGAAGAATAAATGAGAGCGTATCCGATATACGAACTGACGCAGGTGGAAAACCTGCGTCATTTAATTGACTTAAGAGCAGACGACAACCCGAACGGTACAGCTTTCTTCTATACCGGAGATGACGGCGATGTAAAGACTGTGACTTACAGCAGATTCAGGGATGATGTTGCAGCCTGTGCTACCTATTTTATGTCTCAGGGATACAGAGAGGGCGCTCATATCGCGCTCCTCGGAGTGAACTCATATGAATGGCTGGTCACTTTCTTTGCCGTATGTAACAGCGGCAATGTAATCCTGCCCATGGATGCAAGGCAGCCTGTCGAGAATACAATGAAACTCCTTGTATCAGGCGACTGTACAACACTTGTGTATTCAAGGGAATTTGCTCCGGCAATCTCTGCATTTGCCGCAAATATCCCGGGCTTTAAGGGTTTCCCGATGACAGAGGCAGCCTCTTGGATCGCTGAAGGCGAGAAGCTGATTGAGGCAGGGGATCATTCATTTGCAGAATATGAATTGGACGTCGACAAGATGTGCGCACTGGTATTTACATCCGGCACGACCGGAGTTCCCAAGGGCGTTATGCTCAGCCAGAAGAACATTGCGTCGAATATCAATCAGGCCTGCGGGAATTATTGCCTCGAGGGACCGGGACTGTCCCCGCTTCCTATGCATCACATGTTCGGCCTCGTTGTCGGCCATCTTATGGTGTTCAATTATAATAAGCCCTGCTATATCGTCACGAATATGAGAAATATCATGAAAGATATGCAGATCGCAAAGCCGAAGTGTCTCTTTGTAGTACCGATGATCATAGAGACGTTTGCAAAGCAGTTCAGGAACCTCGGCAAGAGGGCCGGAGGACAGCTCACACCCGAAATGGTCAAGAGCGTTTGCGGAGGCAATCTCAGTGATATAATCTGCGGCGGAGCTCCGCTCATGCCCATGTACGTGCAGATGTTCCGCCAGTTCGGAATCAACTTACTGAACGGCTACGGCATAACAGAGTGCTCGCCTGTTCTGGCGGTAAACCGCGTCCATGATTACCTCGACGGCTCAGTCGGTCCGGTCCTTCACGGCTGTGAAGTCAGGATCGATGAGGATGGAGAGATTTTGGTCCGCGGAGACAACGTCATGCTCGGCTATTACAAGATGGAGAAGGAGACAGAGGAAGCTTTCAAGGGCGGCTGGTTCCACACCGGAGATATCGGCAGGATAGAAGACCACTATCTTATCATCACAGGCCGGACTAAGAATCTGATCATTACTTCAAGCGGCGAGAATGTTTCACCTGAAGAGCTTGAGGATAAGCTGCTTGCGGACCCTGCAGTGGCAGAGGCTATTGTATATGAGAAAGATAATGTCCTTGCAGTCCAGATTTATCCGGAACCGGAAGCACACGCTCCGGAAGAATACTTTAAAGCCCTGCTTGATAAGGTGAACAAGGGAGAGCCGGTCTACCGTCAGATGAAAAAACTAATTGTGAGAGCGGAGCCGTTCACGCGCAATTCCACAGGCAAGATCATCAGGGCGCTCATTAAGTAAATATTAATCAACTTCATCAAAACGGGGGCCGCAGGTGCGGCTCCCGTTTTTGCAGCACCAACCCGGATCACGGGGCACGAAGTGCGGAGTGTTCGCGGTGCGAAAATCGAGCAGGTGGGATTTTCCGCCTGCTCGATGAAGTTGATGCTTGTGTCGGAGTCAGATGTTTGGTCAGAGCCTGTCTGAACGGTTATGTATACTGCCAAAAAAGTAAAGTAAAAGAAGATTTGTTAATTACAATTTGAACAATTTACGGTATACTTGTATTTAGTATGGGATATTTCCGCAGAATTCGCGGCTTGTATCCAAGTGAGGAAATCCCCTGCTTATATAAGATAATCTTTGAAACCCGGAGGCATGAAAAATGGCGAATACACTTATTCTATATGATGGAAAACTGAGTTCAACTGAGCGGGTCGCAAATAGTCTCGGTATGATCATCGGGAATGTCTGCATAGCTGAAATCTCAGAAGCGCCGGAGGACATTTCTCCGTATGACGGATTCTGCTTCATTTTTAATTTCTATGGAGCGCTGACAGCCGGAAAGACCCGTCAGTATCTTACCGCGCACAGGGAGGCGATGGTCGGAAGACGCATCGCTCTTGTCGGCATGGGCTTCTCGGATAACGGGTTTACAAAGTATGTGGTAGATATGGAAGACGCAGTCGGCGAAGGAATCTCCATCACAGGAATGTTCATCAATGATGAGAATCAGGTATTCGAGAGCGGCTTCCAGGTCGCGAGAATGTTCCGCGCGCCGTGGAATGAGATGGATCCTGACGAACTCACGAATAAGATAGATGAGTATATTAAAGCGCACACGACTCTCGCGCTTGCCACTGCCGGTGAGGGAAATGTGAGATGCACACCGCTTGAGTACAATTATCAGGACGGAGTATTTTATATTGTCACCGAGGGAGGTCTCAAGTTCAGAAGCCTCCTTTCAAATGACGATATCTCCGCCGCCATTTACGAGCCCTATGACGGATCAATGGATCACATTTCCGGTCTTCAGTTCTCCGGTAAAGCTGTGATCGTTGAGCGCGGCAGCGACGAATACTGGGAAGTGCTGAGTCGGAAGCATGTCTCAAAAGAGGCCTGTGAAAATCTGCCGGTAGAGCTTTTTATAGTGAGGATCGTTCCTCTGCGCTACGAGTTCCTCTGCTCAAAATTTAACGAGGACGGCTACGATGCAAAACAGTTCGTCAATACGAGATTTGCTAAGCAGCGCTGGGAGGACGGAGCTGCATTTGCCAAAGAGACAGTGGACCATGAAGCGGTCGCGCGCCGGGAGATGGCAGAGAAAGCAGCTGCGGCAGAGAAGGCGATTGAGGAGAACAAGAGAAGTATCAGTTTTACAGAGATTCAGGAAGTCAGAAAGCCATACGATTCAAGCGATATTGAGGCCCTACTTCGGGAGGCGGAGGAGCCTTCAGATGAGACCCCTGATGAACTGTCAGAGCTGTCAGCGGATATCGATGAGAAAACAGGAACAGATTACTACCCGGACAATGATGAGACAGAGGATGATTTGAGTGATTCCGACAAGCCTTCAGATGACTTCGAAGATGATATAGATGACGACTTTGGGGATGATTTAGATGATGACTTCGAAGACGACTTAGATGATGACTTCGAAGATGACCTGGATGATGACTTCGAATATGAGTTTGACGACGACTTCGAAGACGATGACGAAGATGAGTTCGAGGAAGATTATGATGACGCTTCGGACGATGAGCCCGGTGAATTTGAAGATGAATATGAGGAGGAACCGGTCCGCGAGATTACGAAGGCATCCGGGGAAATTGATATCGAAGAACTTCGGAGACTGATGGAAGAGGACGAGAATAACGAATCCTCCGGAGATTATACATTTGCAGACGATGATGAGTACGAAGATGCCGGGTCTGACGACGATGAGTATGAATCTGACGAGTACGAGGACGATGAATTAGATGAGTATGAGGACGATGAATTAGACGAGTACGAGGATGATGAATACGAGGACGATGAATATGAGGACGTGAAGCTTAGAAACGGCAGGGAGAAGAAGGGCGGCTTCAGCCTGAGGAATTTCCTGGCCAGCGCGTTTGGCCGCAGAAAAACTGTCGAAGAGGATGAGTACAAGGAGGATGAGTACGAAGACGACGAATATGAGGATGATGAATTAGACGAGTACGAAGACGAATATGAGGATGATGAGTCAGACGAGTACGAAGACGAGTACGAGGATGATGAGTCAGACGAGTACGAAGACGAGTACGAGGATGATGAGTCAGATGAGTATGAAGAAGATACAGAGCATCCGGAGCAAGAGTCTGTAAGTCCTGAGGCTGTGGAAGTATCAGTGGAGGATGCTGAGGTAGAAGATGCGGTTTCTGTGGAACCGGCCAGCGAGGCAGAAGTGCCTGAAGAAGCGGCAGCTGAGACTGAGGCAGAAGTGCCTGAAGAAGCGGCAGCTGAGACTGAGGCAGAAGTGCCTGAAGAAGCGGCAGCTGAGAATGAGACTGAATTGCCTGAAGAAGCAGCTGAAACAGAGACTGAGATTCCTGCTGACGATGCTGTTCAGTCAGAGGCTCAAAACGAAGAGGAAGCCGCTAAGGAAGGAGCCGAAGCAGATGCGGATGATGAGGAAGAAGATCAGCCGGAGGCCGTGCTTGCCTATAATGTTCAGGACGCGATTGAAAAGATACGCCGAAATATGGCAGGCGTAAAGGCGGAACAGTCAGAGACTTATGAGATGCCGGAGTTTGAGAAGTCTGATGATGATATGACTGAAATTGTGCAGGCAGAAGATTTGACTCTGGATGAGGATGAAATTGCCGAGAAATATGGCAATGGTCCGGATATCGAGGGTGACTTTGATGTGCTTGACGAGGATAATACCTATGACCTCTTTGAGACGGAGACTGATGCGGAAGATGTCGCTGAAGAGGCCGACAGTGAGGAGCCCAAGGCTGACTGGGAAGACGCGGAGAAACGTGTTTCCAGTTTCAGACAGATATTCAGTTATCGTAATGAGATGGAAGCAGACGGAGCGGATGAGGAGCAGAATCGAGGAGCATCTGATTCGTTTGATGGTGAAGACGAGGAATTCGAAAAGCTCTTTGGCTTCAGAAATACCAGCATCTATGAGGATGATGAGACAGATATCGACCGGGGAAGAAGCTTTGGCCGTACACGATTCGACGATGACGACGACTTTGAATACGATGACGAGTACTCCTATGATGAGGATGAGGATGTCCTGACAGATGACGAACTCGATGAGCTCGCTGACGACGAAGAAGACGCTCCTGAACGCGGAAAGAAAAAAGGAGGCCTTTTCTCTAAGAACCCGTTCGCAGGCCTTGCGGGTCTTTTCGGCGGTAAAAAGAAGTCTAAGAAGGAAGACTACGAGGACGATGAGGACTCTGAGTATGACGAGTACGAGGACGATGAAGATTCAGAGTATGACGAGTACGAGGACGATGAAGATTCTGAGTATGACGAGTACGAGGACGATGAAGATTCTGAGTATGACGAGTACGAGGACGATGAGGACTCTGAGTATGACGAGTACGAGGATGATGAGAATTCCGAGGATGATGAGGACGCCGAAGATGAGGACTACGAGGGCGATGAGGACGCTGATTATGAAATCGATGAGGATGATCTCCCGGACTTTGATGACAGCGTAGAAAGTCCGGCAAGTCCCACCGGTGACGATGACAGGACCGATAATCCGGAGAAGGAAGAATTATCCCGGGAAGAAGCCCCTCACTCCGAATACGAGGTCGATGAGGGAGATTTCACTGAGCTGAAAATTGAAGATGATGACGATGATCTTCAGGAAGTAAAAGAGCCTCTTTCGGATGAAGATGAGGTCACTCAGGATGGGGAGTTCGAAGACGAAGACGATTTCCTGGAGGATGATGAGTACGAGGACGAAGATGATTTTCTGCTGGATGATGGGGATGAGGACATCTCTGCCGGCACGAAAGAGAAGGAAACCGTTCGTGAACCAAAACGGGGCGGATTTTTCAGCGGACTCGGAAAGAGTATCAGCAGTCTGATCAGCAGCTCCAGGAAAAAAGATGATGACGATGACGACTATATAGATGATTTCGATGACGAGGATGATGAAGATGAGATGCGCGGCGACGTTATCGACCGGCTCGAGCGCAACTTTGAGAACTCTGTTGGACGCAGCGGAAAATATGTTGTCCCGACATTCGATGATTCTTATGACGACCTGGATTCTCCTGACGAGAAAGAAGAAGTGACGGAAGAGCTTCTTCCATATGAGGATTATGACATTCCGGAAATAAGATATACGGATGCGGAAGCTGAGGCGGCTCCCTCTGCATACGCGGATGATGACAGTCTTGAAGACGACGAGTATGAAGACTCTGAATACGAGGACGACTTTGAGGACGACGAATATGAAGATGAAGACGATGAGAGTGATATCTTTGATGAACTCGAAGAAGATGATTCACTGTCAGCTCCGGGCATACGGAAACGCTCCAAAGGAAACGGGTCTTCAGAAAAGAGCGGCGGCTTTATCAGCAGGCTGAAAGCAGTGTTTGGCGGGATGAAAAAGCCTGGTCGAAAAGAAGACGATGAGTACGAAGACGATGAGTACGAAGACGATGAGTACGAAGACGATGAGTACGAAGACGACGAGTACGAAGACGATGAGTACGAAGACGACGAGTATGAAGACGACGAGTACGAAGACGACGAGTACGAAGACGACGAGTACGAAGACGACGAGTATGAAGACGACGAGTATGAGGACGATGAGTACGACGACTTTGATGAGCCGGCTCCCTCTAAAAAAACATTCGGAAAATTTTTCATGAGAAAAAAACCGGAAAAGAAGGTCCGCGGCTGGAATTCCGAACCGGTCGGGAAATGGAATGACGAGGAAGAAGGGGTATTTGATCTGGACAGAGATATTGATTCGGTCGATATTTCCAACCTCTCCGACAGACTGGTCGCTGCACTTGATGATGACATGATTGAAGAAATTCATCCGGACTTAGATGAATGAAGCGGAGTATTAATTGAAAAAGACAATAATAATGACAGCCCTCCTGTGCGCGGCGGCACTTATGCTGCGCATCGGAGGACGTCTGGTCAGCGGGTTCGCGGATTTCTACATCGGACACACCAATGCCTTCTGGGTGAATACACTCGGAAGGCTTTCTTCGATATTTTCGTTTTCACTTGTGGAAATTCTGATTTATATGCTGATCTTCGGTTTCGTATGCTGGCTGTTAAGTCTGTTCATTCTCGCATGCGGAGGTAGGAAAGCAGCCCTCCTGAAAGTCCTGAAAAAAGGGATCTCAATTGCCCTTCCGCTCGCCGCAGTGATTTTCTTTCTCTTTGAGTCAAATGAGGATATCGGTTTTTACCGCACGCCGTTCGCCACTCATTACGGGTACGGCAGCGGAAGTTACAGCACGGAGGAGCTGGCAGAAGTCTGTGAAATGTTAGCGGGGGAAATCAATAGCTGCGCAGACAGCGTAAGCCGTGGGGAAAACGGAATAATGGCATGTGACAACGGCGTGCGCGAGCGGGTGAAAGAAGGTATGATACGGCTTGGAAAAGAATATGATTGGCTTTCCGGCATGTATTCGACTCCGAAACCGGTACTTTTGTCAGAGCTTATGTCCTACACGAACATGGCGGGAATTTTCTCGGCATACACTATGGAGGCTAACTATAACGCCGATATGACCCAGTACAATCTTCCTTTTTCTATAAGCCACGAGCTTGCCCATGTTAAAGGCATTCTCCGGGAAAACGAGGCGAACTTTATCGCGTATCTGAATTGCAGAAACGCGAAGGACGCGGACATATATTATGCAGGTATGCTGTCCGGATGGGTGTACTGCGGTAACGAGCTTATAAAGAGAGATAAAAATCTATGGGAAAAGATTTATTATACACTGGATGAGCGGGCAAGAAACGATCTTCGGGCAAATAACGAATTCTGGGCTTCATATAAGGGCAAAGTATCGGAGGCAGCCGAGAGCTTTAATGACTCGTACCTGAAAGGCCGCGGTCAGACAGAGGGAACACTGTCCTACGACAGGGTGGTAGACCTCATAGTATCTTATGAGACCGGGAATAAGTCACGGCAAGAACGCTAAGGCGTTCTTGAAAGTTTTTGTTGCATTTACCCCCTTTTGCGGTGTATGATATGCGGGTAAGTTTTACAAGCACACGGAATCTGACCGGTGGCGTGGACGACGGCGTTCTGTCATCAGTTGGGCTTCGATGTGCATTTTTGTTTTTGATAATACTTGCGGAGTGAAGAACGCCGGATCACGGCAGTGAAATACTGTCAGGCGGAGCTCGCATAAGTCCCGTATTTTTCTTCTGAGAAGGACGGATGGCGTTGTCGCTCATTTGCAGAATATTAAAAGGAGGGTACACCACATGAACTTAACACTTCCGGAATCTTATGATCCGCACATGACTGTGCGCGAGACACAGGCAGCAATCAAGTTTATCAGGGATACATTTCAGAAAGAATTCGGTCGTGAGATGAATCTCGAGAGAATTTCCGCGCCGCTTTTCGTTGATCAGGCATCCGGTCTTAATGATAATCTGAACGGAGTTGAGCGGCCGGTACAGTTCGATATGAGATCTATACCGGGCGAGACCTTCGAAGTAGTACAGTCCCTCGCGAAATGGAAACGATATGCCCTGAAGCGCTACGGGTTTGAGCCGGGCGAAGGTCTCTACACGAACATGAACGCAATCCGCCGTGATGAGGAGCTGGACAACCTCCACTCATGCTATGTGGATCAGTGGGACTGGGAGATGGTCATAAGAAAAGCGGACCGGACGCCGCAGGTGCTCCACACTGTAGTCGAAACTATCTTTAAGATTATTAAGCACATGGAGCACGAAGTCTGGTATAAATGGCCGGATGCAGTCTACAGGCTGCCTGATAAAATCAGCTTTGTGACAACGGCTGAACTTGAGGAGAGATGGCCGGACAAGTCCCGCAAGGAGCGTGAGAACCTGATCACAAAGGAGAAGGGTGCTGTCTTTATCGAGAAGATAGGCTGGCCGCTGCTTGATGGCGAACCGCACGACGGCCGTGCTCCGGACTATGATGACTGGAATCTGAACGGTGACATCATTTTCTGGTTCGAGCCGCTTCAGTGCGCGCTGGAGATTTCTTCCATGGGTATTCGTGTCAGCGAGGAGTCGATGCTCGCACAGCTCGAGCAGGCCAATTGCCAGTACAGAAAGAAGCTGCCCTATCACAAAATGCTCCTTGCCGGTGAACTCCCGTATTCAATCGGAGGCGGCATCGGTCAGTCAAGACTCTGCATGCTGCTTCTCGGAAGAGTGCATGTCGGCGAAGTTCAGGCCTCGATCTGGCCGGATGAAATGAGAAAGAAATGTGCCGAGAATGGCATTGTTCTGCTGTAAGCATGAAGAGAAAATAGAAAATCGATAAGCAGAGGGACGATTCACGGATATCCGGAAGTTAATTCCGGGATAGCCGGTATCGTCTCTTAGTTGTGTGCGGCGAGACTTGAAACATACGTAGAATGTCTGTTGCGCGCGTATCCAGACTTGCGTCACGAGTATTGCGCGATGAAGATTAAATAGTTAACGAATGTCAAACATTGGCAGGTGCATTTTACAGGCTATTGTGTTAGCATATATCATAGTGGGGGATACTCTGCTGCATGAAACGAAGGTCCTCAAATCAGCTGTAACGACGAGGCAGTTCCGCCTTTTCGACTCACTTGCGGGACCCGATTTTCGTGAAAAATGCAGAGAATTGACCTGCGTTCTTGTACCAAGGAGAACATTGTTATGGAAGCAAAAAAGAATTACGGGCACATTTTCGGCGTGCTCCTTCGGGAAGTGAGAGAGTTCAGGACCGCCTCGTTCCTGACGCCCTGCTTTATGATCCTTGAAGTTGTAGTTGAGACATTGATACCGCTCCTCATGGCGTCGATCGTTGATAACGGCGTCCAGAAGGGCGATATGCGTCATATTCTGATTATTGGCTCAGGCATGATCGGACTAGCCCTTGCAGGCCTCTTTACCGGCGTGATGGGCGGCTATTTCGGTGCGATGGCATCGACCGGTCTTGCCAGGAATCTCAGAAAGGCTATGTTCGGGAATATCCAGACATATTCATTCTCGAACATCGACAAGTTCAGCACATCCGGTCTGGTCACCAGACTTACGACGGACGTGACAAATGTACAGAATGCGTACCAGATGATCCTGCGCATGGCGATCAGGGCACCTTTTTCCATGATTGTTGCCATGATCATGGCGTTTATCATCAACTCCCGGATCGCGTCGATCTATCTTGTTGCGGTCATCCTTCTCGCTATTGTCCTGTTTTTTATCATGCAGAGAGCGACAAAGTATTTCCGCCAGGTATTCAAGAAATACGACGCACTGAATGAGAGCGTTCAGGAGAATGTTACCGGCATCCGTGTCGTCAAGGCCTATGTCCGCGAGAGCTACGAAATAGACAAGTTCGGCAAGGCTGCCGATAATATCTACAATCTTTTCAAGACAGCTGAATATAATGTCATCGTCAATATGCCGATCATGACAGGTACAGTGTACACAGTCATCCTGCTCATCTCCTGGGTAGGCGCGCACATGATCATCCAGAACAGTCTCACGACCGGCGAGCTCATGTCGCTTCTTGCGTACTGTATGAACATTTTGATGTCCCTCATGATGCTGGGAATGGTCTTTATCATGATTACAATGTCATCGGCATCTGCGGAGCGTATTGCGGAAGTCATAGAAGAGCAGAGTGATATCGTAAATCCGGAGAATCCGGTCATGGAAGTCCCGAACGGATCCATCGATTTCAACCATGTCAATTTCTCGTACAGAAAGGGCAGCAGTGAGTTTGTTCTGAAAGATATTGACCTGCATATTAAGTCGGGTGAGACGATCGGCGTGATCGGCGGCACGGGTTCCGCGAAATCCTCATTGGTCAATCTGATCTCGCGGCTTTATGACGTGAGCGAGGGATCTCTTGACGTCGGCGGCATTGATGTGCGGAGTTATGACCTGACCGTGCTGAGGGATGAAGTATCCGTCGTCTTGCAGAAGAATGTTCTCTTCTCGGGAACGATTCTTGAGAATCTGCGGTGGGGCCGTCCGGACGCGACAGAGGAAGAGTGCATCGAAGCCTGCCGCATGGCCTGCGCCGATGAGTTCATTGAGAGGATGCCTGACGGATACAACACTTATATAGAACAGGGAGGAACAAACGTGTCCGGCGGACAGAGGCAGCGTCTCTGCATCGCCCGGGCCCTGATCAAGAAACCGAAGGTCCTGATACTCGATGATTCTACTTCCGCAGTCGATACGGCTACGGATGCCAGGATCCGCAAAGCCATGAAGGAATTCATCCCCGGCACGACTAAGATCATTATTGCGCAGAGAATATCTTCTGTCGAGGGCGCTGACCGGGTCATCGTTATGGATGAAGGCAAAGTCAGCGGTTTCGACACGCCGGCAAATCTCCTTAACAATAATTCCATCTACAGGGAAGTCTACGAGACTCAGATGGCCGGCGGCGGTGATTTTGACATGAAAGGAGGCGAAAAGTGATGGCTGACAAGAAGAAAGCTAGCGAGACGCTTACTCCTGAAGAGATAGAAAAAGCAAGAAAATCCGGTGCCGGCGGTCGCCAGATGCGCGGCGTCAAAGTCAAAGTCGATAATGCCGGAGAAATCTTCAAACGCCTTATGGCATATGTAGGCAGGAGATACAAGTTCCATCTGGCGGTTGTGGTGATTTGTATTCTGACGGCGGCGCTTGCCAATGTTCAGGGAACCATGTTCATGAGAACGCTCATCGACAGCTACATCACCCCCCTCATCGGTTCGGAAAATCCGGATTACTCACCGCTGCTTTCCGCTATACTGCGCGTCGCATGCTTTTATGCGATCGGTGTTATAGCGTCCTATGCACACCAGAGAATCATGGTCGTTGTCACTCAGGGGACTCTGCGCGATCTTCGCAAGGAGATGTTCGAGCATATGGAGAGTCTTCCGATCAGATATTTCGATACCCACAGTCATGGCGACATAATGTCCATGTATACGAACGATATTGACACACTGCGCCAGATGATCAGCCAGTCCATGCCTCAGTTCCTGAACAGTCTGATCACGATCATCAGCGTGTTCATCTCCATGCTGATCCTTTCCGTTCCTCTGACAGCCGTGACCTGCGTCATGGTCGCTGTGACATTGTTCGTGAGCGGAAAAGTTGCCGGCCAGTCAGGTCGTTTCTTTGTGAAGCAGCAGAGGGATATCGGTACAGTCAACGGCTACATCGAGGAGATGATGGCGGGCCAGAAAGTCGTCAAGGTCTTCAACCACGAGGATGAAGCGATCGAGGAGTTCAATGAACTGAATGATAGGCTGTTCGACAGTGCCAACAAGGCGAACAGATTCGCGAATATTCTCGGACCTATAAACGCGCAGCTCGGCAATCTGAGCTATGTTATATGCGCGGTCGCCGGAGGCGCGCTCATGGTCTTCGGGCACAGCATGACGGTCGGCAAACTTGCGTCGTTCCTCACTTTTAACAAGAGCTTCTCGATGCCGATCAATCAGATCTCGATGCAGCTCAATTCCGTAGTCATGGCTCTCGCGGGTGCGGACAGAGTGTTTAAGCTGCTCGACGAAGAGCCTGAGTACGATGACGGATACGTCATGCTGGTCAATGCCGAGATTGCGGAAGACGGCACGATCACCGAGACCGATAAGCGCACCGGACATTGGGCGTGGAAACACTATCATAAAGCGGACAATACGACAACGTACCAGCAGCAAAAAGGCGAGATTGTTATGCTCGGCGTTGATTTTGGCTATAATCCTGACAAAATGGTCCTGCATGATGTCAAGCTGTACGCGAATCCGGGTCAGAAGATCGCGTTTGTTGGTTCCACCGGTGCAGGCAAGACGACGATCACGAACCTGATCAACCGTTTCTATGATATTCAGGACGGAAAGATCCGCTACGACGGCATCAATATCAATAAGATAAAGAAGCCTGACCTTCGAAGGTCCCTGGGCATCGTTCTCCAGGATACGCACCTCTTCACGGCAACGGTCATGGAAAATATCCGGTACGGAAAGCTTGACGCGACGGATGAGGAAGTCTACGCCGCAGCGCGTCTTGCAAATGCGGACGGATTCATCAGAAGGCTTCCCCAGGGCTACGATACGATGCTCCACGGCGACGGCTCCAACCTCTCCCAGGGACAGCGGCAGCTTCTCGCAATTGCCCGCGCTGCCATCGCGGATCCGCCGGTCCTCATCCTCGACGAGGCGACGAGCTCGATCGACTCCCGCACGGAGCGTATTGTCCAGGAGGGAATGGATAAGCTTATTTCAGGCCGCACTTCATTTGTCATCGCCCACCGTCTCTCGACCGTCCGCAATTCGGACTGCATTATGGTTCTCGAGCAAGGCCGTATTATTGAGCGCGGCACACATGATGACCTGATTGCCCAGAAGGGTAAGTATTATCAGTTGTATACCGGTATGGAAGTGAGTTCGTGATCTGATCACGACCAAAGGTTAACTAAAATCGAGCAGGCGGGAAAATCCCGCCTGCTCGATTTTCGCACACGAATACAAAAAAGGCACCGCCTTTCGGCGATGCCTTCCTGGAAAGTATAGGGCTCGAACCTACGACCTTCCACACGTCAAGCGGATGCTCTCCCAGCTGAGCTAACTTTCCATCTGTGCTCCTTGCGGTGCAACAAAATGAATTATAGCAGACGATCCTTGGTTTAGCAAGCATTATTTTCAAATTTTAGAAAATATAACTGAGAGCATTACATACAGTTCCGAATGGTGTAAAATGGACACATAAGATTAAGCGGCTCCCCAGGGGTTCGATAGGGGAGACAGCTGGAGAGGTCATCGTATGGCAATAAAGATCGTAATAATAGTAGTGTTTCTTCTGACAGCGTTCCTGGTCTACGCTGTCTGGCCGTATAATAAGAGAAAAGAGCGTATGCAGGTCTTCAAAGCGCAGTACATCGCTCACCGCGGTCTCTACGATAATGACGGTCCAGCACCTGAGAACTCTATGGCGGCCTACGAGAAAGCGGCAGAAGCAGGTTACGGTATCGAACTGGATGTGCGCATGACCGATGATTGTCAGATGGTCTGCTTCCATGACCCAACACTAAAGAGGGCGACAGGAGCGGAGGGGAGCATTGAAGACCATAGTCTGGGGAAGCTGCTCGGACTCAGGCTTTTCAATTCGGAGGAACCCATCCCGATATTCTGGGAAGTACTTCAGAATATACATGGGAGGGTGCCTCTCATTGTTGAGATCAAGGCAGAAAAAGATTCGGATATCGATCAGCTGTGCAGAGAGGTGGCATTCTGCCTGGATGCCTATGAGGGGGACTATTGTATAGAGTCTTTTCACCCCAAAGTCGTCCGCTGGTTCCGGAAGAATCATCCCCAGGTGGTCAGAGGACAGCTCACGGAACGCTTTGTCGATGAGGGAATAATGAGCCTTGCGCTGACATGGTGCCTGCTCAATTTCCTCACTAAGCCTGACTTCATCGCATATAATAAGAAGGATATCCATACAAAAGCGTTCGGATTTCTGAGATATGTCTGCGGTGCCTCAATGGTCGGCTGGACGATTCACAGCGCGGAGGAAATCGAGGAGATGCGTGAATGCTATGACGTATTTATCTTCGAGCATTTTACACCGCCGGAGATGGATGCGGCGAAAAAAGAGGCAATGCTTGCCGCCGCGAAAGGAACTGTACCTATGAATATTGTAAGAAAGCATATGTTTATTGACGGAAGAGTTCAGGGAGTTGGCTTCAGATATCACTCCACTTATATAGCTCAGCATGTCGGGGTGACCGGCTGGGTGAGGAATCTCTACGACGGACGTGTTGAGATGGAAGCCCAGGGGACTCCTGAACAGATCGAGGATATGATGAGCCGGCTCGGCAATCAGAGGTATATCAGCATAACGAGCGTAGAATCCACTGATGTTCCGCCGGATCCAAGATCTGTCGATTTCCGCGTTAAGTACTGAGTGACAGTTCAGACAGGCTGCATCATCATTTCGATTCCGGCAGCAGAGCATACATCTTCGTGAGAAAAACATTGCAGGTCCTTCACTGAGAGATCAGCAATGCATGTGCATTGCTAAGCTCTCAGATAGGACCTGCGTATTTCGATGAAGATGATGTCTGCGCCGGATCCGAGAGATGGCTTGCAGCCTGTCTGAACTGTTATGATGGGCTCTATGAAGTGCAGCAGCAGAGTACCACGGCCATAGGAGCTGCCGCACCGCATGGAGGGTGGAGGTTCATGTATGCGTCAAAAAACAAAAAGAACTATTGAATTTATGCGGAATCGGGTCTAGAATACGAAACGGAGCGAATTTACAGTATATGCATTAATGCGGGAGTGAATCGTAGACAATGCAGAAGGAAAATGTATTCATTAAAGACCTGATGAATCGCTTTGTGAGATTTTTTGTTGAACAGAAGCTGGAACATGCAATACCGTTCATATTATATCTGATCGGATATCTGCTCTGGTTCAAGCTGCTGGAGGAAATTCCGAGGGCCAGATATCATGATCTGGCATCCGTTATTGACAGAATGATACCATTTGCGGAAATATTCATCGTTCCGTATATTTCATGGTTTGCGCTTCAGGCGGCATGGGTATCATTTCTCTTTTTCTATGACAGAGAAGCCTATGATAAGCTCGTGACAATACTCATGTTCGGCATGACAGTATTTCTGGTCGTGTCAACGATCTATCCAACAGCACTGACACTGAGACCGTGGCATATAGCCAGAGACAATGTCTTTGTGGATGCGGTCAGGTGGCTCTGGAGTATTGACACAGCGACAAATGTGTGGCCGAGCATTCATGTCTACAATACGACAGCGTTGATGTTCACTCTCTTCACGACCAGAGATCGAAACGTGATTCAGAAGGTCAGAATCCCGATGTGTGTCTGGTGCGTGCTGATCATTCTCTCGACGATGTTCCTGAAGCAGCACTCTGTAGGTGATGTCCTGAGCGGTCTCGCTCTGGCGGGCATCGGTTACTCAATAGTCTACATCAAGGGGCTTGTCATGACTTTCCGTTCGTTCGACCGCAGAATTGAACAGGTCATCGAAGGTCGGTATCTCAATTAAAATATAGTTGCAAAACAGGGCGCATTAATGATATAATACCTCTTGGACGATTAGCTCAATGGGAGAGCACTCGCTTCACGTGTGAGGGGTTACAGGTTCGAGCCCTGCATCGTCCATACAGCCATCGGGTAGCCGGTGGCTTTTAGTTTATATCGGCGAAATAAAGGAGAGAGCAGTAATGAAAATCGGTTTTGGATGTGACCACGCAGGCGTGGAACTTAAGCTGGCACTCATGGAATTCCTCAAAGAAATGGGACATGAATGTGTTGACTATGGCAACTATGACCCGAATGACCGTGCAGATGATTATCCGGAATTCGGAAGAAAAGTCGGCGAAGCAATTATGCGCGGGGAAGTTGAAAAGGGCGTGCTGATCTGCGGAACGGGAGTAGGAATCTCGCTTGCCGCCAATAAGATACCGGGTATCCGTGCGTGCGTATGCAGCGAACCGTATTCCGCGAGATTGTCTGTGCAGCACAATAACGCCAATATCATATCCCTTGGCGCCCGTGTCGTCGGGCGTGAGCTGGCTAAGGATATTGTCGCTGCTTTCTTTAATGCGGAGTTCGAGGGAGAAAGACATGCCCGCAGAGTTCAGATGATTACGGATATTGAGGAGACATACAGTATTCATCCGAAAGATTGAGTTAACAGCTCACTTGTGAAGCCCATAGCGCGGGCGTGATGCGCTGCAATTATCTCGAGGACGCTCGTCGTCCTCGAGTTTTTTACGTCAGGACAAGGTGCCTGAACTGATTAAGTCGTTATAATGCCGCTCAGGATTGTGCTTTTTTTAATACAATCTTTCGAAAATGGGCAAAAATAGCCAAAAACATTAATTTTTACGCCGGCTAGAGTCAAAATTTAACAAATCTGTAATAAATCGGACAGGCAAACTTGATTTTTGAAATGCTCTATGGTATAGTAACTGGCGTAGGAAAGAGTTTGTTAAAAAATAATTACAAATTTGACCAAAGATTTTTGAGGTGAATGTATGAAGAAAAGATTACTCAGTGTTCTGCTTGCGGCAATGTTTACTGTTTCAACAGTGACGCCTGCTCTGGCTGACGAGGAAGATGATCTTCGCGAGCAGAGAGCACAGGCAGAAGAGGAACTCGACGACACACAGGCAGCCTTGAACGACCTTGCGGCAAAGCGTCAGGAAATTCAGGCACAGATCAGTGAACTGAATGCTGACATTGTTGATCTCATGGTACAGATCGACCAGGCTCAGAAAGACATCGATACAACATCGACAAAGATCGATGAGACGACAACTGAAATCGCTGAGACTGAAGTCGAACTGGAAGAGTCCGAACAGAAGCGTGACAAACAGCACGATGACATGATGAAGCGCATCCAGTACATCTACGAGAACGGCGGAAACGTCGGCTGGGTCGCTGTAATGCTTGATTCGGATGACATTACTTCTTTTGCAAATAAAGCTGAATACGCAAGCGAACTGCATGCCGCAGACCGCTCAGCGCTTCAGGAATATATTGATACTGTCGATGAGATCGAAGAGCTCAAGGCCGGACTTGAGGACAAGAAAGCTTCCCTCGAGGAGAAGAAAACTCTTCTTGAGAATCAGAAAGCATCTCTTGAGAATCAGAACGCAGAGCTCAACAGACAGCTTGAGGTCAAAAAGGCTACCGATGCAGACTATGAAGCGCAGATCGCGGAAGCCCGTGAACAGGCCGATGAGATCAGCAGCCTGATCAGCAGACAGGAAGCAAGACTCAGCGAGATCAAGGAAGAGAAACGCGCGGCAGCAGCTGCAGCAGCCGAGGCAGCTGCAAGAGCAGAAGCAGCAGCACAGGCAGCGGCAGAAGCAGCACAGGAAGCTGAGGAAGCTGAAGCGGCAAGGCTTGCTGCAGAGGCAAGAAAAGCTTCTCAGGAAGCAGCACAGCGCGCATCCGGCTCCGGCAACAATGCCGCAGCAGAGGAAGCAGCCGATAGAGCAGAGCGTCAGGCAGAGGAAGCTGAGCGTCAGGCAGCAGAGGCGGCAGCCCGCAAGGCAGCAGCCGAAGAAGCAGCCCGCCAGGAAGCAGCCCGCCAGGCAGCAGCTGAAGAGGCAGCCCGTCAGGCAGAGGAAGCTGAACGTCAGGCTCAGGAAGAGGCTCGCCGCGCGGCTGAGGAAGAAGCCCGCCGCGAAGCTGAAGAAGAGGCTCGCCGCCAGGCAGAGGAAGAAGAAGAGGAATCCTACAGCTCCGGAAGCTCCTCAGGATATGGCATTGTTGATTATGCTGATCAGTTTGTCGGTTGTCCGTATGTATGGGGAGGCAATTCCCTGACAAACGGATGTGACTGCTCGCATTTCGTATTCAATGTCCTCAGGAACTGCGGCGTATACGGCGGTGACTACCTGACATCGGGAGAATGGGCGTATGTAGGAAGAAGCGTAAGCAGCCTTTCTGCCGCACAGGCCGGCGATGTCATCGTTTACTCCGGTCATGTTGCAATCTATGACGGTGAAGGCGGTATCGTTGAAGCCAAGGGAAGTCAGTGGGGCATCACCCATGACCGCAGCGCTACATGCAAGTCTATTGTCGCCATCAGAAGATTCACATAATTAAATATCGATTTACCGGGACCTGCACATCTGTGCAGGTCCTTTTTGTGTGATGGGCAGCTTTAGCCAGCCCATCCGATTGTAACAGTTCAGACTGGCTGCTGCCGGAAGCGTAATGCTGGGGCAGCCTGTCTGAGCTGATGTTATTTTATGCTTATAAACACACTTTTAGGGTCATAACTCTTGCTTAATTTGAAAAATGAGGGTATCATATGTTTGGACTTTTGGCAGAATAGTTTACATAAGGCATTGACCGGGTGTATAATGTGCAGCCGGTCGGATATGCCATACGATATTTGGTTGATTTAGGGGTGACAATATGACCAGAAGACAGCTGATGGAAAAGCGCAAGAAGCGCAAGAGACAAAAATTAATCTTGCGCACTGTGCGCATCGCGGGAGCGGCAGCGGCTGTGATCGCTCTTATATGTCTGATCACTTTCGTTATAGTACCGCATTTTAAGCCTGAGGAGGAAGAATCCACTGAGGTCGAATATGTTTCAGGGGATACGGCTATCAGGCAGACAATATCCGATTCTGCGACCGGGCAGGACGGCTGGAATGTCGATGACAACGGATGGTGGTACAAAAATCCGGATGACACACAGTATGTGAGCGGCTGGAAGACAATCGAAGGTCAGAGATATTATTTTATGGATGACGGTTATCTTGCGACCGGCTGGGTGAACACCGGTGATAATTCGGACGCTTTCTTTGATCCGAGCGGTATCCTTGATCCGACTGCAAAACAGAAGCTTGTAGCCCTGACATACGATGACGGTCCGTCTCAGAATACCGGAAGAATTCTGGATGTTCTTGAAAAGTACAATGCCAAGGCAACGTTCTTTGTCGTAGGTATTCAGGCGGATTATTATCGGGATGAGCTGAAGCGTGAATATGCGCTCGGCATGGAGATCGGATCTCATACATATGAACATGAGATACTGTCTCTCATTACAGCTGACGAGATTATTTCGACAATGAGCAAGAATGACAAGCTGCTCAATGACCTGATCGGCTTTACCCCTGAAATCATGCGCCCGACCGGCGGCGGTGTCAATGATACTGTCTATGAAAATGTGGATAAGCCGATGATCCAGTGGGATGTCGATACACTTGACTGGCAGACAAAGGATCCGCAGGCAACGCTCAAGGCGTCTGTCGAGGGAGTCCAGGACGGCTCTGTTATTCTGATGCACGATCTTTTTGAGGCAACTGCCGACGCAACTGAGCTGGTAGTGCCTGCGCTTCAGGAGATGGGCTATAAGATGGTCACTATTTCCGAGTTGGCGGCTCAATACGGCTACACGCTCGAGCCCCACAAGGAATACTATGATTTTTATCCGAAGAATTCTCCGGATGAGAGAATTCGCGAGCTGTATTCCGAGGACTGAGCTTGATTTGGCTGCCTGTATAGTAAAAGTAACCAAGAAACGCGGGATACCCGCGTTTCTTTTTGGTTTTACAGCAGAAATAATTCGTGCTATATTTTTTAACTGTGCTAGTGTATCAAAAATGTGAAAAATGGAGTCCTATATGAGTAATATCAGAAGAGAAGACATAAGAAACATTGCTATTATCGCCCATGTTGACCACGGTAAGACTACGCTCGTCGACGGCATGCTTCGCCAGAGCGGAGTGTTCAGGGATAACCAGGAAGTTCGGGAAAGAGTTATGGACTCCGGCGACATAGAGCGGGAGAGAGGCATCACGATCCTCTCCAAGAATACTGCGATTGAATATGACGGCGTCAAGATCAATATCGTTGACACACCCGGCCATGCTGATTTTGGCGGTGAGGTGGAGCGTGTCCTCAAGATGGTGAACGGCGTCATACTGCTTGTGGACGCATTTGAAGGAACAATGCCCCAGACAAAATTTGTGCTGAAGAAGGCTCTTGCCCTGGACCTTCCGGTCATCGTATGCATCAATAAGATCGACCGGCCTGAGGCAAGACCGGAGGAAGTCGTGGATGAGGTGCTGGAACTTCTCATGGACCTGGATGCCTCAGACGAGCAGCTTGAGTGCCCGTTCCTGTATGCCTCAGCGAGAGAGGGCACGTGTTCCGCGGATCCGAATGTGGATGGAACTGATCTGAAGCCTCTTTTTGAGACGATTATTGATTATATTCCTGCCCCGGAAGGCGACCCGGAGAAGGGCACTCAAATACTGATCTCGACAATCGACTACAATGAGTATGTGGGAAGAATCGGCATCGGCAAGGTGGATAACGGTTCTATCCGCGTCGGACAGGACATTGTCCGTGTGAATTACCATGATCCGAGTGTTCACGAGAAGACCCGCATCACAAAGCTCTATGAGTTCGATGGACTGAAGAAGGTTGACGTTCAGGAATCAACGGTCGGCTCTATAGTAGCCATCTCGGGTATTTCTGATCTGATGATCGGCGACACCCTCTGCGTTGCGGGACAGGAGGACCCGATTCCGTTCCAGAAGATCACTGAGCCCACGATCTCCATGAATTTTATAGTCAATGACAGCCCGCTGGCCGGACTTGAAGGCACCTACTGCACATCCAGACAGATTCGCGAGAGACTGTTACGGGAACTCAACACCGATGTATCACTGCGCGTTGAAGATACCGAGAATACGGACACTTTCAAGGTAAGCGGGCGAGGCGAGCTGCATCTTTCTGTTCTGATCGAGACCATGCGCCGCGAGGGATATGAGTTCGCGGTCTCCAAGGCGGAAGTCATCTATAAGAAGGATGAGGCCGGTCATCTGCTCGAGCCCATCGAGGCGGCCACCGTTGATGTCGCCGGCGATTATTCGGGAACGGTCATCAGCATGCTGTCCGAGCGTAAGGGTGAACTGCAGAGCATGGAGACGCTCTCGGACGGAACGACCCGTCTCGAGTTCATGATTCCCGCAAGGGGCCTCATCGGTATTCACGGAAATCTGCTCACGGCGACAAAAGGAACAGCGGTCCTGAACTCGATTTTTGAGTGCTATGCGCCGTACAAGGGCGATATTACGTTCAGGAAGAACGGATCGCTGATCGCTTTTGAAGATGGCGATGCTGTTGCCTACGGTCTGTTTGCCGCTCAGGAGCGGGGGGCTCTCTTTATCTCTCCCGGTACGAGAGTGTACGCCGGCATGGTCGTCGGTGAGAGCGCAAAACCTGAGGAGATCGAGATCAATGTGTGCAAGACAAAGCATCTGACCAATACCAGATCCTCTAACGCGGATGAAGCTCTGACGCTCACGCCGCCCAGGATCCTCTCACTTGAGCAGGCACTTGATTACATCGATTCCGATGAGCTCCTTGAGGTCACGCCGAAATCGCTGCGCATCAGAAAGCGCATTCTGGATTCAAGGCTTCGCAAGAGAGCAAATAATAATAAATAAGGCAGACGAAATCCGATATGCCGCCCACCGGCCGAGTAAGGCAGGGGGGCGGCGTTTTTGTTACGCTTCCAAACATGAAATGTGGCATTATGACGAAAAATAGTTGCAGGATATTTTATTATTTGTTAATATATTTTTAGAAGTAAGTGATTTGTGACTGGACAGGCAGGCAAGGCTCACTATTTTAGCATTCAGTAGGGCTGGGTGTATAAGTGTGCGGATATGCCTGTTTTTTTGTGCTTTATTCACATCATGTGCATCGGTCCTCCGGCGGGGAATCCGCTGGCTGCGGTTCCCGCCGGCCTGAATGTGCAGATGGCTATGCAGCGGTACATGAACTGCGGCAGGCAAAGCCGCAGCCGTGTGCCGATTTTCAACTTCTAGGAGTCCTGCTTTGAAGGTAATTAAGTCACTCAATAATAATATGGTCCTTGCCTCTGACGATAACGGCAGGGAGTGTATATATAAAGGCAAGGGCATCGGGTTCCAAAAGAAAAAAGGAGACCCGGTCGAAATGGATAAAATAGAGAGAAGTTTTTTGCCTGCCAATGAGGAGGAGAGCAGGCATTTTCAACAGTTGTTCTCCGAGATTCCGGAAGAGTACTGGGATATGGCGGGGAAAGTCGTCGAATATGCGAGGACAAGGCGCAAGCTCAAGATCACGGATAAGGTCATTCTGCCTCTGTGCGATCATATGGCTGGAGCGGTCGAGCGATATCAGCAGGGCATTGCTCTGGACAATCCCATGCTCTGGGACGTGAAGCGCGTGTATCCGAAGGAGTTCCGTGTCGGTATGTATGCGCTGACTCTCATTAAAGAGAGTTACGGTATCGAGATGAAAGAGGATGAGGCGGCGTATCTTGCCTATCATTTTGTGATCGATGAGCTCGGTCAGCAGGAAGGTGTTGATCCCGGACTTATGACGGAGATCGTAGGCAGGATCATCGAAATTGTTGAGAAATCTTTCCAGATAGAACTCAACGAGGAGGACTGGAATTACCAGAGATTTCTCACCCACCTGAAATTTTTCGTGAACCGTGTGATTGATCGTGAACTGAACGAGGAATCGGAAGATCAATCGCTGTTCGAGGAGGTGAAGGGTCACTATCCTCGCGTTTACAAATGCGTGGAGCGCATTTCCGACTATATTCTTATAGAACATCACTACGATGTGAACCGTGATGAACAGCTGTATCTCATGATGCATCTTGAGAGGGTGACCAGAAAGGCTGTTCGAAGGAAAACAAACTGATCGGGGAAACGGAATTCCTGTGATGAGAACGCCGAGGCGTTCCTGATCATTTACAGCATTTTGCGCAGCATGCGAACGTTACAAAGGACCCAACAGTTCCGTTAAGGAACTGAAATTTATTCTAAAAGGAGGGATGACTTATGGCAATGGATTATGAATCCGTGTCGAAACAGATTCTCGACAAAGTCGGCGGATCTGGCAACATTGCAAGTGCCGAGCACTGCATGACAAGACTTCGTCTTATTCTCAATGACGAGAGTAAGGCAGACGACGAGGCGGTCAAAGCAATTAAGGGCGTCAAGTCGGTCATTAAACAGGGCGGCCAGTATCAGGTCGTCATCGGAAATGAGGTGGGCAGCCTCTTCCCGGTATTCAAGAAAGTGGCAGGCATCAAGGGCGACGCCGCCGCAGCTCCTGCCAAGGCCGAAGGCCCATTCATTCAGAGAATCTTCGGATTCGTAGCAGGCATTATGACCCCGCTTCTGCCGGGTATGCTTGGAACTGGTATGGTCAAGGTCCTTCTGACTCTTCTCACAGCTATGGGTGTCATGGACGCGAGCCAGACGACCTATATAATCCTCTACGGAATGGCCGATTCGTTCTTCTATTTCCTCCCGATCCTTCTCGGATGGAGTATTGCGAAGAAGACCAACCACAGCGTACCGCTCTTCATGGTCATCGGCGCAGCCCTTATTTATCCGGATTTCGTCACTATGATGAGTGCGGCCGGCGCGACAGAAGGGATCAAGTACGGCACATTCCTCGGACAGAACTGTGTGTATCTCTTCGGATTCATTCCGGTCATCTGCACGACCTACACATCCTCCATGCTTCCGATGGCTCTGATGGCTCCGGTCATGGTGGCGGTCGAGGACTTTGCCGACAGAGTCTCCCCGAACCTTGTCAAGTCCTTCCTTAAACCGATGCTCTTCTGCCTGATCTGCACACCGATCGTTGTCTGCGTCCTTGGACCTCTCGGCGGTGTCATCGGTACAGGTCTTGCTTCTGTATTTGCAGCCATGTACGGTGCTGTTCCGTGGCTGACAGTAGCAGTCCTTTCCGCTCTCATGCCTTTCATCGTCATGACAGGTATGCACTATGCTCTTATGCCGCTCTTCATGAGCAACCTTGCTAATCTTGGCTATGACGTTGTTATCCTCGTAACGATGTTCTGCTCCAATATCGCGCAGGGCGGTGCCTGCTTCGGCGTTGCTGCCAAGACAAAAGATATTGAGACAAAATCCGAAGGTCTCGCCTGCGGTATTTCCGCTGCGGTAGCCGGTATCACTGAGCCGGGTATGTACGGCATCAACCTTCGCTTTATGAAGCCGATGTACGCTGCTGTTGTTGCAGCGGGTATTTCCGGTCTCTGGTGCGGTCTTACAGGCGTTAAGGGCTACACAATGGGCGGCTCTCCGTCCTTCATGTCCCTTATCACATTCATAGGCGGCGACGCTTCTCAGAGCTTCGGCGTCATGCACGGTGTCGTTTTCGGTGCCATCGGCGGTGTTGCGTCTCTTGCCATCGCTGCTGTTCTCGCATTTATTCTTTACAATGACAAAGATGCGGGTGTAGGCGTTGCTCCGGCTGTTCCGGTCGCAGAGGAAGCTGAGCCGAACAAGAAGCTTGTTGAGCAGTTCGATCTTGTCTCCCCGATGGAAGGCACGGTTGTTCCTCTCGCGGAAGTCCCGGATGAAGTTTTTGCTTCCGGTGCTCTCGGCGAAGGTGTCGCAATTCTTCCGACCGACGGCAACGTGTACGCACCGTGTGACGGCGCGATCACGACTCTGATGGATTCCCGCCATGCGATCGGCATGGTTGCTGACAACGGCGTTGAGCTCCTTATCCACGTAGGTCTTGACACAGTAGCTATGAACGGCGCTCCGTTCGAATACAAGATCAAGCAGGATCAGGAAGTCAAGAAGGGTGACCTGCTCCTTGTTGCGGATCTTAAGGCTATCGAAGCTGCCGGCTACAAGCTGTTCACACCAATCATCGTTACTAACAGCGAGGACTATGTTTCTATCAAGCCTACGGCTGAGGGAACTGTAGCCCATGGCGATAAACTCATGACAATTGCATAATTTTTAGTGTCATAATTAAGGCGGCTTAGTGGGTCGAAGGTGAAGAGCCGGACCCGTTTGGCCGCCTGCATTTTTACCTTAGGAGAGATTTGTCTGCATATGCAGTCATGTGCAGAATATCCTCCGCTGTTTTCAAGGAGGTATGTATGTCAGTTTTTCGAGACGATTTTTTATGGGGCGGCGCGACAGCTGCGAATCAGTTTGAAGGAGCCTGGGATGTAGACGGAAAGGGACCGTCGGTCTCAGATATGTGCACGAATGGGAGCCATAAGGTACCGAAGAGAGTGACCCAGACGATAGAGCCGAATACACTGTATCCGTCTCATGAAGCCATAGATTTCTATCATCATTATAAAGGCGATATCGCGCTTTTTGCGGAGATGGGCTTTAAGACGTTCCGTATGTCCATTAACTGGACAAGGATTTTCCCGACCGGTATGGAGGACGAGCCGAACGAGAAAGGCCTTCAATTCTATGATAATGTGTTTGATGAGTGCCTTAGGTACGGGATCGAACCTCTGGTCACGATCTCTCACTATGAACTTCCCTATGCGCTGGTCGAAAAGTACAACGGTTGGGAAGGCCGCGAACTCATTGATTATTATATGAACTATTGCAAGGCAATTTTTGAGCGGTATAAGGATAAGGTCAAATACTGGCTGACCTTCAACGAGATCAACACCGGAACAATGCCGATGGGTGCTGTACTTAACACAGGCACAATTAAAGGCTTTACCGGGTCTCTTACTGAAGTTCCGGACAGACCGAAAGAGAGACTGCAGGCTCTGCACAACATGTTCGTTGCCAGCGCTAAAGCTGTCAAATATGCACATGATAATTATCCGCAGTTTATGATGGGCTGCATGATTTGCTTCGCTCAGTCATATGCGCTGACCTGCAATCCGGATGATGAGCTGGCCAATCAGGAACACATGCGCGAGATGAACTGGTACTGCTCTGATGTTCATGTGCGCGGAGCGTATCCGTCATACGCGAAGAGTATATGGAAGAAATATGACTTTGAGCCGGAAATCCGGGATGGAGATATAGAAGCGCTCAAAGAAGGTAAAGTTGACTTCTACTCATTCAGCTATTATATGAGCAACTGCATAAGCAGCGATCCCGAGGCTGAGGCCGGGGAGGGAAATATCATCGGCGGATCCAAAAATCCGTATCTTAAGGCTTCCGACTGGGGATGGCAGATCGATCCGAAGGGACTTCACTTTGCCCTGAATGAGATCTATGACAGATATCAGATACCGCTCATGGTCGTGGAGAACGGTCTCGGCGCATATGATAAGATCGAGGAAGACGGAACCATTCAGGATGACTATCGCATCGATTACCTGAGACAGCATATCGAGGAGATGAAGAAAGCGGTGGAAGAGGGTGTCGACCTGATCGGCTACACACCGTGGGGCTGCATTGACCTGGTGTCCGCATCCACGGGCGAGATGGCAAAGCGCTACGGTTTTATCTTTGTTGAGAAGTACGATGACGGCACCGGCTCTCTTGCTCGCCGTAAGAAAAAATCCTTTGACTGGTATAAGAAGGTAATTGCAACAAACGGCGAAGATTTGGATTGAATGAGGTGAATAATGTCTGTTTTGAGAGATGATTTTTTATGGGGCGGCGCGACAGCCGCTAATCAATGCGAAGGCGCGTGGAATGAGGATGGCAAGGGTCCATCCGTCTCCGATATGTGCACGAACGGCAGCCACACTGTGGTAAAGAGAGTGACACAGGAAATAGAGCCGGACACTCTGTATCCGTCTCACGAGGCCATCGACCATTACCATCGCTATGCGGAAGATATAGCACTTTTTGCGGAGATGGGTTTTAAATGCTATCGCATGTCCATCAACTGGACCCGTATTTTCCCGACCGGTATGGAGAGCGAACCGAATGAGGCCGGTCTTGCCCACTATGACAAAGTCTTTGACGAATGCAGAAAATATGGGATTGAACCTCTTGTCACAATTTCCCACTATGAGCTCCCGTTTGCGCTCGTAAAGGAATACAACGGCTGGGCAAGCCGCAAGCTTATCGATTATTACATGAATTATGTGAAGGCAATCTTCGAGCGCTATAAGGATAAGGTCAAATACTGGCTGACATTCAACGAACTTAACTGCGGCATGATGCCGCTCGGCAACGTTCTCGGCACGGGCACGTTTCAGGGCTACAGCGGACCTTTCAACAAAGTTCCGGATAATCCGGCTCTCCGCCTCCAGGCAATGCACCACATGTTCCTTGCAAGCGCCAAGGCCGTCAAGTATGCGCATGACAATTATCCGCAGTTCAAGATCGGAAATATGATCGCGTTCTGCACATCCTATGCGTTGACCTGCAATCCTGATGATGAGCTCTTTAATCAGGCCGTTATGCGTGAACTGAACTGGTACTGCTCTGATGTTCAGGTGCGCGGTGCTTATCCTGCGTACGCAAAATCGATCTGGAAGAAATATGACTGCGAGCTTGTGACGGAGCCGGGAGATGACGCGATCCTTGCTGAAGGCAAAGTAGATTTCTATACCTTCAGTTATTACATGAGTTCAGCGCAGAGTGCGGATCCGGCTCAGAAGGTGGGCGAGGGCAATCTGGTCGGCGGTCTCAAAAATCCATATCTCAAGGCTTCCGACTGGGGCTGGCAGATCGACCCGAAGGGACTCCGCTTTACTCTGAATGAACTCTATGACAGATATCAGATCCCGCTCATGGTCGTCGAGAACGGTCTCGGCGCTTACGACAAGATCGAAGAGGACGGTACGATCAATGACGACTACCGCATCGACTACCTGAGACTTCATATCGAGGAGATGAAGAAGGCCGTGGAGGACGGCGTGGATCTTATGGGCTACACGCCGTGGGGCTGCATCGACCTGGTATCCGCGTCCACGGGCGAGATGGCGAAGCGCTACGGATTTATTTATGTCGAAAAGTATGACGACGGCACAGGGACTCTGAACCGCAGAAAAAAGAAATCCTTTGACTGGTACAAAAAGGTCATTGCGACAAATGGGGATGACCTTGACTGAGTAATGTTGTATAATCGGGGGGAGCCGGCATCCGGCTCCCCCTTTTTTCGCGGTGCGCAGGGCGGATGAAGAGGTGAAGAAGACACACAGAGACTGCGGCGAGGCGCTGTGCCGCACTGCGGGAGAGAGGACGGATATGGCAAAAGAAAAAGCAGTCAAGACCAATGCTATGCGTATGCTGGATAAGCTGAAGATCAAATACGAAGTGCTCACTGTCGACATCCCTGAATTCGTCGACGGCGTACAGATGGCAAAGCTAGAGGGAGTTCCCGTACAGGAATCCTTTAAGACACTGGTTCTTCAGGGAAAGAGCAGGGAATACTATGTATTTGTTCTTCCTGTTGCGAAGGAGATCGATCTTAAGAGAGCTGCCTCGGCAGTCGGCGAGAAGAGCGTAGAGATGATCCATGTGAAAGACATTACAAAGATCACCGGCTATGTGCGGGGCGGGTGCAGTCCCCTCGGCATGAAAAAGAAATTCAGAACGGTGATAGCAAAGGAGTGCCGGGAGCATGAAGCCGTCTATGTGAGCGCCGGGAAGATCGGCACCAGCATGCATCTGAAGACTGATGATCTTATCCGTGCGGCGGAAGCGGAAGTTGCCGATTTTACGGTTTAAAGTTGTACCGCATGTGCTTGACAGTGAATATGTGTGCATATACAATCTTTTGAGCGAGACATGAGTTCATCGGAAGGTGTATAGAAAACTTCCGAAACATGATCCATGGATTCGCGTTACAAATGCGAACAGTTATTTTTGGAGGTCATACATATGTCTATTTTCAGGGGTTCAGGCGTAGCTATCGTGACGCCCATGAAGGAAAACGGCGAAGTCAATTATGATGCTTATGAAGCGCTTCTTGAAGACCAGATCAAGAATCATACGGACGCGGTCATCACAGTCGGCACATCCGGTGAGGCTCCGACACTTGATGACGATGAGCATCTCGAAGTCATCAAGTTTACTGTTGAGGTCGTAAAGGGCCGTATTCCGGTCATTGCGGGAACCGGTTCCAACAATACAGCCCATGCGATAATGATGTCCGAAGAGTCCGAAAAGCTCGGCGCGGACGCACTTCTTCTTGTCACCCCGTATTACAATAAGGCAACACAGGGCGGTCTGATCGCCCACTACTCGGCAATCGCGCAGTCCACAAAGCTTCCCTGCATCGTCTACAATGTTCCGTCCAGAACAGGCACGACAGTTCAGCCGAAGACCATGATGGAGATCGCAAAGAGAAATCCTAACGTATGTGCCATCAAGGAAGCGAGCGGCAATTTCAGCGCAATCGCTGAGCTTGCCCATCTGTCAGACGGCAAGATCGACATCTATTCCGGCAACGACGATCAGGTAGTTCCGCTGTGCGCCCTCGGTGGTGTCGGTGTTGTCTCGGTTCTTGCAAATGTGGCACCGAAGGCTACACATGATATGGTGCAGTACTGTCTTGACGGCAATTTCGCTGAAGCAGCTAAGATTCAGCTGGCAGCTCAGCCGCTTATCTCCGCACTGTTCTGCGAGGTCAACCCGATTCCGGTCAAGGCTGCACTCAATATGCAGGGATTTAACGTAGGCAGTCCGCGTCTTCCGCTCACAGAGATGGAACCGGCTCACAAGGAAATTCTGCGTAAGGCCATGATCGAGTTTGGGTGTCTGGCATAACCTATCAATTTCAAATTCAGCAATGTATATGCAGAGCGAGCGCAAACAGACAAACAAGAAATACTGGCACGCCCGCAGTATGGCGCGGGTCAACCGAAGTAAAGGAGAGAAGTAAATGGTAAGTGTTATTTTACATGGCTGCAGCGGTCATATGGGACAGGTCGTCACGGATATTATTGCAGCGGAGCCGGATGTACAGATTGTAGCCGGTATTGACGCGGTGGACCTTCACAACAGGGAGTATCCTGTATTTACAAAAGCGGCTGACTGCCAGGTCCCGGCCGATGTTATCATTGACTTTTCCACAGCTAAAGCTGTTGATGTCCTTGTGAATTACGGCGTAGAGCGGAATATTCCGATTGTTCTCTGCACGACAGGCCTCTCGGAAGAGCAGATCGCGAACATAAAAGCGGCATCGGAGGAGATTGCAATCCTCCGCTCAGCCAACATGTCAATCGGTGTTAATCTTCTTCTGAAGCTCCTTCGCGAAGTCTCCGGAACACTGACGGAGTCCGGATTCGACCCTGAGATCATCGAGCAGCATCACCGGAGAAAGATTGATGCTCCGAGCGGTACGGCAGCAGCCCTCGCTGATGCCATCAACGAGGGGACCGGCGGAAAGTATCATTATGTCTATGACCGTAGCGAGCGCCGTGAAAAGCGGGATGCGAAGGAAATCGGCGTATCCTCAGTTCGCGGAGGCACGATCGTCGGTGTGCACGATGTCATATTTGCGGGTCAGGATGAGGTCATTGAGTTTACTCACACGGCATACTCCCGCGCTATATTTGCCAATGGCGCAGTTGCGGCGGCGAAATTCCTCGCGGGCAGGACACCCGGCCTCTATGATATGGCCGATGTGATCGGGTAAGACATATGCAGTTTCGGCCTTGTATTGATATTCATAACGGGAAAGTGAAACAAATTGTGGGCAGCTCCCTCCGGGATGAGGGAGACCTTGCCCGTGAAAATTTCGTTAGCGAAAAAGGAGCTGCGCATTTTGCGGAGCTCTTTCGTCGTGACGGACTGACCGGCGGTCATGTCATATTGCTGAACGCCCGCACGTCCCCCTACTATGAGGCAACGCTTGCTATGGCAAGGCAGGCTCTTTTGGCCTATCCGGGAGGACTTCAGGTCGGAGGCGGTATCCGGGATGACAACGCTGCCGATTTTATCGAAGCAGGAGCGAGCCATGTCATTGTGACTTCATATGTGTTCGCTGACGGCAGGATTTCATATGAGAATCTTATGAGGATCGAGAAGGCAGTCGGACGAGAGAGACTCGTTCTGGACCTTTCCTGCAGGAAGCGGGACGGCAGGTACTATATATGCACGGACCGGTGGCAGAAGTTCACAGACACTCCGCTTAATATGGAACTTATGTATAAACTGTCAGAGCACTGCGATGAGTATCTTGTCCACGGCATTGACGTTGAAGGCAAGGGCAGCGGGCTCGATACCGAACTGGTCAGGCTTCTTTCCGGGATGGACGGATTTCCCATAACCTATGCGGGGGGCATTCGCTCCGCAGAAGATCTGATGACGCTCAAAGATGCCGGAGGGGGCAGGATCAACGCGACAGTGGGGTCTGCGCTCGATATTTACGGCGGTGAGCTGCCGTATGCGGAAGTGGTTAATATTTGCAAAACATGAGAAAATCCGGCTAAATTGTCGGAACTCTTGAAAAAGCACATCACAAATGTTATAATTTGTGTCAGGAGGACTCGTTTCTCCGAGTAAACCGTAAAGGATGTGACTATATGAAATTTGTGATCAGCGGTAAGAATGTAGAAGTAACAGATACTCTTTATGCTGCAGTCGAGTCGAGACTCGGAAAACTTGACAGATATTTCTCGCCGGAAACGAAATGTATCGTAACGCTCTCCCTCGAGAAGGATCGTCAGAAAGCGGAGGTCACAGTTCCTGTGAAGGGCAGCGTGATCCGAAGCGAACAGGTATCAAATGACATGTATGTCTCCATCGATCTGGCCGCCGAAGTCATTGAGCGCCAGCTCAAGAAGTACAAGAAGAAGCTGATCGATAAGCATCAGAATGCCGAGAATTTCCAGAAAGCGTATATTGAGCATGACTACGAGCTGGACGATGAAGTCAGGATCATCCGCACAAAGAGCTTTGATATGAAGCCCATGTATCCGGAAGATGCCTGCATCCAGATGGAGCTGCTCGGCCACAATTTCTTCGTGTTCATTAACGCGGAGAACGATCAGACCTGCGTGGTCTACAAGAGAAAGGGAGGCACTTACGGATTAATCGAGCCGGATGTCTGATCACATCATATTACGAATACGGGCGGAGCTGCCGGTCATCAATTGAGCCGGCGGCTCCTTTTTTCATTGTTTTAATACTTTTTGCGTGCTATTATAAAAATGCTGTAAGTACATATGTCTCTATACGGAGATGTATACCCGGCAAAAGAACAATACGGAGATTATTTTAAGGAGCAATTTTTAATGAATATATTCGAGAAGATTTTCGGTACGCACAGTGACAGGGAACTTAAGCGTGTGGAGCCGATCGTAAAGAAGATCGAGTCTTATCGTCCGCAGATGCTCGAACTCAGTGATGAGGAGCTTAAGGCCAAGACTCCGGAGTTCAAAGCCCGTCTTAAGAACGGCGAGACTCTCGACGATCTCCTCCCGGAAGCATATGCAGTGTGCAGGGAGGCTGCCCGCCGTGTTCTCGGCATGGAACACTTTCATGTTCAGCTCGTGGGCGGCGTAATTCTTCACCAGGGCCGTATCGCCGAGATGAAGACAGGTGAAGGCAAGACACTTGTGTGTACGCTTCCGGCTTATCTTAACGCGCTGGAAGGCAAGGGCGTATGTGTTGTCACAGTCAACGATTACCTTGCCAACCGTGACGCGGAGTGGATGGGTGAAGTCCACCGCTTCCTCGGCCTCAGCTGCGGCTGCGTTCTTCAGCCGATGAAGGCGGACGAGCGCCGCGAGATGTACAACTGCGACATTACCTACATCACGAACAATGAGCTCGGATTCGACTATCTGCGCGACAACATGGTCATCTACAAGGAGCAGCTGGTCCAGCGCGGTCTGCACTACGCTATTATCGACGAGGTCGACTCGGTTCTGATCGACGAAGCCAGAACGCCGCTCATTATTTCCGGACAGAGCGGAAAGTCAACAAAGATTTATGAGGTCTGCGATATACTTGCCCATCAGTTGAGGCGCGGCGAGGCGTCCGGCGAGATGACGAAGATGGCCGCGATCATGGGCGAGGAGATTACCGAGACGGGCGACTTCATCGTCAATGAGAAAGACAAGCTGGTTACTCTTACTGAGGACGGTGTCCGCAAAGTCGAGGAGTTTTTCCATATTGAGAATCTGTCCGACGCGGAGAACCTGGAGATCCAGCATAATGTAGATCTTGCTCTTCGCGCCAACTATCTCATGCACCGCGATCAGGACTACGTCGTCAAAGATGATCAGGTCCTCATCGTTGATGACTTTACCGGACGTATTATGCCGGGCAGACGCTACTCGGATGGTCTTCATCAGGCAATCGAAGCCAAGGAACACGTCAAGGTCAAGCAGGAGAGCAGAACACTTGCAACCATCACATTCCAGAACTTCTTCAACAAGTTTGAGAAGAAGTGCGGCATGACCGGTACGGCTCAGACGGAAGAACAGGAATTCCGTGATATCTACGGTATGGACGTAGTCTGTATTCCGACGAATGTACCTGTGATGAGGCGTGATTACGATGACGCGGTATTCAAGACAAAGAAAGAGAAATATCATGCGGTCGTTGAAGCCGTTAAGGAATCATACGCAAGACAGCAGCCGGTCCTCGTAGGCACGATCACGATCGACGTATCAGAGCATGTGTCTAAACTTCTTAAGCGCGAGGGAATTCCGCATACTGTCCTGAACGCCAAGTATCATGAGCAGGAAGCTGAGATTGTAGCTCACGCCGGTGAGGCGGGTGCCGTTACGATCGCCACGAATATGGCCGGCCGTGGTACGGATATCAAGCTCGATGATGTCGCGAGGGCAGCAGGCGGTCTCCGCATTGTCGGTACAGAACGCCACGAATCGCGCCGTATTGATAATCAGCTGCGAGGCCGTTCCGGCCGTCAGGGCGATCCGGGTGAGTCGAGATTTTATATTTCACTTGAGGATGACCTGATGCGACTGTTCGGCTCCGAAAGGCTTATGAGCGCGTTTGAAGCTCTCGGCGTTCCGGAAAATGAACAGATCGAGCACAAGATGCTGAGCTCCGCGATCGAAAAGGCCCAGATGAAGATCGAGGGCAACAACTTCGGAATCCGTAAGAACCTGCTGGAGTTCGACCGTGTAAACAACGATCAGAGAGAAATCATCTACGCTGAGAGAAAGCGTGTTCTTGACGGCGAGAGCATGAGAGACGTTATCTTCCAGATGACTGACGATGTTGTCGGACGTATGGTAGATATGTGCATCAACGACGACCTCGATCCGGTCGATCAGGCTGATAATCTGCAGGAACTCAACCAGAATCTCCGCCCGATCATCCCGGTAAGAAAGCTCACGGTGGACACTGTGCGCGGAAAGAGCAAGGCTCAGATCAAGCAGATGCTGAAGGAAGAGGCCGGCAAGCTCTATGTCGCCAAGGAGGCCGAGTTCCCGGATATCGAGAAGATGAGAGAGCTCGAGCGTGTAGTCCTTCTGAAGGTCGTAGACGCAAGATGGATGAACCATATCGATGATATGGAGCAGCTTCGCCAGGGTATCGGCCTTGCGGCTTACGGTCAGCAGGATCCGAAGGTCGAGTACCGCATGATCGGCTTCGACATGTTCGAGGAGATGAACAATAACATTCAGGAGGAGACAGTCCGTCTGATGTACCATGTACGCGTTGAAGAGAAGGCGGAACGCGAGGAACAGGCCAAGCCGATAGCTACGAACAAGGATGAGTCGCTTGAGAAAAAGCCTGTCATTCGCCAGAAGAAGAAAATCTATCCGAATGACAAGTGTCCGTGCGGCAGCGGAAAGAAGTATAAGAACTGCCATGGCAGACCGGGAATGCCGGATCTGGACTGAACTTGATAAAACGGCGGGTGGAGAAATGAAGGGCTCCGCCTGCTTAGACTCTGGGGAGGGTCTAAATAGGAGTAGGGGGTGTGAAAATGAAGGTTTTAATCGTGTATGCGACGAGGACCGGGACGACTGAGAGAGCAGCCCGCATGCTTGCCGGCCATTTTCCGGGGGCTCACCTGTGTGACCTTCGGGAGGAAAATCCGGATCCGTCCGGCTATGACATCATACTGTTCGGCAGCGGTATTTATTTTGGCAGGATACTGAGACCTCTCAGGAACTGGCTGAATGAGTATTGGGAGGTTATCAGGCCGAAAATTAAGGGAGTCTTCATCTGTAATGCGCTCATCGATGAGGTTCCCGAGCTTATGAGGAGCAATTTCTCGCTGGAGCTTCGGAATGCATCTGTCGTGGTCGAAAGTTTCGGAGGCGAGTACAGTCCGAAGAATCTGAATATCTACGAGAGGATCCGCCTTAAGCTCACGCATAAGGAGCTTCTCGGCGGCCAGGTGACAGAGCTTGTGCCCTGCATACTGCCGGACAGGGTGAAGGCGTTTGCCGACGAAATATACGACTATATCGAAATAAAAGGATTGCAATAAGGTCTATGTCCCGCCTGCGCATTCTCGCGGAGCGTGTATCTCAGTGGGGGATTGACACCCGCCACTGAGACTGGTTTGCTGCCCACCGCCTAAAGAGGCGGGGGGCATCTCACACTGAGATATACAGAAAAGGAGCTGTCGCATCAGGCGTCACCATTTAAGTGGCGGCGCGCCGAAATGCGACAGCTCCTTTATCTTAGTGGTGGAAGACCTCCGCTTCAGTGAACGGAGACAATTTCCGACTGGATTTTTTTACAATCAGTCCAGCTTGATTCCCTTAAGAAGATCACCGAGGCTTGTGGAAAGCTTCTCTGCCTTCGGGATCACGACCTTCTCCTCGCGGACCGGTGTCGGTGCCGCTTCCGGACGCTCCTCCAGAGCTTTCATGGAAAGAGAAATCTTGCCATCCTTGACCTGGGTGACTTTGACCTTGACCTTATCGCCGACGGAGAGCATTTCCTTCGGGTGCTTAAGGCGCTTGGTGTTCGTGATCTGAGAAATATGAACAAGGCCGTCGATGCCATCGCCGAGGGAAACAAACGCGCCATATGACTGAAGAGATGCGACTGTTCCTTCTGTGACAAGACCGACTTCAATATTGTTAATGCGCTCAGCCTTCTCAGCCTCGCGTTTTGCCTGCAGAGCTTCTCTGGAGCTGAGGACGAGCTTTCTGCCTTCCTTAGCTGCCTCGATAACGCGGACCGGGATTTCCTTGCCTACGAATGTGGTCAGGTCTTCAACATAGGACAGAGAAAGTCTGGATGCCGGAATGAAGGCGCGGATGCCGTCGATGTATGTCACGACGCCGCCCTTTACGGCTTCCTTGACGGTGACGAGCGTTGTAGCCTTTTCTTCCATCATCTTCTTTAAGTTATCCCATGCGATCGCGTCTGCTGCTTCTTTGCGGGACAGAAGAATATTTCCGTTGCCGTCGTCAAGCTTCTTGACAACTGCCTTGATCTCATCGCCCGGTTTGACGTTCTCTTTTACTGAGAATCCCGGCTCGCTTGAATAATCCTGATTGCGGATGATTCCCTCGGCTGCATACTGCAGATCAACGGTCACTTCTGTGTCGGTGATGCCAACAACAGTGCCATCTAAGATATCGCCAACATTGATCGTGCGCATAGTAGCATCAAGCTCATCCGCGTACTGATCCATTGTCTCTACCGGAGCGTCTGCCTCCGCTGCGATATCAGGAGTGTCTATGGTTGTGTTCATTTCGTCCATGATACCCTTCTCCTTTTAAAATAAATATTATTACGGTGGGCAATAAGCCCTTTTCCTAGTGTATCATATTTTTTTAAGAAGCGAGTAAGTATTTTTCTTTTTTTCAAAATATGATATGATAACCCTTGAAATGCTTACATAGAGAAATCTGATGTGACTGCCTGGCAGGGTCCCGCATTTGCCGCGTGACAACTGCCGCAGGTTTTGTCTGAAAGAAGGAATACAGATGCCAGAAAAGGACAGCGGCAAAAACGGAAAAAAGATCGGTTTAATGATGCTCATAGTGATTCAGCTGGGCGTGATTCTATATACAACGTCCGGGATCTGTTCCAAGATGACGTCCAAATACCCTGCCTTCAGTTTCATGTGGCTTTTCTGGATCGGTCTTGAGGTCGCGGCCCTCGGCATGTACGCGATTTTCTGGCAGCAGATCATAAAGCGGGTAGACCTCTCAATTGCCTACGCGAACAGGGCTTTCGCAATCTTCTGGTCGACACTGTGGGCCGTCATCCTGTTCAAAGAAAAGATCACTCCTGCCAATGCAATCGGAATCATTGTTATTTTTCTCGGAATATTATTGGTAAATAAAGATGCAAAGTAGTATTAGTCCATGGATCCTTCTCATAGCTCTGTCAGCGACGGTCGCGTCCTTCGCACAGATACTTCTGAAAAAAAGCGCGATGGAGCCGCATGACAGCATAATAAAGGAATACCTGAATGTGAAAGTTATATGCGGTTACGGACTCATGTTCGTGGGAATGTTCCTGACGATTATCGCCTACGGCCGCGGGGTCCAGTATAAAAACGGCCCCATCATGGAGTCGATCGGTAACATATGGGTCGTGATCCTGAGTTTTCTTTTCTTCCGCGAACCGATCACTAAAGGAAAGGTCCTCGGAAATGTACTGATATTTGCAGGTATTGTCATTTTCTATCTTAACTGGGCGGAAATTTCACCGTCACTGGAGTTTCTTGTGACGGACTTTGGAACACTTTTTTCCTCACTCGGATGAGCGATGGAGAAAGGAGAAGAACATGAGTGTTTATGATGATATTTTTGGTGGTATTGATCAGGCTCTTGATATAGTGGATGAGGCGATAAGTACAGGCAACTTCAATAATATGTCTGAGCGTATCAGAGATGCTGTGGAACCGCTCGATCAGAAGCGGTCGACCGGGAACCGCTGGAGAGATGAGGGCGGCAAGGCAGGCGGAAGATCAAGCTACAACCGCGGCCGCATGGACAATAGAGGCAATGCCTTCCAGGGCACTTTCCAGAGCGGACAGGGCACCTACAGCAGGCCTGGCAGATACGGCGGGCAGAGGACCTACAACCGGCAGGGCTCCTACAATGCGCAGCGGGGCGGTCAGACAGGCTATGGTCAGCCGGTTTCGTTCAGACAGCCAAAGCAGGACCCGCTGACGGGCGAGACGCCGTTCTTTAAAAAAGCAGGCAGTGCTTTTGGAAGCAGGGTCACGTTCATACTCGGCATTCTCGGAGCGGGATTCAACGCAATAATCAGTGCCATGATGGTCGCGGCGACAGTGGCGGATATCTTTGCCGGCGGCGGAGACATAACAGGCGGAGTCGTTGCGTCGGTGTTTTTTTTGTCGATGACAGCTGTGTTCGCCATGGTGGCCAATTACGGAAAGAAGGGCAAAGAGGTCGCTGAGCATTACCGGCAGTACAGGAAGATCCTCTCGGTCAACGGATATGCCAATATAGCGGATATAGCGAAACTTACCGATATCCCGGAAGACAAGGTAAGAAAAGAACTGAAGAGCATGACCAAGGCCGGAATGTTCAAGCAGGGGCATTTTGACGACAGGGAGACATGCTTTATCGCTTCCGACGAGATGTATCAGCTGTACCGTCAGGCGGAGGACAATGCGAAGAGACTCCGCGAGGAGGCGGAAAAAGAGCGCCGTGAACAGGGCTATGTATCTGCGGAGCTTAAGGAAGTCCTGGACAAGGGCAGCGGATATGTGAAGCTGATCCGCGAGGTCAATGACGATATCCCCGGCCGCGAAGTCTCCGATAAGCTCGATAAGATGGAGAAAATCGTCACCAAGATCTTTGAGACTGTGCGGGAGAATCCGGAGCAGGCCGACAAGCTCTCTATGTTCATGGATTACTATCTGCCGACGACAGCTAAGCTGATCATGGCCTACCGGGATATGGACAGGAAGGAAGTGCAGGGTGAGAACATCAAGTCCGCCAAGCAGGAGATCGAGAATACACTCGATATGATCAATGAAGCCTTCGAGAAGCTGTTCGACAGCATGTTCAAGGAACAGTCGCTCGATGTTCAGACCGACATCGACGTCATGAGGACGATGATGAAGCAGCAGGGGCTTGCCCCGAACGAGCTTGATCTGCTGAAACGCAGGGAAGCTGCCCAGAATGCGCGCGAAGCTGGAGCCGATATGTGGGGCGGCAGCGCTCCGGCCTTCCCGGAAATCGAACCGTCAGTGTCTTCCGCTCCGGCGCGCCCGGCTGAGACACCTAAGGAGAGACCAAAGACTCCCGCAGAGCGGCGAAAGGCTGAGGCGGAAGCCGTTAAGGCTGCCGAAGCCTCTCTCAAATCAGGTGGTTCGACATCTGCCGGAGGCTTTGCGGAGCAGACTTCCCCGATCCTTGAGTGGGGCGGAAAGGCTGTCACGGAGGAAGAGTAATTGTTAAAACTTCTCGCGCCCGGTCAAGGCGAGAATTGAATGATGAGACGGGGAGCGAGACTTGAATAATATGCGTCACTTGACCAGAGACGATTTTATTAAGGAGGAAATACCATGGACGACTATAATGCAAATGAGATCAAACTCGACGCATCCGCATTTGCCGCGGATCTTGCGACAGCTGAGGTTCCGCAGCTGACATTCGGCGCGGAGCCGGAGCCGGCAGCTCCTGTTGCTCAGGCCCAGGCCCCAAAACCGGCGCCGTCCGAGGCGGATATTCTGACAGAGGGTGAAAAGAAGCAGGTGAGTGCCCTTGCGAAGCAGATCAACCTTTCTGACACCAATGGCATACTCCAGTACGGAGCCGGCACTCAGAAGAAGATGTCTGATTTCTCGGATGCGGCTCTTGCGACGGTCAAGACGCGTGACCTCGGCGAGGTGGGCGATATGCTCTCCGGTGTTATAAGTGATCTTGGAAACTTCAACCCGAATGAGGAGGAAGAAAAAGGTTTCCTCGGTATCTTTAAGAAGCCTAAGAAAAAGATGGAGGAACTGAAAGTCCAGTACGACAGTGCCAATGCCAACGTCGAAAAGGTGGCCAAGTCCCTGCAGCAGCATCAGGTCCTCCTCATGAAGGACGTTGCGACCCTGGACAAGATGTATCAGTCCAACCTTGTATATTATAAGGAACTCACGATGTATATCCTTGCCGGCAAGGAAAAGATCCAGATGGTCAAGGAAGGTGAGCTTGCTGAGAAACGCGCGAGAGCTGAGGCTTCCGGACTTGCGGAGGACGCTCAGGCTGTCAAGGATCTCGAGGATCAGATCAACCGCTTCGAGAAAAAGATTCATGATCTTGAACTGACAAGAATGATCGCGATCCAGACAGCTCCGCAGATCCGACTGATCCAGAGCTCTGACACAATGATGGTCGAGAAGATCCAGTCGACCCTGGTGAACACGATCCCGCTGTGGAAGAATCAGATGGTCCTTGCGCTCGGCATCGAGGATTCGACCAAGGCTGCCAAGGCTGAGGCGGCTGTGACAGAGATGACGAATAAACTGCTTACGTCCAATGCCGAGAAGCTGAAGGTGGCGACCATCGAGACAGCCAAGGCTTCTGAGCGCGGCGTCGTCGATATGGAGACACTCCGCCGTACGAATGAAATGCTTGTCTCCACACTGGATGAGGTAGCCAGGATCCAGACTGAAGGCCGTGAGAAGAGAGCCCAGGCTGAGCTCGAGCTCGCAAGCCTTGAGTCTGAACTCAAGAATAAGCTGCTCAGCATGAACAGCTGACCGCAGTCTGATCTCACCTCCGGGAAAATTCCAGTTGACACAAGTATGTACTTCGATGTATTACTTATATTAACTTATCGGAAGCTGCGCTGCAGGAACCGATAAAGGACGATGTATTCGCCCGATCTGATCATCGGATATGTGAGTATTGCGGCCGCCCGCCGGTAAGCGGGCGGTCACAACATTGCGGCGGCAGGATTGCCGCGCTGCGGGGATACACAGGTACCCGGTGAAACACATGAACTTTAGAAGGAGAAATACAGGATGGAACTCGCTAAGACTTATGACCCGAAAGGCCTGGAGGACAGGCTGTATCAGAAGTGGCTCGACGGAGGATATTTCCGTGCGGAAGTAAACCCGAACAAAAAGCCGTTCACGATCGTCATGCCTCCGCCAAACATTACCGGGCAGCTGCATATGGGCCATGCACTTGATAATACTCTGCAGGACATTCTCATCCGCTGGAAGAGAATGCAGGGCTTCGAAGCCCTCTGGCAGCCGGGAACAGACCACGCCGCGATCGCGACGGAGGTCAAGGTCACCGAACATCTCAGGGAACAGGGAATCGACAAGAATGAGATCGGAAGAGAAGAGTTCCTTAAACACTGCTGGGCGTGGAGAAAAGAATACGGCACGAGGATCATCAACCAGCTTCATAAGCTCGGCAGCTCAGCTGACTGGGAGCGGGAGAGATTCACAATGGATGAAGGCTGCTCCGACGCGGTCCTTGAAGTGTTCATGCGCCTTTATGAGAAAGGCTACATTTACAAAGGCTCCAAGATCATAAACTGGTGCCCGGTCTGCGGAACGACGATCTCCGACGCCGAGGTCGAACATGTCGACCAGGACGGCTTCTTCTGGCATATTAATTATCCGGTAGTCGGTGAGGAAGGCAGATTCGTGGAAATCGCCACGACCCGCCCGGAAACCCTGCTCGGCGATACGGCTGTTGCAGTGAATCCGAATGACGACAGATATAAAGACATTGTCGGAAAGATGCTCGAGCTGCCGCTCACAGGCAGACAGATCCCGGTCATCACCGACGAGTATGTTGATATGGAATTCGGTACAGGCTGCGTCAAGATCACGCCGGCGCATGACCCGAACGACTTTGAGGTCGGAAAGCGTCACGGCCTTGCCGAGATCACGATCCTGAACGACGACGGAACGGTCAATGAGCTCGGAGGCAAGTACGCGGGCATGGACCGCTACGAGGCGAGAGCCAAAATGGTCGAAGACCTGAAAGAGCTCGGTCTTCTGGTCAAAGTCGTCCCGCACACTCATGCTGTCGGCACTCACGACAGATGCGGCACGACGATCGAACCGATGGTCAAGCAGCAGTGGTTTGTTGCCATGGAGGAAATGGCAAAGCCGGCGATCGAAGCCATTAAGAACGGTGATCTCACATTTGTGCCGGAGCGCTTTGACAAGATTTATCTGCACTGGCTCGAGAACATCCGCGACTGGTGTATTTCACGCCAGCTGTGGTGGGGACACAGGATTCCCGCATACTACTGCGGCGGCTGCAAGAAGACGATCGTTTCCAAGAAGGCTCCGACTGTCTGCCCGGACTGCGGAGGAACACATCTTGAGCAGGATCCGGACACGCTGGATACATGGTTCTCATCCGCGCTCTGGCCGTTCTCAACGCTCGGCTGGCCGAAAAAGACACCTGAGATGGAGTACTTCTACCCGACTGACGTCCTTGTCACCGGTTATGATATCATTTTCTTCTGGGTCATTCGCATGGTCTTCTCAGGCTACGAGCAGACCGGCAAGAGCCCGTTCCATCACGTTCTGATCCACGGTCTTGTCCGCGACGCACTCGGCCGCAAGATGAGCAAGTCTCTCGGCAACGGCATCGATCCGCTTGAGATCATCGACAAGTACGGGGCAGACGCGCTTCGTCTGACGCTCATGACCGGCAATGCTCCGGGCAATGACATGCGCTTCTACATGGAACAGGTCGAGGCCAGCCGCAATTTTGCCAATAAGATCTGGAACGCCAGCCGCTTCATCATGATGAATCTTCCGGAGGAAGGTGTGAGGGAGCCTAAGCAGGAAGAACTTCTTCCGGCTGACCGCTGGATCCTGTCCAGACTGAATACTGTCGCTCGTGAAGTTACCGAGAACATGGATCGCTATGAGCTCGGCATCGCCGTACAGAAAATCCACGACTTTATCTGGGACGAGTTCTGTGACTGGTATATTGAGCTTGCCAAGTTCAGATTTGCAAATAAAGAGGAAGAAGACACGTCCGCAAACGCCGCTCTCTATACTCTGCGTACTGTCCTCACGGAAGCCCTGAAGCTTCTGCATCCGTTCATGCCGTTCATTACTGAAGAGATCTACTGCACGCTTCTCCCGGAGGAGAAGACAATCATGATCGCTCCGTGGCCTGTCTACAGAGAAGACATGAATTATCCGGCAGAAGAGCAGCAGCTTGAGAACTTCAAAGCTATCGTTCGCGGCATCAGAAATGTCCGTGCTGAGATGAATGTACCGGCAGGAACCAGGACAGATCTCTTTATCGTCGGCAGCGACGAGAAGGCTACAGAGGAGATCTCTGTCCTTCTTGATTCCCTGGGCGGAGCAAAGAGAATGCTTTTCGCCAAAGAGGTGTTCGTTCAGTCAGACAGAGCGGGTATCGCAGAAGATGCTGTCTCTGTTGTAACCGGTAATGCCACGGCATATATTCCGCTCGAGGAGCTTGTCGACAAGGAGAAGGAAATTGCCCGTCTTACTGCTGAGTCAGAGAAGATGGACAAGGAAATAAAGCGTGCCTCCGGTATGCTGAATAATCCGAACTTTGTGAGCAAAGCACCTGCTGCCAAAGTACAGGCAGAGAAGGACAAACTCGCAAAATACGAAGAAATGAAAAAGCGCATAGCAGAGCAGCTTGCCAAGTATATGAACTGATCACTTACGGGGAATGCGGCATAATGCCGCATTCCCTGCCTGACAAATGGGCTTTGATTGGCCATTTTCGAGAAATATAAAAAACAATTCCTTATCGCTTTGATTCATCATCATAAATGTGCTATACATAGAGGTGATTTCATATTAACCGGAAGCACCTCTTAAGGTATATCGGGAGAAAAATAATTATTCATGGCTGAAGAACAGGGGAAGAAAAAGTCAGGGGAAGACCTTATAAGACTCGGCAATAAATATGCTCTGTTGCTGCATTTTGTCGGGTGTTTATTACTCTATTTCGCAATCGAGTGGATGGCTCGCCATTCATTTGTTCAGACAGTGACTTATTTAAATGAGAGGACGAAAGTGTTCCTCTATAATTCGCTGCTCATTTTTATAACAACTTTGCCGGTTTTTCTGTTCAGGAGACGGGTCTTTTGGCGCGCCCTTGTTTTTGTATTCTGGATGACCCTGGGGATAGGCAACGGAATATTGCTTGCCAATCGCGTCACGCCGCTGACCGGCCCGGATCTAAAAATGATGAGTGAGGGTGTAGGTGTCCTTGGCAAGTACATGTCAAAGTCAATGGAGACCTTTCTTATCGTTGTGCTCATTGCGGTGGGCATAGCCCTAGTTGTTTTCTTCTTTAAAGGACCGAGATATAAGGGAAAGCGCGATCTGAGGATCCTCGTTCCTGCCGTTCTGGCAGCATTTATCGGATTTTACGGGCTCACGCATCTCTATTACCATATGAAGCAGCTGTCAACGTATTTCGGCAATATCGCATTTGCATACCAGGACTATGGATTTCCTTACTGCCTTCTGGTCACGGTGGCTGATACGGGCATCGATGAGCCGCAGGGCTACTCTTCAGAGCTCATTATGGGTATAATCGGCGAGGAGGGAGAGCTTGATCCCGGTAAGACAGAAGACCTGCCGAATGTCATCATTGTACAGCTCGAGACGTTTTTTGATCCGGTGGCAGTGAATTTCCTCGAATTCTCGGAGGATCCGCTGCCCAACTGGCATGCGCTTTCTGAAGAATACACATCCGGTCTCTACACTGTTCCAACGGTCGGCGCCGGTACTGTCAACACTGAGTTCGAGACGCTGACAGGCATGTCCCTGCGCTACTTCGGAGCGGGCGAATATCCGTTCAAGGGGGTGCTGAAGGAAAATACATGTGAATCGGTCGGCTATGTTCTGGGCGATCTGGGTCTCACGGCTCACGCCGTTCACAATAACTACGCGACATTCTACAGCCGCAAGACGGTCTATTCCAATCTGGGCTTCAATGACTTCACCTCCAACGAGTACATGGATAATCAGGATGACGTCAACGAGATCGGATGGATGAGAGACCGGACACTCATTCCTTATATAGACGAATGTCTGGGAGCAACGCGCAACCGTGATTTTGTATTTGTCGTATCCGTACAGGGACACGGCGCGTACCCGACGGAGGAAGTGCTGGAAGATCCCGCGATTGAAGTTACGGGAGCAGAGACGGAAGAAAAGAACTGTCAGTGGGAATACTATGTGAATTCTCTGCACGAGATGGATCAGTTCGTTAAGGATCTGATCGATGACGTTGCAAAGCGCGGCGAACCGACGGTCATCATGTTCTACGGGGACCATCTGCCGACCATGGGACTTTCTGACAGCGACCTTATTGTCGGCAGCACATTTCAGACGAGATATCTGGTCTGGGACAATATCGGTCTTACTCAGGAGAAGAGAGATATCTGCGCATATCAGGCTGTGGCCCGTATGTTCGACCGTATGGATCTGCATGAAGGAACTATGTTCCGCTTCCATCAGACCATGCAGGAAAATGAGCTCTATCAGCTCGATCTTCAGACTCTTCAGTATGATATTCTGTACGGCAAAAAATATGTATACGGCCAATCGGATCCTTTCAGCAGAAAGGCCATGGCAATGGGCATAAAGCGTATTGAGCTGGAATCGCTGGAGCAGGTATCCGATGACACATTCTATGTGCACGGAAGGAACTTTACCCAGTCAAGTAAACTGATTGTGTCGGGCAAATGGTACCCGACCTCCTTCATAGACAGCGAGACCCTGCTTGTGACGAATGTCCTGGTGGAGGACGGAGCGATAGTGAGAGTAGGTCAGCTCAGCAACTCGAACTCGGGCAAGTTCCTCAGTTACACGAACTCGATCATGTATCTGCCGCCCGCGGAATCTCAGATCCCGGGACTTTCTGCACAGGGTGCTGCGGGATTAGCTGCGCAACCGTTCGGCAATGAAAACGCTCAGGCCGGGGATAATGCAGATGACACAGGTGATGCCGACGGTGAGACTCCCGGCGATACTACTGCTGCAACACCGATAACGAGGTAATAAACTGATGATAAATTATGAAGAAGAATTAAAGAAATTTACACCGAGTCTTGATGTCGACGAGGCGGAAGGTGCTATTTATTCGCGTGACCTGACAGATGTCATCGATATACTTCAGGAAATGCTGAGAGAGACTTCCGGCGGGAGAAAAGACTGATCGAAAGGAATAAGAATCGTTATGAAATGCATGAACTGCGGTGCGGAGCTCAACGATTCCGCATACTGCCCGAAATGCGGCTGCGATGTGTCTGTCCAGAAACAGGCGATTGTCCTCTCGGGGCTTTACTATAACCAGGGACTTGAGAAGGCTCAGGTCAGGGATCTGAGCGGCGCGATCGATATGCTGCGCAGAAGCCTCAAGTTCAATAAACTGAATGTTCCTGCCCGCAATCTGCTCGGCCTTGTATATTTTGAAATGGGCGAAGTAGTTGCAGCCCTGTCCGAATGGGTCATTTCCAAGAACATACAGCCCGAGAACAATATAGCAGCGGAATACATTGAGAATCTTCAGCAGGATGCCAATCGGCTGGATATCATCAATCAGACAATTAAAAAGTACAATATCGCCCTTGAGAACTGCCACAAAGGCAATGAGGATGTGGCTATGATCCAGCTAAAAAAGATCCTTGCCCAGAATCCGAAGCTTATCAAGGGTTACCACCTCCTGTCTCTGCTTTACATCAGGCAGGGAGAGTATGAGAAGGCCAGAAAACAGCTTAAGAAAGCGATACGCATAGACAAGACCAACACGACAACACTGAGGTTCCTGAAGGAAATCGACGAGCAGACAGGTACATCCACGTCATTTGAACCGCGATTTTCCATCTGGTCGTCAAGAGACAATAACGGGAACCGTGATGAGAACGCTCTTTTGGATGCCTCGGCAAAGCCTGCGCAGCCCGCATTCAGGGAGACTACTGCCGGTTCCACTATATTCAATATCGCTATAGGCCTTCTCATTGGCGCCCTTGCGGTGTGGTTCCTGATTATGCCTGCAAGGACTCAGAGAATTACCCAGGAAGCAGACAGGAAGACATCTGAATACTCTTCACGCGCAGCTGAAGCGGACGCTCGAATTACGGAACTCTCACAGCAGATGAAGATTTCCGAGGAGACTGTCAATACCGCGAATTCACAGATCGAGACCGCTACAGCCAAAACAACCGCATATGAGAGTCTTATCAAGGCTGTCAACGCATACAATAACGGAGATCTGGACCTGGCTTCCAATGCCTTATCATCGGTCGATGTATCCAAGCTCACGACAGAGGGCAAAGCTATCTACGACGATCTTGTTGAGAAAGCTAACGGGGAGCTGCTCCGGGGCTACAAGACGGAAGGCATCAGTGCCTACGAGGAGGAAGATTACCAGACTGCCATTGAATGTCTGGAGGCAGCGAAGGCTATCGACTCCAGTGATTATGAGGTCCTCAGCTACCTGGCACACTCCTATCGGATGACTGGTGATACTGCGAACGCCGATATCAACTTCCAGCTCATCATCAACACATATCCCGATACTGTTCGTGCAGACAATGCCCGTGTCTACATGAGCGAGGATGCCCTGGCTGCAGCGGAAAACGGCAGCGGGAACCAGACGGAGAATGCGGACGGTGGTGAAAATAGTGAAGAGCCGACCGAAGGTGAGGGCAGCGGCGGTGAAGATGATTACGAAGAAGATTATGAAGAAGATTACGAGGGGTGACATATGATCGATATTACGGACGCACTCATTAATATATGCGGACGTGGCAATGTATTTTTGAAGGAACCGATGATGAAGCATACGTCGTTCCGGATCGGCGGACCTGCGGACTGGTTCGTCAGCCCCGCGGACAGCGGGTCTCTCTGCGAAGCAATAAAGTTCCTGAGGAGTGAGAACATACCTTATTTCATTTTGGGCAATGGCAGCAACCTTCTTGTCTCCGATGACGGATACAGAGGCGTTGTGATCCAGATCGGTAAAAATATGAGTGAGATAGAGATAAACGGTACTGATCTGCGCGCGGGAGCAGGCGCGCTGCTGTCTTCTGTCTCGTCACGTGCTGCGGCTGCATCACTTACCGGCATGGAGTTTGCCGGGGGAATTCCCGGCAGTATCGGCGGAGCCTGTGTCATGAATGCAGGTGCTTACGGCGGTGAGATGAAAGATATCCTGACATCAGTGACAGCCCTTTTTCCCGATGGCAGCGTGCGAAAAGTTCCGTGCGAGGAGCTGGAACTTGGCTATAGAAGTTCCGCGCTCATGAAGAACGGGGCTATTGTTCTGGAAGCGGAGATGACTCTGACCAAGGGGGATATCGGCGAGATACACCGCACCATGGATGATCTCAGGGAGCGGCGGGTGTCAAAGCAGCCTCTTGATCTCCCCAGCGCCGGGAGCACCTTCAAGAGACCGGAAGGGTATTTCGCGGGAAAACTTATCATGGACGCGGGTCTTCGCGGCTATGCGGTCGGAGGTGCTCAGGTATCGGAAAAGCACTGCGGCTTTGTTGTCAACAGGGGCGGAGCGACAGCTGACGATGTCATGATGCTCATAGGCCATGTTCAGAAGACTGTGCTTGATACCTTCGGTGTCGAGCTTGTGCCCGAGGTCAGGTTCCTGGGCGAATTCAGGAGTTGAGGTCAGGAGGTTCGGCGTAAAGCGCGGATCCGAATAAACGAGAAAATCGTGTCGAGGGATTTTCCGAGACCGATAAAAAGATGTGCGAGGATATGCCATGAGGTTCATACTAGTTACCGGAATGTCCGGTGCCGGAAAGAGTACAGCACTCAGGTTTCTTGAAGATGCGGGTTACTTCTGTGTGGATAACCTGCCGGTATCACTCATCGTGCCGTTCGCGGAAATCTCAAGCGATGGAAAGGCTCCGGATTACAATAAGATCGCGCTTGGAATCGATATACGGAACGGAAAGAGACTCGGGGAGATCGGAGGCATTCTGCATCAGCTGTCGGATGAGGGAATCCGCTATGAAGTCCTCTACCTTGATGCATCGGATGATGTTTTGTTAAAGCGCTACAAAGAGAGCAGGCGTGTACATCCTCTGACAGGTCCGGACGGGGATGTGGCTAAGGGCATATCTATGGAGAGGGCCCTTACATCGCACCTAAGGGAGAGGGCGGATTATATTATTGATACCAGTCAGCTGCTGACGAGAGAGCTTCGCGGGGAGATGGTGAAGATCTTCATCGATGACCATGCTTACAAAAATCTCTATGTGACTGTGAAGTCATTTGGGTTTAAGTACGGGATTCCCGCTGACTCGGACCTTGTATTTGACGTTCGCTTTCTTCCGAATCCCTACTATGATTTGAGCCTCAGACCACTGACGGGACTCGACACACCGGTCAGGGAATTTATTGAAAGGAGCAGCGAGAGCGTAATGTTCCTTGATAAGCTCGAGGACATGCTCACCTTTTTGATTCCGAACTATGTATCTGAAGGCAAGAATCAGCTTGTCGTATCCATAGGATGCACAGGCGGCAGGCACCGCTCTGTTGCTCTTGCCGACGGGATATACCGGAGGCTTTGCAAGCACACTGAATACGGCGTCCGGATAGAACACAGGGATATGGGAAAGGACCTCGTCAAAAAAGAAACAGATTACGGAGTACATTAAATGTCATTTTCAAGTGAGGTAAAGGATGAGCTGTTTGGCGTGATGCCTGGGGCAAGGCACTGCAAGATCGCGGAGATCGCTGCTGTGTACGCGATTCTCGGTGACCGCGGAGACGAGGCAGGAATGTCGATTCGTACTGAGAATGAGAGGCTTGCCAGAAAGTTCTTTACATTGCTGGGAAAAGCATTTAATATAGAAAAAGATTTGCGGATCTCTGTGATGGAGAGAGGCAGGAGAAGCGCGTTCAGGGTCGGGCTCAGTGACCCTGGAAAGGCAGATGATATACGAAAATCCATGTCACATCCGATGCTGCTCACAATGGAATGCTGCAGGAGATCCTACCTGCGCGGAGCATTTCTTGCGGCAGGATCAATCAGCGCGCCTGAAAAGTATTACCATCTGGAGATTGTCTGTCCCGACAGCGATGTCGCCGAGACGATCAGGAATACTATGAGGAACCTTGGTCTTTATGCCAAGATTGCAGTGAGAAAAGGGGCAAACGTCGTCTATCTCAAGGAAGGTGAACAGATCGTTCAGGTCCTCGGTGAGATGGGAGCGGGATACGCCCTGATGAATCTGGAGAATGTGAGGATCCTGCGTGACATGCGCGGGAGAATCAACCGACAGGTCAACTGTGAGACGGCGAATCTGGGCAAGGCTGTAGCCACCGGTGTGAGGCAGAGAGAAGACATCCTGTATATCAGGGACCACGCGGGTCTCGGAAGTCTTCCGAAGCAGCTGCGCGAGATGGCGGAAGTGAGGCTTGCCTATCCGGATGTGCCGCTAAAGGATCTGGGTGAATATCTTGATCCGAAAATCGGAAAGTCGGGAGTTAATCATCGCCTGAAAAAACTGAGCAGTATCGCATCGGAATTGCGTAAGCAGAAAGCCGAAGACGAAAGTTAAAATACCTGAGGAGGATATTATTATGACGCAGAAGGATATAACAGTCCAGCTGGACAGTGGACTTGAGAACCGACCGATTGCATTTCTTGTACAGGTCGCCAGTCAGTTCAGAAGTGACATATATCTGATTTCCGGCAACAAAAGAGTGAATGCGAAGAGCATCATGGGCATGATGTCCCTCGGGCTGATCGCGGGTGAAGACGTGACGGTTACTGCTGACGGATCTGATGAGAAGGACGCGGTATCTAAGATTGAGAAATTCCTGACGAAGATTGATTAAGTCATTAATATCTCTCGTCGATAAAAAGGGCTGTCGCATAAGACGGTGTCCCTGCTGCATATAGCTGTCATATGCAAGTGGCAACTGCTATATGCAGTGAGGACGCGCCTTAATGTGACAGCCCTGTTCTTTTCCCAGCGGATCGCAGAGCTGCGCGAAGGAAGACGCACAGAGTGCGTCGCGCAGCTCGCGCGATCAGAGATCGCGATTTACTATTCTGCTTGCGGAAACGGCGGAATGAATAAGTGTATGTCAGCGCACCCGGAACCAGCAGCTGTAGCCGATCCGAAGTCCGAGAGAGCGATAGAGGGTTCTGGCGGATGCATTGTCGGACACGCACTGCAGGTAGGCTTTTGCTGCGCCCCTGCGCTTTCCCTCGGTGAGCAGTGTGGTGCATATGCTGCGGGCAATTCCCTGCCTCCGCATGTCCTCGCGGACAAATATCGCGTAGACACCTATGAACTCACGATCAAGAATGCCCAGCCCGGTCGCCGCGACTCTTCCTTCTGCATCGCGGACGAGCACAGCAATCTCGTCTTTGGGAATCGCGTCATACATGCCGGGGACAATGCGCAGGTGGATGGGATCTGTCATCTCCTTGAGGGAGAAAAGACCTCCAAGCCACTCATCGTCGACCCTGTCCTTTATCTCGATGGGGAGGGGGGAACTGCATTTAGGATAACTTGCGAGCAGAGGTCCGTACATGACATCGACGCGGTGCTCGATGTGATAGCCTCTGGCAGAGAGTGTTCCGTCCAGGGCAGGGTCGGTCAGCGGGCTGATCTTGAAAATGCAGGGAGTTCCCCAGCGCTGATAGATTTTCTCGACGTAAGGAATCTTTTCCTCCAGCGGCAGAATGGACGCCCCGATCGGTTCCGCGCAGTTCGTCCGGTGCGTATAGAAATAGGAAAAGCGGAGAATCCAGCCGTCGTATACCTGCATCTGGTGAGATGGCCAGGCGTTGAGCGACAGATCTTCAATTGTTTTTATGTCTTGCGGTAAGTATATATTCATATTTATATTATAGAAGATTGTTCGAAAAAAGAAAACTATGTACAGAATCAGATATAAATGTTAAAATATAACCTATGCTAGATAAGTGCGCTCAAAAACAGCAGTGCAGCACAAAGGAGACGATATGTCAAAATTCCTTAAATTTATAGTAAATCTGTTTCTGATACTGGCAATCATCGTGACGGCAGGAATTATTGTCCCGCCCCTTCTCGGAGTAAATACGACAATTGTTGACACAGCCGGCATGGATACCAACCTGCCGCTGGGCTCCGTGACATATTCCCGTGATAAAGCGGTAATGGAACTTGCGTCGGGAGACGAGATCCTGAAAGAATCCGGGACATCGACATACGCTTACATCGTTCAGGAAGGCGACGCCGCGACGGGCGAGTTCACAGTCGTCAGCGCAACGGAACCGGATGCGTCACCCGAAACAGTCATTCTGAGGAACTCTGTGTCGGAAGTGGTCCTGACGATTCCCTACATCGGATTTGTCGTTGTCGCCATGCAGTCACTTGAAGGCAGAATCATCATTGGCCTTGTGATTCTGTTCATTATTATACTTTTCATTCTGTCGGAACTCTGGAAAAAGAGAGACGATGATGAATATGACGAGGATGACAATGAGTCGGGTGACCCGGGAAACGCGCAGGCCGCATCGGCTGAGAAGACAGTCGATGCGGAAAGAGTGGCCACGAGAACAGGCACCGGCACAGGCTACTCTGAAAATGTGACAGACAACAGAGGCTATGGCACAGTGAGTCAGGACACTGCATCGATTGCTGCAGCCATGGCTGGACTCGAGTCCGTGGCGGGAAGAAGTAAGACTCCGGACGACATGCCGGCGGATAAGGACATTCCGAGCGGCATACAGGCGGATGACGCATCCTCGAACGACCTGCAGGCAGATGAAGCTTCTGTAAAAGACACAGACTCGGATGTTTTATCTGATGCGGAATTATCGATCGGAAGTGTATCGGGCGGAGCATTGCAGGAAGTGCCGGCAGATGAGAATCCGGAAATTACAGTGACGCCGCCGGCCGGAAGTTCAAACGAACCGGCAGTCGATGCGATGAATGTCCGGTCATCAATCGAAGAGCCAAAGGCTCCGGAAAGCACGGGTGATACAAAAGTATTTCCGGGATCCTTCACGTCACAGGTAAAGAGCTTAACGGAAGAATCGGAGACATCCGGTCTCCATGTCGAAAAGACGATTGAGGAAGCTCTGATTGCCGAGAGCGAGAATGCCGCTGCTTCGTGGAACGATACAACTGCAGAGGAGGAACAGGAACCTAAGCGTCTCTGGTCCTGGACGGATGAACCGTTCGAGAATGAGCTGGACGGGGACAGCTGGAATAGTTTCCCGGCAAGGAACTCCGGCAGCGCGAACGAGTATCCGGAGAGATTTGCCCCTGTCGAGCGCATGACGCGGCAGGAAATCATCGAGCAGGCAAGGTCGGGCGGCAACGAGCCGAAGATCCAGCGGGATGAAGTGACCGGTATAGATATAATAGACTATTCGGATCTTTTATAATATAGTAGAAACACCCCATATCCCGATTCCGGCAGGGCAGTCCCGCTTATTAGAAGAAGGCCAGATAAAAGTAAGATTGTTCTAAAAATAATACGTAAGAAATTATAAAAAAACCCCTTGCAAAAGCTAGGGGTTTCATTTATAATATACACCGCTGTGGCATGATAGCTATGAAGCGTGAAGTTGCTGCACAAGCGTTGCAGGTTCTCCGTGGAGCGAATGTCATGTAATGATACTGGCGACAAGTCACTGTGCAATATGTCCGCCTGCATGGGCGGAGTCAGTCGTGTGCTTATCCCGAAGCAAATTCGGGAAACACACGGAAACGTGTACAGTCACCGCTTGTCGTACGTAAGAAGTACGAAAAGGAGGCGACTTTTTTTATGGCAAGTCAGGTTATGAGAATCACTCTCAAGGCGTATGATCACACACTCGTGGATGCATCAGCTGCAAAAATCATTGATACTGTTAAGAAGAGCGGAGCGACAGTCAGCGGACCGGTCCCGCTTCCGACAAAGAAGGAAGTAGTTACTATCCTTCGCGCGGTACACAAGTACAAGGATTCCCGTGAGCAGTTCGAGCAGAGAACGCACAAGAGACTGATTGATATCCAGGCTCCGACACAGAAGGTCGTGGACGCACTGTCCAGACTGGAAATGCCGGCGGGTGTCTACATCGACATCAAGATGAAAACCAGGTAACATCCAATTAGTATGATTGCAACTGCAAGAGCAATCCGCTGTAAGGAGGAAAAACATGAAGAAATCAATTCTTGCAAGGAAGGTCGGTATGACCCAGATCTTCAACGAGGACGGCGTCCTCACTCCGGTAACAGTCCTTCAGGCCGGCCCGTGCGTAGTTACACAGGTCAAGACAGCTGATAAGGATGGTTACGATGCTGTTCAGGTCGGCTTCGAAGATATCCGTGAGAAGTTGGTCACAAAGGGCGAAATGGGAGTCTTCAACAAAGCAGGCGTTTCCGCAAAGAGATTCGTCAGAGAGCTTAAGCTTGAGAATGCTTCCGAGTATGCTCCGGGACAGGAAATTAAGGCTGACATTTTTGCTGCAGGCGACCATATCGACGCTACAGCAATTTCAAAGGGCAAAGGCTACCAGGGTGCCATCAAGCGCCACGGCCAGCACAGAGGCCCCATGAAGCACGGCTCCAAGTTCCATCGTCATGCAGGTTCCAATGGTACATCATCAGATCCGTCCAGAGTCTACAAGGGCAAGAAGATGCCGGGTCAGATGGGCAACAAGCGTGTCACCATCCAGAATCTTGAGATCGTTCGCGTTGACGCGGATAACAATCTGATCCTGGTCAGGGGCGCAGTACCGGGCCCGAAGAAGAGCCTTGTGACACTCAAAGAAACTGTTAAGAAGTAATACGGAATAGGAGGACGATTCGAGATGGCTAACGTATCAGTTTATAATATGGGTGGCCAGGAAGTCGGAACGATGGAAGTCAGCGATGCAGTATTCGCTGCTGACATCAAGGAAAACCTGGTACATCTGGCTGTCGTGCAGCACCTGAACGCAAAGCGCCAGGGCACACAGAAAGCCAAGACTCGCGGAGAAGTTTCCGGTGGCGGAAGAAAACCGTGGAGACAGAAGGGAACCGGCCATGCAAGACAGGGATCCACAAGAGCTCCGCAGTGGACACACGGCGGCGTTGTATTCGCTCCGGTTCCGAGAAGCTACAAGATCAAGATGAATAAGAAAGAGAAGCAGGCGGCTATTAAGTCCGTTCTTACTTCCAAACTTCAGTCCGGTGACATGATCGTTCTTGACGCTCTTACACTTGAGAGCCCGAAGACAAAGGTCATGGCAGAGACACTGAAGAACCTCAATGCCGAGAAGGCTTATGTTGTCATCAAAGGCAATGACAAGAACACAGTTCTGGCTGCAAGAAATCTTGCTGACGCAAAACTTTCCGCAGCTAACACACTGAATGTTTACGAGATTCTTAAGTATAAGAAGCTGGTCCTTACCAAGGATGCAGTCAAGGCGATCGAGGAGGTATATGCATAATGGCAGATCTGAAGTATTATGACGTCATTCTTGAGCCGGTCGTCACAGAGAAGAGTATGGCAGGTATGGCTGAGAAGAAGTATACATTCTATGTCCATACAGACGCTACCAAGACTCAGGTCAAAGAAGCGGTCGAGAAGATGTTCGAAGGAACAAAGGTCGCTAAGGTCAACACGATGAACCTTGCCGGCAAGACAAAGAGACGCGGTATGACATTCGGCAAGACCGCGAAGAGAAAGAAAGCAATTGTCTGGCTCACAGAGGATAGCAAGGAAATCGAGATTTTCCAGGGTCTGTAAAGAGACACGGGAGATTCACACTATACGTCGAAAAGAGACGTGACATAAAAAGGAGATTATAAAATGGCTATTAAGACATATAAGCCGTATACACCGTCGAGAAGACATATGACGGGCTCTGATTTCTCTGAGATCACAAAGAAGACTCCCGAGAAGTCCCTCACAGTGGCCCTGAAGAAGAACTCCGGACGCAACAACCAGGGTAAGATCACAAGCCGTCATCGCGGCGGCGGAAACAAGAGAAGATACAGACTTGTCGATTTCAAGAGAAACAGCAAGGATGGCATCATTGCTACTGTAAAGGCTATTGAGTACGATCCGAACCGTACAGCCAATATCGCTCTTATCTTCTATGCAGACGGAACAAAGTCCTACATCCTCGCTCCTGCAGGCATTCAGGTTGGCGATGAGATCCTCAGCGGACCGGACGCCGAAGTTAAGCTCGGCAATTGCCTCCCGCTTTCCAAAGTTCCGGTAGGTACGATGGTCCACAACATTGAGCTCCTTCCGGGTAAGGGCGGCCAGATGGTCCGCGCAGCCGGCAACGGCGCACAGCTCATGGCTAAGGAAGGCAAGTACGCTACACTGCGTCTTCCGTCCGGCGAAATGAGAATGGTTCCGATCGAGTGCCGCGCCACAATCGGTGTCGTAGGCAACGGCGAGCACAACCTTATCAGCATCGGCAAGGCAGGCCGCAAGAGACATATGGGTATCCGCCCGCACGTACGCGGCAGCGTTATGAACCCGAATGATCATCCGCACGGCGGCGGCGAAGGACGTGCACCGATCGGTCGTCCGGGTCCGACAACTCCGTGGGGCAAGCCTGCACTGGGTTACAAGACAAGAAAGCACAAGAAGCAGTCTGATAAGCTTATCGTGAGAAGAAGAAACGGTAAGGGTTCCGGAAGATAATAAGGAGGTAGGAAAATGTCACGTTCATTAAAGAAAGGCCCGTTCGCTGATGAGCACCTTCTGAAGAAGGTTGATGCACTCAATGCATCCGGCGAGAAGGCTGTTATCAAGACATGGTCACGCCGTTCCACGATCTTCCCGAGCTTTGTGGGACATACATTTGCCGTACATGATGGAAGAAAGCATGTTCCGGTCTATGTAACAGAGGATATGGTTGGACATAAGCTCGGCGAGTTTGTCGCAACACGCACATACAGAGGCCACGGCAAGACAGAAACAAGGTCCGGTCGTTAAGCGTCGGGTGGAACGTAAGGAGACACGTTAAGTGTCTCCGGTGCAGCTAGTCAGATTCAATCTGACGTTAAAGAGGAGAATATTCATGGCTAAAGGACACAGATCCCAAATCAAACGTGTAAGAAACGAAGAGAATAGAGAAAAAAGGCCGTCCGCAAAGGTTTCATACGCCAGAATGTCTGTACAGAAGGCCAGCATTGTTCTCGATGCTATTCGCGGAAAGGATGTTGAGACCGCTCTCGGTATCCTGACATACAGCCCGCGCTACGCATCCAGCGTTATCAAGAAGCTTCTTGATTCCGCTATTGCCAACGCAGAGAACAACCATGGCCTTAGCAAGAGCAACCTTTATGTTGCAGAGTGCTATGCAGGCAGAGCATCGACGATGAAGAGAATTCAGCCGAGAGCACAGGGCCGCGCATACAGGATTTTAAAGCGCAACAGCCACATCACCATCGTGCTGGATGAGAGATAAGGAGGTCTAATATGGGACAGAAAGTCAATCCACACGGCCTTAGAGTCGGTGTCATCAAGGATTGGAATTCCAAATGGTACGCAGAGAAGGATTTCGCGGCAAACCTCGCAGAGGATTACAAGATCCGTGAGTTCCTTAAGAAGCGTCTTTACAGCGCAGGCATTTCCAAAATCGAAATCGAGCGCGCTTCTGACCGTGTCAAGGTCGCTATCTATACCGCAAAGCCGGGTCTCGTAATCGGCAAGGGCGGCGCTGAGATCGAGAAGATCAAAGCAGAACTTACGAAGAAGATCGGCCGCAAGGTCCTTGTTGATATCAAGGAAGTCAAGCGTCCGGACCGCGATGCACAGCTCGTAGCAGAGAACATCGCACTTCAGCTTGAAAACCGTATTTCCTTCCGCCGCGCTATGAAGTCCACAATGCAGAGGACAATGCGCGCAGGCGCTCAGGGAATCAAGACATCTGTTTCCGGTCGTCTCGGCGGCGCTGATATGGCCCGCAAGGAGACCTACAGTGAAGGCACCATTCCGCTTCAGACACTTCGCGCGGACATCGACTATGGATTTGCAGAAGCTGATACACAGTACGGCAAAGTCGGCGTAAAGGCATGGATCTACAATGGTGAGATTCTTCCGGCCAAGGGAAACAAGGAAGGCGGTGATCGCTAATGTTAATGCCGAAGAGAGTTAAGCGTAGAAAACAGTTCCGTGGTTCCATGAGAGGAAAGCCGACCAGGGGAACACGTGTGACCAGAGGCGAATATGCACTTATTGCAACAGAGCCGTGCTGGATCAAGTCAAATCAGATCGAGGCAGCCCGTGTCGCTATGACCCGTTATATCAAGCGTGGCGGTAAAGTCTGGATCGACATCTTCCCGGACAAGCCGGTAACGGCTAAGCCTGCTGAAACTCGTATGGGTTCAGGTAAAGGTTCCGTGGATTATTGGGTAGCTGTTGTCAAGCCGGGCCGCGTTCTCTTTGAGATCGCCGGTGTACCGGAAGAGGTAGCTAGAGAAGCGCTTCGTCTCGCTATGCATAAGCTTCCGTGCACATGCAAGATCGCATCCCGCGAGCAGGTCAATGGTCCGGAAGAAGCTGCAGATAAGGCGCCGGCAGCAGAAGGCGGTGAGCAGTAATGAAGAGTACAAAATATCTTGAGAGCCTGCAGGCTAAGTCCGTAGCAGAGCTGAATGATGAACTGGTAGCGGCTAAAAAAGAACTTTTCAACCTCAGATTCCAGAATGCTGTAAATCAGCTTGACAATACAGCAAGAATCAAGGAAGTCCGCAAGAACATTGCCAGAATCCAGACGGTCATGACACAGAAAGTCCGCTAAGGAGGCATAAGGAATGGAAGAGAGAAACCTCAGAAAAACACGTGTCGGCAAGGTAGTCAGCAACAAGATGGACAAGACAATCGTTGTTGCAGTTGATGGCCGTGTTCAGCATCCGCTGTACAAGAAGATCGTCAACAGGACATATAAGCTGAAGGCACATGATGAAAATAACGAGTGCAACATCGGTGATACCGTCAGAGTCATGGAGACGAGACCGCTTTCCAAGGACAAGAGATGGAGACTGGTCGAAATCGTCGAGAAGGCAAAATAATCGCCGCTGCTATTTTCCGGCGATGGCAGATGCCTTGCCGGGGATAAAAGGAGTTATAGCAGCCTTTTAATTAGGAGGATACAAACATGATTCAACAGGAAACCAGACTGAGAGTCGCTGACAATACAGGAGCAAAAGAAATCCTTTGTATCCGCGTAGTCGGCGGTTCTACACGCAGATATGCCGCAATCGGCGATACGATTATCGCTACGGTCAAAGATGCAACACCCGGTGGTGTTGTTAAGAAGGGTGATGTCGTTAAGGCTGTTGTCGTTCGTACAGTCAAGGGCGCACGCCGTAAGGATGGTTCCTACATCCGTTTCGACGAGAACGCTGCAGTTATCATCAAGGACGACAACACACCGAGAGGAACACGTATTTTTGGACCCGTTGCCCGTGAGCTTCGTGAGAAACAGTTCATGAAGATTGTTTCCCTGGCTCCGGAAGTACTGTAAGGGGGTAAACATATGGCATCACTTAAGATTAAGAAGGGCGATACGGTTCGCGTTATCGCTGGCAAGGACAGAGATAAAGAGGGCAAGGTCCTCGCTGTCGATGCTAAGAAAGGCAGAGTTGTCGTCGAAGGCGTCAACATGATCACAAAGCACGAGAAGCCGTCAGCTATGAATCAGCAGGGCGGTATCGTCAATAAAGAAGCTCCGATCGACATTTCCAATGTCATGTACCTGCATAAGGGACAGCCGACAAGAATCGGCTTCAAGTTCGAGGGCGATAAGAAAGTGCGTGTAGCCAAGTCCACAGGCGAAACGATCGAATAAGAAAGGAGGAACTGGTATGAGCAGATTAAAAGAACAGTACGAAAACGAAATCGTGCCGGCACTGGTAAAGAAATTTGACTACAAAAACCCCATGGAAGTTCCGAAGCTTGTAAAGATCGTTGTCAATATGGGCGTTGGTGAAGCAAAAGAAAACGTAAAGCTTCTGGATGCTGCAGTCGCTGATATGGAAACAATCACAGGCCAGCATGTTGTCCGCACAAAGGCTAAGAAGTCAATCGCTAACTTCAAACTCCGTGAGGGCATGCCGATCGGCTGCAAAGTTACACTTCGCGGCGAGCGCATGTATGAGTTTGCTGATCGTCTTATCAACCTTGCACTCCCGCGCGTCCGTGACTTCCGCGGTGTAAATCCGAACGCTTTCGATGGCCGTGGCAACTACGCTCTGGCTATCAAAGAGCAGCTGATTTTCCCGGAAATCGAGTACGATAAGGTCGATAAGGTCCGTGGTATGGACGTCATCTTTGTTACAACAGCAAAGACAGACGAGGAAGCACGCGAGCTCCTCAGACTGTTCAACATGCCGTTTACTAAGTAAAGGAGATAAGACCGTGGCAAAGAAATCAATGAAGATCAAACAGGCTAGAAAGCCGAAGTTCTCTACTAGAGAATATACACGTTGCAGCATTTGCGGTCGTCCGCATTCTGTTCTGTCCAAGTACGGAATTTGCCGTATCTGCTTCCGTGAGCTTGCTTACAAGGGCGAGATCCCGGGTGTTAAGAAGGCATCGTGGTAAAGAACTTTTAGAAAGGAGCGTCATCAAATGACTACGACGAATGATCCAATCGCCGATATGCTTACGAGAATTCGTAACGCAAATCTCAGGAAGCATGATACAGTAGATATCCCGGTCTCCAAGATGAAAGTCGCAATCGCGGATATCCTTGTAGATGAGGGTTATATTGCTAAGTACGAATACGTCGGTGAAGGCGTTGAGAAGGCTATGCGCGTCTATCTCAAGTACGGCAAAGATAAGAACGAGAAGATTATCACAGGTCTTAAGAGAATCTCCAAGCCGGGTCTCCGCGTTTACGCCGGAGCGGAGGAGCTTCCGAAGGTCCTTGGCGGTCTCGGCATCGCCATCATTTCCACAAACAAGGGCGTTATCACAGACAAGGAAGCACGCAAGCTTAAAGTCGGTGGCGAAGTTCTTGCATTTGTATGGTAAATAATGCTCACATGGCTATGCGAAGTAGATGGCTTTGCATAGCTGAGTGTTAAAGCTGAAAACAGGGCCGCATGGCCCCGACAATCTAAGTTTATATTAGGAGGAAACATCAATGTCACGTATCGGCAAACTGCCGGTTGTGCTTCCGCAGGGCGTTACCTGTGAAATTCAGCCGGGCAATGTTGTTACAGTCAAGGGTCCGAAGGGCACACTTACACGTGAGCTCTCAAATGAGATGACCATTGAACTCAAAGACAATGAAATCGTTGTCACAAGACCGGACGATCTCAAGAGACACAAAGCTCTTCACGGCCTTACACGTGCTCTGATCCAGAACATGGTAACAGGCGTTCATGATGGCTTTACAAAGGTCCTTGAAATCAACGGTGTCGGCTACAGAGCCACAAAGCAGGGGAACAAGCTCGTCCTCGCACTCGGCTACAGCCACCCGATCGAGATGGTCGATCCGGAAGGCCTTGAGTCCAAGGTAGAGGGCAACAAGATCACGATCACGGGTATCGACAAGCAGGCTGTTGGCCAGTATGCTGCAAATATCCGCGAGAAGAGAGGTCCGGAGCCGTATAAGGGCAAGGGCATCAAGTATTCTGATGAGATTATCCGCCGCAAGGTCGGTAAGACCGGTAAGAAATAAAGGAAGGAGAGTTTAGAGATGATTAATAAGCCATCTAGAGCGCTTGCGCGTCAGAAGAAACATAAGAGAATGCGCGGCCACATTCACGGAACGGCTGAGCGTCCGAGACTCGCAGTCTTCCGCAGCAACAAGCATATGTATGCTCAGATTATCGATGATAAGAAGGGTGTTACCCTTGTATCCGCTTCCACACTTCAGGCAGACGTTAAGGAAGGCCTTGAGTACACAGACAATATCGAAGCAGCAGCACGCGTCGGCAAAGTGATCGGCGAGAGAGCTCTGCAGGCCGGAATCAAGGAAGTAGTCTTTGACCGTGGCGGCTTCGTTTACCATGGAAAGGTCCAGGCTCTTGCTGATGCAGCCAGAGAAGCCGGCCTTACATTCTAAGAGGAAGGGGAATACTCATGAGACAGAACGAGAATAAAAGAATCGACAAAGATGAGAACGGTCTCGAAGATAGAGTCGTTGCCATCAAGCGCGTCACCAAGGTCGTTAAGGGCGGTCGCAACATGCGTTTCTCCGCACTTGTCGTTGTAGGTGATGGCAATGGTCATGTGGGTGCAGGCCTCGGCAAGGCAGCTGAAATTCCAGAAGCTATCCGCAAGGGTAAGGAAGATGCTCAGAAGCATATGATTTCTGTTGCCAGAACAGATTACAACAGCGTTACACATGACACTTATGGTAAATTCGGCGGCGCTTCCGTGCTTCTGAAGAGAGCACCGGAAGGTACTGGTGTTATCGCCGGTGGTCCGGCCCGTGCAGTCATCGAGCTTGCCGGCATCAGAAACATCCGTACAAAGTCCCTCGGCTCCAACAACAAGCAGAACGTTGTTTTTGCTACGCTGAACGGCCTCAAGTCTCTCAAGACTCCTGAGGAAGTTGCCCGTCTTCGCGGAAAGTCCGTCGAAGAGATTATGGCGTAAGGAGGTCACCGAAATGGCAGAAGAGAAGAAATTAAAAATCACACTTGTTAAGTCTACGATCGGCGCTGTTCCGAAGAACAAGAAAGTCATCGAGTCTATGGGCTTCCATAAGCTTGGTTCTTCTGTAATCCTTCCGGATAACGCTGCTACACGCGGACAGCTGCATAAAATCGGCTATCTCGTAAAAGTTGAAGAAGTATAATAGGAGGTGCCAATAATGGATTTATCGAATTTAAAGCCGGCTCCCGGTTCCAGACAGAGCGATAATTTCCGCAGAGGCCGTGGCGAGAGCTCAGGCAACGGAAAGACAGCAGGTAAGGGACATAAGGGTCAGAAGGCTCGTTCCGGAGCACCGAGACCAGGTTTCGAAGGTGGCCAGATGCCGCTGTTCAGACGACTTCCGAAGAGAGGTTTCACGAACCGCAATTCCAAGGAAATCGTTGTTGTTAATGTTGCTCATCTCGAGAAGTTCGAAGACGGCACAGTGGTAACACCGGAGCTTCTTCTTGAGACAGGCGTAGTTGCAAAACTTGCGGATGGTGTCAAGGTTCTCGGCAAGGGCGAGCTCACAAAGAAGCTCACAGTCAAGGTGAATGCTGTGAGTGAGAGCGCTAAGGCTAAGATTGAAGCAGCAGGCGGCAGTGTTGAGGTGATCTGATGTTTCGGAAGATAATGGATGCATTTAAGGTTCAAGATATCAGGAGAAGGATGTTCTTCATCCTCCTGTGCCTGATTATCATCAGACTGGGATGCCAGATCCCGGTACCGGGCGTGAACAGAGACTATTTTGCTGAATGGTTCGCTGCACAGTCCGGCGACGCGTTCAATTTCTTTGACGCGTTCACGGGAGGCTCATTCTCCAGTATGTCAATCCTGGCATTATCCATTACTCCGTATATCACAGCGTCTATTATAGTTCAGCTTCTTACCATCGCTATCCCGGCTCTCGAAGAGATGCAGAGGGATGGCGAGGATGGAAGGAAAAAACTGACAGCAATCACCCGTTATCTTACGGTTGGTCTGTCGCTTTTCGAATCGATTGCAATGGCAGTCGGTTTTGGAAACCAGGGCCTGATTCCGGATATGGATTTTGCCAAAGCGGTTGTTGTAGTAGTCAGTCTCACTGCAGGGTCCTCATTCCTGATGTGGATAGGCGAGCAGATCACGGAGAAGGGAATCGGCAACGGTATCTCTATGGTACTTTTGATCAATATCCTTTCCCGTGTTCCGAACGACCTTACGAGCCTCTATGAGCAGTTCGTAAAGGGAAAGACAATTGCTCGCGGTGGTCTGGCAGCTATCATCATTATCGCGATTATTGTAGCATTGGTTGTGCTCGTTCTTATCCTTAACGGAGCACAGAGAAATATTCCGGTACAGTATTCAAAGAAAATGGTCGGAAGACGTATGGTCGGCGGTCAGTCGACACACATTCCGCTCAAAGTCAATACAGCCGGAGTTATCCCGGTCATCTTCGCTTCCTCCATCATGTCCTTCCCGTCGATTATCGCGACGTTCAGCGGACACAGGAATGCGACTGGCTGGTTCGGGACCCTGCTTGGTATCCTGAATTCGAATAACTGGTTCAGCATAACACATCCGATTTACAACGTCGGACTTATCCTGTACATTGTCCTCGTGATTTTCTTCGCGTATTTCTATACGTCGATCACATTCAACCCGCTTGAGGTCGCGGACAATATGAAGAAGCAGGGCGGCTTTATCCCGGGCATCAGACCCGGCAAGCCAACGTCGGATTATCTTAACAAGATCCTGAGCTACATCATTTTCATCGGTGCGGCAGGTCTTGTGATCATCGCGATCATCCCGTTCTTCTTCAACGGTGTGTTCAATGCCAGTGTTTCGTTCGGCGGAACATCCATCATCATTATCGTCGGTGTCATTCTTGAGACCGTTAAACAGATCGAGTCGATGATGGTCGTCAGAAATTATAAAGGATTCCTCAATTCATAAGAATCATACGGCTGTCGCTTGCGCGGCAGCCGTTTTGTTAATCGGTTACTGCTCACAGCCAATCTGATACAAAGTCGCGGCACTTGTTTACATATTCATCGTAAAGCTCTTGTTCTCACATCGAAACCATCGAATGCATCTGCAACTTTCCGTTCCCGTCAGTCGCTCCTCGCATACTTCTGGTCACGGAAAGTGCAGCATTCTCAGGTTTCTCGTTCGCCCTGCGAATGCTTTCCGATTGAATATGTAAATCTCGTGCCGTAGCGTTGTCATATTGGCTGTGAGCGGTAACCTGCTCTCATACCACATATTACTTACGGCAGACTGCACTTGTAATGCTTGCGCCGGTATTGAACCCCGGCGCAGTCTGCGATTTTATCCAGCGGAATGATAAAAGTGATTTTCAATCCGGTACTTCTCGTGATATACTTATAGATAGTGCAGAAATCAGTAAGAATGCGGCACGCGCGGCGTGCCCGCAGAAAGTTCGATTTATCAAGTATTAACGAGGAGGTAAGGACATGAAGGTCATTATGCTTGGCGCACCGGGTGCAGGAAAAGGAACACAGGCGAAGAGAGTCGCGGCAGAGTATGGCATTCCGCATATCTCGACCGGCGATATTTTCCGCGCGAACATTAAGGGCGGCACGGAACTCGGAAAGAAGGCAAAATCCTACATGGATGCCGGCAAGCTTGTCCCGGATGAACTGGTCTGTGATCTCGTTGCGGACCGTATCGCTCAGGATGATTGCGTGAACGGATATGTTCTCGACGGATTCCCGAGAACGATCCCGCAGGCTGAGGCGCTCGATGCCGCAGTTGCCAAAATGGGGCAGAAGATGGATTATGCGCTTGACATCGATGTTCCGGATGAAGCCATTATCAGCCGCATGTCAGGCAGACGCGCCTGTGTTGGCTGCGGTGCTACGTATCATGTCGTTTTCAATCCGCCTAAGGTAGAAGGTGTATGCGATACATGCGGTCAGAACCTGATTCTCAGGGACGATGACAAGCCCGAGACTGTTAAGACAAGGCTCGATGTATATCATGCACAGACCCAGCCGCTTATCGACTACTATAAGGCTAAAGGTATTCTAGTTTCGGTCGACGGAACACAGGATATGGACAAGGTATTTGCGGACATCAAGGGGCTCCTCGGCTGATGAGGATTGCTCAGAACGTAAAGACAGATGAAGAGATCGAGCTCATGCGTATTGCGGGACATAAGTTGGCCCGCGTGCATGAAGCTCTCCGCAAGTTCATCAGACCGGGCATCTCTACAAAATCTATCGATGAGTTCGGTGAACGGCTGATCCTCGAAGAAGGCGGCATTCCCAATTTTAAAAACTACGGAGGATATCCTGCGTCGATCTGCGTCTCCGTCAATGACGAGATCGTACATGGTATTCCATCGGAGGAGAGGGTCTTGAAAGATGGAGATATTGTATCTCTCGACGCGGGACTTATATGGAAAGGCTATCACTCAGATGCCGCAAGGACCTGGGGGGTGGGAAATATCTCACCTGAAGCGGCACAGCTGATTGAGGTCACGAGAGACAGCTTTTTCGAGGGAATGAAATATGCCAGGGCAGGATTTCACCTGTATGATATCTCCGGGGCTGTCGAGTCCTATGCAGAGTCATTCGGATTCGGAGTTGTCAGGGAGCTTACGGGTCACGGGATAGGAACCCATTTACATGAACCGCCGCTGGTTCCCAATACCGCACAGAAGGGAAGAGGACTTTTGCTCGTTCCCAATATGACGATCGCGGTCGAACCGATGATAAATGCCGGTGCGGCAGGAGTGCTGCAGTCGGATGACGGATGGACTGTGCGCACGGCTGACGGATCACTGTCAGCCCACTATGAAAATACGGTGCTGATCCGAGACGGGGAACCGGAACTTCTGACCTGCATCTAATCTGCGACCAGTGAGCTGGTCAGCGCCATTCGATACAACTATGTCAGATAAAAGCTTGCTTTTTTTATAAGGAGGATTTAAGTTATATGTCTAAAGCAGATGCTATTGAAGTTGAAGGTGTTGTTCTTGAGAAACTTCCGAACGCCATGTTCAAGGTAGAACTTGAGAATAAGCATGTTGTTCTTGCGCATATCAGCGGGAAGCTTCGCATGAACTTCATCCGAATTCTTCCGGGTGATAAGGTCACTATTGAGCTTTCCCCGTATGATCTGGACAAAGGACGCATCGTATGGCGTGACAAATAAGGCAAAATAACACGATTCAAAAAAAATAAATTAATGCTTGCAAAAGAGTCCGCAGACTAGTATACTAGTATGCGGACTTTTGTGCGCCTTGAGCGCAGTTTTCGGAAAGGAGGTTCAATAAATGAAGGTTAGATCTTCCGTTAAACCTATGTGTGAGAAGTGCAAAGTCATCAAGCGTAAGGGCTCAATCAGAATCATCTGTGAGAATCCGAAGCACAAACAGAGACAGGGTTAATTAAAAGCTACATATTAAGTTAATACCAGTTCGTAGCGCGGCTGCACGAACTGTATACTATATATCAGCTTATGAGCCGATATTAGTGCTTAATACCGGTACGCGTCATCAAATCTTTTTTGTGCCGGAAAGGTCATCGCCGGGCGCGGGATGGCTGGGCTTATACTTAGCCCCAATTAGGAAACTAGTAACCCGAAGTAACAAAGAAACAAAAGAAACTTACAGTTGGAGGAAAACAATGGCTCGTTTAGCTGGTGTTGATTTACCAAGAGATAAGCGCGTTGAGATCGGTCTTACCTATATTTACGGTATCGGCAGGACAACGGCTTCAAGGATCCTTAAGGACGCAAATGTTAATCCGGATACACGTGTACGTGATCTGACAGATGAAGAAGTCATCCGTATCAAGGACGTCATGGACGAGACATGCGTCGTAGAAGGTGACCTTCGCCGTGAAGTCGCTATGAACATCAAGCGCCTCACAGAAATCGGATGCTACAGAGGCATTCGTCACAGAAAAGGTCTTCCGGTTCGCGGACAGAACACAAAGAATAACGCCAGAACCCGCAAGGGCCCGAGACGTACAGTCGCTAACAAGAAGAAGTAAAGCACGTAACTACGAAAGGAAAGTAGGTTAGTTTTTATGGCAAAGGTACAGAGAAAAACGACCAATACGAAACGTAAGGTCAGGAAAAACGTTGAACATGGACAGGCACATATCCAGTCTTCTTTCAATAATACTATTGTTACGCTGACGGATGCCAGAGGAAATGCTCTTTCATGGGCTTCCGCAGGCGGCCTTGGATTCCGCGGTTCAAGGAAATCTACTCCCTATGCAGCTCAGATGGCTGCAGAAACTGCAACGAAAGCAGCTCTTCCGCACGGTCTTAAGACGGTTGAAGTCTTTGTCAAAGGCCCGGGTTCAGGAAGAGAAGCAGCAATCCGTGCACTCTCTGCATCAGGTCTTCAGGTAGTGAGCATTGAGGACGTAACTCCGGTTCCGCACAATGGATGCCGTCCGCCGAAGAGAAGAAGAGTATAACTTATTTCATTGATTAGCCAAGTTCATTAGGAGGTCCATAATAAATGGCAGTAAATAGAGTACCGTATCTTAAGAGATGCAGAGCTCTCGGTATTGAGCCGGCATATCTCGGTATTGACAAGAAGTCTACTCGCGAACTCAAGAGAAGCACCCGTAAGGTTTCCGAATACGGCCTGCAGCTCCGCGAGAAGCAGAAAGCAAAATTCATCTACGGCGTACTTGAGAAGCCGTTCCGTAACTATTATGAAAGAGCCGACCGCATGAAGGGCATGACAGGTGAGAACCTCATGGCTATGCTCGAGCTTCGTCTTGACAATGTCCTTTTCCGTCTCGGATTTGCCCGTACAAGACGTGAGGCTCGTCAGATCGTAGATCATAAGCATGTTCTGGTCAACGGCAAGACAGTCAACATCCCATCCTACCAGGTAAAGGCAGGCGACAAGATCGAAATCAAAGAGAAGAAGCAGTCTTCTCCGAGATATAAGGCAGAGAACGGCATCCTTGCTGCAACAGCAGGTCGCGCAGTTCCGGAATGGCTCGAGGCTGATACAGAGCATATGTCCGGTATTGTGAAGGAAGTTCCGACAAGAGAGCTGATCGATGTACCGGTCAACGAAATGCTTATCGTCGAGTTGTATTCTAAGTAATAACTGATTATATGCCGGAAATGTGCACCACAATCCCAAAGGAGGGTATACTTAGTGTTTGATTTTAACAAGCCGAAGATTACAGTTGCGGAATTATCAGATGATAAGAAATTTGGCAGATTTGTAGTCGAACCTCTTGAAAGAGGATATGGCACAACGCTTGGAAATTCATTGAGAAGAATTATGCTCTCATCTCTCCCGGGCGCTGCGGTAAGTCAGGTCAAGATCGGCGGCGTGCTTCATGAATTCAGCCCGATTCCGGGTGTCAAGGAAGACGTCACAGAGATTATTCTCAATCTTAAGAGCCTTGCAATCCGCAACAATTCCGATACGGACGAACCGAAGACGGCATACATTGAATATGAAGGCGAAGGCGTAGTACATGCTTCCGATATTCAGGCAGATTCTGATATCGAGATCATGAATCCGGAGCAGCCGATTGCAACTCTGAACGGCGGAGCGGATTGCCGACTTTACATTGAAATGACAATTACCAAGGGCAGAGGCTACATCAGTGCTGAGAAAGGCAAGTCTGATGATCAGCCGATCGGTGTGATTGCGGTAGATTCCATTTACACACCGGTCGAGCGCGTCAACATGACTGTTGAGAATACGCGTGTCGGTCAGCAGACAGACTTTGACAAGCTTACACTGGATGTATGGACAAAGGGAACCCTGAATCCTGAAGAAGCCGTCAGCCTTGCAGCTAAGGTCCTCAGTGAGCACCTTAAGCTGTTCATCGATCTGACAGAGACTGCTAAGTCAGCCGAAGTAATGATCGAGAAAGAGGACAATGAGAAAGAAAAGGTTCTTGAGATGAATATCGATGAACTTGAGCTTTCTGTTCGTTCTTATAACTGCCTGAAGAGAGCAGGCATTAACACAGTCGAAGAACTGTGTAACAAGACTTCCGAGGATATGATGAAGGTCCGTAATCTGGGCCGCAAGTCCCTTGAGGAAGTTCTCGCAAAACTCAAAGAGCTTGGTCTTTCTCTGAAACCGAGCGAAGATTAATAAAAGCGGGGGTAAGCGACCGTCAGTAAGACCGAAGAGCATGGCGGCAACGTCCCGTGAAATGGAGGATTACTTAAATGTCTGGATACAGAAAACTCAGCAGAACAGCAGCACAGAGAAAAGCTCTTCTCAGAAACCAGGTCACAATGCTTCTTTACCATGGCAAGATCGTCACAACAGAAGCTAAGGCTAAGGAAGTTCGCAGAATCGCTGAAGGTCTCATCGCTCTCGCAGTAAAAGAGAAAGATAATTTTGAGACAGTCACAGTCAAAGCTAAGGTCGCAAGAAAAGACGCTAACGGCAAGCGCGTCAAGGAAGTTGTCGACGGCAAGCGCGTAACTGTTTTCGATGAGGTCGAGAAAGAGATTCAGAAGGATCTTCCGTCCAGAATGAATGCCAGAAGAAAAATGCTTCGCGTATTCTATCCGATCAAGGAAGTCCCGGAAGAAGGCAAGGGCCGCAAGAGAAATACAAAGCAGGTCGACATGGTCAAGAAGATGTTCGAAGATGTCGCTCCGAAGTATGTCGGTCGTAACGGCGGTTACACACGTATCGTCAAGATCGGCCAGCGTAAGGGCGACGGTGCTATGACAGTTCTTCTCGAGCTCGTATAATCTGTCTGAGCGGCATAGCGAATGTCAAAATGACATAAGGTATGAGTTGTTCAGTCATGATACTGAACGATTTTGAGTAATGAAAGCAGGAGGAATTGCCGCATTGAGTAAAGCTCAGTGCGGGGATTCCTCTTTTTGCGTCGGCAGGGAGCCAGGATGCCTGAATCGTGCCGGCAGGGAGCATAAAACTTAAATCTGTTTTTATTTGTCTGTCTGATGCTTATGTGTTATCATACACTGTGTAAAAAATCGAGAGGGGTTAGACGATGAAGAAGGTCCTGGCGGGTATCCTGGTCCTGTTCATAGCCGGAGTCTGTTTCCTGAATATTCTCGGCGATGGGCAATCGGGTCAGAAAGAACAGCGGTATATTGTCCTGGGGGACGGCAGAGCAGGCGAGCTGACTGCATTTGCGCGTGACGAGGATAATATTGAGTTCATTACAAAGAGCGGGGCAGATATTGAATGGCTCGATGGAGAAGCCCTGCCGGAGCTCATAGAATCGGACCGAGAGTTCTCGTGTGTCGTTGTAATGACAGGCATTTCTGACATGCAGAATGCCGAAGAGTATGTAGCAGTGCTTAATAAATGGGGAATGCGCCTCAAGGATGAGCGCGGTGCCGACCTGTGTATGGATTCTGTCAATCCGGTCAATGAAGGCGTCTTTGCCCCGGCAGACGTTGAAGAGTTTAACCGGATTGTAAAAGAAGGTCTCGATGCGCAGATACACTTTATAGACACAGATGCAAAACTCAGGGAATCGGGGTTTTCCACGACAGATACGCTTCATTACACTGAAGAATCATCTGAGCTTCTTTATGAACTTCTTATTAAAGAACTCCGGGATCTTCGGACTGAATAGAGGAGGAAATTTATGAAAAAAAGACTTTTTGCTGTGCTTATGGCGGCTGTGCTGGGTACATGCGCTGTACCTGCTTACGCGGACACGCCGGAGACAGTGAATGAGGCTGCATCGCTGGCGGAGACAGCAGAAGATACAGATGAGACAATGGACGAGGAGTCCCTCACAATGGCTGAAACTGTCGTAGATAATGAGACAGCAAATGAGGCTGAAGCACCTTCAGTGGATGCAGAGATATCTGAGGATGAAGATGCACCGACGGTCGTGGCGGATGCGTCAGAAACAATTCCTTCAGATGAGAGCAGTACTTCTGTGACAGCAGAGAGCGATGTCACTGCTCTGGAAAGTGTGGATGAGACGGAGCTTGTCGGCGCCGCTGTCCTTCCCACGGCAGATGCCAAGATAGCAACCGGAATCTATTATATTAAGTCAAAACTCGATCAGTCATTTATACTCGGAACGGCTGGAAAGTCTGACCTTATTCGCGCAAATATTGAGCTGCAGAAGCTCGATGAGTCAGTGGAACAGAGATGGGTCATAACCAGCTATGGCGGCGGCCTCTACTCGATCTGGAACTACGACAGCGGCCTCTCCCTCGACGTGTGGGGCAACAGCAGTGAAGTAGGAGCCAATATGCAGACCTTCTGGAGAAATAATGCATATGACGGCGAGAAATTCTACCTGCTGAAGGCAGATGACGGATCGATCATCATTAAACCGAAGTGTACGAAATGCGTTGTCGAGGCCGAAGGAACGAAGGCGGCGGCTAAGGTCAATGTGCACACAGCCGTCTATACCGGCGGGAACAATCAGAAATTCGTGCTTCAGAAGGCGGAGGATGCTCCGATAAAGAGCGGTACTTATGTGATCCACACAAAGCTTGACGACAGCAAAACTCTTTATGTGGCGGGAGCCTCAAAAAAAGACGGGGCTAATATTGAGATCAGAGACGCAAAGCGCGCCGCAGCGTCCCAGATCACAGTGTTCGCAAGGAGCGACGGCACATTCATTCTTTCACCGGTAAATTCGTCTATGGCGATCGAACCCAAGGATAAGGGCGCGGCTAACCGTGAGAATGTGCAGCAGGGCGCTATGAGCGCGAAAAATACGCAGACGTGGAAGATCCAGAGTGACGGCAAGGGATACTACTACATACGTATGTCGACCCGCAACAGGGTCCTCACAGTGCAGGGAAATAATACCGCGAACGGCACCAATGTGTATCTCTATGACAAGTGGAATACAACGAACCGCCTCTTCTCGCTGGAGAGAGTCGACGGAAAACGCGTGGTACCCAACGGAACCTATACGTTCACGAACCTGAAGAACACCAAGCTCAGAATGGAAGTTGCGGGCGGGTCCAAAGCGAACCGCGGAAACATCCGTACCGCGAACGCGGTGGACAACAACAGACAGAAGTTCATTGTGGCCTATAAGTCGAATGGTTATTACAGGATTTCCAATGTCACATCGGGGAAATTTCTCCATGTGAACACCGGAAAAGCCAAAATCGGCCAGAATATCATGCAGTATTCAAAGCTGGAATACGACTACCAGTATTTCAAGCTGACCGACTTTAACAGTACCGGTACCTACACAATGCTCACAAAGCTGGGAGATTACACTGTCGGAAACGGCAATCGGGGTTGGAGCGGGGCCAATGTCGAGCTGGCTCAGCACAGGAACTGGCTGCATGAGAGATGGGATCTTACACCGACTTCCGCGAAAAAGTCTTATCTTGTCGCCATAGACGCCGGTCATCAGAGGAGTCAGAATACAGGTAAGGAGCCGATCGGTCCCGGCGCTTCGACTTATAAGCAGAAAGTCTCCTCAGGCACATACGGACCGTGGTCAAAACTGAATGAGTATGAGCTCAATCTTCAGGTGGCTCTGAAGCTTCAGAAAGAACTTGAAAACCGCGGCTACAGTGTTTATATGATCCGGACGACCCATGATGTCAATATTTCGAACGCCGAGAGGGCGGCGAAGGCTGCCGATGCTGGCGCGGACATATTTGTCCGGATTCACGCAAACGGCGATGACGAATCATCTTCGGTTCGCGGAGCGCTCTGCTATATGCCCTCGACCTCGAATAAATATCTTACGTCTTCAGTCATTACAGGAAGCCGGAAGCTGTCAAAGTGCATCATCGACAGCTACTGCGCATCGACCGGACTTCGGAATCTGGGTCTTCTCGAAGGCGATGATATGACAGGTATCAACTGGGCTAAAATGCCTGTGACGATTGTGGAGATGGGCTTCATGTCCAATCAGTCAGACGATCTTTTCATGGCGTCAGCGGCGGGTCAGACCAAGATCGTGACCGGTATTGCGAACGGTATTGATAAGTATTTTGATTCTTGATTTACGTCTCGCTCGCGAGACTTGGTGCGGGATTCGGGTCAGCGCCGACTGACACAATTCAATCTTCAACACAGGATTCTCGTGACTTCAGTCATGAGAGGAATGTGCAAAAGTGTTGAAGATTGAGCCTCCGGCGGATCGCAGAGCTGCGCGAAGGAAGACGCACAGAGTGCGTCGCGCAGCTCGCGCGCGATCAGAGATCGCGATTTACAACCGAATCCCTGCACATTCTTATGTGTATAAAGCGATACGGCGCCGAAAGGGGAGCTTTCGACGCCGTATCTGGGGAGTATAAATAATTAATAAGGGGTTAATGTAAAAAAAATTTTTGAAGGGTAAATTCTTTTTACAAAGGTTATTATAGCCACTATGGTGAGAAATTGCAATAAAAATATTAAAACTTTATTAACTATTGTGTCAAAATTTACAGAAATGGATGCATCATATGAACAAAATCGAATATATTGCACCATGTCACTTCGGACTTGAGGCGGTATTAAAACGTGAAATTAGAGATTTAGGGCTTGAGGTCATATCGGTAGATGACGGCAGGGTGACATTTGCAGGGGATGAATCTACGGCGGCAGTGGCAAATATCGGCCTTCGGACTGCGGAACGCATCCTGCTCAAGGTCGCGGAGTTCCCGGCAACGACCTACGACGAACTCTTTGAGGCGACCCGGGAAGTGCCGTGGGAAGACTACCTGCCCCGGGACGCGAAATTCTGGGCAGCCAAGGCTTCTTCTGTAAAGAGCAAACTGTTCTCGCCGTCGGATATCCAGAGGATCATGAAAAAGGCTATGGCGGCCCGCATGGGGAAGGCCTACGGCCTTGAGTGGCTGCCCGAGACGGGCTCTTCCTATCCCCTCAGGGTCTCGCTCAAGAAGGATATTGTGACAGTCGGCCTCGATACGACCGGAACATCCCTTCATAAGAGAGGGTACCGGGTATCACCGGTCATAGCGCCGATCTCAGAGACTCTGGCAGCATCCCTGATTCTTCTCACACCGTGGAGGCGGGGACGTATTCTCGTTGATCCTTTCTGCGGCTCCGGAACTTTTCCGATCGAAGCGGCAATGATCTCTGCAAACATCGCTCCGGGCTTAAAACGCGATTTCCTCGCGGAGTCCTGGGATTCTATAGTGCCGCGGGGAGCATTTGCAAGAGCGAAGGAGGAAGCCCGCGCAAAGATCCTGCGCGTGCCGGAAAGCGACATACAGGGCTATGATATAGATCCGATGGCAATCCGTCATTGCAGAGATAACGCTGAGGCAGCCGGCGTACTCGGGCATATACATTTTCAGAAAAGGAGCGTCAGCGAGTTGAGCCACCCGAAGAAATATGGGTTCATTATCACGAATCCGCCTTACGGCGAGCGCATCGAGGACAGGGCAAATCTTCCCGAGATTTACGGAGCCCTCGGCAAGGCCTACGAGGGTCTGGATTCCTGGTCTATGTACGTGATCACGGCTTATGACGAAGCTGAGCGTCAAATAGGCCGGAAAGCCACGAAAAACCGCAAAATTTACAACGGAATGATGAAGACATACTTTTATGAGTACCAGGGTCCGAAACCGCCAAAAACGCGAAATACGGACGCTGGGCGGAAAGGAAGATGAGATGAGATTTATATTTGCGACCGGAAATCAGGGCAAGCTGCGGGAAGTAAACGCGATACTGGGTGAGCTGGGAATTGAAGTTGTATCTATGAAAGATGCGGGGTATGATGTTCCCATTGATGAGACCGGAACTACATTTGCAGAAAACTCTCTGATCAAGGCCAGGACCGTCTGCCGGGCTTCCGGCGAGGTCACCATGGCGGACGACTCAGGACTTGTCATTGACGCGCTGGGCGGCGAGCCGGGCATTTATTCGGCACGGTATATGGGTGAGGACACTTCCTACCATATTAAGAATAATAACCTGATCGAGAGACTCGAGGGTGTTCCGGACGAGAAACGCACGGCAAGGTTCGTGTGCGCGATTGCGTGTGTCTTCCCGGATGGGAAAGAGCTTCTCTCAGAGGAGACCTTCGAGGGGCGGATCGGCTATGAGGAGAAAGGTGCAAATGGTTTCGGCTACGATCCCATCTTCTTCGTCCCGGAGAAGGGCTGCTACAGCGCCGAACTGGCACCGGAGGAGAAGAACGCGATCAGCCACAGGGGAAAAGCCCTCCGGGCTATGAGGGAGAAGATCAGGACTGAATTAGAAATGGAGTCAGTTATATGATGAGAGTGCTGATTATCAGCGATACGCACGGCCATTTGGAGAATCTTAAGAGAGTGGTGAAGAAAATCCGGAAGGTGGATTACTGCATTCACTGCGGTGACGTGGAGGGAGACGAGGACGTGATTCCCGGCATTGTCGATGCCCCCTGCACATTTGTCAGAGGAAACAATGACTTCGGAGGCAACCTTCCGAAAGACATCGTGATCTCACTGGAAGGCCACAGGATCTTTGTGACGCACGGGCATTATTACGGAGTCGCCTGGGACACGAGGGAGCTGGTGGAGCTTGCTAAGGAAAAGAACTGCGAGGTGGCTATGTACGGACACACGCACCGTCCTGACGTTCAGATCGCGGGACCGGGAGGCGTCTCGGTCATAAATCCGGGCAGCCTGCAGTATCCGAGACAGGAGGGCAGAAAACCGAGCTATGTCGTGATGGAAATCGACAGATTCGGAAAGCTGCATTTCACAGTGAACTATCTGTCAAGATCGGGAAAAATATCATTCTGGGGATAAATCGAGCGAGACTTGAATCTGGGTTAGATTAAATACATCGCATGAAAAATGCGGCCGGTGGGACTCGAACCCACACACGCGAAGGTACAGGAACCTAAATCCTGCGCGTCTGCCAATTCCGCCACGGCCGCTCAAAAGATATGACACATGAAGTATAGCACCGAATACGGTGCTGTGCAAGAACGAAGAATAATGAGTATAAAAGAACCGGCCGCGGAGGGGGAACAGTTCAGACCGGCTGTAACGGAAGTTCCATAAACCGCTGCCAACATCATCTTCAAAAAACGCAGGTCCTTTCTGTGAGCTTAAAAAGCTAAAGCTTTTTTGATCTCACAGGGAAGGACCTGCAATGTTTTTCTCACGAAGATGGATGCTTTGCAGCGGGAAAACGCTTTGTCTGAACAGCCTGTCTGAACTTTTAGCTTCCGTGGCCGGTCTTTTTCATCCTGCAAATGCCTGGGCAAGGTCAGCAATGATATCATCGATATGCTCCGTTCCGATTGACAGGCGGATCGTATTGTCATAGATGCCCTGATCGATGAGCTCCTCGGGGCTGAGTTCTGAGTGGGTCGTGCTTGCCGGGTGGATGACGAGGGACTTGACGTCAGCTACATTTGCAAGAAGACTGAAAAGCTGCAGCCTGTCGATGAAAGCCTGGGCTTCCTTGGCGCCGCCTTTGATGCGGAACGTGAAGATCGATCCCGCGCCGTTCGGAAAATACTCGTTGTACAGCCGTTTCTGCTCCGGATCCTCAGAAAGAGACGGATGGCTGATGCTTTCGACCTGGGGCACCGTCTTAAGATACTCAATGACCTTCAGCGTGTTCTCGACGTGGCGTTCAACGCGCAGCGAGAGGGTCTCAAGGCCCTGAAGGAAAATGAAATTGTGGAACGGTGAGAGCGTAGAGCCTGTGTCGCGAAGGAGAATCGCCCGGATCCTTGTGATGAAGGCTGCAGGTCCTGCCGCCTCTACAAAGCTGATACCGTGGTAGGACGGATTCGGCTGGGTGAGCTGCGGGAACTTTTCTGCATTGGCTGCCCAGTCGAATGTCCCTCCGTCGATGATTACGCCGCCGATAGTCGTGCCGTGACCGCCTATGAACTTCGTGGCGGATTCTACGACGATGTCCGCGCCGTGCTCAATCGGCCTTAAGAGGTAAGGCGTTGCAAATGTATTATCGATAATGACCGGTATTCCATGTCTGTGAGCGATCTCCGCGACGCCCTCGATGTCCACGACCTCACCGTTCGGGTTGCCGAGCGTCTCGATATAGAGAGCTTTCGTGTTCTCTTTGATTGCATTCTCAAAATTGGAAAGAACAAGCGGATCCACGAAGGTCGTATTGATGCCGTAATCGACCAGAGTGTGGGCGAGAAGGTTGTAGGTGCCGCCGTAGATGTTCTTTGCGGCAACGATATGATCTCCCGCAAGCGCGACATTCTGAATGGCGTAGGTGACTGCGGCTGCGCCGGAACTCACGGACAGGGCCGCGATGCCTCCGTGGAGGGCTGCGATGCGCTGCTCAAAAATGTCCTCGGTGGGGTTCGTGAGGCGGCCGTAAATGTTGCCTGCGTCCCTCAGGGCAAAGCGATCAGCGGCATGCTGGCTGTTCCTGAATACGAAAGAAGATGTCTGATAGATCGGAACTGCCCTTGAATCGGTGGCGTGATCGTAATCTTCCTGACCTACGTGAAGCTGCTTTGTCTCAAATCTCCATGTTTTTGCTGTTTCCTGTGTAATTTTAGCCATTTTTTCTCTCTCCTTATATATTCTGCCGTCAGGGGCTTATTATCCGGGTCATTATCTGTGTCCGGTGGGGATTCGGGCTTGCGTTTTTCCCGAATCCCTGCGTATATACGTGTGCCTGACGGTGTGCCATTGTCTAAGTTATTATTCTCTGTTTATACTTTTTCTCTCGATCAGAATCACTTGCCTTCACATTCGGGGGTATGCCGTGATCTCGAACCATCGTTTTAGTTTTGTGCTTTTCATAATGCCTCCTTTGCTTGTCTAGTATTTTACTAGGAAATTGAGAATAGTGTTAATACGGAAAAAGACTATCTTGATATAAGTTGAACCTATAATTGTGGGGGCATCCTTGTTTAGAGTATTGATTCGGTGAACTTCATGTCATTTGATTCGAATCTGTGAGAAGAGTTGATTCGATTGTGGCAGCAGTTCAGGCAGGCTGTTCTTGTAATACGTAACCGGCGCAGGGATCATCTTCGTGAGAAAAACATTGCATATCCGACTGAGAGACCAAAAATGCTGTTGCATTTTTTGGCCCGCAAGGAAGGATATGCGTTTTTCGATGAAGATGATCCCTGCGCCGGTTTAAGGTACTTATACAGCCCGTCTGAACTGCCTTCAAACAAATGCTGAAGTGAAAAGTTTATTTCCACTCTGAATAAAGGTTTTCGAACAGTGGCATTAACTCTTACAGAAACGAGAAATGTCACTGTTTCTATTTGCAAG
>CADAIL010000003.1 GCA_902788035.1 uncultured Lachnospiraceae bacterium | reverse complement strand
CTGCAAAACTGTTAGAGATCGCCAAGGAGCAGCAACGATTATTGGCAGCTTAATAAAATATCACCTAAAGGTTATTTACACACAAATTTGGACTTGACCTCAGAAGGCTCAAAAATTCATTATTAGTGTAGTCGAACCTTTTGATATAGCAGTTCAGGCAGGTTGCACTTGAACTTTGTTTCCAGCGCAAAGCATCCATCTTCGTGAGAAACAAAAGCAGGTCCGACCGAAAGATCGCGTAGAGGCGGCAAGCCGCCCCTGCGCAAGCTTGCAGGGCAGGACCTGCGTTTTTCGATGAAGATGATGTTTGTGCCGGATTCCGGGGCTTCGATACAGCCTGTCTGAACTTCTGCTTTCTTAAGCAGCCCTAAGTAAAAAGTTCGGTCTCTACACTGGACATCCCTGCTGATTTTGATTATTCTATATTATTATAAAAATTCCCACTGAGATATACGCTCCGCGAGGGCACGTAGGCGCCGACCGCAGCGAACCGGAGACCGCAGGGATTCGGTTTGGAAGATGTCAGCTAACGCTGACCCGAATCCCGCGCCAAGTCTCGCGAGCGAGATTTGAATTGTGATAGCGGAAAAAGCATGTCACATAAATCGGAGATTCCCATGAATTATATTGTACTCGACCTTGAGTGGAACCAGTGTCCCTACGGAAAGGACCGTGAAAATGAAAAACTGCCGTTTGAGATCATCGAATTCGGTGCAGTCAAAATGAACGAGAAGAAGGAGATCGTTGATACCTTCCACCAGCTCGTAAAGCCGGTCGTCTACCGCAGGATCCATTTCAGGACCCGGGAGGTCATAGCCGTCTCTCTGGAAGAGCTTGAGAAAGAGGGAATCCTGTTCCCGGAAGCCGCGGATGCTTTTTTCAAATGGTGCGGAAGCGATTACAGATTCTGTACCTGGGGAACGCTGGACCTGAACGAACTTCAGCGCAATCTGGATTTCTATTATATGGGCGGCCTCATTGAAGGTCCGGTCATCTATGAGGATGTACAGAAGCTGTTCGCAATCGCTTATGAAACGCGAAAGGACAGGCGGTCTCTGGAGTACGCCGCGGATTTTCTGCATATTGAGGACAACGGTGAATTTCACCAGGCTCTCGACGACGCGGTATACACGGCAAGGATCCTCAGCATGATACCCGATGAAGTGATCCGTGAAGACTTTTCCATTGATACCTACCGCACACCGAAAACCAGGGCAGAGCAGATCCTGATACGATACAGGACATATGAAAAATTTATTTCCAGAGAGTTCACGACGAAGGAAGCGGCTATGGAAGATCGGGAAATTACAGCGATTCGCTGCTTCGTCTGCCATAAGAACGCAAAAAGAAAAGTAAAATGGTTCTCCGATAACGGACGGAATCACTTTGCCGTGGGATTCTGCCCGGATCATGGTTATATTAAGAGTAAGGTGAGACTTCGAAAGGCCACTTCGGGCAAAATATTTGTCATCAAGACGACAAAAATGATCAGCGAAGGTGATGCCGAGAAGATACGGAACAAGCAGGACGCAATCCGCGAGAGACGTCATAAAAAGGGCAAGTAAATCGCGATCTATGATCGCGCGCAAGCTGCGCAGCTCGAAGAATGAGGCCAAATTTCACAGAAGTATCACAAATAATCGATGTATGAATAATGACATTTGAAAAAATGAATGCTATAATTTACAGTGTATGGCTCTAAGGGGAAAGTGTGCCCTTGCCCCAAACTGGCGTGAAATTAATATTTGCGAGTATATTACGGGGAGGTAACTACAGAAATTGAGCAGAAGAAAACAGATATTGAGTCTTCTTCTTGCCGGTGTGATGATGACGTCTCTTGTCAATCCGGCGACAGCGTATGCATCCGGAGCCGAATCTTCGGTGGCGGATGTGGGAAACTCGGAACAGGCAGCGGTCTCTTACCATACGACCACGCCGTCCGCGTCGAGCGCTGTTACGATTGACGCCGATGAGACGGGAGCTTCCGAAGGGGATGGGAGCTCAGGTCAGAATTCCGGTGGCGGCGATTCGATTTCAGCTCCGTCTGATGAAGGTAATTCAGGCGGTGCCGGATCCGGCGCATCAGAAGAGGACACTAAATCAGAAGAAGGATCTGCCGCAGACGACCCCGGCACGAGCAGTTCGGACGGTCCAGCGGACAGTGCGGTTGACGCAGACAGCAGTACCGCAACTGACTCGGACAGCAGCGTCACAACTGATACAGACAGCAGCGCGGCGACGGATACAGACAGTTCCGGTATACCGGATGAATCAGGTCTGGCCGGCCCGGGAGAATCAGATGTGTCAGTGCCGGATGATCCGGGCGCGACAGATTCAGACATTACGAAGACTTCCTATACTCTTTCTATTATTTATAAGTATGAGAACGGTAAGTCTGCATCAAGTACATACAGAGGCAATTATAAAGCCGGTGAGAGCTACAGCATAAAGTCTCCGACCATTAAGGGATATAAGGCGTCTGCTGCAGCAGTAACAGGCAAGATGGGAGCCTCGGATAAGACTATAACAGTCACCTATACCGCCGTAGCGGCAACAAAGGCTGCGGACAAAGATTTCACACTGACCATATCGTATGTTCGTCAGGGAGGCGGGCGTATCGCGGATACCTATGTGGGGACTCTGAAAAAAGGAGCGGCTTATAATGTCGCGTCACCGTCGGTGGCAGGATATAAGCCAGACAAGAGCTCTGTTTCGGGAACTATCACCGCTGATACGAATATCACAGTCACTTATACGCCGATTGCTCAGGTCGTACCTGCTCCGACCCGGTCCTATACGGTGAGGACGCCGTCGCAGGCATTTGCCAAGATCGTCAACCCTGAGCTTGCGGGATTCACGAAGATAGCCAAGGCGTATGCGTATGCCGATGTCAACTATTTCCTGAACATCCGTGAGGGAAAAGGGAAGAATAACGAAATCGTCGGAGTACTTTACAGTAAGAACCTGTGCTTCGTTATTGACGATTCGGATCCTGAATGGGTCTACATCGAATCGGGTACGGTCAGGGGCTTTGTTCAGAGAGAGTACCTGGTCACAGGCGAGGAAGCTGAGGAGTATGTGAGCTCCCATGGAGGCGAGAGCGCAATGAAGCTAGCAAAACAGCTGATCGCTCCGGCCAACAATAAAGCCTTCCGCTACACCATGACAACGGTGCGCGATATACCGACGACCTACAATTACATCTCAGCGACAGCGAGCGCGGATCGTCAGGCTATGATCAGTTACGCAAGGCAGTTCCTCGGCAATCCCTATGTGTGGGGCGGCGAATCGCTGACGGAAGGTACTGACTGCTCCGGATTTACCCAGCAGATCTACGCGGCGTTCGGAATCTCCCTTCCCAGATGCTCCTATGAGCAGGCGGAGGCCGGGACAAAGATCGCTGTTGAAGATGCTCTTCCGGGCGACCTGGTCTTCTACGCGAGAGACGGCGTTGTCTACCACGTTATGATGTACATAGGCAACGGACAGGTCATTCACGCATCGTCATCGACGACCGGCATCATTGAGTCGAATCTCAATTATGACAAAGTATGCTGGGCATGCCGCTTTATCACCGACGACAGTACGTCTTCGACCCAGGCGAGCGCGCTGGTCGCAATAGGAAAGAAGGCTGTCGAGGGAGACACCGGTGCCCAGATGCAGATCATCGAATCGCTGGCAACAGCGGCGACAAGAGCTTATGAACAGTACGGCCTCCTCAGGTCTGTAATGATTGCTCAGGCAATTCAGGAGAGCGGATGGCTTTCTTTCAGCAGTCAGACTAACGGCGGAATTCAGCCGTCAGACAACAACATTCTGAATATCTCAGAGGACGTTGGAGATGACACGTGGCTGAGTCCCTGGACTGGAATTGCCGCTCTTCGGAGCATGCCGGTGAGCGATGGATTCCAGACGGTCTATGAGGACGTATCGGTCAGGACCTACGAAGACATGGAAGCATGTCTGGCAGATGAAGCAGCGTATCTGGTCGGCACCAATCTGACCCTCAAGGGCGAGAAAAATGTCGATACTGTTATTGATACAGCGTTAAAGGACTATACGGATGATCCGGGTTACCGGCAGGCGATCAAGGATATCATTGAGAAGTATTCCCTGACCCGGTACGATTCAATAGCAATCACAGGAACGTCGGCTAAGGATGATTCCTCCTACACGCAGGAAGAGCTCGAACTCATCTGGGCCATCGTCGCTCAGGAAGATGACCAGAGTTACGAAGGTGCCCTCGCAGTCATCAGCTCGGCCATGAACCGCGCGGATGCCAACTACGGCGGATACGGGACAACAGCTCTCGCACAGCTCACGGCAGACGGCCAGTACTGCTACTCACCGAAGGTCTCAGATCCTTCGCTGTGGCAGAGAAGACTGGGAGGCAATGTTCCGGACGACGTAAAGAAGGCCGTGGAGGATTGCCTGACCAAGGGAATCAGAAACAATACTTACCTTAACTTCAGAAGTTCGAACCGGACGGGTGATTACATCCAGATAGGGGCGAACTGGTACTTCTAAGCAGTATTCCAGAAGGAAAGATTTATAAAGCTATATGTGGCATGGACGCAGATCTGTGCCATATATAGCTTTTTTATTCTTCATCGCGCGATACTCGTGACGCAAGTCTGTATACGTGCACAGTGGAAAGCGCGTTCGTGTCGCGAACGTCGCGGCAAGCATGCTAAGGCGCACGTGAGGTCCCTGCGTCGAGGACACGGAAGGAAAAATTCTGCATCCTGCTGCCACTGTACAACTGTTGAACCTGGCTTCAGTTCAGGCAGGCTGTCCATGAATCTTGCTTCCGGCAGCAAAGCATCCAGCTTCGTAAGAAAAACATTGCATATCCGACCGAGAGATCGCGTAGAGGCGGCTTGCCGCCCTTACGCTAGCTCGCAGGGAAGGATATGCGTTTTTCGATGAAGATGATGCGTGCTGCCGGTTCAGATCCAAAGCGACAGCCTGCCTAAACTGTTATTGCACCAGGCACACCCCGACACACTTTTTCTCCACCCTTGACAAGCGACAACGCTTCAACGTATAATAGCGTTCTGTATAGGGCAAACCTGACGAGAAAAGGAGCCAAGAGCATGTATAAAAAAGTAGACACAGACATGAATTTTGTCGAGCGGGAGAAAGAAACCGCCAAATTCTGGAAAGATAATGACATCTTCCGGAAGAGTATCAAGCAGAGAGAAGGATGTCCGACCTATATGTTTTTTGACGGACCTCCGACAGCCAACGGCAAGCCGCACATCGGCCACGTACTAACGCGCGTTATCAAGGATATGATCCCGCGCTACCATACCATGAAAGGGGAACTTGTCCCGAGAAAAGCAGGTTGGGACACACACGGACTTCCGGTCGAGATCGAAGTCGAGAAGATTATCGGTATCGAGGGCAAGGAAGCGATTGAAGAGTATGGCGTGGAGCCGTTCATTGAAAAATGCAAGGAATCCGTCTGGAAATACGAGGGAATGTGGAGAGAATTCTCCGACATCGTCGGTTTCTGGGCAGATATGGATAATCCATATGTTACGTATCACGATGACTTCATCGAGTCCGAGTGGTGGGCACTGAAGCAGATTTTTGACAGAGGACTTCTGTATAAAGGCTACAAGGTAGTCCCGTACTGCCCGAGCTGCGGAACTCCGCTTTCATCCCACGAAGTGGCCCAGGGCTACAAGACCCTGAAAGAGCGCTCCGCTGTCGTTCGTTTCAAGGCTAAAGACGGGGATTTCTATTTCCTGGCATGGACGACCACACCGTGGACCCTGCCGTCCAACTGCGCGCTCTGCGTGAACCCGCATGAGAGCTATGTCAAGGTCGTTGACGGAGAATTTACCTATATTATGGCGGAAGCTCTGGTCGAGAAGGTTCTCGGCGAGGGCAAAGAGATCCTTGAGAGATATGTCGGTAAGGATCTCGAGTACATGGAGTACGAGCCGCTGTACGAGTGCGCCGGACAGGCTGCTGCAAATCAGCACAAGAAGGCCCACTTTGTCACGGTCGATGAGTACGTCACAATGACAGACGGTACCGGTATCGTTCATATCGCTCCGGCTTTCGGTGAAGACGACTCCAGAATCGGCAGAAACTATGACCTTCCGTTCATCAAGTTCGTCGATGAGCAGGGAAGAATGACGGCAGAGACTCCGTTTGCCGGAATGCGCTGCAAGCCGACCGAGAAGGAAATCGCTGAGGGCGCAGTCAGCTGCGATCCGGAAGTCCTGAAGGACCTCCGCGCAAGAAATCTTCTTGCGGCAGCTCCGAAGTTCGAGCACGACTATCCGCACTGCTGGAGATGCGGCACACCGCTCATCTACTATGCGCGTGAATCCTGGTTCATCCGCATGACTGAGGTCAAGGATAAACTGGTAGCCAATAATAAGAAGATCAACTGGATCCCGAAGAGCATCGGCGAAGGACGTTTCGGCGACTGGCTCGAGAATATTCAGGATTGGGCTCTGTCCCGTGACCGCTACTGGGGCACACCGCTTCCGGTATGGATCTGCGACGACTGCGGTAAGCAGCACGCGATCGGTTCCAAGGAAGAACTGAAGGCCATGTCGACAAACTGCCCGGATGATATCGAGCTTCACAAGCCGTTCATCGACCGCGTTGAACTTACCTGCCCGCACTGCGGCGGCAAGATGCACCGCGTGCCGGAAGTTATCGACTGCTGGTTCGATTCGGGCTCGATGCCATTTGCCCAGCACCACTATCCGTTCGAGAACCAGGACCTCTTCAAGGCCCAGTTCCCGGCAAGCTTCATCTCTGAGGCTGTCGACCAGACACGCGGATGGTTCTACTCTCTGCACGCGATTTCCACGCTTATCTTTGATCAGCCGTGCTTCGAGAACGTCATCGTCCTCGGCCTTGTCCAGGATGAGAACGGTCAGAAGATGAGTAAATCCAAGGGCAATGCGGTCGATCCGATGGAAGCGTTGGCCAAGTACGGCGCTGACGCGATCCGCTGGTACTTCATTGTCAACTCTGCCCCGTGGCTGCCGAGCCGTTTCTATGGCAAGGCTGTGCAGGAAGGTCAGAGGAAGTTCCTCGGCACTCTGTGGAATACTTATGCATTCTTCACGCTGTATGCCAATATCGATGAGTTCGACGCTACGAAATACTCGCTTGAGTACGATAAGCTTTCAGTTATCGACAAGTGGATCCTGTCCAGACTGAACACGACGATCAAAGCTGTCGATGACAATATGACAAATTACAGAATTCCGGAATCAGGCAAGGCTCTTCAGGCATTTGTTGATGACCTGTCCAACTGGTATGTCCGCCGCTGCCGCAGCCGCTTCTGGGCAAAGGGCATGGAGCAGGATAAGATCAATGCTTATATGACTCTGTACACATGCCTTATTACGGTTTCTAAGCTCTCCGCTCCGATGATCCCGTTCATGACAGAGGAAATCTATCAGAATCTTGTCGTGACGATTGACAAGGATGCGCCGGAATCAATCCACCTCTGCGACTACCCGGTCTGCGATGAGGCTATGATCGATACGGAGCTTGAGGCCAATATGAAGCATGTCCTTGACATCGTCGTTCTCGGCCGTGCAGCCAGAAACGAGAGTGGTATCAAGAACCGCCAGCCGATCGCCCGCATGATGGTGAAGGCTGACTTTGACATCCCGGATTTCTATCAGCAGATCGTTCTTGACGAGCTGAACGTAAAATCCTACGAGGCTACTTCAGAAGCCGACAGCTTTGTTGACTATACATTTAAGCCGCAGATGAGAACAGTGGGACCGAAGTACGGCAAGCTGCTCGGCGGTATCAAGAAAGCTCTCACAGAGATCGACGGCAAGGCTGCGATGGCCGAGCTGAATGAGAAGGGCGAGCTTACACTTGACATTAACGGCAATGAGGTCGTACTGACAAGAGACGACCTTCTCATTGACACAGCCCAGTCAGAGGGCTTTGAGACCCAGTCCTACGGCGGAATCACCGTTGTTCTGGATAAGCATCTCACCCCGGAACTCCTTGAGGAAGGTTTTGTGCGTGAACTGGTATCCAAGATTCAGACAATGCGCAAGGAAGCCGGATTCGAGGTCATGGACCGCATCAAGGTCTATGCGGAGGGCAATGAGAAGCTCGAGAAGATCATGCAGGATAATAAGGAAGCGATTTCCGGCGACGTACTTGCTGACGAGTTTGTATTCGGAAGCACCGGCGGATATACGAAGAGCTGGAAGATCAATTCCGAGCCTGTGACACTCGGCGTCGAGAAAAACTGACAATTGAAAGGGGAATACATTTGTTCAAGAATAATACAACTTTCATGAAGCGTGGAAGATTTAATAAGAAAGCCTTTAAGGATGAAGTGCGCAGCAGCATGCGCATGCTCTACAGAAAAGACATCGAGGACGCCAGCCAGCAGGAACTTTATCAGGCAGTGGCAAATGTTGTTGAGGGAGACATCATTGATCAGTGGATGAGTTCCTGCAAGAGATTTGAGGAAAATCAGACAAAGATTGTCTATTACCTCTCCATGGAGTTCCTGATCGGACGCGCGCTCGGCAACAACCTGCTGAACCTCGGCGAGTATGAGGGCGTCAGGGAAGCGCTCGAAGAGCTTGGCCTTGACCTCAATGCACTTGAGGATCAGGAGCCGGATCCGGCTCTCGGCAACGGCGGTCTCGGCCGTCTCGCAGCCTGCTTCCTTGATTCTCTGGCTACCGGCGGTTATCACGCGTACGGCTGCGGCATTCGCTACCACTACGGTATGTTCAAGCAGAAGATTAAGAACGGCTTCCAGGAAGAAGTTCCGGACAACTGGCTGAATCACTCCTATCCGTTCGAGCTCAAGCGCAACGAGCACACCCAGGTCGTCCGTTTCGGCGGCAACACCCGTGTCGAGTACGACCCGGTCAGGGGCAAGAACAGCTATATCTATGAAAACTACTCATCCGTCCGCGCTGTTCCGTACGATATTCCAATCGTCGGTTACAAGAACGGCGTTGTCGACACGCTGCGCATCTGGGATGCGGAGGCGATCGTGGACTTCGAGCTGTCTTCATTTGACAAAGGCCACTATGACAAGGCTGTTGAGCAGCAGAATCTTGCAAATACGATCACCGAAGTCCTCTACCCGAACGACAACCACTATGCGGGCAAGGAACTTCGCTTAAAGCAGCAGTATTTCTTCATCTCGGCCTCCCTTCAGGAAGCTCTCGCAAAGCATCTGAGACAGTACGGCACACTGGAGAATCTTCCGGATAAGGCCTGCTTCCAGATGAACGACACGCATCCGACAGTTGCTGTTCCGGAACTTATGCGTCTCCTTATGGACGAGCATGACATGGAATGGGACGAGGCGTGGGATATCACGACCAGATGCTGCGCCTATACGAACCATACGATCATGGCAGAAGCGCTTGAGAAATGGCCGATCGACCTCTTCTCCCGCCTGCTTCCGCGTGTATATCAGATCACGGAAGAGATCAACCGCCGCTTCGTCGCCGAGGTACAGGCAAAGTACCCGGGCAACAACGACAAGCTGCGCATGATGGCTCCGATTTATGACGGCCAGATCCGCATGGCGTATCTCGCGATCGTCGGCGGCCACCATGTAAACGGTGTTGCAGCCCTGCATACAGAGATCCTCAAGAAGGACGTCCTTCGCGACTTCTATGAGATGTATCCGGAGAAGTTCTCCAACAAGACGAACGGTATCACACAGAGACGTTTCCTGCTCCATGGCAATCCGCTCCTTGCTTCATGGGTGACGGACAAGCTCGATGAGAAGTGGATCACAGATCTGTCCGAGCTTTCCAGACTGAAGCTCTATGTAGATGACGAGAGAGCACAGCAGGAGTTCCTGAGCATCAAGTTCAAGAACAAGCAGCGTCTTGCCGATTACATCGCCGAGCACAATGGGATCGATGTCGATCCGTACTCTATCTTCGATGTACAGGTCAAGCGTCTGCACGAGTACAAGAGACAGCTGCTGAACATCCTGCATGTCATGTATCTGCGTAACCAGATCCTGGCCAACCCGGGAATGAACTTCTATCCGAGAACATTTATTTTCGGAGCGAAAGCATCCGCAGGCTACAAGGTCGCAAAGCTGATCATCAAGCTGATCAACTCTGTCGCTGACGTTGTCAATAATGATCCGGCTCTTCACGGCAAGCTGAAGGTCGTCTTCATCGAGGATTACAAAGTCTCCAACGGTGAGATCATCTTCGCGGCGGCTGACGTATCCGAGCAGATTTCCACGGCTTCCAAGGAAGCTTCCGGAACAGGCAACATGAAGTTCATGCTGAACGGCGCTCCGACAATCGGTACGATGGACGGCGCGAACGTCGAGATCGTCGAGGAAGTCGGTGAAGAAAACGCGTTCATCTTCGGTCTCAGCTCTGACGAGGTCATCAGCTATGAGCATCACGGCGGCTACAATGTGCAGGACATCTTCAATAATGACGCAGACATCCGTCAGGTCCTCGTGCAGCTGGTCAACGGCACATACAGCCAGGATACCGAGCTCTTCCGCCCGATTTACGATTCACTGCTGACCAATCGTTACGGTGTTGCTGACAGATACTTCATTCTGGCAGACTTCCGCTCCTACGCTGAAGCCCAGAAGAGAGTCGAGGAAGCTTACCGCGACCGCCGTGGCTGGGCAAGAAAGGCTATGATGAATACTGCATGCGCAGGCAAGTTCTCTTCTGACCGTACAATCAAAGAGTACGTCGATGAGATCTGGCATCTGAAATCAGTCACAGCTGACAATTAAACACAAAACTTCTCGCGCATAGTGCACTGGTAACAGTTCAGACGGGCTATTCTCAAAGTTCGTTTACCGGCAGCAAAGCATCCATCTTCGTGAGAAAAGCATTGCAGGTCCTTCCCTGTGAGATCAAAAAGGCTTTAGCCTTTTTAAAGCTCACAGAAAGGACCTGCGTTTTTCGATGAAGATGATGCTTGCGGCCGTGTTCAGGAACTTCGCTGCAGCCCGTCTGAACTGTCACCTGCGCTGCCTGCAGTGAGCTGTGCGGCTTTTTCTTTGTGTGGACAGAAAATAGCGAGTGTGATACACTATTCATAATTATGGGAAAATATGCCGACGCGGGGAGGCGAAAATAATGCCCCGAATCCCGAATTTGAGGTGAAGAAGTGGACAAGGCCGAATATAAAATCAAACTTGAACAGATAAGTGCATGCGCGGAGAGCGGAGATTTTCGCGGCGCTGCCCGTACAGCGGATACGATCGACTGGCGGCGTGTCAAGAGTGCGCGGACGCTCTGTATGATCAGTGAGATCTATGAGGCGAACAAGCGCTATGAAGACGGCATGGAGATCCTGAAGTACGCGTACCGCAGATCGCCGCAGAGCAAGACGGTTCTGTATCGTCTTACAGAGACGTCGCTGAGGACCGGTAATCTGCCCGATGCGAAAAAATACTATGCGGAGTTCGAGCAGGCAGCTCAGCATGACACCTCGCGCTATGTCCTGAAATATAAGCTGCTCAAGGCTGAGGACGCACCTCTTGACGAGCAGATCGCCGTTCTCAAAGAGTATAAGGAGCGGGAGTATACCGAGCGATGGGCGTATGAACTGGCCAAACTCTACAAAAAGAACGGTCAGAAGCAGCGCTGCATTGAAGAGTGCGATGACATGATCCTCTGGTTCGCCGAAGGGCGCTACGTCACCCGCGCCATGGAACTGAAAATGCAGCTCACCCCCCTCTCCGAATCACAGAAGGCCAAATATGAGAGCCGGCTTGCCGCTGCCAAAGAGGCTGCTGAGCGGGAAGCGCTGCTGCGAGAGGAGACAAAGACTGCTCTTGACGCTGCCGAAGACAATGAGGAGACCGCTCCGAAAAGTGAAGAATCCGGCAATGATACAGAGACAGAGACGGACGAACAGTCCGGAAGTGTCACCACTGCCGAGATGATCGAGAAAATGAACGCCGCAGCGGATGCCTCTCTTCAGGGGGCCAGGTCACAGAGCCGCATGCCAAATGTTCGGCCGACTGCAAGACAGAGCATTTCCGGAAGGAATGCCGGCGGAAATGATATGCAGGATCAGCTTGCAAGCAGTATCCGCGCGGTATTTTCAGGAATCCGATCTCAGTCAGGCGAAGAGACCTGGGAGAGCGGAAAACAGGATTTGCCTCGTGAAGATGCCGTCGCTGAAGAAACAGCGGTTACAGCCGATGAGGAAGATATTGATCTTGCAGCCCTCTTTGCCGAGACCGAAAATTCGATGGCCAGGGCCGTTCAGGCAGCAACTTCTGACGGAGAGACAGACGAGGCGGATGAGGTCCCAAAGGCGGAGACAGCAGGTCCGGCACCGGATGAGCAATCCAATGAAGAGACGGACCTTACCGATGAGCCGGATACGGATAAAGTAAGCGTGGAAGCTGTGGACGTGACATCAGAGACAGACGAAGTTTCTGATGATGACGCAGAAGATGATACGAATGTCTTCTATATAGAAAAGAACGGTGTTATTGAGATCGTCACATCCGGGGATGAACCGAAAGAAGAAGCGGGCGCCGTGGCAGTTGGCGAGGAATGGAAGTCTGACAGCGGAAGAGGAAGCCTTGCGGAGCCGGATGGTCAAGATCTCATCGGCATGGAGACGGATGAATCCCTCGGTCTGACACGAGAGTTCAACTTCGGAAGGGAACTTGAAAATCTAGCTGGAAGCAGGGCGGAAGATTCAAAAACTGTTCGGACGAAAAGAACAGAAAACAAAGAAGATTTCCGCATCCCCGACCCCGAGGAGGCTGCGGTCAAGATCGTGTCTGAGGCAGCTGGGACACAGGAAATTCCGGCTGACGACAACACATCGGCTTATGAAAATGTGGCAGAGCTCTCCGAGAGACTGTTTGCCGGCGTGACGGAGACATCTGAGGGCGGTTTCATAAACGTTGTCAGGAAAACGGATGAGACACCGGTGAAGAACTACGGGCAGCCGTCCGAATCGACTGCCGCGAGCAAGGAAGCTGCCAATGCGGCCGATGTTGTCCGGGAAGCACCCGAGCCAAAAGAAGCAGTATCTGAGAACAAAAACAGCATCATCGATCATCTGCTCGACGAGCCGGATATGATCGACCGCATGGATATAGTTCCCAGAACTCTGGATGAGACTGAGAGAAAACTGTTCACATATTTCTCCTCTATTCCCGGAATCGGGGAACAGGTATCACTTGCGATCGCAGACATCCACAATAATTCCGGCGACCGCACATCCAAATCAGGCAATGTTCTCATTGTAGGAAGAAGAGGATCCGGAAAAACGAAACTGGCAGACAGTCTGGTCCTCGCAGTCTGTAAGGATCTCAATATCACGGCTGTTAAGTCGGCCAAAATCATTGCGAGCGACTTTAACCAGAAAGACGCCGCAGCCATCGTCAAGAAGATGGCCGGAGGATTCCTCATCATTGAGGGAGCCGGTGAACTTGCGGCTGACACGGTCGATAAGCTGAACCGGGCGATGGAGTTCCGCACAGACGATATGGTCGTAATCCTGGAGGACGAGAAGCAGGATATGAAAGCCCTGCTTGACATGTATCCTGAATTTGCAGCAAAATTCACATCGAGGATCACGATCCCGGTGTTCACCAATGACGAGCTGGTTACATTCGGAAAGACCTACGCGCAGGAAAACGGATATTCATTCGATGAGATGGCGACTCTCGCACTCTACACAATGATTGGCGAGAACCAGAAGGATTCGGAACCGGTCACGGTCGGAATGGTCCGGGATATGATTGATAAGGCAATATCAAGATCCAGGAGTAAAAAGTTCCCGCTGTTCGGAAAAAATCAGGTCGGGGCTGACGGGAGAATTATTCTCCGTGAAAAAGATTTCGCATTTTAAGGAGCCGAAAGGCTCTGAACAAGGAGAGGCGCCGTCTCTTTTATCTCAGAAAGAGAACTACCGCATCTGCCTTGCAGGCAGTGTGCTTGGATGTTCAGTAACAGGAAGGAGTTAACAGATGGCGGAGCCGTATTTGGGCAATCCCGGAAGATGCAGCGCAGTACTTAAAAAATATGGATTTTCTTTCCGCAAGAAGTATGGTCAGAATTTCCTGATCGATACGGGTGTTCTCGAGTCGATCGTGGACACGGCGGGTATCACGAAAGATGATTTTGTCCTGGAAATCGGCCCGGGAATCGGAACTCTGACCCAATATCTTGCGACCTATGCCGGCAGGGTCATCGCCGTTGAGATCGACCAGAAGCTGATACCGATTCTTGAGGATACTCTCTCAGGATGGGACAATGTGGAAGTTCTCCCGGCAGATATTCTGAAAACGGACATCCAGAAAATAGCGGATGAAAAGAACGGGGGTAAGCCGATCAAGATCTGCGCCAATCTTCCCTATTATATTACAACACCGATCCTCATGGCACTGCTCGAGAGCGGTGCGCCGATCAGTGACCTCACTGTCATGGTGCAGAAAGAGGTCGCGGAGCGCATGGTGACCGGTCCGGGCTCAAAGGAGTACGGAGCGCTTTCTCTTGCGGTCCAGTATTATACAAAGCCGGAGATATCCTTCATCGTGCCGCCGTCCTCGTTCATGCCGAGACCGCATGTTGACAGCGCAATCGTTCACATGGAGCTCTACGGAGAGCCGCCGGTCGGGGTGTTTGACGAAAAGATGCTTTTTGCAGTGATCAGGGCATCGTTCAACGAGCGGAGAAAGACGCTGCTGAACGGGCTTTCCCACTTTCAGGAATTTGATTTTACGAAGGAGGAGCTGGCCGGCGCTATTGAACGGTGCGGGCTTTCGCCGACGGTGAGAGGAGAGAAGCTGGGATTGCCGGAATTTGCAGCACTTGCAAATGAGCTCTCGCGAATGCGGCTGTAGTAAGGCAACCGTGAATATGTCCAATCAGCGCAGTAAGTAGACGGACTCAAGACCGGGCTAACGTTACATTCTTATAGAGCAAGTAATCTGTAAATGATGCTATAGACTGAGGTTAGCTGTGAAAACTCTATGTATGAATTGACAAGGACAATCACCAATAATATAATATTTCTAAGTCTATATATTTTTACCATGGAGCAGTGCCGGAGATGTTAATAAATGAATGACATCTGCCGGGACAGGGCAAATTATAAGGAGGGGTTTAAATATGAAATCCAAAAAGGTTACCAAGAAACTCCTTTCTCTTATCATTGCCTCAATAATGATCGTGACCATGCTGCCCGTATCGGCTTTCGCAGCCGAATCGGATGTCATGATTGAAGATCAGGCAGAGGCAATTGTGGAGGAAGCGGCAGATGTGAGCGGTGAGGTCGTGGAAGAGGCGGCCGAGGTGCCGGATATCGAGAACAGTGAAGACGCAGCCATAGTAGAAGGCGCTGTCGATGAACTCGAGGAGGCAGATCCCGAAGAACTGACAGGCTACACGGAGACTCTCTCTTTCACGGCACAGGGTGTACCGTCCGGATCCAAGATGCATTTTGATGCTCAGCTTACCGGTCTCAGCGTAAGTGCTGTTGTGCCGGCAAAGAGAGCTGCCAAGGGCTCTGTCATGACGGCGGATATCGTAGATGTGAGCGCATATGAAGATGCGATCGCTAAAAAGAACTACGGAAAATCCATTGCCGGCCTGTATGGCCTTGAGCTTCACTTCTATGACAAGAAGGGCAAGGAGATCAAGCACATCAATACGTCCGATATCACAGTGACGGTCGATGGACTTGAAGCTTCTTCCTACTTCATCGGCAGAATTGATAACAAGGTCAAGAAAATCCAGAGGGGAACAGAGCCGACATTCACTTTCACTGAGAAGAAGGCTTATACATATGTGATCGCCGGTCTTGAGGACGACGGTCTTATTCGCGCGACCGCGGAGACAGACAGAAAGGGCAATAAGCGCTTTAACCTGAACGAAGAGAAGGTCAATATTGAGGTCGTTGCACCTAAGGGCGCATTTGCTGAAGGCGTTGCCATGGAAGCGAGCGATGTGACAAACGGAGCAAACGAGGACGGCGAAGAAGCGCTGGTCGGAGCTTCTTCAGACGAAGTTGTAGCTGCGTATGAGATCTCCTTCTACAATGAGGATGGAGATGAGCAGCAGCCGTCTAAGGGAGTAGCTGTCACCATCAACACGCCTCTCGACATGACAAAGAGCTACAAGCTGATTCATATCGCAGATGACGGAACGAGCAACGAGGTGGAAGGCGCAAAGTTCACTGAGAACGGCGTCGAGTTCGTGGCGGATTCGTTCTCGGTTTACGCGGTTGTGTGGACAGACGCTCAGGGCAATGAGCAAAGTGCTGAAATCCATTGGGGATATCAGGAGGGAGATACATTTAACGAGTTTACAGATACCGCCTCCCTGGACTCCAATGCTGCAACAATGAGCCTTGATGTTATTTTTGACGGTTATATGTATGGCAGCGCTACCTATAAAAAGGGTAACACTGAATATTCTCTTGCTTCCAATACTCTTACGAAAGTGACCGGAGAAAGCGGTGCCACTACATGGACAATGCAGGCGAATGTACCTACAGGTGAGGGTGACCAGACTGCGGTACAGACAATGACCATTGAGAGTGATGCGGACATATATGCTTATTATGTCAGGAAAGCAGCCACTCCCACCCCGCCGCCATCAGATCCGACGACTGTAAAAGGCCCGATAACGAAAAAAAGTGTTACACGTAATGATGATGGTACTTACACAGTCCGTCTTGATATCACCGGCCAGAAAGATACTTCCACCACAAAAATCGGAGCGAACGTCATTATCGTCATGGACCGTACCTACAGTATGACTTACGACATAGACGGCGGCGATTCACGTATGGATGCGGCTAAGGATGCGCTCACTACTCTGATAAATACGCTCAATCCCGGAACAGGGGCTAATCAGAACCTGATTAATTTCACTGCGGTCGAGTTTGCGAATGGCGCAAACTATGTCGATGGCAGATCATGGACAACATCTAAAACTGATATGCTGAATTATGTGAATGGTCTTTCGGCCTGGAGTTGGGGGCATAATCCGGATGGATGGGGCACCTGCTGGCAGGCTGGCCTGTATGGCGGCTACGATCGCGCGAAAGGGGTTTCCTCAAATGCCAATTTAAACAAGAACAAGACCTATATTATCTTCGTGACGGATGGCGACCCGAACGGCTATTATACAAATTATAATAGTGATGGCGGTCCCAAGACTAATCCTGGTTATGTGGCTCCTCCTGATGGTAATTTTGTTCAGAATGCTTATACTTTATCATTTTTGAATGCGTATAACGCCTCAACGATAGTCGAAAATCGTTTTTACGGCGTCTATTGCGGCAGTGCCACCGACCCGGGTAAGACTCGTCTGACGAACCTGATGAACGGCAGTTATCAGGGAAACCAGATTAACGGCAAATTCGTTGATGGCACTAACCACGATGCCATCGTCAGTGCTTTTGAAAATATTGCGACAACAATTGTCAATGATCTTGGTGCCAACAATATCGTTGTTGATGATGGTGTCCCGACCCTTGCAAATGTCAGCGCAGCAGTCAGCGGCACTGCGGGCGGATTCGAATACTTTATCAAGCCTAAAGGTGGAACGGAGCGGCCATGGGATGAGGCTCCCAGTGCAGGTTACTCTTCCAGTAACGGTGTGACATGGGATCTGTCTCCGGCAGGTGTTCTGGCGGACGGAACGGTCTACTCTCTTGAGTTCACCGTATGGCCTACGCAGGATGCTTACGACCTTCTTGCCAACCTGAATAACAATATTGAAGGCTGGAGGCTTAATGAGCTGGATGATGCTACACGTGAACAGCTTGTCGTTGAGGTAAATGGTGTTAAATACGGATATACATCAGGTCAGACGGCAAATAGCGGAACCTGGGCGCCGGAGAGCGGCAGTCCGAGCTATACGACAGACCAGTTGTTAAGTCGAATCAGTAATGCTAGTTCCGTGACATACAATGTTCTGACCAACACGCATCTGTCCACGACATATAAATACGGCGACGATACATATTCAGATCCGCCTGTGGGTGGTATAAACTCAAAGGCTATGCTTCTGCAGGATCAGAAGATCACGGTCCAGAAAAAATGGCATAATGAGCTGGATGCCAAGGAAGCGTCAGAAACTACCCTTACAATTACTAAGGATGGTGCGAATTATATTCCAGTCGTTATGGGTGAGCCGGAAAAAACTGGCGCCCATGAGTGGACACAGTCGCCAACGACCGAGCTGTATATATCCTGTGGTTTTATGACTGTCTCCGGAGATAATGTTACCGTGAAATCATCCGGTCATGATTATACAGTTACAGAACCTGCTGAACTCAGCTGGTACTGGGATTTGACCGCCGATGTATATCACCCCATGGTCATCGATGGCAGAAACACCATGCTCATAGAGGTTACAGATGAGCAGATGAATGCAGAGGGCTTCCCGGCTGAAATTAAGACTCTGGGAAATAATAAGACCAAAACATCAGGCGGAAAGAAATATTACAAGTTCGGTGGCAACCTGTATGTTGAACAGAGCGGTTCTAATATACTGCATGCATATAATGATCGTCGAAGCAGGCTTTTAGTCAGCAAGCAGGTTACAGGTTCGGATGCTCCGGCGGATGCCATGTTTAAGTTTACGGTAAACATGGAGAACACCTATGCGAAGTATTCGAATGAAGAAGGTTATAATCGGGATATTGACGGGTTCTGGTTCGTTGTTGTGAAGGATCCGAATGCTGACCTCGAAAACCTAATCCAGTTGCCGAATGCTATCGCGCGGACGACAGACGGACTTGTTGTTACCGATGCAACCGCCCAAGCTGGTAATACAGGCTACTATTGGTTCGACAACGTTCAGGGCGGTAAAAGCGCCACGATCAGCATCAAAGCTGGCTGGAGGATCTACTTCCCTAATGTTGGAAGGGGAGCAGATTATTCCGTTGAGGAGCTTGGCGGTACGGACATGCCGGAAGGATTTGTGTTTGAACAGGTAGTACCGGATGCCGTTAGTTACAAGACGGGCGAGACTTCTACACCTGGTACGGTTGACTCTAATAACGGCATGAAGGTGAACGGCAGCTTTGACAAGTCTAACACTATCTACAGCGCTGCCTATACCAATAGCTACAAGGGTGTCTTCTATGTATATCACTCCGGTGATTGCTCCGTTGAACGATATCCGATGGCTGTTAATGGCGTTGCATATGGTCAGAAAAAGAAATTTGATATTCATGCTCTGACTGCAACAGATAAACTCTATGGCGGCTACTATAGCGACTATGCTGGCAAGTCTTCAGGCTTCAATGCAGCGGCAGCTAAGGCATTAGATTACTCCGGAGAGGAAGATCCAAAGGATAAGGGCGGTAAGGCCTATAGCTACGCTTATATTAAGGACAGCAACAAGGACGCTTGGAGCTATAGCAATGGTTATGATGTTGACGGCACAGCAATGGTACCTCAAAAGGATACGGTATACTATCTCAAAGAAGTGCCGGATGGCTATCTGAGACCATATACACATTACACCTACTTCTTAGATGATTATAGAATCGGTACTGCCTGGACCATAACTGATACTGACGACCTGTGCTATTCCAAAGCGGGATTCATGGTGCGAACAGACAATAAGGTCGCTAAAATTGTGGCAAGCATGACAATCGCACCCGAGAATAGGAGTTATTCTACGGTCACATTGACTGCAGGCAAGGTGTTCAAGCCTAAAGGCGTACTTGACGGTTGGCTTGGTTATGCAGATATTACTGGTTACATTGATGGCTCCAAAGCTGTTATTCAGCAGTATTGGGAAACGAAAGACGGAATAGAAGTATTCGGTGTCAAGCAGAGAGAGTTGACTTTTACTGCTGATGATTCTGGACAGTATACAAAATTCGGTATCGTAAAGAGTGATACGGATTATTCGGCTTCATGATATAATGAGAAAGGAGCAATCAATATGGCAAAGAGAAGATTTGTGACACCTGTTATACTATCAGGGGGGTTGATTCCTGATTCTGGATCCTCAGGCACTATTATTGGCCATGGCAGTGCTCAAACAGGCATAGATCCATATCCATGCGATTATGAAGAATGGCTGACCATGTTTGCAGGTGGCTATGATGGTGACGGAAACGGAGAGCCGGATACATACGATGATTGGCTTATCTGGATGGAGTCGTATGGATTCGACCCGAGTGATTTTGAAGATTAGATTTAATACTAGAATGATACAAAATCTATAATGAAAAGGAATAGCGTGGATCATTCCACGCTATTCTTATAGCAAGATTCTGTAATAATTTCTTACTGCTGAACTTAGTAAACGCATTATCACAACGACCTGATTCAGGTGAGGAAAGAATGGCTGAGATTTACGAGGTGGATTATGCGGGCCATATGGTTCGTTTTTCATTCAGGAACAAGGGGACTAAGCGATATTTTCGGTCATATATTCGTCGATCAAACTCGGAGAGCTATGATGTGATGGCAGAGGAATCTGAGATTGAGAAATTCAGGATTTTTGAAGATGGCAGAGCAGCATATGCGGAGTATCGCTGCTTGATAGGTCTGACGGCAAAGGAAATTCTGAAATACGAATGTTGTATTTTTCATAGTGTATCTTTTATATTCCGAGGAAAGGCGTTTCTGATTACGGGTCCCAGTGGTGTAGGGAAATCTACGCAATATTTTAACTGGCAGACTTTTCGTCCGGGGGAGATTACGATGATATCTGGTGATATGCCTGTACTGGAGAAAAAACTTGACGGTACTATATGGGTACATCCTACATCCTGGAATGGAAAGGAGAATTTAGGGAACAAGATCGTTGGACAGGCAGCCGGGATTGTTCTGTTAGAGCAGGGAGCTGAGAATAGAATATACCGGGTCTCAGCAGTTGACGCGGTACTTCCGATACTGGAACAGTTTCTTGTAAGGCCCGAAACAGAAGGACAGATTCAAAACCTCGCGGAAATTGTCGACCAGATTCTTAGAGTGGTGCCTGTCTGGAAAATGGTGAATACAGGGGACTTAAAGTCAACAGTATTACTTCGAGAAACACTATCGGAAAGTATAAGCATGGAGAGAGAAATATGACGGTGTATAAAACAAGAAGGGGCGTTGTACTAACTGAGATTTGCGGTGAATATGTGCTCATCGCAGCAAAGGCTTTACTTGATAGATGTCCTTATCTGACACAGATTAATGAAAGCTCCGCGTTTTTATGGAAGAGAATGATGAACGGAGCAACACTGGAGGAACTCGTTATCGCAGTCGAAGATGAATATGAGATTTTGGATGTTGATGAGACAAAAACTGCGATTGATAATATTATCAAAAATATGATGGAAATGAATTATCTGGAATCAATGGAAGCAGGTGAGAAGAATGAGCTTTATTCAGAAGAATAAAAAAGTGTGGGTAGGGGCACTGATAGTACTGGCAGCAATTGTGCTTATTTGGAATTTTTCCCGTAATAACCAATCAAATACTGAGGCTGGTAAGAATGAATCGTCGGTAAGTGAAAGTGCCGTAGCCTCAATAGCGGGCACAGACAGCGCCGAAAAAGCGCAGGATGACAAAACGGTCGAGGAAATCGGCAATGAAGGGGGAGATACGACCGGGCAAGGAGATGACCAGAAACAGGATGACCGGAAACAAGGGAACCAGAAGCAAGAGAACCAGAAGCAAGAGAACCGGAAACAAGAGAGTCAGGAAGGTGTAGAACCAAAAGATGATACCGCTATTCTTGAGAACGAGGGAGAATTAGAGATAATGATCCCGGAAGACATGGCCACGGACGGATTCTAAAAATGAGGGAAGTAGATAGTTTCTTTCTGAAAATCCTTTCAGCAGCATTACATGGACGACCCGCGCTTATCGGAAACAATCTGAAGCGTAAAACGCGGAGAGAAATAATTCATATGTCCGCGAAACATAGAGTGCTCCCCATGATTATACAGGCGTCATGGGAAGCGGATACAGATAAAGAAAAAATAACCCAGCCATTTTTAAGAAGTGCGAAAGAACTTACCTGCAATCAGGCACAAAGGACTGCGGATTTTTTGATTCTTTACACGTATTTATCGAATCGTGGACTCCATCCTGTGGTTTTAAAAGGTGCAGTTGTAAGAAGTATGTACCCATATCCTGAACAACGGTCGTCTGTTGATGAGGACCTGCTGATTGGATCAGAGGAGATTGATGCGCTACATGCTGCGCTTTTGGACTTTGGCCTTTCGCCTGAGGGTGACGAGGATCATAGAATATCGCAGGAAACAACTTATAGGGACCGACAGCGTGGTTTATATATCGAAGTGCACAGGGAAATGTTCTCCACAGATTCAGGCGCATATTCAGAATGCAATTCGCTTTTCAAAGGAGTATTGGGCAGGACAATCAATGTTTATATTTATGGCGTGCCTGTTCGGACATTGGCACCTACTGACCATCTTATGTTTCTAATTTGCCATGCGTATAAGCATTTTCTTTACGGAGGTGTTGGAATCCGTCAGATATGTGATATCTGTATCATGGCAGAAAAGTGGTATGAGATTATAGACTGGGAAATAATTCGGAATAAGAGTGAGGAGGTTCATATTTCGAAATATGCAGCCGGGTTGTTTCGAATAGGAGAACGATATCTGGACAGTCAAATGCCGGATATATTTAAAGATATATCAGTGAATCCTGATCCGCTCCTTGAGGATGTGCTTAGTGGAGGACTGTATGGCGTAAGTGATATAAATCGAGCTCACTCTGCTATAATGACCCTTGATGCGGTGGCGGCTGATCGAGCGGGTAAAAAAATGAGAGCTGTGACGAATTCAGTTTTTCTGCCCATGCGAACTATGTCGAAAAAATATCCCTATCTGCGAAAATTGCCTTTCCTTTTACCCGTCGCTTGGCTGCAGCGGGTCGTAGGATATATCTCAGAACGAAAGAGGTTAGGATTGGTAGATCCTTCCAGAACCATACAAATAGGCAGAAAAAGGATAGACCTGCTTCGGAAATATGATATTATCCGCTGAGCTTTTATTTGCGGCGGGTAATAGGGCATTCACAAAACTATAAGAAGCGTAAAGTTTGTTTTGTGATTTTGGGTTTCCTAGCAGGTCTATCGTCTGAGCATATGCTTTGACATATTGTTCGACAATACTGGTCGAATGATACAACTCTACCTGTTGGTAAAGGATGGATCATGGTGCGGCAGAAAGATGAGGATACTTATTGGGCAGAAAAGAATGGGACTGATTCATCAATAAAATGAGAAAACCATTATATATCTGCTTTTACATCTATTGTTTTTCCGACCTTGAAGCAAATCACATACCCCTGCTCGATGACACGGACCTGCTCCAGAAGAAGCATGATATCTTCTTCGTTGAAGGCAGTTTCCGGAATGAAAGCCCCGTTTATTTCGTGAGAACATATGAAATTCAGCATATTTGCCAGCTGACCTTCTTCATAGGAGAGGCTGGCCTTTTTTTCGTTTAAGCATCTCTTATTGTTTTGCATGTCGGTAAGGCGGGAAGAGAGAAAATGCGCCTCATTTGCCATAGATATGTCTTCATCATTCATCTCAAGAAGCGCAATGCAGTGTGCGAGCCGATCCTGAAGTTCCAGAATCGTTTGGGAAATACTGTTGATTTCTGCCTGCATTGAGGAGATATTCTGAAGGAGGAGATTCTCGCGATGCTGAAACTCCTTTTTTTCGGAGGCAAGGCTGTTCAGAGCTCCAAGAATGGCGGCATGGACCTCATTTTCCTTCACGCTGCGCCCCGGGCAGGCGTCCTTTGACTGAAGGTGCATTTTGCAGCGCCAAATTGTGTTCTGGGTCGGGACCTTGGAACGCATGCGGCGATAAGAAGAGCCGCAGCAGCTGCAGATCATGCGGCCTGAAAGGGCATATTTACAGCTGTGTACTTCGCGCATACCGCTTGCGGAGCAGAGATGTTCACGTCTCAGTAACTCACCCTGTGTCTGCTGGAATGTTTCACGGGAGATAATAGGCTCGTGATTGTTCTCAACATAATACTGGGGCAATTCTCCCAGATTTTTCGCCTTCTTTTTAGTCAGAAAGTCGACGGTATAGGTCTTCTGAAGCAGTACGTCGCCCATATATTTTTCATTTCTGAGCATTGACCGTATAGTTGAATCGTGCCATCTGCCTCGTCCGGAGGCCGTGGGGATACCGTCACGCGTAAGATCAAGAGCAATTTTGCGGGTGCTTTTCCCTGCCAGAAACTCTCTGAATATTCGGCGAACGATATCTGCTTCTTCCTGAACAACAATGAGATTTCCGGAAGAATCTTTGGTGTATCCGAGAAAGCAGGAATGATTCAATCGCACTTTTCCCTGCTGAAATTGGTAATGAATGCCCATTTTAACATTTTGGCTGATGGACTGAGATTCCTGTTGGGCGAGAGAAGCCATGATTGTAATGAGGACCTCGCCTTTGGCATCCAAAGTGTTAATGTTTTCTTTCTCAAAATACACCGCAACCTGCTGTGACTTCAGCTTTCGGATGCTGCGGAGGCAGTCTACGGTATTGCGCGCAAAACGTGAGATGGATTTGGTGATAATTAAGTCTATCTCTCCGGCCTCACAGTTGTCCATCATGCGGTTGAACTCATCACGTTTTTTCGTATCAGTGCCGGAGATGCCCTCATCAGCGTATATGCCGGCCAGCTCCCAGGCTGGATTGCCCTGTATATATTCCGTGTAATGACGAACTTGGGCTTCATAGGAGGATTCCTGCTCTTCCATATCGGTGGAAACGCGGCAATAGGCGGCAACACGCAGAAGGCGCGGTGCTGCCTCGTCGCTCCTGACCTTTTTCAGAATTGAAGTGGCAGGGATGCAGCGCACTTTTCTTTCGGAACGATATTCAGGGGTGAGTGGCGAAGACGAGGACCGGTCTTCTTTTATATCAAGAGATTCAATACTGGCGTAAAGATTCTGTGCGTCGATGACCGCATTCCCCTCTTTTTCCGGCGGATCGATCAATCTGAATGACGTTTGGAACTGCATGGCAGGAGGCGCGGAGGATCCGCGCGCAGAGCTATTGCTGCGGCCTGAGCGCTCAAGCTGGACCTTGCGGTAAAGAGATTCTTCGATCACCTGCGGATAGTAATCATCGCCCAGATAAACGGGATTGGAGAGTATTTTTCCGACAGCGGATCTGCTTAGCGGTATGCCGGCTTTTTTGCCGGCTGCATCAATAGACAGACCCTGCAGAAAGGCATTATACAGCAAATGTATGCGGTCGGCTTCCTTGGAAATGATGACGGCGCGGCCATTTTCGATTTTATAGCCGTAGGGAATATGCGCCATTCAGCTCACCTCCCGGAATCGGATTTCTTTGCCGATCCGATTTCTTCGCTGAGACGAAGACCGCATTTCATAACAAAGGTCACTTGATTCCGGTCGCCTACCTGGATGTGATCTGTTAGAGCGCGGAAGGAATCCTGCGGGAAGTTTTCGGTTCCAACCTTCCAGTCAGAGATGAAGTCATCGAGAGCCTGCGCGTAGGAGGTATGTCCGAAAAATCTCTCTGTAATACGTTTTTCCCGCAGCAGTTCCTTCTCTTCGCGTCGACATGCCACGGTTTTATCAAAAAACACAGCTGCCTCAATACTACCGCGACTGTAGCGATAGACGAGATCGTCGCGGTCCTTGCGGATATCCTGCAGCCTGGTCTGAATTGTATTGAGTCGATCATTCATCTGTCGGCCATCCTCCGCAGTGACTGCGCTTATGTATGGAAGAAGGAGAAGATTCCGGGAATAGCTGAGTTTGTTGAGCATAGTGATATAGGTATTCTGAAGATCATCCTCGCGAATTTTGCGCTGCGCGCATAATGAAGAGTCTGTGAGGTGCTTTCTGCAGACCCAGAAAGCGCGTCTTCCTCCGGCTGTCTGTACGACCTGACGTTTCATGACGCTTCCACAGCAGCCACAGATGATTTTGCCTGTGAAACAGTAGCGGTTCAGATGCGGATCATCCTGCGAATTGCCATCTATGCCGGGAACATTATTCTTTTCGAGGCCGCGTTGGCGGTTGGAGGCATTTGCAGAAGCGAAGACTTCACGGGAAACGATAGCTTCGTGATGATTTTTAATATAGTATTGTGGCTGTTCACCGCAATTAGTATGTGATTTATAATTGCTGTCCCGCCAGGTTTTCTGCATGCGCAGGTCGCCTATGAAGATTTCGTTGCTGATCATATGCTGTATTGTGCCCGGCTGCCAACTGCCTCCGCGCTTGGTAGGTATCTGTCGGGCGTTGAGATCCGCAGCGATGAGACATGTTCCCATCCCCTTCAGGACACAATCGTATATATAGCGGACGATTTGGGCTTCTTCCTGATTCACGGTGAGCTTTCCGTCTTGCAACTCATATCCGTAGGGAGGCCGGGAAAGTTTAAAGCTGCCGTTCTGGAAGCGCTTTTGAACTGCCCATTTACAGTTTTCTGAAATAGAATGCGATTCTTCCTCTGCGAGTGAGGCGAGAATTGAGAGAATCAGTTCACTGTCCGAATCCCCTGTATTCAGGTTTTCCTTTTCAAAATAGATACTTATGCCAAGCGCATTAAGCCTGCGTACCAGTTCGAGGCAGTCCGTGGTATTTCTCGCAAAACGACTGATGGACTTTGTCAGTATGAGATCGATCCTTCCAGATTCGCAATCATGAAGCATGCGCTGCAATTCCGGTCTCGTTTCTTTCTTTGTCCCGGAGATTCCTTTCTCGTAGTAGTAGTCTGTTAGCTCCCAATTCCCGATTGCTGCTGTCAGGCGTTCATAGTGCGATTTCTGATTGTCGAGGGAGATAAGCTGCGTATCACGGTCCGAAGAGACGCGGCAATAAACGGCAACCTTTTGTTTTCGAGTTTGCGCGGGGATTTTGTCTATTTTGGTCATTGTGCGTATCATGTCAATCCTCCTTGTTCAGTGATGTCAGGTCTTAGTTTTTGTAGTTCTCATAACTATTGGATGCTCACTTTGTAAATTGGAAATGAAAAGATATGATATTGAGATGATGCAGTGTCAAATCTGCGTTTATCCGGATATTTTAAATAGATATGTAATATGAGAGCTATTTCCGCTAATATTATATCATATTTCACGCGCTTGAACACACAATTATCCGCCTTGCATGTCATCCGGCATCATGGTAAACTCAGATATAATACATGAGAGAGGAGGCAGCGCAGATGGGTACATATCTGAACCCTGGAAATCTTGGTTTTAAAGAGATTATTGCCGATGAATATGTCGACAAGACCGGTCTCATCAGTCTGATCAATCGGACGATCGGGACCAAACAAAAACTCACCTGTATCAGCAGACCGAGACGGTTCGGCAAATCATATGCCGCTCAGATGCTGAGCGCATATTATGGAAAAAATTGTGATTCTGCCGCACTCTTCAAGGATTATGAGATATCCGGGGATTAAGCACCTGAACAGGTACGATGTAATATATGTCGATATGACCTACCTGAAGCCATTCACCGACGGATACCGGGCATTGGCTTCCTATCTGACAGCGAAGCTCACAGCGGAGCTAAAGGCAGAATACCCTTCTCTGGAGGTCAGCAATGAGCTTCCCGCAACAATGATCAGCGCGGCAGAACTGACCGGAAACAGATTTGTCATGATCATCGACGAGTGGGATGCCCCGATCAGGGAAGAGCCTGCGATTGAAAAAGAGTATCTGGAGTTCCTGCGTACGCTGTTTAAGAGCAGCCAGACTGTGCCGAGAATCTTCGCCGCCGTCTATATGACGGGCATCCTTCCTATAAAAAAGGATGCCTCGCAGTCTGCTATATCTGATTTTGAAGAATACACCATGCTCGACCCGGCAGAATTTGCCAGGTATGTTGGATTGACAGAACCTGAGGTAAAGAGGATCTGCCGGGATTTTAACGCTGACTTTGATAAAATGAAGCTTTGGTATGACGGCTACCATCTGGAAGGGGTCGGCTCTGTATATAACCCCAATTCTGTGATCAAAGCGGCAAGGTCCAACACATTCCGCTCTTACTGGACACAGACATCCGCAGCCGAAGGCCTGATGGGCTACCTTGGCAGAGACGAGAAGGGTCTCGGTAAAACAATCGCTGAACTGATTGGCGGGATTGAGGTCGAGGTGGATACGAATGGATTTGCAAATGACCTGATAACCTTCCGTGATAAAGATGATGTCCTGACTCTCCTTGTTCATCTCGGCTATCTAGCCTATGATGAGGAGCGCCAGACTGTCTCGATCCCGAACGAAGAGATTCGGCAACATCAATCACACTGATGTCAGATGTGGGATTTCTGATTCATCATTTCTCAGGTTACGAATGCATTCTTAGACAAGAAATATTCGTAGCCCTTTTTCTTTTTCATACCCATTTTGATACAACTCAACGTAATACCGCCCACCTGCATGTAATCCGTTTTACAAGCCTCAAAAGATCAAGAACAACAATCTTGTGTTTCGTGCAAAAATCAATTCCGATAGCCACATACAAAATACAATCCGGTACGATGACCAGATACGCACCTTATAAGAATTTCCGAGGCCATATTGAGCGCCAGCGCTGTTGTCTTAGGCTTCATGCTACTATCTCCTTTATTTGGATTGCCTTAAATTCAGGATTGCATATAATAGCATAAAACGCACACCATGTTTCTAAAACATTGTGAACATACCCTTAAACTATTAGAACCCGGTCATCTCCTGACCTTCTTCAAGAACAATCTCGACCTCGTCTTCTAAAATAAGCTCAGACTCATCCGAATTTGAAGAGTTCTCTCCTCCTACTATATGACTACCCTCTTCTGAATTCGAAGAATCCTTGCCTTCTATAATATTCGGATTCTCATCCGATTTCGAAGAATCCCCGATCTCCATCTCGGTCGTAACAGCTGACGCAGTACTGTCAGATTCATTTTTCTGATCTGAATTACATGCGTTAAATGTCACCATCATAGCAATTATGCATAAAACCATGATTATTTTTTTCATAATTTTTCTTCCTCTCAACTGTCTTATGATCATAGTCCCCAATTACGATTGTACTGCTGTCTTTTATCTACCAGTTCTTTCTTGATGAACGGCTCGGACAACCGTTTAATTGACACATCCTTTTTATTGACCAGACAATAAATCCATCGATAAACCCAAGCCACAGGCAAGAGCCATGGTTTTCCATCCACCCATGAATACCTCTTGTTAAGCAGCATGTTACTGTATGTTGGAAATAACATTCCGGCTGTCATCATAGCGGATGCAATTGCGTAGGGATACTTTGACCTCTCAAGTTCCTTCGCTGTGCCGGCGGCCTCGTTTTGCGGATTGCCGCGTCCGAAAACACCGTCACTGCATATCTTTTGTGTTACTGATTGAAAAAAATCTTCTTCGATTTCTTCTGATTTCAGCGGCATTTCAACTTCAAACCATCTCTCGCAGAGGCGAAAACACGTCTTCGTGAATCTGAGCAACTGAATGCGTTCCAACTCCGCTTCAAGTCTGCACCAGTCCAGTTTATCACTGTATTTCCTTGTAAAAAAAACCATATCCAGAAAAGCGCGAAACCCAGAACCATTATTTATAATATGCCTTGCCGTATGAGCCATCAGATAAAGAAAATGGAATTCAGGTTCCGGCACATACAAACTATCATCTGCAACCCCAAATACAGTGCCGTGTTCCTTATGCTCCCAGACTTTATCAAAATATTCCCGATAATCAAGACGATTGACCAGATATTCATAAAACATATGGTCATGAACTTCAAATTCCAATGGCCCATATGTATAAGTCCAGACAGCATGATTACCCACACTCTTTTTACAACTTAGGTTCTCCATCATGATCTTATCTGACGGCACCCTGTCCTCTTCCCGAATAACGAGATCAATATCCCCCATCGTTCGAATTTCCGGTACCGGCCAGCAATCTCTGAAGACCCCCCCCTTCATGCATATAACCGGAATTCCCGCGTCATGGAAACATCTAACCATTTCACTCAGCATATCTGCCCGGTTTATTGAGAAAAAGATATCCTTGGTAAACTCATCGGCATATTCGCCTCTTTTCATATAGTCGTTCAACCAGTTGTGGCATTGCAGATAAATAACACCTGACAAGCTGTGTTTCCTGGCAAGCGAAAATAAGGCTTCGGCATCAGGCATTTTCTCCGGAAATGGTGTCTCCTCCCCTCTGCAGAAATCTGCCAGACATCTCAGAAATACTGCCTGTACCTCTGTCATGAATCATCCTCCTGCGCTGTCAGATATCCCTGCTCTGTCATGATCTCAATAAATTCAGCCAGCTTCTTTTCAATAATCTCTTTCCTGATATTTGTTTTAAGGAACAGTTCACTGACAATCTGCTCTTCAGTCATCCCCATACCCAGCCCCTGCCAGAAAGCACCGCGCAGGGCTGACAGCCGCTTTGTATATGGGCATTTCCCCCAGGCACTCCTGCAGGCGACCAGAATGTTCTGCCCGCATACACGCGTATATACCACACCTTCTAAAAGCCTATATTTCATCTGTAAAGACCTCTCTCAGCAGGGTTTCTCTCGTAATGAGTGCTGATTCGATGCTCCCCCTGTTCGCAAGGTGCCAGACAGGCACCGCCCTCAGCAATGAATCGCAGAAACGGCAGGCATTCAGCACAATTTCCTGCGTGCCAAACGTGCTCAAAACCCGTCGAAGCATCGGCTCTATCGCTTCTTCCGGTGACATTCGTCTGATAGAGTCGCTATCTGCCTGTTCAAGATAAATAATCCCGGCCAGCCGTGCCGTCAATGCATCATTGCCGAGACGTTCTTTTCCTTTCCAGGGGGACGGATGGACCGTTATCAGGCCTCCTTCATCGCGCAGTACCGGTTTATCGCCATTCAGCACCTTCATTTCATCTCCACACATGGACTGCCAATTCTTCAGCTGCGTCGTTTTTCCGACCCCGCTTGCGGCCGTAATGAGAAACGCATTCCCTCTCCAAAGAAAAACAGCACCATGAAATATGCAGCATCGCTTTTTGAGAAGGGCATCACAAGTATAATATACGCTGAGCAGATACTCGATATATGCTGTATTATCCGTCTGCCATTTTTCCGTATGCTCATGAATGTCTTCTTCCGGTACGCTTACGGCTCCTTCATCCGGTACGCAGGAATCCAAAAATCCGGCGAAAAACACGGCTGTTTTTTCGAATCGAAAATGAATTAGCAGCTCCACTCCCGCAAGGGTCATACTATAATCACATTTTCCCATTGAATCATTTTGAGGATGGAGAAAATCTCCATCCCCATATACTCTTACAGTTAACTGTTACAAATATTAATAGTGAATTTCCTCATGAGAAAGATCAAGACTAAAATCGAACGGTCCGTTTGTCGAATCTCCATCAACCATCCAAAGCGGCGGTTCATCCAGTAATTCACCGGTATCCTGATCAAAGAGACCCTCAGTTACATAATAGTTGTACTCATCTGGGTATGCTGTAGCCCAAGCCGCTGCCTGTTCAGCAGTGAGAGTAAATCCGCCTCCAATCTCCATAGCTTTTTACCCCTCCTTTATTCTTCGCAATAGTACAAAGGCTCCGGCTTCTTTCTTTCGTTTGCAGCCTCTCCTACGAGTCGAATACCCGGTTCCTTTCCTTTGCCATTACCATCATCTACAAATTTCTTGTTGCCGATATTGATCGTTCTTAAGGTATCTCCTTCAACCGTCACGCCGTCAGGGGTGATGTAGTACTGCGCCATTGTAAATGCATAATTATCAGCTTGCTGCAGCAGGGCAGTCTGATCCGAGCAGCTCAGGTATCCTCTGGGCACCGCATTGAAGGCTTTTTTCGCTGTAAGAATGCTGGATGTACCATCTGCATTTGCAATCTTCAGCGTTGCAGCCAGGTTGGGAACCGGAACTTTAGTTTCCTCATCATCATGAGTCACATAAAAACCGACCTTTTTATAGTTTGCATCGTCTACTGCCGTGATCAGCCTTAAGGCCACCAGCCTATTTTCTTGTTTATAATGATAAACAAAGGACATGTACGGCCTTAAATATGTATCAGGCACTTCCTTCAGGTAGTAGACAGTATCCGAAGACGGCGTCATTTCTGTGCCTTTGACGGTATAAACATTATCATTTTTGGTTGTGATTGTTGGTTTCCAGGCTTTTGCCATACTGCCGGTGTACGGTGTTGCACCACCTGCGTCAGCAGCCCATATACCACCCTTATGCTTACCGTCATATTCAGTTTCAGTCTCTTTCTCAGAATCCGTCGTATATACCAGATTGCCTTCTTCCGCTTTGCCTGTGATCTGATCACCTGTCGCTTTCTGCTGACCAAACGATTTATAGTAGCCACCGTAGAGATAGCCCGACTTCGTCTCATTCACAATATTGAACTCGAAGTTATATTTTCCATCCTCATAAGTACCCTTTACACGAGGATCCGCGAAGGAGATCTTCTCGATCGTGTTATCGCTGGAATGATATACGTAGAAGTTTGCAGCCCAGTTATAGAACGTCTCCATAGATATGGTATCGCCCTTTATGGTTCCGCTCACGTTGTTGGCTGTTGTGACAGTTCCATCCTTGATCTGGGTGCCTTCCTGCAGCTTGCTCTCTGTAGCCGCGTAGGTGTAGGCGCCTGCGCTGTCGACAATTTCCTTCACACTGTACTTCGTGCCTGCGGGAAGATTGACAATACGAATCTCACCGTTGGCCGGCGCAGTAAGCGTAATAGTTGTCTCGCCGTTGGCTATCGTAGCAAAATTACCGTTTGCAAGACGAGCATTCTGGCTGTCCTCTGTCAGAACCGAGCCGCGAACTGTCGTTTCGTACTGGATATTTCCGTCATCTTTATTTAATGAAGGTCCCGACATAATACGGTAACCGATGCTGCCCGGAATCTCAGCTCCGTTCTCAATCTGGTCGTCATACGTGTAAACAGCGCTCTTGTTACCGTCATCGTCTTCCTTCCAGAGCTTGATCTCATAGGTCATCTCATCAGTCACTGTCTTAACACCGTCGCCATCCTTAGGCTCGGTAACATTTCTGATTTCTCCATCCTGAACGGCGATCTGTGTCGTGGAAACGACCTTGCTGATATTCAGACCACCCTTCAGCTTGTTTGTTGCCACGACAGCGTACATCGGATCCATTCTCTCGACCGTCTTTTCAGGTCCGAAGCCGACATTGTAAAGCGTACCGTCGACGATCATCGGATGGTAAAGAACAGTATTCAGCTCGAAATGAAGATCTGAGCCGTCCTCAGTCACATAGTAGTAATGCCCGTCCTCAACGACATAGTATTGTCTTGCCGTGCCCTCATTGTCTGTGAAGGTACGAACCTTGTCCGGGTTGTTATCCGGATCATATCCCAGTGTTCTCGCCTCAGCAAGATTCACCATCGTGCCCGGGGCAACTGCAACATCTTTCTCCCATACATATGCGTTGCTGTCATCATCCCAGCCAAGCTGCTTTGTGATATACGGCTGGTTGGTTGCCGTCACACCGGTATTGACCATGGTTTCAAGAGCAGTTTCAGTATCTGCTTTCCACACATAGAGATTAATACTATATTTTTTGGGTGTGCCGTCCACTTGTCCGTCTTCCCAGAGAAGCTCGTTATACTCTTTGGCATCAATTCCTGCTTCCCAGATTTTTCTCAGCGGCAGCAATGATCCTTGAAGCGGAATCGGGCTCGGAGTCTCGAGATCGTGTCCCTGCTTTTCGCCATAAACCATCGTAGGTACTCCATCATCGCCTGTCGTTGACTCTGCAGGATAATACTCGACAGACTGCTCATAGTTAGTGTACAGATAATATCTGCCGTCGTCTCCTTTTTGAAGCGCATCTTCTATGAGCTTTTTCTCGTCCTCGTCGGTTACGCCATTTGCTGCAAGTGCCGCGTCAATGCTTTCATAGATGCCATTGTTAAGATCGGCGGCGATATCATAGGCAAGCTGATTCGGCCAGACGTCAAATGCAACGGTATAGGTATAGCCATTCTCAAGAATTCCCAGACCTGAAAGATCCCACTTTACCATACCTGTATCTGCATCTATAGTTGCCGGAGACATTTTATAGTTCTTTGCAGCCTCACCGGTACCTACGGTGACAGCATAGACGGAGCTGGTTTTTGTCTCGCCATTAATATCTACCGATACGCTTTCAGGTGCATCATCGACCAGAGTCGTATTGGTTCCATCACCGTTAGGTATGACAAAGGTGGCTTTGCCAGTCTTATCAACTGTCATAGTGAACACAGTCTTATTGCTTGCATCCGTCACAGAGTAGCGCATGCTCTCTGTTTTGGCTGTGCCGTTGACCGCGACAGAAGTGCTTGTCGCGCCGAGTGAGACACCATCAGAGATGCTTACACCCGCATAGCCGACATTGTTAGTGATATGGGCAATAATTGTTGAAAAAGCAGCTAACAATGCGTCAGGATCTTTAGCATTGAAGCAGTAATTTTTAACTTCGTCAGTTGTTTTGCTCCAATTATCAGCACTGTCGTTTCCGTACGCATAGTTCGTGAGCCCGCACAGATACTCATATCCGGTATGTCCGTTATATGTCGTGGTGTCGCTGCCAAACGCGAAAATATTATAAAGGGTATATCCAGCACCTACTAAACTTCTTGCGTCATCATGGGCAGCATTATAACTATTGGTAATATTAGTGCTATTTTCGGCGCCGCTTCCATTGTCGCTGCCATAGAGCGTCGGGAAACCGTCTGTCAGGAAGATAATCGAAGTCTTATCTCCATCTTTAGCCAGCTTGGCAGCTTCGGTGTTGGCTTCCTGCAGTGCAGCCTCCCAGTTAGTACCGCCGCCAGCGGCGAGACCATTGATAGCGTTCTTAATGGCATCAGCATTATTCGATTTTGAAATAATAGTCTGTGTACCATTATAGAATTCTGTATACCATATTCGGAAGGGGAATAATCTGAAGTGCCATCCTGCCTCTTGTTCAGCTTTATTGGCAAACTTCACGACGCTGACTTCAAAAATGTCGTCAATACCATCTGCGTTGTCGTTATACGCCATAAGTTCATCGACCACCGCATTGGCAGCTGCTTTTGTTGACCCGAGTCTGGTAGTTCCAGTATACACTGTGCCGGTAAACGCTTCAGCCTGAGAATAATCACCATTCGCTGCGTACTTATACCATTTTCCATTTCTGTAAACAACGCGATTTCCTTCCTCAGCAGCATCAAAGTATTCATTACGATCGCTGTAGGTGTTCGCATCATACGTATACGGCGCCAAAGAAGTACTTCCACTATTCATACTGCCCGACACGTCGATAACCAGAACTACATTCTGCTTCTCGACTTCCGTAGTAGTATCCTTTTGCGACTGACCCGTCACGCTAAGAGCCAGCTCATAGATGCCGTCCCCATCGGTATCTGTCACTGTCTTTCCGGCTTTAATCTTAGGACTTTCAGCCTTAAGACCAAAACCAGTTGTCTTGAAAGTGATTGTTGATCCGGAATTTGCAGCCGCCTCACGTTCTTTAACTATTGGATGCTCACTTTGTAAGAGGAATTTTATGAGAATTGAATATTAATATCAGATTTCAAAGATTAGTAATATATAAAAAGTCAAAACATAGATGTGATATGCATAATAGTATTATTACACAAATTTGAAGAAAATAAAAATTAAAAATGCTTAATAATGTGAAGGATATAGAAAGTGTGAATATGCATACAGGGCATATACACGTAAAATGGGTATGAGTAAGACCGGAGAAGTTTTTTGTAAAGTTCTCCGTTTTCACGTCGTGAGAGCTTTTTAACGGATTATTAACGATTTTGCACAATATTGTCTGACGATGTTCACGAAACTTTAAGAAACATAAACTGTATAATGTGATATTATATGGTGACTTGAAGTGTATATATGATGTAGGACGATATCAGCCAACGCTGAATTTGACATTGAGTCTTGCAAATGAGACAACACTTCAGGAATTCCTGTATAGGAAAGGAGAGTATAAACCATGAAACTGAGAAATATCGCATTAGCCCTCAGTATGACCGCAGCCCTCATTATGGGCGCACAGCCGGCATTTGCATCAGATCAGCTTCCATATGTTGCACTCGGAGCGGACCTGAACAGTGAACAGAGGGCAACAGTACTTAAACTTCTTGGCATTACAGAGAGCGACCTTACCCATGATACCGTTGTGACAGTTACAAATGCGGAGGAGCACGAGTACCTCGACTCTTATGTGAGTTCAAGTGTGATCGGCACGAGAGCCCTGTCATCCTGCAAGGTCTTAGAGGAGGGCAAAGGTCACGGCATCACTGTGGAGGTTCACAATATCACGTATGTCACACCGGCCATGTATGAAAACGCGCTTGCGACCGCCGGAATGAAGAATGCGTCTGTCGTTGTTGCGGGACCGGTGCCGATTTCCGGTACAGCAGCCCTTGTCGGAGCGATGAAGGCATACGCACAGATGCACGGCACTCCGATTTCACCGGATCTCATTGACACTGCAACCGATGAGCTCGTAACAACGGGAGAACTTGCGGACTCCCTGGGTGATTCTGAGGAGGCGGCGGAGATTATTGCAGCTCTGAAACAGGTCGTTGCGGAAAATGATCTGAAAACAGATGAAGATATTAATAACGCAATTGATGAAGTAGCCGGGAAGCTTGAGATTTCACTGTCCGAGGAGGATCGCCAGCTTATTCTTGACCTGATGGAGAAACTGTCAGCGCTCGACCTCGACGCTGACAATCTCGCGGAGCAGGCCAGGGGCATTTACAGTGAGCTGCAGCAGAGAGGCTTCAGCCTGTCGGACTACGGGATCACGCAAGAAGAGGCTCAGGGACTTCTCGCAAGGCTGATCCAGTTCCTTAAGGAATTGCTTGCAAGCCTTGGAAATAAGTGATGTCCGAAGGCCGGAAAATCAGCATATCAGTCAAGATATTGTGAATATTAACAATAAATAAAAACGTTGAAGTGGATAATTGTGAAAAAAGTACAAAAAAGTTTGGTTTGTTCATAGTTTGTTCATATTTTGGTGCTAATATAATCGTACAAGATAAATGACAACCACGTGAGCAAGCCTCACGACAATTTTTCATAATAATTGCCCCGGTGGATTTCCACCGGGGCACTCCTCTTTTATACCAGATTTTTTTCGTGCCGGCTGAAAACCGGCTCGTTTTATACCTGATTGACATGTATATGAACTTCGGGTATGATGCGGGTATGATAAAGAATTTCATTAAAATGAGCTCTGATAATGATTTGGAGAAAGGGGATATTATGGTTGATTATATTATTACTCCGAAAATGAGTGAGATTCTACTCGAAGAGTTTATGGTGCCCATGCATCTGTCCGCATACCGTTTGGCGCAGGAAATACATGTTCCGGTATCGCGAATACAGGATATTCTTCACGACAGGCGGAAGATTACACCTGATACTTCTCTAAGACTGGCAAGATATTTTGGTGTGTCTGACCGATATTTTCTTGATATACAGAATGATATTGACATCAGAGAATTAAAAATAAAGTTGTCTACAGAGATAGAAGCAATCAAGCCATGCCGGGCATCTGTTATGTGACAACTTACACCCTCGAATGGGATTTTTGACCGGGCGAGCTGGTGCTGCAAAAAAGAGTGGAAGCGCTTCCGCCTCCACTCTTTCCAAATTAACTGTGCCGGCATATTCCGGGGAGAAACACGATTAATAGTTCGTAGCCCTTCTCTCAAAGTAAGCCTTCGGATGAGCGCATACCGGGCAGATCTCCGGCGCTTCCTTGCCGATGATGACAGCACCGCAGTTGCGGCACTTCCACTCCTGGGTCTCGTCATCAGCAACGAAGGTCTTTGCAGCCAGAAGGTTGGCAAGGATCTGGCGGTATCTCTCCTCGTGGCGTTTCTCAACACCGGCGACAAGCAGGAACTTCGCTGACAGTTCAGCAAAACCTTCTTCTTCAGCTTCTTTTGCCATGCGGACGTACATGTCTGTCCACTCTTCGTTCTCGCCGGAAGCAGCTGCCGCAAGGTTTTCCTCAACAGATCCGATTCCGCCGAGCTCCTTGAACCACATCTTGGCGTGCTCTTTTTCCTGGTCAGCAGTCTCAAGGAAGATGGCAGCAATCTGCTCATAGCCCGCTTTCTTGGCCTGAGACGCGAAATATGTATACTTGTTGCGGGCCTGAGATTCTCCTGCAAATGCCTCTAATAAGTTTTTCTCTGTCTTTGTGCCTGCGTATTTGTTTGCCATTACAAAATCTCCTTTCTGAGTCTATTGCTACAGGAAATATCAAAACATCCCATGCTGTTTTCCGAATACCGCATTTTATTTCCTGCTTTTTTACTGTGATTTTAATTTACCATAAGGCCAAGTGGTTAGACAATACTAATGAGATGTAATCTCATTTAACAGCATGCTCTTAGAGCGGAGAAGAACTGTCTTGTGAAGCTCACACAGATAAATTCACGAGCTCCATATGCAGCGCCGATTTAGCTGCCGGACTAACGCACCTGTAGATGCGCCATCCGCTTGCTTCGGATTCTGAGGCTCCGCCACAGTCTGCCTGGACTATCACATAGAATTGGGCATGCATTTAGCTATGGCTTTACAGCGCTCTTGCCTGTAAACGGTAAAAAGGTTATACTGATATTTTAATGATAGACAAATGCTGAGAGAGGCGTTCGTGCCTGCCTCCTCACAGAAGAATAGGAGCATAAAAAAGTGGATATATTTATCTGGTGGCTGACAATAACATTATTGGGAACAGGTTTCATGCCATTATCGGCCTGGGTCTTCCGTCATTTTGATGACCGCGGGTGGCTGTTCTCTAAGAGCCTGGGGATATTCCTCACAGCCTGGGTATTCTTTGTGCTGAATACTGCGCACATCATTTCGTTTATACAGAGGAACTGCCTGATCGTCACGGGTCTCCTGATAGCTCTCAATATACTTGCTTTCTTTAAGCTGGACATGAGAGAAATCGTTCGGGGCGCAGACCTTAAGCTCATCGCGATCGAGGAGGCTATGTTCTTTATTCTTCTGGCTGTATGGGTGTATATCATCGGTTTCAAGCCCGAAGCCTACGGCACGGAGAAGTTCATGGACTATGCCTTCATGACTTCCATGACGAGATCTCTCTACATGCCGTTCGAGGACATGTGGTTCTCCGGGGAGAGCATTAACTACTATTACGGAGGACAGTATATTGCTGCGTGGCTGGTCAAGGCTTCCGGCATAGGCGTCGGTGTGGGCTACAATATCATGCGGGCGACCGTTGCGGCATTTTCTTTTGTGATGCCGTTTTCCCTGTGCTATCAGCTTATTTCTGACCGTCTGCAGGATGGCCGCAAGTGGGCAAGGTGGGCTGCCGGCCTCATCGGCGGCTTTGCTGTCGCCTTCTGCGGCAACGTCCACTACATTCTGTACGGCATTATCAAGGAGCTTACGAACTCTGACTACAGCTACTGGTTCCCGGATTCGACGAGGTATATAGGCTATGATCCGGATCTGCCGGATAAGACGATCCATGAGTTCCCGGCCTATTCGACTGTGCTTGGCGACCTTCACGCTCACTACATCAACGTCATGTTCGTGGTCTGTGTTACGGCGATTGCATATGCATGCGTGCAGAAGATCGCGCGAGAGATTGAGGCGAAGAAGGAGACTTTAGCTGTATCGGCAGCTGAGGTTGCATCCAAAGAGATGTCTGCACAGGCAGCTGAAGGCACAGCCAAATCAACATCTGCACCGTCAGCAGAAAGTGCAGCGAAATTGCCTGCAGTAAAAGCAGACTGGAAGGTCCTGCTTGCCGAGATCCTGAGACCGGAAATTATTCTCATAGGCATTTTCACAGGTGTCTTTAAGTTCACGAACTACTGGGATTTCCCGATTTATTTCGTCGTCTGCGGTTCGCTGATTTTCTTCATGAATCTGAGGAAATATCGTGATGACCTCACGGGATTTGCCATTGTCATGGGAGGACAGGCGGCTTGTGCATTCCTCATCGGGACGGTTGCATGCCTGCCGTTCACGCTGACATTTGATCAGATTTCGACGGAGATCGGATTCACTCACACCCACACAGTTTTTTATCAGTTCATGGTGCTGTGGGGGCTCCCGATCATTTGCACACTGTTCTATGTCATCTGCCTGCTTATCGAACAGGGAAGGCTGCCTTCCGCGAAGAGAACAGGTGTCGGCAAAGCTTCGGCGGAGAGCAAAGCAGAAAAAGACGCAAAGCCTGTTGCTTACCCCGACCTTGCCGCGCTGCTGCTTGCCTTGTGCGCGCTTGGCCTGATTTATATGCCGGAAGTTATTTTCGTCAAGGATATTTATTCCGGCGAGCACTACCGTGCCAACACAATGTTCAAGCTCACATATCAGGCCTTTATTCTGTTCGGTATGGTCATGCCCTATGTGATTATCCGCACGCTCACGGTCGTTAAGAAGCTCTGGGCCCAGGTCGTGAGTATGGTGCTCTGCTTCATACTTCTCATGACAGGCGGGTTCATTGTAAGAAGTACAAAAGACTGGTTCGGGAATATCATGGATCGGAGCCTCAGGGTCAGCACCGATGCGTCCGTGTTCGTTGACCAGTCATTCCCGTCTGATTTCGAGGCCATCGCATGGCTCAATAACACGGTCAGCGGGCGGCCGGTCGTCCTCGAAGCTCCGGGTGACAGCTATACCGGCTATGAGCGCGTGTCGGTCGCGACAGGTCTGCCGACGGTCAGGGGCTGGTATGTCCACGAGTGGCTGTGGAGGAGCGATACGGAACTCTTGAATGAGCGCTCGGCGGATATTGAGACGATCTACACCGGGGAAGATGAGCAGACGGTGCGCGACCTGATCAAAAAATACAACATTTCCTACATATATATAGGCTCTCTTGAGAGGTCGATGTATGCCAATATCAACGACACCCTGCTCCAGAGCATAGGCACGGTGGCATACTCGGACGGCGTGTCGACGTATATATTGAAGGTGGCGGGCTGAGATATACGCTCTGTGAGGAAGCAAGGATTCGGTTTGGAAGATGTCAGATGCCATTGATGCGAATCCTGTGTAAAGTCTCGAGGGCGAGACTTAATCTGTGCAGATATTCAGTATCTGGCTTTGATACGACGGCAGCAGTTCAGGCAGGCTGTTCTGATACACCGCTGCCGGCGGCAAAGCATCCATCTTCGTGAGAAAAACATTGTCGGTCCGACTGAGAGATCGCGTAGGCGATTTGACGCCTGCGCAAGCTCGCAGGGAAGGACCTGTGTTTTTCGATGAAGATGATGTTTGCGCCGGCTCTTGAACTTCGATGCAGCTTGCATAAACTGCTTCTTATCATTGATAAATCTGCGGAAATACGGTATATTTGAAACGTACTTTGTTTTTAGGAGGAATGCATAATGCAAGACAGAGGCAAATACTACATCACGACAGCGATTGCCTATACATCAGGCAAGCCGCATATCGGAAATACATATGAGATTATTCTTGCTGACTCGATCGCAAGATTCAAGAGGCAGCAGGGCTATGATGTTTTCTTCCAGACAGGAACAGACGAGCATGGCCAGAAGATCGAATCCCGCGCTCACGATGCGGGTCTCACACCGAAGGAATTCGTCGATAAGACGGCCGGCGAGGTCCGCCGGATCTGGGATCTGATGAATACGTCCTACGACAAATTCATCCGCACGACGGATGAGGATCATGAGAAGCAGATCCAGAAGATATTCAAGAAGATGTATGAGAAGGGCGACATCTACAAGGGCGAGTACAAGGGTATGTACTGCCAGGAGTGCGAGTCCTTCTACACGGAATCACAGCTCGTGGACGGCAAGTGTCCCGAGTGTGGCGGCGAAGTCACCCCGGCCTCCGAGGAAGCCTACTTCTTCCGCATGAGCAAATATGCTGACCGCCTGATCGAGCACATCAATACACATCCGGAATTCATTCAGCCGGAGTCCCGCAAGAACGAGATGATGAACAATTTCCTCCTTCCGGGTCTTCAGGATCTGTGCGTCTCCAGAACATCCTTTACATGGGGCATCCCGGTCGACTTTGATCCGAAGCATGTCGTCTATGTGTGGCTTGACGCTCTGTCGAACTATATCACGGGCATCGGCTACGACGCCGACGGAAATCACGGGGACAATTATAAGAAGTACTGGCCGGCAGATCTTCACCTGATCGGCAAGGATATCATTCGTTTCCATACAATCTACTGGCCGATCTTCCTGATGTCACTCGGCGAGCCGCTCCCGAAGCAGGTATTCGGTCATCCGTGGCTCCTTCAGAGCGGCGGCAAGATGAGCAAGTCCAAGGGCAATGTCATTTACGCGGACGATATGGCCGGCATCTTCGGCGTCGACGCGGTCAGATATTTCGTGCTTCATGAGATGCCGTTTGAAAATGACGGCGTCATCTCCTGGGAGCTCATGGTCGAGCGCATGAATTCTGAGCTGGCCAACACAATGGGCAACCTTGTCAACCGCACGATTGCAATGAGCAACAAGTATTTCGGCGGTCTGGTAGAGAATACGGGAGTCAAGGATGAGAACGGCATCGATGATGACCTGCATGCCAACATGACGGCTCTTGTCGACAAGGTAGAGGGTCACATGGATAAGCTCCGTGTCGCTGACGCGCTGACAGACATTTTCAATCTCTACAAGAGATGCAACAAGTATATCGATGAGACAGAGCCGTGGAAGCTGGCAAAGGATGAGGCTGCCAAAGGCCGTCTTGCGACTGTTCTCTACAACCTGCTCGATGGCATCACGACGGCGTCGACACTGCTTCAGTCATTTATGCCTGAGACGGTGGAGAAGATATTTGAGCAGATCAATGCGGCACCGGTCGACATCGATGATCTGAACCACATCGGCAACTATCCGTCCGGAAACAAGGTCACGGATAAGCCGGAGATCCTCTTCGCCCGCATGAAGCTTGAGGATATCATGGTGGAAGTGGAGAAAATCGAAGCTGCTCAGAGAGCGGCTCTGGCTGCTAAGGAAGAGCCGGAAGATAAGGAAGAGGCTGCTCCGGTTGAGCATAAGCCGACCTGCACATTCGATGATTTTACAAAGTGCGAGTTCCGCGTCGGTGAGATCCTTGAGTGCAAGAATGTTGAGAAGTCCAAGAAGCTGCTCTGCTCCAAGGTAAAGATCGGACCGAACGAGATTGTTCAGATCATCTCCGGTCTTCGCCCGAAGTACCAGGCTGAGGACATGGTAGGAAAGAAGGTCATGGTCATCGTGAACCTCGCGCCGAGAAAGATGGCAGGTCTTGAGAGCCAGGGAATGATCCTCGTTGCTGAGGACGCAGACGGAAATCTTGCCCTCATGACACCGGAGAAGAAGGACTTCCCGGCTGGATCTGAGATCGGCTGATGTGGGATCCGGATGCTGCGGACAGCTTTTGGAAGCTGCTTCGTCGTATCTTTTCCGCCACAGTTGAATAAAGAAGATGAGTAATGAGGTCCGGATTCATGTGTCTGTGAATCCGGACTTCTGCGCGTTTTGGAGGGGCTGATGTGACAGGATCGTGCGGCAGCACAAAGTAAGTCTTTTGTGGTGCGAAACTAACACATTCTTGCCGCGGCGTTCTTGATAAGTTTGGATTAAAAAAGGGGAAAAAGATGATTATTGATACACATGTGCACTACGATGACGAAGCCTTCGACGAGGACAGAGAGGAGCTGCTGGCATCACTTCATGCAAATGGAATCGGTTGCGTCATAGACATCGGTTCGAGCGCGGAAAGTCTGCCGAGAGTACGGGCGCTCGCGGAAAAATATGACTTCGTCTACGGCGCCGTCGGCCTGCATCCGGACGAGGTCGGGGATCTGACCGGTGAGGTGATGGCCGATCTGCGGGAGGATATGAAGAACCCGAAGATCCTGGCGGTCGGGGAAATCGGTCTCGACTACTACTGGAATAAAGAGGCCAAAGAGATTCAGAAGGATGCTTTTCGAAAGCAGATCTACCTTGCTCAGGAATTCGGGAAGCCAATCGTAATCCATTCCAGGGAAGCTGCGGCTGACACTCTGGAGATTGTGCAGGAGATGTACGGACCCGGCTCGAGCGGCGAGCATATGGAGAGAAAAGGTGTCATGCACTGCTATTCCTACGCGGTGGAACAGGCGCGAATTTATACGAGAACGCTTGGCTTTTATCTTGGAATCGGAGGCGTAGTCACCTTCAAGAATGCGAAGAAGCTGAAGGAGGTCGTGGCGGATACACCGATGGAATACCTGATCCTCGAGACCGATTGCCCGTATCTCGCTCCGGTGCCTTTCAGGGGAAAGAGGAACTCATCTTTATATCTTCCGTATGTGGTGAGTGCGATTGCCGAACTTAAGGAGATATCTGAGGAGGAAGTCATTCGGATCACTGCTGCAAATGCCAGGCGGCTGTTCGGTATACACTGAATATCGAAGGACATGTCGGATCGTGACAGATGAATAATACCGCTCATGCGCATCGTCCTCGTACTGAAGATTGCGAATGTATATATGTAAAAAAGTGTAGAAATAAGGCGAAAACAGCCAAAACCAGTAAAAAAATGACTGCCATTCATTTACAGAAAGGGTTTATTGCATTATAATATATACAATAACTGTCACTAAAAAACGATACTTTTCGTTAATATGCACATAGCACAAACTGCATGCATATGCAGATAAAAGAGGTAAATGGTATGGAGAATGAATATCTGTTTTCAGAGCTGGACCAGTATCTGTTCGGACATGCGACGCACTATGATCTGTATAAGAAGCTCGGCGCGCATCCGATCAATATCGATGGAGTCGAAGGCACGTATTTCGCGGTCTGGGCTCCGAACGCTCAGCGTGTTTCCGTAATCGGTGAGTTCAACGACTGGGATACAGAGGCCAATATCATAGAGAACAAGGATGATATCGGTGTCTGGCAGGGCTTTATCCCGGGCGCCGTGGCAGGTCAGATGTATAAGTATTTTATCATCGGCTATCAGGGCGAGCATCTTTATAAGGCTGATCCATTTGCCAACCAGGCAGAACTTCGTCCCGGCACTGCATCTGTCATTGCAGACATGAGAGGCCTTAAGTGGTCAGACAGCACATGGATGAAGAAGCGTCAGGACTTTGACATCCAGAAGGATCCGATGATCATCTATGAAGTACACATCGGATCATGGTGCAAGCATCCAGAATCAGCAGGACGCGGTGTTGACGGTTTCTACAACTATCGCGAATTTGCAGAGAAAGCCGCCGACTACATCAAGGATATGGGATACACCCACATCGAGCTTATGGGTATTGCGGAGCATCCGTTCGACGGATCCTGGGGTTACCAGGTAACGGGCTATTATGCACCGACATCCCGCTACGGCACACCGAATGACTTCCAGTATATGGTCAATTACTTCCATAAAAAGGGAATCGGCGTCATCCTCGACTGGGTGCCGGCACACTTCCCGAAGGACGCGGCAGGTCTTGCGTGCTTCGACGGCACAGAGCTCTATGAGCACAAGGATCCGCGCCAGGGCGAGCATCCGGATTGGGGCACAAAGATCTTCAATTACGGACGTCCGGAAGTTAAGAATTTCCTGCTTGCCAATGCCCTCTATTGGGTTGAGTTCTTCCATGTAGACGGACTGCGTGTCGATGCTGTCGCTTCCATGCTGTATCTTGACTACGGCAAGAAGGACGGTGAGTGGGTTGCAAATAAATACGGCGAGAACAAGAACCTCGAAGCCATCGAGTTCTTCAAGCATATGAATTCCTGCCTGCTGGGCAGAAATAAAGGCGCTGTCATGATCGCTGAGGAATCCACAGCCTGGCCGAAGGTCACAGGCAAGGTCGAGGATGACGGCCTCGGATTCTCCCTCAAGTGGAACATGGGCTGGATGAATGACTTCCTTGAGTACATGAAGCTTGATCCGCTGTTCCGCAAGGGCAACCACTACAAGATGACCTTCTCAACTTCCTATGCTTACAGTGAGAACTATGTCCTCGTTCTGTCCCACGATGAGGTCGTTCACCTGAAATGCTCCATGTGGAGCAAGATGCCGGGCATCTACGAGGACAAGTTCCACAATTTACGTGCTGCATACACCTACATGGCAGCTCACCCGGGCAAGAAGCTTCTCTTCATGGGCCAGGAATTCGGTCAGCAGAGAGAGTGGAGTGAGGCCCGGGAGCTCGACTGGTTCCTTCTTGACACAGAGCTCAATGCTCAGCTGAAGGACTATGTACGTACTCTGTGGAAGATGTACAGCAAGTATCAGTGCCTGCACGGAACAGACTACGATCCGCTCGGATTTGAATGGATTAACGCCGATGACGCGGATCGCTCGATCTACAGCTTCATGCGCAAGTCTTCCGACGGCAAGAAGAATCTTCTGTTCGTCCTCAATATGACACCGATTGCACGTCCGGATTATCGCTGCGGTGTTCCGGTAAAGACGAACTACAAGCTGATCCTGAACTCCATGGATCCGAAGTTCGGCGGGACCGCTCCGATCTCCAAGAAGACCTACAAGGCGGTCGAGGGCGAGTGCGACAACAGACCGTACTCAATTGCTTATGATCTTCCGGCTTACGGATGCGCGGTCTTCGAGTTCGACTATGTCGAGGATAAGCCGAAGAAAGCGGCTAAGAAGACGACTAAGAAAAAAGCAGCAAAAAAGGCTGAAGAGTAAATCATACGAATAACCACAACGAGGCTGCCGCAGTGATTGCGGCAGCCTTTTTGTCTGCAGACGTAACAGTTCAGACAGGCTGTATGAAAGTTCCTGAATCCGGCCGCAAGCATCATCTTCATCGAAAAACGTCGGTCCTTCCCTGCGAGCTTGCGCAGGTGTCAAGCCGCCTTCGCGATCTCTCAGTCGGACCGACAATGTTTTTCTCACGAAGATGAATGCTTTGCTGCCGGAACCGGGGTGTAAGAGCAGCCTGTCTGAACTGTTACCCTGCAGCGCGTTAAAGACATACAAAAGTGAGGAAGTGTCTATCGACAAAATGCGTTAATTTACTATAAAGTAGTAAAAGGAAATTTCACTGAAGGACAGTTGCGGGAGAGAAAAAATATGGATTTTCAGAAGTTTTATGACGGTAAGGCATTCGACGTATACAAGTATCTCGGTGCGCACCCTGAGAAGGACGGCGGAGTGACCTTCAGGACATTTGCGCTGAATGCGGATAAAGTCGCGGTTCTCGGCGAGTTCAATGGCTGGAAGGATACTTTCATGTCGGACGAGCAGAGAAAAGGCTTTTTTGAGATCACGATCCCGGAGGCTAAGGTCGGGCAGATGTATAAGTATGCTGTCTACAGCAAGCTTGGCCGCATTGAGCACTGCGACCCGTACGGCTTCGGGATGGAGCTCCGGCCGAATTTCGCGTCAATCATAAGGAATCTTGACGAATATTATTTCTCTGACGAGAAATGGATGAAGGAGAGAACCCTTAATTACGATAAACCTCTCAATATCTACGAGATGCATCTGGGTTCCTGGAAGCGAAATGAAGCCGACCCGAACGGTTGGTACAAGTATGATGAGATCGCGGATGATCTGATCGCATATTTGAAAAAATATCACTTCACTCACGTTGAGTTCATGCCGCTGGCCGAGCATCCGTTTGACGGAAGCTGGGGATATCAGCAGACCGGATTTTTCGCGCCAACATCCCGCTATGGCACAGCAGCGCAGCTGAAAAAGCTGGTCGACAGGCTGCACAACGCGGGCATCGGCGCTATTGTCGATTTTGTCCCGGCGCATTTTGCAAATGACTACTACGCCCTCAAAGAATACGACGGCACCGAGCTCTACGAGTACCCGGCAAGCGACGTCTCTGACAGTGAGTGGGGAACACGCAATTTTATCTATGCCCGAAGGGAAGTCATGAGCTTCATGATGTCCGCGGCCAATTACTGGCTGGCCGAGTACCATTTCGACGGTCTGCGCATGGATGCCATAAGCCGCGTTATCTACTGGATGGGAGACGAGAAGCGCGGTGTGAACGAGACATCCGTCGATTTTCTGAAGCAGCTGAATGAGGGCCTTCACAGACTTCATCCGACAGCTATGCTGATTGCGGAGGATTCCACATCCTATCCGGGCGGGACGAAGCCGACCTGGTTGGGCGGTCTCGGATTCGATTACAAGTGGGACCTTGGCTGGATGAATGACACTCTTGACTATTTTATGAAGCAGTCGGATGAGAGGAAGAGTGTACCGGAGAAGCTTACCTTCTCAATGTTTTATTTCTACAACGAGCGGCATTTGCTTCCGCTTTCCCATGACGAGGTCGTCCACGGTAAGAAGACGATCATCGACAAGATCTTCGGTGACTACGATATGAAGTTCCCGCAGTGCAGGTCTCTGTATCTCTATATGATGATGCATCCGGGAAAGAAGCTGAATTTCATGGGCAACGAGATCGCGATGTTCCGCGAGTGGGATGAGACCAAAGAGCCTGATTACTTCCTTCTCCGGTACCCGATTCATGATTCTTTCCAGAAGTATTTTGCCGAGCTCGGAAGGATCTACTGCGAGTATCCGGCTCTCTACGAGATGGATTACGACCCGAAGGGCTTCAGGTGGGTCACGATCAATGACAATGGCAAGAACCTGTTCGGGATCGAGCGCTACGATAAGACGCAGAAGAAGAATGTTATTGCTATCTTTAACTTCTCGAACACGAAACAAACTTACTGGCTGCACCCCGAGAAGTCGGGAGCTCTCATGCCAATCCTCAATACGGACTGGGAGCGCTTCGGCGGTCAGACGAAGGAGCTTCCGCCGGAGGCTGCTCTTCTCAGGGCGGATCCCTCGACCGGAGTAGAGATTGAGCTTGCGCCGTTTGGCTCGATACTATTTGAAATAAAATAGTTTAAGATGGTGATTTGTTCAAAGGCAGCAGAAAGTCCTGAATAAGGCTAATCTAGCTGCCTTTGCCCTTGAGCTGGAAGATGGTGATTTGTTCAAAGGCAGCAGAAAGCCCTGAATAAGGCTAATCTAGCTGCCTTTGTCATTGAGCTGGAAGATGGTAATTTGTTCAAAGGCAGCAGAAAGGCCTGAAATGAGCCAATCTAGTTGCCTTTGCCCTGGAGCCGAAAGAAGCCACCTCTCACAAAGGCAGCAGAAAGGCCTGAAATGAGCCAATTTAGTTGCCTTTGCCCTGGAGCCGAAAGAAGACACATCTCACAAAGGCAGCAGAAAGCCTTGAAATGAGCCAATTTAGCTGCCTTTGCCCTAAAGCTGAAAGAAGCCACCTCTCACAAAGGCAGCAGAAAGCCTTGAAATGAGCCAATTTAGCTGCCTTTGCCCTAAAGCTGAAAGAAGCCACCTCTCACAGAGGCAGCAGAAAGCTTGAAATATGACCGATTTAGCTGCTTTTGTGCTAAAAATGTTATTTCCAAACGGCCTCCCTGTATTTAATCAATGAAATCTTGTCAGGTGGCTGGATTTTTGCTAACTAAATGGGGCTGCCACTTTGTGACAGCCCCATTTAGTTCACTTATCTTTGGTTCCCATATCTTTGATTCAGTATATATCCGGATCGTAACGCTTACGCCTTGCATCCATTTCCTGCTGCATCCGGCCAAACCTTATGATGGCCTTCTGAGTGAGCATCGAGTACACGGAAATCATGATCGCGACCAGGACAGACAGCGGCAGGAGCAGCAGCGACCACCACATGAAGATCGAGTGCATGTCGTAGAAGTTCGGGAGCAGGATGACCGCTCCGAGGAACACGACGGAGCTCACGGCCAGCACGAACTTGCGGTAAGGAGCAAGCGGCCAGCAGACGCTGGCGACGACGAGCATGGACACGAGCCCTCCGAGCATCAGATTGAAGGTCGAGAAGATATCGGTGGTCCACGGGAACATCGCGTTCAGGATCTGCACGACGAGCATGGATGTTACCATGGTGAGCGCCGCCGGCAGGGCGGTCTGAAGAACGTGCTTCAGGAATCCACTCGTGGTCACATCTTCCTGCTGCTCGAGCGTGAGCAGGAAGCTCGGCATTCCGATGCCGCAGAGATTGATGAGTCCCATCTGCAGCGTCGTGAACGGATACGGTGTCTTCAGCAGTATGAAGATGACCGAGAGCAGGCAGGAATAGATCGTCTTTGTCAGGTAGAGGGAGCTGACCCTCTCGATGTTGGCGATGATCGTCTTACCTTCCTTCACGATATCCTTCATCGATGAGAAGTCGGAATCCATGAGCACGATGTGGGCGGCCTGCTTTGCTGCCTCTGAACCGGACGCCATCGCGATGCCGCAGTCGGCATCCTTGATCGCAAGGACGTCGTTGACGCCGTCTCCGACCATGGCAACGGTCATGCCGGCAGCCTGCCATGCCTTTATGAATGCCTGTTTCTGTTCCGGCTTGACACGTCCGAAGACGCTGTATTTCATGACGGCCTGCCGGAAGGCAGTGGGGTCCTCGGGGAGCTTTGTGGCGTCGACATATTTTTCGGCACCGGCGATGCCGGCTTTCTTGGCGACGCTGGAGACTGTCAGCGGATTATCGCCGGACAGGACCTTGATTGCGACGCCCGATTTCGCGAAGTATGCAAATGTCTCCTTCGCGTCCTCCTTGATCACATCCGATATGATGATGGCTGCGATCGGGGTGACGGCTCCCTTGTCTCCGGTCTCGGGGTCGATGCCTTTGGACCTGCCGAGAAGCAGTACGCGGTAACCCTGCTGCGAATAGTTGTCCACGACGTCGAGGGCGGCCTTGTTATTCGGTACGATGAATTCCGGCGCTCCGAGTACATAGTCACCCTGGCCGTCGAAAGACACTGCCCGGAATTTTCTCTCGGATGAGAACGGAATAATGCCGCGCGCATCCCAGCCCTTTGACTTGCCGAAAGCCGCGTTCAGCGCGTCCTGCGTGACATTCGTGTCGGTGAAAGCGCTGTTTATATGGGCCATTATATCCATGACCTGATCCCGGGTCACGCGGCCCATGGGCAGGACCTCGTTCACGCGGAGCTCTCCGGTGGTGATGGTTCCGGTCTTGTCGGTGCAAATGATATTTGCCCGGGCAAGCGACTCTATGGACGGCATCTCCTGGACGAGGGCTTTTTTATTGGCCAGTCGTCCGACGCCGATGATGAATGAGACGGAGGTCAGGAGGACCAGGCCTTCAGGAATCATACCGATGATGCCGGAGACGGTGCGGATGATTGCATTTGCAAATACCCCGCCGTTCGCGATCATCTGACTGCGGTAGAGCAGCAGGCCTACCGGGATAATGATCACGGAAACGACCTGGATGATCCGGCCGATCGTGCGCTGCATTTCAGAGCTCGCGCGCTTCTTGTGGGACGCTTTCGCGACCAGCTGGGAAGCGTAGCTCTCGTTGCCGACTTTGTCGACGCGCTGCAGCGCGGTGCCGGCTATGATGAAGCTGCCTGACAGGACCTGATCGCCGTCTTTCTTTTTGACGGCCTGCGACTCGCCGGTCAGCATCGACTCGTTGACTTCAAGACCACGGCAGTCGAAGACGCGTCCGTCGGTGACGACCTGGTCGCCGGGGCCGAGCTTAATGACGTCGTCGACCACGATATTGTCGATCGGCATTTCCTCCTCAACGCCGTCACGGATCGCGATGACTCGCGCCGCCGTGATCACTGTCAGGTTGTCGATGAGGGATTTGACCTTTAATTCCTGGAAGATTCCGATTGCGGAGTTTCCTATTATGATGCCGAGGAATAGCATGTTCTTCCACTGGCCGGTCGTCGCGACGAGGATACCGAGCAGGATGTTCAGCAAGTTAAAGTAGGTCAGCGTGTGGGAGAGTACGATCTGCCGGACCGTTTTCTGACCCTTGCGGACTGTCACGTTGATGAGTCCTTCCGCCTCACGGTCGGAGACTTCCTCTGCTGTCAGACCGTATGTGAGATCGGGGTCATAGCGGATGACCGGGTTGTGTACGACCTCGGGCTCTTCCGGCTCTTCAGATTCGCCGTCTTCCGTGTCGCTTTCATCGTCTTCCGAATCGTCATCTGACAGATCGTCATCGTAATCAGAAGTTTCGCCTTCGTCATCTGCGAGGTCGCTATCGTAGTCAGAATCTTCGCTCGTGTCATCAGCGAGGTCTTCATCGTAGTCAGAATCTTCGCTCATGTCATCTGCGAGATCGTCATCGTAATCCGTATCCGCGATGCCTTTTCCATTATCAGCGCTGCTTTTTTTGCCCTTAGTGGGGGCTTTTTTTCTGCGGCTCTGAGATTTCTTTTTCTTCTTTTTCTCGGTGCGGGTCCTCTTGAAGATGTTTGACAGAGAGAATCTGCCGGAGGACTCTTCGCCGGCCTGCTCATCGTCATCCGGATCATCTTCGCTTTCGACTTCGGTGTCCTCATCCTTGATGTCAGCAAGGAACATGTCTTCGTCGCTGTCTGCTGCTTTTCGCATCTCTTTAGCTTTTGCGACTGTTTGAATTTCTTCGGCTTTTTTGGATGTCTGGATCTCCTCGGTTTCCTCAGCTGCCCAGTTCTCTTCGGCTTCTGCGTTTGTTCGGAACTCTTCAGCACCTTTGGCTGTTCGGACTTCCTCTGCGTCGTCAAGATCGGTCCACAGAAGGTCGTCCTCTACTTGGGAATTGATTCCTTTGTTAGAGATGGAAGTGTCTTCAACCGGAAAATTGTCCGCTTCATCCGACACCGTGATTTCCCCGGTCAAGGGATCGATCATTCCGACGGGCTGAGCTGTTATTTCAGGTGTTCGCTTCTTACGCCTGCGGGCGCGGGGTAGCTTGCGGTGCCGCATGGACCCGGAGAACAGGACCTCATCTTTTTGATGTGTTTCTTTATCAGTGAGTGACATAGAGATGAAATCTCCTTTGTAAAGTGTGTCGCGGTGAGACTGTCGACCAGTTCTCACTGTGCTTTATATGAAAATCGACAGATTGGCATATATAATTGATTATAACTGTTAACATCACAAAACGCAAGTTCGATACTGGGGACCGTAAGCTGAGGGAAGGGGAGGTAAGGGGATTGGCGAGTGGCAGCAGACCTTTACCATGTCGCACTTGCAATCGTCTGCCTATCTGGTATAATTGAAAAACCGCGGTCATTTCTGAGCGCGGCAATACCTGCGCGATAAACCCGGGAAGGAGATCAATATGTATATTATAGTCGGACTGGGCAACCCCGGTAAAAAATATGAAGGCACGCGCCACAACATGGGCTTCGATGTCATCGACCGCCTTGTATATAAGAACAATATCCCGTGCAGCGGCAGCAAATTCCACTCTGTGTACGGCACAGGCATGATCGGGACGCAGAAGGTCGTACTGGCAAAGCCGCTGACCTATATGAATCTCAGCGGAACAGCAGTCCGGGAGCTGATCGATTTTTACAAGATCGACCCGGAAAGCGAACTCATTGTGATCAGCGATGATATTGACCTTGAACCCGGCAGGATCAGGATACGCAAGCAGGGATCGGCCGGCGGGCAGAACGGGCTTCGGCACATCGTTCAGTGCCTGGGGACACAGAAGTTCATCAGGATCAGGGTCGGTACCGGCGGCAAGCCCGAGGGCTGGGAGCTGGCGGACTGGGTACTCTCACGATTTACGATGGATGACCGGGCGCTTGTCGACGACGCGATCGTCAGAGCCGCGGACGCAGTCGTCGCAATCTGCACCGACGGAATCGACAAAGCTATGAACATTTATAATGTTAAGGCTTGATATGCTCAGATTCTAATGCGCTATACAGGATAGAGCTAAGAACATATCATGAAGGTCAGGCGGCAGATCGGACAGGCAGACCTCACAATTGAGACGGAGCTTGATTGAAAGACGGTCCGGAGTGGGATAGGCGGCATTTCAGACAGGCTGTTCTTACATTTCGTTTACCGGCAGCAAAGCATTCATCTTCGTGAGAAAAGCATTGCAGGTCCGACCGAGAGATCAGCAATGCGTATGCATTGCTTAGCTCGCAGAGAAGGACCTGCGCTTTTCGATGAAGATGATGTTTGCGCCGGTTCATGAAACTTCGCTACAGCCTGTCTGAAATGTAAGCCTGCCTGAAATGTAAGCCTGTCTGAACGGTAACCGGGATGAAAATCATTCGAGGAATAGATATATGCAGACATTCATTAAGCCGCTCACAGAGCTGGCCGAATTTACGGAAATAAGGGACCGGATGCGGAAAGGACGGGGGATCTATGCCCTGACCGGCTGCATCGATGCCCAGAAATCGCATATGGTGCACGGCCTTTCGGACGGTGCAAAGCTGGTGATCGTGATCACTGAAAACGATCTCACCGCCAAAGCAGCCCACGAGGATCTGCGTTTCTTCGAGCCGGATGTCCTGCTGTATCCCGCGAAGGACCTGCTTTTCTACCAGGCAGACATCGCGAGCAACTTTCTCGACATGCAGCGCATGAGGGTCTTTCGCTCTATAGCGGAGGCGGACAGGACCGTCGTTGTCATGCCGGTCGCTGCCCTCATGGATCAGGTCTCGACCAGGGACTCATTCCTCGACGCCTGCATATCCTTCGACCACGAGGACGAGACTGATCTTGACTGGATCAAGGAAACTCTGGTCCTGAACGGTTATGAGAGGTGTGCCGAGGTGACCCTTCCCGGTCACTTTGCCGTGCGCGGAGACATCGTGGATATCTGGTCTCTCACTGAGGAGCATCCGTTCAGGATCGAGCTCTTCGGCGATGAGATCGACTCGATCAGGTCCTTCGACGCGGAATCCCAGCGGTCGATCGAAGAACTGAGACGTGTCCTGATTTATCCCGCCAACGATCATATCGGTCGTCTCGGGACCTTCATGGACTGGCTCCCTAAAGCGGAGAAGGGTGCAAATGCAGCCACCGCCATCTTCATCGACGAGCCCACGCACATCGCGGATGCCGCGAAGGCCGTGGAGACTGAATTCCGGGAGAGCATTAAGAACCGGATCACTCAGGGAAATTATAAAAAGGGTGACCAGATACCGGAGATCAAAAGTGCGGACGAAGTGATTGCCGCTCTGAACAATCGTTGCTGCGTAGCCCTGTCCATGCTGGAACTTGCGAGGGGAGCCTGGGATATAAAAGCGAGCTTTGGCGCGACTGTCCAGGGAATGGGTTCCTACAACGGCAGCTTTGAGATGCTCTCCGGGGACCTTCTCAAATATAAGAAGAAAGGGTATCGGATCGTCGTGCTCTCCGGCTCCCACACGAGGGCGAAACGACTTGCCCAGGACCTGGGATCTCTCGATGTTCCGGCTTTTTACACGGACAATGGCGATCTGGAACTTAAGCCGGGACAGATCGCGGTGGAGTACGGACATGTGAGGAGGGGCTTTGAGTATCCGCTGATAAAATTTGCAATCATATCAGAGGGAGATATTTTCGGAGCCCGCCAGAAAAAGAAAAAGAAGAGGACCAGATACACCGGTGAAAAAATCGCGAGCTTTGCCGAGCTCCATGTCGGAGACTATGTCGTTCACGAGAACCGGGGCCTCTGCATTTATAAGGGAATTGAGCAGGTCAGGGTCGACGACGTCCTCAAGGATTATATCAAGCTGGAGTATCGGGACGGAAATCTGTATATTCTGGCCACCCAGCTCGATGTGCTGCAGAAGTATTCGAGCTCGGAGGGCAAGGCTCCCAAGCTTAACCGGCTGAACGGTCAGGATTGGGAGAAGACCAGGGCCAAAGTCAAAAGCTCGGTCAAAAATATTGCCAGGGAGCTGGTCGACCTCTATGCTGCCCGCGAAAATGCGGACGGTTTCGTCTACAGCGAAGATACGGAGTGGCAGAAGGAGTTCGAGGAACTCTTCCCGTTCGAGGAGACGGAGGATCAGCTTACGGCGATCGAGGACACCAAGCGGGATATGGAGAGCCGGAAGATCATGGACCGCCTGATCTGCGGAGATGTCGGCTACGGCAAGACGGAGATTGCCCTCAGGGCTGCCTTCAAAGCTGTCCAGGACGGCAAGCAGGTTGCCTATCTGGTTCCGACAACGATCCTCGCCCAGCAGCATTATAAGACATTTATGCAGCGCATGAAGGATTTTCCGGTACGCATTGATCTTCTGTGCCGGTTCAGGACCTCCGCCGAGATCAAAGATTCGCTGAAGGATTTGAAAAAGGGGCTGGTCGACATTGTGATCGGTACTCACAGGCTGCTCTCAAAGGACGTAGCCTTTAAGGATCTCGGACTTCTCATTATCGATGAGGAGCAGCGCTTCGGTGTCACCCACAAGGAGAAGATCAAGAACCTCAGAAAGAATGTCGACGTCCTTACCCTCACCGCGACCCCGATCCCGAGGACTCTTCACATGAGCCTTGTCGGCATTCGCGATATGTCGATCCTGGAGGAACCGCCCCAGGACCGCGTGCCGATCCAGACCTATGTCATGGAGTATGATCCGGAGATGGTCAGAGAGGCCATCTGCAGAGAACTGGCGAGGAACGGACAGGTCTACTATGTCTATAACCGTGTCCGTGATATCGCGGACATGGCGATGCGAATACAGAATTTGGTGCCTGAGGCAAGTGTCGCATTTGCAGACGGGCAGATGAACAAGAGGGAACTCGAGGACATCATGGTGGATTTCATCAACGGTGAGATCGACGTGCTGGTCACGACGACGATCATCGAGACCGGCCTCGACATTTCCAATGCCAACACCATGATCATCCACGATGCGGACCGCATGGGTCTGTCCCAGCTCTATCAGCTGAGAGGACGCGTCGGCCGCTCGGCGAGGACAGCCTACGCTTTCCTTATGTACAGAAGAGACAAGCAGCTGAAGGAAGTTGCGGAGAAGCGCCTTGCAGCCATTCGAGAGTTCACTGAACTCGGCTCGGGCTTTAAGATCGCCATGCGCGATCTGGAGATCCGCGGAGCCGGCAACCTGCTCGGCAGCGAGCAGCACGGGCACATGGACCTGGTCGGATATGACCTTTACTGCAAGCTGCTGTCCGAGGCTGTCAGGGAGGCCAAGGGCATCCCGGCAAAGGAGGAATTCGAGACGGTCGTCGACGTGGTCATGGACGCGTTCATCCCGGACAGCTATATTCCGAACGAGTTCACAAAGCTTGATTTTTATAAGAAGATAGCGGCCATTGAAAATGAGCACGACTACGAGGACATGTCCGATGAGCTCATGGACCGCTTCGGCAATCTGCCGCAGCCCGTTCAGAACCTGCTTGCCATAGCGGATCTGAAGGCTGCTGCACATGCGGCTTCGATCACGGAGATCAAGGAGCGGCCGAGGGAGATAGCGCTCTCGGTGCTGGCTGAGCCGACATTTGATCGTGCGGAAGTGCCGAGGATCATAGGATCCTTTGGCGGCATGTTCGGTGTCCGGAACTACCCGACAGGAACCGTGTTCGTCTATAACGGCGAGAGGGGAACAAGGCAGATGATTGCAAATTTGAAAAGATTCACATCAGAACTTGCCCGAACCGCACAAAGTGGTTATAATGAGCAATGACTTTTTGTAAAGCGCATTGAAACTTTCCGAAGCATGGAGGTTAATTATTATGAAATTGTTTAAGAAACTTGCGGCAGCAGGCCTTTCCGTTATCATCGCGGGCAGTCTTCTTGCCGGCTGCGGCAGCACTGCGGATACAGCGCAGATCGATGGAACTAAAACTGTCGTGACAATTAATGAGGATGAGGTGCCGCTCGGTACACTCAGCTTCCTGGCAAAATATCAGCAGGCTCAGATGTACGAAATGTACACAGCTTATTTCGGAGCAGCCGAGATCTTTGATATGGTCATGGACGAGTCGTCCGGCGAGACCTACGGCGAGACTCTGAAGGGCTATGCGCTTGATTCGATAGAGGAGATGGTCCTCCTTCGTCAGCACGCAGAGGAGTACGGTGTCACGTTGACAGCTGAGGAAGAGGAGCAGATCGACAAGGTCGCTCAGGCTTATATCGATGAGAATTCCGAGGATGTCCGCGCCGCTGTCGGAGCTTCCAAGGAAAACGTGATCGAGCTTCTCAAGCTTCAGCTCATCAAGAGCAAGATGCTGGAGCCCATGGCAGCGAATGTCGACACAGAGGTCTCTGATGAGGAAGCACAGCAGTCCGGCGTCACCTACGTCAAGATCGACAAGGCAACGGAGGCAGATTTCGCGGACGAGAACTCCGACGAGTCCTCTCTCGCGGATTCTTCTGTGGCTGCAGATACTGATGTTGCAGCTCAGGTGGAAGCTGCAAATGCAGAAAAGCTCAGTCAGGCAGAGGCCGTTCTCGCGGCAGTTCAGGCATCCGGCAACGTCGCGGAAGCCGATATGACCACGATCGCAAATGAAATCAATGAGGATCTCTACGCTCAGACCGGCCAGTTCACGACACACAATACTGAGGATACTGTCCTCGATATGGCAATCGTTGAGGCAGTCGCAGGTCTTGCTGACGGCACACTAGTAGACCATGTTGTCGAGGCTTCCGACGGAACGGCATGGTTCGTTGTCAGGTTCGACGCCGCTTATGATGAGGCGGCAACAGAGGAAATCAAGAAAGAGAAAGTCACAGCCCGCAAGCAGGAGGCTTATGACACACTCTATACAGAGTGGAAAGACTCTGCGACGATCACGGTCGATGAGGCAGTCCTTGCGACACTCATCATCAGTGATATGAACCCGATAACATTCGGCAAGGATGTCCTTCCGGAGGATGACAGCTCTGTCGCTGCAGCTGCAGAGAATGCCGACGCATCCGAGCCGACAGAAGAATCAGTTTCGGAAGTGGTAGCAGCTGAGTCCGCTCCGGTAGATGAATCTGTCGCAGATGGCGCAGCAGACGCGTCCGTTGCAGCAGAGGAGAGCGCAGCAAACTAAAAGACTATACGGACAGCCGCTACCAGACTAATGGCGGCTGTCTTTTTTATACTTACAATACTGATTTTTTGAGCAATAAGAGAAGACTTATAGTATAATAAAGCTCGTGATGCTCTGCCTTCTGAGATGGAGGATTTACGTAATTATCACATTCAAGTCTCGTTCGCGGGACTTGGCGCGGGATTCGGGTCAGCGTCAGCTGACAGAATACCAAACCGATAAGGGAGGTGATTCGATGGATAATGATAAAACGATTATTGAACGCCTGGTCAGGATCGAGCAGGACGCGCAGTCTATTTATGATGAAGCTAAAGCGGAGAAGGAAAAGCGGAGACAGGAACTTGAGGCAAAGATAGCCGCCTTTGACAAGGATGCTGACGCCGAACTTACAGAAAAGCTGAACGCCGTGAAGACCAGAATTGTCAGGGAGCACAGTGAAAGTACGAACAGAATGGAAGCGGATATGAGCAGAGCTCTTCGGATGCTTGATGAGGAATTTGCGTCCCAGATGCGAAAAGACGCGGATGAAATTGTTAAGGAGATCCTGAAATGAATAATTTGCTGGAATACAGCGGAGTCGTCACGAAGATCCGGGCGATGCAGAAGAACCTGCTCACGGATGATGATTTCCGTGAAATCGTGGTAATGCCGGATGTCGCGGCGGTCGAGGCTTACCTGAAAAAAAATCCGGCTTACGCGGAGGCTTTCAGCAACATTAATGAGAACGATATTCACAGGGAAGCTCTGGAAGCTGTCTTTGGCGGTATTGTCTACCGTGACTTCGCGAAAATATACAACTTCGCGGATCCGGACCAGGAAAGATTCCTTAAGAAATACGCGAGAAGATATGAGATCAGGCTGCTGAAGAAGTGCCTGAAATACGCGATAGCGGGCAGGGCTCCGGGGGACGAGATCCTCTGGCACAAGGACTTTTTCAAAAAGTTCCTGAGCCTTGACGTGGAGGCGCTTCACGAGTGCACGTCTCTCGACATGACCCTCAAAGCGGTGGAGAACACCGAGTATTATCCCGTGCTCATGCGGGTGAGGAACGGCGGCCGCGCGGAGGGATTTGACTACGAGACCGCTCTCGACATGTACCACTTCAGCTCGATCTGGAAAGACCGGACGAGAATCGTCTCGGGGGACAGCGTGAAGGCAATCAGCCGCATTTACGGTAGCCGCTTCGATATGCTGAATATCTGGTTCATCAGGCGGGCGAAGCAGTACTACGAGATGCCGGAGGCGGAGATTTACACACTCATCATACCGGTTCTCTACAGGCTCCGGCAGGAGGACATAAGAGCCCTGGTCACGTCGGAGAGTGAGGAGCAGTTCGCAGCAGCTCTTTCCCGGACTTTCTACGGGAAGCAGTACGAAAATCTTGCGCCGGATAATCTGGAGGACATGTACGGATACGTACTCAGGGATGTACTTCGCCAGGAGGCAAAGAAGAAGCCGTATTCGGCCGCGACGCTGTACCGATATCTTTATTTAAAGGAGCACGAGGGGGAGAAGCTCATTGCGGCGGTCGAATGCGTCCGCTACGGCATCGATCCCGACGAGGCTTTCAAATATATTAACGCAGTATAAAGACCGGAGGGGAAAATATGATAGCGAAAATGAAATTCGTCAGTCTCTCGGGTCCGAAGGCGGATATTGACCGGATGGTCAATAAGTACCTTTCCAAATATGAGATTCATCTGGAGAACGCTCTGAACGCGCTCGGGGAGGAACAGCACCTGGTTCCATATGTGCAGAAAAATCCCTACAAGGATCTTCTTGCGACGGCAGGCATTTACACAGAACTGCTTCCTCCGGATACCGCGGCGGGATCTGAAATCCCGCTCACAGAGGCGATCGATCTCATCGGGGAAGTGGACAGCCGCCTTACGGGGCTTCGGGAGAAAAAGAGCGTACTTGACGCGGAGCTTATGAAACTGCGCGAATCTATGAAGAAAATCGAGCCCTATCAGGGACTTGAGTACGATCTGAAATCAATCCTTGATTTCCATTTTATCTCGTACCGTTTCGGCAAGCTGCCGAAAGAGTATTTCGAAAAGTTCAGGACCTACGTGGATGAGAACACGGGAGCGATCTTCCTTGTCTCCGGCGAGGACGAGACGTATGTCTACGGCGTGTATTTTGTCTCAAAGGAGGAATCCCACAAAGTGGATGCGACCTACGCCTCGATGCACTTTGAGAGACTGTTTATTCCAGACGAGTACAAAGGAACTCCGCAGGCTGCCTACAGGATCTTAAGCGGTGAGGTGGCAGAGAAGGAGAAGGAGCTGGCCGAAATAGAGAAGGAGATGACCGATCTCCTGGCGAAAGAGGGCGGAAGCCTTCTGGCTGCTGAGAAGAAGATCAGGGATCTGTCCTCCAACTTTGATGTGCGCCGAATGGCGGCATGTACCGAGTCGAAGAAAGATACTTTCTACATCCTGTGCGGATGGATGGACGCGGATGATGTTGAGAAATTCAGAAATGACATTGCCGATGATCCGAGAGTAGTCTGCCTTGTCCAGGAAGATGAGAAGAAGGTGAACTTGGAGCCGCCGACGAAACTTAAGAATCCGGCCTTTTTCAGACCTTACGAAATGTATGTCAAAATGTATGGTCTGCCGAATTACAATGAGTTCGATCCGACGATCCTTGTGGCCATCACTTATTCGTTTATTTTCGGCATCATGTACGGCGATGTCGGTCAGGGGCTCTGCCTTATGATTGGAGGCTTTCTTCTCTATAAGAAGAAGCACAGCGACCTTGCGGGAATCATCTCGATGGCCGGAATCTTCTCGACGATATTCGGGTTCATGTTCGGAAGTATTTTCGGATTCGAGGAAGTCATACCTGCGCTCTGGCTCAGACCGCGCGAGGAAATGATCACGCTGCCGGGCGTCGGTTCGATCAACACGATCCTCGTGTGCGCAATCGTCTTCGGAATGTTCCTCACTCTGGTCACGATGGTGCTTCACATCATTAATTACTCAAAGCAGAAGAATACAGAGGAGACCTATTTCGGAACGAACTCATTTGCAGGAATCATCTTCTACGGTCTTGTCGTTGTCATGATCATCTTAGCCTTCAGCGGCCATACGATCCCGGCAGCATCTCTCTTCGGAGTGCTGATTGCTCTGTCGGCTCTGGCCATGTTCTTCAAGGAACCTCTCACTAAGATGATCAGGAAGGAAAAAGGACCGAAGATCGAGGGCGGTATTGTCATGTTCCTGGTCCAGGGCTTCTTTGAAATGTTCGAAGTCTGCCTGTCCTATTTCTCTAATACGCTGTCCTTTGTGCGTATCGGCGCATTCGCCGTCAGCCATGCGGCAATGATGAGTGTCGTGCTCATGCTGGCGGGAGCGGAGAACGGCGGCAGTCCGAACTGGGTCGTCGTTGTTCTGGGCAACCTGTTCGTCATGGGAATCGAAGGCCTGATCGTCGGTATCCAGGTACTGCGACTTGAGTTCTATGAGCTCTTCTCACGCTACTACCGGGGCGACGGTAAACCGTTCGTCTCATCCCTTCGCATGAAGGAGAAGTCCGAAGGATAACAGGGCAGATCGGCAGCAGTTCAGTCGGGCTGCAGCGAAGCTCCATATACCGGCGCAAACATCATCTTCATCGAAAAGCGCAGGTCCTTCCCTGCGAGCTAGCGCAGGCGGCAAGCCGCCGTTACGCGATCTCTCGGTCGGACCCGCAATGCTTTTCTCACGAAGATGGATGCTTTGCTGCCGGATAAACGAACTGTGAAAGCAGCCGGTCTGAACTGCCGCAGCGAAGCTCCATACACCGGCGCAAACATCGTCTTCGTCGAAAAGCGCAAATAATTAATTATAATAGGAGGTCATATCATGACACTTGCAATTCAGATCGCATTATGCGCAGCACTCATACTCAGCATTTTCATCCCGGGACTCGTTTTCCTTAAGGGTGAGAGGACAAAGGGCAGATTTAAGTCAGCCCTCGCAATCAACCTGTTCACATTCTTCGGCCTGCTCATCATCGCGACGGTCGCTCTGTTCGCCGGCGCCGCCCCGGCATTTGCAGACGAAGCCCAGGCGGCAGCCGGATCGGGACTCAAAGAAGGTCTCGGCTATATCGCGGCAGCTCTTTCCACAGGCATCTCCTGCCTCGGCGGCGGTATCGCAGTCGCAAGCGCAGCCTCGGCAGCGCTCGGCGCGATCAGCGAGGACCAGAGCATCCTGGGTAAGTCACTTATTTATGTAGGTCTGGCAGAAGGTGTATGCCTTTACGGTCTTATTATTTCGTTCATGATCATCGGTCAGCTGGGTTAAGGCGGATCTTTTTGGCAGTGTACCAGTGAATGTCCCCCAGGTGGGACAAAATATGGAGCATTATATGAAAATGTTTTTGATCAGCGACAACGTGGACACCCTCACAGGCATGCGCCTTGCGGGCATCCCGGGTGTCGTGGTGCACAGGAAGGACGAACTGATGCGGGCTTTCGATGAAGCCCTGGCTGATAAGGAGATCGGTATCATTCTGCTGACTGAGAAATTCGGCAGAGACTTTCCGGATTATGTGAACAGCGTAAAGCTGTCGACTAAAATGCCGATCATTATCGACGTGCCGGACCGCCACGGTTCCGGACGCCGCAGCGACTTCATCACCGCATATGTTAATGAAGCGATAGGATTAAAATTATGACGATAGATGAAAAATTAGACGCTCTCTTTGAGCAGGCGACGGAAGAAGCCCGCGCGGAAGGCAAAGCCCTGCTAAAAGAGTATCAGCAGTCCCTCGACGCTCTCTATAACGAGCATGTCGCGGAGCGGCAGACGAGGGACCGCCAGACGCTGAAGGAGGAGACGGCCGCGATCGTGAGGGACACCAATCGCGAATTTTCCGAGCGGCAGCAGGAGATCCGTCAGAAGATGGCGAAAATTCAGGATGAAATCAGGATGACTATGTTCACTCTGGTCAGAGAAAAACTGGAAGCCTTTCGGGAGCAGCCGGAGTATGCGGAGTATCTCACCCGCAAGGTCCGGGAGGTCAAAGAGTTCGCGGAGGGCGATGAGGCTCTGGTCTACATTGATCCGGCGGACGAGAAGTACGCGGAGCTCATCGAAAAAAAGACCGGAATAAAGCCGATAATTTCGGAGGAGAGTTTTGACGGCGGCGTGCGTGCGGTCATCAGGAATCGGAATGTGCTCATGGACAATTCCTTTAAGACGCTGACTGCGGATGCCGAAGAAGGCTATGTATGGGTCGGAGGTGGTGACTGATGGCAGAAAAAACAGGTGTGATTTACGGCATCAACGGGCCTGTCATTTACCTTAAGGATGCCGTCGGATTCAAGATGGCGGAGATGGTTTATGTCGGAACGGAACGTCTTGTCGGCGAAGTGATTTCTCTTGCAAATGATATTACCACCATCCAGGTCTACGAGGAGACCGGCGGAATAAAGCCCGGTGAGATCGTCTACGGCACGGGCGATGCCATGTCCATCACGCTGGGCCCCGGTATTCTGAATAACATTTTTGACGGTATTGAGAGGCCGCTGGAGGCGATCGCGAAAGCATCCGGCAAGTATATAGCCAGGGGTGTCGCCGTCGACTCGCTGGACCCGGATAAACTGTGGGATGTGACCATGAAGGTCAGGGAGGGCGACGTCATATGCGGCGGAGCCGTGATAGCGGAATGCCCCGAGACCCCGTCCATTGTCCACAGGTCAATGATGACTCCGATGATAACGCAGGCGACTGTCCGGAAAGTTATGCCGGACGGCAAGTATACGGTAAACGATACGATCGTAACTGTCGAGCTGCCGGACCACACGATGAGGGAACTTAAGCTTGCCCAGAAATGGCCGATCCGTATTCCGAGACCTACAGCTAAAAGACTTCCGGCAAGCCATCCGCTGGTCACAGGACAGAGAGTCCTCGACACGGTCTTTCCGATCGCCAGGGGCGGCACAGCAGCCATCCCCGGAGGTTTCGGGACCGGAAAGACGATGACACAGCACTCGATCGCAAAATTCTCAGATGCCAATGTCATTATTTATATAGGCTGCGGCGAGCGCGGAAATGAGATGACGGAAGTCCTCGAGGATTTCTCTAAGCTGGAGGATCCGAAGACCGGCAACAAGCTCATGGCCCGCACGACACTGATAGCGAATACGTCCAACATGCCGGTCGCGGCCCGCGAGGCGTCGATCTACACAGGCGTTACGCTGGCTGAGTACTACCGGGATATGGGCTACGATGTCGCGATCATGGCCGATTCCACGTCCCGCTGGGCGGAAGCGCTCCGCGAGCTGTCGGGCCGTATGGAGGAGATGCCCGCGGAGGAAGGTTTCCCGGCGTATCTTGCTTCCCGCCTTGCCGCTTTCTATGAGCGCGCCGGCGAGATGACCACTCTTTCTGGCGCGGTCGGATCCGTATCCATTATCGGCGCGGTCTCACCGCAGGGCGGCGATTTCTCCGAGCCTGTCACGATGAACACGAAGCGATTCGTGCGATGCTTCTGGGGACTTGACAAGGCGCTGGCCTACGCCCGCCATTATCCGGCCATCAACTGGATGGAGAGCTACAGCGAGTACGGCATGGACTTTACCGCCTGGTATAAGGCCAATGTGGATCCGAAATTCAATGAATACCGCACCCGCATCGTTTCGCTTTTGAATGCGGAGGATAAGCTCATGGAGACGGTCAAGCTGATCGGTTCCGACGTCCTTCCGGACGATCAGAAGCTGACGCTCGAGATTGCCAGGGTCATTCGCCTCGGTTTCCTGCAGCAGAATGCTTTCCACCCGGAGGACCAGAATGTTCCTCTTATTAAGCAGTTCAAGATGATGGAGACGATCCTCTATCTCTATGACAATGCGAGAAGGCTGGTCGCGGAAGGCCATCCGATGTCTGTTCTCAGACAGGATACGATATTTGAAAAAGTCATCGCCATAAAGTATGACGTGCCCAACAGCCGCCTCGATCTTTTTGACGATTATAAAAAGAAAATCGACGAGTTCTACGAGAACGTACTTAAGCGGAACGCGTAAGGGGGGATCATATGTCAATTGAATATCTTGGTCTAAGTGAAATTAACGGTCCTCTTGTCGTCCTCGAAGGTCTTCGGGGAGCCGCTTACGATGAGATCGTCGAGTTCAGGATGGAGGACGGCACAAAGCGCATAGGGCGAATTATCGAGTGCTATGAGGACAGGGCTGTCATCCAGGTATTTGAAGGCACGGACGGCATGTCCCTTCGCAATACGCGGACAGTTCTGACCGGTCACCCGATGGAGATTGCTCTGTCGGAGGATATCCTCGGAAGGACTTTCGACGGCATCGGCCGCCCGATCGACAATCTGGGGCCGATTGCCGCGGAGATGCGGGTCGATGTGAACGGCATGCCGCTCAATCCCTGCCGGCGTGAGTATCCGCGAAATTATATCAATACGGGAATCTCCGCGATCGATACGCTTACAACGCTGATCCGCGGCCAGAAGCTTCCAATCTTCTCGGGCAACGGCCTGCCTCACAATGAGCTGGCGGCTCAGCTGGTCCTGCAGTCCAACCTTGGCGGGGACAGCAATGAGAAGTTCGGTGTTGTATTTGCCGCTATGGGTGTTAAATACGATGTTGCGGAGTATTTCCGGAGGACATTTGAGGAGAGCGGCGTGTCCGATCACGTCACCATGTTCCTTAATCTTGCAAATGACCCCGTCGTCGAGCGCATCATCACCCCGCGTGTCGCGCTGACGGCAGCGGAGTATCTGGCCTACGAGAAGCATATGCACATCCTGGTCATTATGACGGATATGACTTCTTACTGCGAAGCTCTGCGCGAGGTCTCTTCGTCCAAGGGCGAGATTCCGTCCCGCAAGGGCTATCCGGGTTACCTGTACTCGGATCTTGCGGCCATGTATGAGAGAGCCGGAATCGTAGCCGGCCAGGAGGGTTCTGTCACTCAGATACCTATCCTGACAATGCCCAACGATGATATCACCCACCCGATTCCTGACCTTACCGGCTATATCACGGAAGGCCAGATTGTTCTCGATCGGAATCTGAACGGTCAGGGAATTTATCCGCCGATCTCTGTTCTGCCGTCGCTGTCGCGACTTATGAAGGACGGTATCGGCGCTAAGTACACGCGCGAGGACCATCAGGCAGTAGCAAACCAGCTGTTTTCTTCCTACGCCAGGGTTACAGACGCGAGATCCCTCGCGTCCGTCATCGGCGAGGATGAGCTGTCTGACATCGATAAGAAATATCTGAAGTTCGGAGAGGCCTTCGAGCGGGAGTTCGTCGGTCAGGGTCACTATGAGGACCGCCAGGTCTGTGATTCACTGGATATCGGCTGGAGGCTCCTCGGTATACTTCCGAAGACGGAGCTCGACCGTGTCGACTCGGCGATTCTCGATAAGTACTACAGAGAAATGAAGTAATACGGAGGGCAGAGTATGGATCCGAATGAGGTCCCGACAAAAGGAAATCTGATGCGGGCCAGGAATTCCCTTAAGCTTGCCAGACAGGGGTATGACCTTATGGACAAGAAGAGGAATATCCTGATCCGGGAGCTGACTGCCTACACGGAGGAGGCCAGGGAGATCCAGGAGGTCATTAACGAGACCTATCGCAAGGCCTACGCCTCGCTTCAGAAAGCCAATATGCAGATGGGAATAGAAAACGTGCAGACAATTGCTGAGACGCTGCCGGTCGACATGTCGATCGAAGTCAAAACTCGAAGCGTCATGGGCACGGAAATTCCGCTGGTACGCTATGACGCGGAGCAGAACCTCCGGCCGGCTTACGCGTTCTTCAGGACGCGCGATTCATTGGACGAGGCGAGGGCTGCATTTGCCCGCGTCAAGGATCTGACCGTGAGGCTTGCTCAGGTGGAGACGGCGGCTTACCGGCTCGCGGCAAATATCCAGAAGACGCAGAAGCGGGCCAACGCTCTGAAAAATATCACAATTCCTCACTATGAGGAGCTCGCGAAGACGATCGGAGCAGCGCTCGAGGAGAAGGAGCGTGAGGAGTTCACGCGGCTCAAGGTCATAAAAAAGCAAAAGCAGAGGAAGCAGAAGGCAGGCAGCGCCTGATCAGCGGCTCCTTTGCGCGATGAAGCGCGATCGGCAAGGCTCTGGTCGAACATAGCAGAGATAAAAATACCCCGGACAGGTTCATGTCAGTTCCTGTCCGGGGTCTTTTTTATCAGTGTCTGATCAGATAGTCCTGAACGCTGGTGACGGCGTTGGCGCCGTCGGCGCAGGCGGTGATGATCTGGCGCAGCTGCTTCTTGCGAAGGTCGCCGGCGACGAACACGCCCGGAAGAGACGTGGCTCCGGTCTCATCGGCGATGACATAGCCGCCCTGATCAAGGTCCAGTTTGCCGGAGACAAGTCCGCTGATAGGCTGAATGCCGACCGCGATGAACACGCCGTCCACCGGGATCGTGCGCTCGGAGCCATCCTTCTTGCAGGCAGTGACGATGCTTCTGACCTGTCCGTCGCCTTCGATGGACTTCAGTGTGCTGTCCCATACCATCTCTACGTTGGGCATGGCAAAGAGGCGCTCCTGAAGGATCTTTGCTGCGCGGAGCTCGTCCCGTCTGTGTACGACATAGACCTTTCTGCAGAGGCGTGCGAGGAAGATCGCGTCCTCGACCGCAACATCGCCGCCGCCGACGACGGCTGTGTCTTTATTCCTGTAGAAAGCGCCGTCGCAGGTCGCGCAGTAGGATACGCCCATGCCGGCATATGTGTCTTCGCCCGGAACTCCGAGCTTTCTGTGCTCAGCGCCCATTGCGAGGATGACTGTCCGGGCTTCGTATGTCCCCATATCCGTGGTGACTTTTTTGACTTCTCCGCCCAGATCGAGCTCCGTGACGGTCTCTGTCACGAATTCCGCCCCGAGATTTTGGGCGTGCTCCTGTATTTTCATGGACAGGTCGGGGCCGCTGATGCCCGGCAGACCCGGATAATTGTCAATTTCATATGTGTTGACGACCTGACCGCCGCCCATGAAGTTCTGCTCGATGATGATGAAGTCGAGCTTCGCGCGGGTCGCGTAGATGGCTGCGGACATACCGGCGGGGCCGGAACCGATGATGATTAAATCGTACATGTGAACCTCCTTTATCTGTCTCATTGAGGGGGAGCCTCCGCTTCTTGACGCGGGGGCAACTCAAGTCTCTCTTACGAGTCCTGGCGCGGGATTCAGGTCAGCGTTAGCTGACATAATTTTCAACCGAATTCCTGCGCATCTTCGTGTACCTAAATAAGCGTGGCAGTGCTCCGCCGGAGCAATGAGCTGATAGCGTGCTTTGCATCTTTTCTGGTATTTTAACATGAAAGTCCCGAAGAGAAAAGAGCGTCCACTCCATGCGGCGCGGCAGGAAGAGCTGTTCGAGTATTCGGAGACCTTGACAACTTTTCCGCTTCATACGACGCGGCAGTAAGGCCGGGGATGTGCATGACGGATCTCACGGGCGGGACCTTAGATGCATCTGCGCATTTGCGGCCGGAACGGATTAAAGAAAAATGAAATTTTCATTAAGCGCTGATGAAATCTGCTGAAAACAAAGCGGCGTGTCATTTTTTATGATAATATGTATTTGGTCATAAAAACCCCGGCAAAGTGGTCTTTATCGGGTATGGCAGGTCACATTTTCATGAGCACGGAGGTTACGTATGTATTGTGAAAACTGCGGTGCGCTTCTCACAGGCGGCGGGAAATTCTGTCCGGAATGCGGAGCGCCGGTCAATATAAAAATTCAGAATCAGTATAAAAAGGAGTTGGAGCAGGGCGGTATGGCATTTGCATACCTTCCTGATGAGGAACCGGCTGCGAAGACTACGCCGGCGGAGCAGGCACGGCAGTCTGAGGAGACTTCCTTCGGCGGCCTTAAGTCCGGGAGCTTCGGCTACAGCACAGCCAGTGATCTTGGACTTGCGAACGCACAGACTGCAAATCAGACGAAGCAGAATGTCCCGGACTACGGCTACAGCGAAGATACCATCCGGGCAGCCCAGGATGAGCTCGACCGTCCGTCGAAGGCTGAAGAGTACAAGAAGAACTCGACAGACTGGAGAGACCATGTGGACAGCAATAAGTTTCGTGAGCAGAACGCGAACGGTCAGCCGGTAGAGAACCGGCAGTATACCAATCAGCAGTTCGGTTACGGACAGAAGCAGGCGCCGAATATGTATGACGTATACGGGACCCAGTACAGCGACAAGAGCTACATAGCAGCGGCGCTGCTCGCATTTTTCCTGGGAGGATTCGGTGCCCACAATTTCTATCTCGGCTACACCAGAAAGGCAGTGATCCAGCTTGTTATGGGGCTTATGACCATCTTTACATTCGGACTGTCAGGCATAGCCGTGGGGATCTGGGCGTTCGTGGAGTTCATTCTTCTGCTGACAGGGAGCATCAGCACGGACGGGGACGGAAGACCTCTTAAAAGATGACATGAAAAGATGATATGAGTATACAAGGCTGCCGGAGACGGCAGCCTTTTTCTGTGTGCGTGTGGGGCTAAGGTGCCTGGCTGAATTTCTATGCATCCTGAGAATACACAAAGTGTTGACGTAATGTTTGCCATTCCGGGTAACTCATTATGTCACTTGGAAAAATCCACAAAATAAATGTTCTGCTTGACAAAGTGTGGTTGACGTAAGAAATCACCCAAAAACGGTGGATAATGTGGATAATTTTGTGATTAACTCGGTATATCATGGATTTTGTGGATAATTTTTCTGTGGATAAACCACATATAAATAATATCTATGTCAACTTTAGCGCGATGAAATCCGCCGAAAAATATCGGCAAAGTGCCGAAATTTGTGATTTTTGAAATTTTGGCTGTACAAAACTTTATGTGAACCTCCGCTTTTCCCCGCGTACATGTGCGGCTCCCGGGCAGATGCCGATGTAAAAACCGCAGCGCACAGAACCATGTCCGCGCAAGCGGCGCGCTGCAGTAAGCTAATTGTCAAAATTATTGTCTGTTTTTTCGTCATTGTGTACATTGCAAATGGCTTATTCTCAGAATAAAATAACATTTGTAGTACATTTGCGAGGAATAATCAGATGACAATAGCAGAAGTTCTGGAAGTATTTAATGACCTCTTCGGCAGTGAAGGGGATATTGGCACGTTTTTCGCCCCGGCGCGTCTATCTCTGATCGGGCAGCACACGGATTACAACGGCGGACATTGTTTCCCCTGTGCTATTACCCTCGGGATATACGGCGCGATCAGGCTTCGTGAGGATTACAAGATCCGCATGTTTTCAATCAATTTTGATGATCAGGGAATCGTGGAGGATACAATCTATGATCTGAAACCCCTTGTCCGCGAGAACTGGGGATCTTATATAAAGGCAATGATCTGGGTGTTCAGGGAAAACGGACATCCTATTGACTGCGGTTTTGATCTGGTAGTCGGCGGAGATATTCCGTTCGGAGCTGCGCTGGCTTCCTCGGCAGCCCTTGAGTCCCTGGGAGGAGTCATGCTCCGAGATATGTACAATCTTGAAGATGTCACCAATGTGGACATTGCCAAGATGGGTCAGATCGCCGAGAGTGATTATATAGGCTACTACAGCAGCATCATGGATCACTTTGCGTGTATGATGGGAATCGAGGACCGCGCGATTTATTTTGACGCAAAGACTATGCACTATGAGTATCCTCCATTCAAGCTCGGCGATGCCAAGCTGGTCATCGTCTACAGCCAGATCGAGCACGTTCCGGATCGAAATATGCATGCCGCAAGAAGAGAGGAGTGTGCGAGAGCGCTGAGGAGACTCAAACAGAACGTTCACATCAATTATCTGTGCGATCTCTCTATAGACAGATTCGAGACCTTCAAGGACATCCTGATGGATGACCTCCTCGTAAAGCGCACGAGGCACGTTGTCTATGAGAACCAGCGGACAATACAGGCTGTCTCTGCCCTTCGCGCGCACAATATCGAGAAATTCGGCCAGTACATGTACGCTTCACATCTCTCGCTGAGAGACAACTATGAGGTGACCTGTGAGGAGATCGATTACCTGGTCGACACGGCCATGAGCATTGACGGCGTCATCGGCAGCCGCATGATCGGCAGCGGTCTCGGCGGCTCTACAGTGAACATAGTCAAGGAATCCGCTATTCCGTCATTCATGGAGATCATCAGCCGGGAGTACAAGAAAAAGACCGGACTGTCAGTTGATTTTTACGGAGCGTGGCCGGCTGAGGGAGCTAGAGCGATTTTGCCATAAACTCGCACGTTTTAAAGGTGGTAGAAATACTACCTTTATTATATTATATATAGTGACACGTGTATCGGGCTCGCTGGAACCAGCCGGTTTCTGCCATAGGTCCAAAGATAAAGCCGGCATCTGCCGGTCGATTTTCGCAGGGTAACACCCGCATGATCAAAGAGAAAGAAGGCAGTCATATGCTCAGCACATCGATTAAAAAACTTATAACATACGGCCTCACATCCGGACTTCTTCCTGCAAATGAAGTCTACTACGCAACCAACCTCCTCCTCGATTGTTTCCACGAGGATTATTACGAAGAGACAGAGGAGACATTTGCGGATGTTGACCTTGAGAGCACGCTGGCAGAACTCCTTGACGAGGCAGTCGCCCGCGGCATCATCGAGGACGGCATCGCGTCGAGGGACCTTTTCGACACGAGACTCATGAACTGCCTGACACCGCGTCCGGCTCAGGTACAGCAGACATTCTGGAGTCTGTATGAGAAGTCGCCGAAGGAGGCGACAGACTGGTTCTACAAGTTCAGCCAGGACACAGATTATATACGCCGCTACAGGGCGAAAAAAGATCTTCGATGGAAAGTATCCACCGAGTACGGCGATATCGACATCACGATCAATCTGGCCAAGCCGGAGAAGGATCCCAAAGCCATAGCCGCCGCCGGGAAGGCAAAGTCATCGAACTATCCGAAATGCCTTCTCTGTGCGCAGAACGAGGGCTATGCAGGAACGCTGACACATCCTGCCCGCGAGAATCACCGCATCATCCCCATCACGATCAACGATACGAAGTGGGGACTGCAGTACAGCCCGTATGGCTATTATAATGAGCACTGTATCGCGTTCAACTTCGAGCATACACCGATGGCGATCAACCATGCGGCTTTCTGCAAGCTGTTCGATTTCGTGCGTCAGTTCCCGCACTATTTCCTGGGCTCCAATGCGGATCTGCCGATTGTCGGCGGGTCAATCCTGTCCCATGATCATTTCCAGGGCGGGCACTATACATTTGCAATGGCCAAGGCAGGCATAGAAATCCCGTTTACCGTACCGGGATTTGAGGATATCGAGAGCGGTATCGTCAAGTGGCCGCTGTCAGTATTCCGCATCCGCGGCGAGAAGATCGAGAGACTTGTAGAGCTCGCGGATCACGTGCTCGCTGCATGGAGAGAATATACGGATGAGGACGCGTACATTTATGCATATACGGACGGTGTGCCTCACAATACGATCACACCGATCGCACGGATCGCGGACGGCAAGTACGAACTTGACCTCACGCTGAGAAACAATATAACAACGGAGGAGCGGCCGCTCGGCGTCTATCATCCGAGACCGGAATACCACCACATCAAGAAAGAGAACATCGGCCTCATCGAGGTCATGGGCCTCGCTGTACTGCCGTCCCGCCTGAAGGCTGAGATGAGTGTGCTCGGTACCCTGCTGGCTGAAAAGCGGGCGGAAGGCATGTCCGATGAGGATATAGCATCCTGCGTGGCAGCGGACGAAGTTCTGGCAAAGCATGCAGACTGGGTCAGGGAGACCATCCTTCCGAAGTACAGTGATATCAATACCGAAAATGTGACAGAAATCATTCGCACAGAGATCGGCCATGTATTCGCAGGTGTTCTTGAGGATGCAGGCGTGTATAAGTGGACGGAGGAAGGCCATGCGGCATTCCTGAAGTTCCTCAGAACGCTGTAAAATAGGAGCAATGAGCAGATTGCCTGAGTGCACTGCGCAGTGAAATATAGATATGGAGGATTACTTATGAGAATTCTTGTTACAGGCGGCACAGGCTTTATCGGAAGCCACACATGTATTGAACTTATTAATGCAGGCTATGACGTAGTCATCGCTGACAACCTGTATAACTCAAAGGCGCTCGTTGTCGACCGCATCGAGGAGCTGGCTGGAAAACGCCCGGTATTCTACGAGGTCGACGTGACGGACAAGGCGGCAATGAACGAGCTGTTCGATAAAGAGAAAATCGACGCGGTCATTCACTTTGCGGGCTACAAGGCAGTCGGCGAGTCGACGAGAAAGCCGATCGAGTACTATCACAATAATATCGAGTCCACGCTTGTTCTCTGCGACGTTATGCGGAATCACGGCGTGAAGAAGATCGTTTTCTCATCCTCCGCGACAGTGTACGGCGATCCCGCCTTTATCCCGATTACAGAGGAGTGCCCGATGGGTGAGCGCACGAACCCCTACGGCGAGACCAAGGCTATGCAGGAGCGCATTCTGACAGATATCTGGAGAAGCGACAATGAGTGGCAGGTCATGCTGCTCCGCTACTTCAACCCGATCGGCGCTCATGCCAGCGGCCGCATCGGCGAGGATCCGAAGGGCATTCCGAATAACCTGCTTCCGTATGTTGCCCAGGTCGCGACAGGCAAGCTTGAGAAAGTCCATGTCTTCGGCAACGACTATGACACACCGGACGGCACGGGCGTCCGCGATTACATCCATGTAGTCGATCTTGCCAAGGGCCATGTCGCAGCGATCAAGGGTATGGAGACACTCCCGGGTGTCCAGATCTTCAATCTCGGCACGGGCAACGGCTACAGCGTGCTTGATATTATCAGAGCCTTCTCAAAGGCCTGCGGCAAGGATCTTCCGTATGTCATCGATCCGAGACGTCCGGGTGACGTGGCTACCTGCTATTCGGATCCGACCAAGGCCCGCGAAGTCCTCGGCTGGGTCGCAGAGAAGAACCTGGAGGATATGTGCGCTGACGCATGGAACTGGCAGAGTCATAATCCGAACGGGTATGAGGGATGAGAGTTTGTTGCCTTTGACCCGAGGAGCATTATCGGTCAACAGTTCAGAAACGAAGTGTCATACAGAATGCCCGAACGGATACGATCAGGTAAACAAAAATAAAAAAAATAAAAAAAGTGCTTGCATTTTTCTGCGGGCTCGCATATAATAACACTTGCGTCAAGGAACGACGCAAGAAAATGCGCTTCTAGCTCAGTTGGTAGAGCACCTGACTCTTAATCAGGGTGTCCGGGGTTCGAGTCCCCGGAGGCGCAGGAATAGAACCTCATACGAGGTTCTATTTTTTTGCTCTTTCAAGTCTACTGCTCCTTGATTTTTGTAAAGTTCGTATTTGCAGCCTGATCTATATGCCTGCATCATCGGGTCAGTCCGATGGTGCGGGCATTTTTATTCCATTCTCATCTTAATAAAAGTATCCAGTCTCGGTAAGCTTAGACACACATGCCCATACTGAGCCGTGTTGATGACTCCCTTTCTCTTTAGCCTCTCCCTGTAAACAGAAAAGCTTTCGGGACTCATGCCGAGCTCATTCCTAATCTCGCTGACCTTTGTCTGTCCGCTCATGGCTATAACGCTGAGCACCCGCCTGTCTGTCTCAGAGAGCTCTGACCAGATTTTGCTGTATACATAATCGTCGAGATATTGATCATACTCCGGCAGTATATCTTCCAGTGTTTTGCTCCCCCTCTCGTTCCAGTACAGGTAGCCAAGTACCTGGAACGCAAATGGATACCCCATGGTGAGATCGGCCATCTTGCCGGCCTCGGACAGCGACAGTCCAAAGACATCGGCATAATTCTTCTTGACAGCGGTTATGTTGAGCGGACCCAGAGTGATTTTTGGCGCTCTGTAGAGGAAGGTGAGAGTTTTTTCATTCTGAAGGTTATAAATGTTGTCATATAAACCGGTCATCAGCAGGAAGACAGGATAGTCCTGCCGCATGAGAATTTGGAACACGCTTGCAAATACTCTCACATTCTCATTATTGACCGCCTCATCGACGGTGATGAGGAGCTTTCTGTGTTCTGCCCTGATTACGCCGAGCATGCGAGAAATAGCTGTCTCGATATCCGAGATTGGTGCGGCGTTTTCAACGGACACGCCCAGTCCAAGGATAGAGAAGTCCAGCCTGGCCTTAACAAAGAGCGGATAGAGGTCCGGTCTGGAGCACAGCTTGGCAGCCAGGGAAGTAAGAAGATCTCTCTCCGGCGACAATTCGATGACGATCCAGTCATTTTGCTCTGCAAATCTTTTTGCGATCTCCGTCATCATCACGGTCTTCCCGGAACCCCGAACACCGGTGATCATGTAGACCTGGTTTGATGGAGGGGTCTGGCTGAAGTTCTCGGCGACCTCATTAGTCTCGACCAGTCTGGAGATGAATCGCAAGGGCTGCCGTCCAAAAGAGATGGTAAATGGGTTGTTCATAGAGGCCTCCTGTATTTATTACTGTGGATTATGGTTTTCATAACTTTTTAGTTCTTTTATAAGTCTTTATAAGCTTTTATAACCTAGAAATCATTTTATAAGTTTTTATAACTTTCGTCAAGGGAACTCTTAGCTCTCTTTTGATACAAAAAAAGAGCCGTAAAGCAATGTTTCATGCTCCACGGTTCTCTTTTTTATTCCTCACTATGCTATGCCAGTTCCTCAGCCAAGCACCTTCTGAATCAAGGCCTGGAACTGATTCGGTGCCATTCCGCCTACCGCGTTGTGCACGACCTCGCCGTTCTTGAAGAACAGGAAGTTCGGGATCGACATGACTTTGTAGGCCATAATCGCCTCGCCGTCCTCGTCTACATTGAGCTTACAGAACTTCATCTTTCCGTCGAATACTTCCGCCATCTTGTCAACGACCGGGCTCATCATCTTGCACGGGCCGCACCAATCTGCGTAACAGTCAAGAAGGACCGGGAGCTCTGATTTAAGGACTTCGTTTTCAAATGTATCAGCCGTAACTTTAACTACCATAAAATAACCTCCTTTAGACGGGCTGCCTTGAAACCCTTCGTGGTGTGCGTTCTTACTTGATACATTTACTATAATACAAGGGAAATGTTTTGTCAATATATATTTTATAAAATATAATTTTGTTACCGGGAATCGTCCTTGTGGTAGACCGCAACCAGCTTATTTATCTTATTCCCAAGAAGCGAGAACTTACGCTCATACTCAGTCATGATATTGCCTGCGCCCATCTCCTTGTCACTGTGAAGATCGTAGGTCACGGCGGCAAGCTCCCAGTGGGGAGCCTCGGTTATCTCCTCCACAGAGAAATCGAAGAGCGGACGGTTGTCCGTCTTGAACTCAAGGATACCCCCATCCGCAAGGAACGTCTCGTAGACCGCAAGAAACTCATGGGAGGTAAGACGCCTCTTGGAGTGTCTTGCCTTTGGCCATGGGTCGGAGAAGTTCAGGTAAATTCCCGCGACCTCATCGGCTGCAAAGACATCTCCGAGGGCTCTTGCATCCATGCGGAGGAAGTGCAGGTTCTGCGGCGGAACAAATGATGTGCTGGCATCCTCTGCCTCTTCAGAGGAGCTGTTTCTTTCCATCGCGTCAAGAGACCTTGACGCCGGATCCATTGCCTTCTTTCCCTCCATTTTCTGGCAGGCACGCATGAGGACGCTCTCATACATTTCGACGCCTATGTATTCATTTTCAGGGTGCCTTGCGGCAAGCTCCATCAGGAAGCGGCCCTTGCCGGTCCCGATTTCGACATACAGCGGTTTGTCGGAGAAGGTCTTCCAACTGCCTTTCCGCTCCGCCGGGTTCTTGATGACATAGGGGCTTTGCGCCACTATGTCTTTTGCTTCTGGTATGTTTCTTAATCTCATGGGGGGTATTATACACGAAAAAATGGCGTATGACACGCAGAATACTGAAATTCTTTATCGTTACGAATCATCATTCTAAAAGTTTTATAAATCAATGGCTTCTCCTTGCCAAGAGGATTTTTCCGTATTATCATTGCTTTATATGGGCGAAAGCCCGTTATTATCTGATGAAATGGAGTTTTTTATATGGGAAATTTCTTTCGTAGGCTCGGTGACCGCTTCCGCAACTTCATGATCGGGCGCTACGGCACTGATTCATTCGGCATGTTCCTGGTATACGCTCTGCTCGTGATCATTGTCATTTCGATGTTCTTCAGGGGCGGCATTGTCGGGACAGTCCTGAACCTTCTTACATGGGTCATTTTCATTTACTCATGGTTCCGGATCCTGTCAAGGAATTACGCAAAGCGTTCTGCCGAGAACCGATGGTACCTTGAGAAGACTGCGGCGATCAGGAAGTTCTTCCGGATCAAGAAGAGGCAGCAGTCCGAGCGCAAGGATTACAAGTATTTCAAGTGCCCCGAGTGCGGGCAGGAGCTTCGCGTACCGAGAGGGAAGGGCAATATCAAAATCACCTGCAGGAAGTGCGGTAAGCAGTTCAAAGGCAAGACCTGAAATGAGCTGCACGGCATACACAGGCAAAATCAGGCAGGGCTTGAATAACGGGCAGACAGAACGCCATTCAAGTCGTGCCTTGTTTTTTTAATGAGAAGCATAGTTCTATGACAATAGCCGGAGGTACAGCATGTTCGGATATGTAATGGTCAATCAGGACGAACTGAAGCTCAAAGATTACAACCGTTACCGCAGTTTTTACTGCGGTCTCTGCAGAGTCCTTGAGAAAAAATACGGCATATCGGGGAAGCTTGAGCTGACATATGATATGACTTTCGTTGACATACTCCTCAACGCTTACATGGAGCTGCCGCTAAAGAGCGAGCGGCACCGCTGCATGGTCCATCCGGTCAAAAAACAGGACATGCTGTTTAATGAGATTACGGACTATTGCGCGGACATGACGCTTCTTCTGACATATTATAAGATGCTGGATGATGTGAACGATGACGGAAGCATGATCGGCAGAGTATTTGTCAGAAAAGAGAAGAAGAAATTCGAGAGAGTTGCAAATGCGTATCCACGCCAGGCGAAAGTTTTCGAGGAATCCATGAGGAGCCTGGCCCAGACGGAGGAAAGACGGGAATACGATCTGGATAAAGTGGCGGGTTTCACGGGCAATATGCTGGCGGAGCTGCTCGTCTATGAGGAGAGCGTGTGGTCGGATGAGCTTCGAAAGCTGGGCTTCTATCTGGGGAAGTTCATTTATCTGCTCGATGCCTTTGAGGATCTGGAGAAGGATCTGAAAAAAGGTGCCTACAATCCATGGCAGCCCAGCAAGGACAGGAAGGATTTCGAAGCTCTGGTGGAGAACACTCTCATGATGATGATCTCCGAGTGCGCAAAGTCATTTGAACGGCTCCCGATTGTTCAGGATGTCGACATCCTCCGGAACATTATATATTCCGGTGTCTGGCAGAAATACGAGGAAGTCAGGGAAAAGCGCGAAAAGAAAGGTGAGGAAAAAAAGTAATGGTAGCCGACCCATATAAAGTGCTGGGCGTTGATCCCGGCTGTACGGACACCGAGCTCAAAAAAGCATACAGAGAAAAAAGTAAAAAGTGGCACCCGGATCAGAATCCGGATAACACGGAGTACGCCGAGGCAAGGTTCAAAGAAGTCCAGGAAGCCTATCGCCAGATCCTCGACGCGCGCGAGCGCGGGACGAGCGGATACGGACAGCCCCAGGGCCAGAGTTATCAGCAGAGCAGCGGTCCCGGCTATCAGAGTTATGCAAATTACGGCAGTGCGGGAGCCTTCAACGAATACTTCAATCAGTGGCAGCAGTATTCAGAACAGCAGAGAGCGCAGGAGAGCGCGGAGACCAACGAGGAGAGAGCGGCCCGCAATTATATAAATAACGGATACTTCCGGGAAGCCCTCAACGCGCTGAACGGAGTGCCGGAGATCAACAGAAGAGCGCGCTGGTATTATTACGCGGCCATCGCAAGCCGCGGTGTGGGCAATAATGTCACAGCCCTCGATTACGCAAAGCGGGCGGCTGACATGGAGCCGGATAACCAGATGTACGCGATGCTGCTCAACCAGATGAGTAACAGCGGCACCTGGTATCAGAACCAGAACCGCTACTACGGTTTCGGCGGCATAAATAACGTCAGCCAGCAGCAGTGGTGCTACTATCTGTGCCTGGCCAACATGCTCTGCAACTGCTGCATGGGCGGCCGCGGGGGATTTTTCTTCTTCTGATTAGTTAATATGTCTGTTTGACCGGTCACTTGGACCGGTCTTTTTCTTCTCGTGTGAGGAAGACCAATTCTTAAGGAAGCGGGTTATATCAAGTGAGACTTTAAATCGGTTCAGACAGGCTGCTCTTATAGTTCAAATCCGGAGCAAAGCATTCATCTTCATGAGAAAAGCATTGCAGGTCCGACTGAGAGACCAACAATGCGAAGCATTGTTAGGCTCGGAGGGCAGGACCTGCGCTTTTCGATGAAGATGATGCTTGCGCCGGATCATGACCTTCGCAGCAGCCTGTCGGTACCATAGAATTTAACACTTTAAAGCAAAAGATGGCTAAAGTGGTTGCAAATTCTCCTCATTTAAGGTATCATTGACAAATCAGGCAACGGAGCCGGCAAGTTCTGACAAAAAGCTTGTCGGTTTTTTACTGTGGCAGGTTCGTTGGCGTAATATCCGCCGAATTATATTAGACCTGTCACTGCCGTTAAAGAATCTTCAGGAGGAGAGGAGAAGAAAGATGGAAGGTTTTATTTCTGTTCTTGAGGCAATCGACGGCGTCGTATGGGGACCAATCATGTTGACCATTCTGGTCGGTACGGGTATCTACCTCACGATCCGTACGAAATTCCTCTGCTGGCGCAACCTTGGCCATGCAATTGGAAGTACATTGTCCAAAGAAGCTCGTGAGACGAACGGTGAAGGAGATGTCTCCCCGTTCGCCGCACTCTGTACAGCGCTTGCGGCTACGATCGGTACCGGCAATATCGCCGGTGTCGCGTCCGCGCTTGCAGTAGGCGGTCCCGGAGCTCTGGTATGGATGTGGATATCCGCCGCATTCGGTCTTACATCCAAATTCACAGAGTGCGCGCTGGCTGTCCGTTACCGTGTGAAAAATGAAAAGGGCGAGATGCTCGGCGGACCGATGGTCTCTATGGAGCGCGGTATTCCGCTGGTCTACGGTGACAAGTTCAAAGGATTCGGACGCGGTCTGGCGTTAGCGTTTGCATTCTTCGCAGTTATCGCTTCGTTCGGTATCGGCAATCTGACACAGGGTAACTCTATTGCATCCGCTATGAAGAGGACAGCGGGTGTTCCGATGTGGGTCGTCGGCATTGTTGTCGGACTTGCGACACTGGCAATCGTTGTCGGTGGTCTGAAGTCCATTTCCAATGTTTCATCTGTTATTGTTCCGTTCATGGCGGTTTTCTATTTCTGCGGCGCGCTGATCATTGTTGTCATGCACATCACAGCAGTTCCCGGAGCATTCGTCACCATGATCCGTATGGCATTCTCACCGGCTGCAGTCGGCGGCGGCGCGGCAGGTACAGTTGTCGCCTCTATGGCTCAGGCTATGAGTAAGGGTGTAGCACGCGGATGCTTCTCTAACGAAGCCGGCATGGGTTCCGCAGCTATCACTGCTGCGGCTGCCACATCAGATGATTATATTAAGCAGGCTTATATCAGTGAGACAGGTACATTCTGGGATACATTTGTTGTCTGTTCAATGACCGGTCTGGCAATCCTGACCTCCGGCGTCATGGAAGAAGTTGTCGTCGACGGCAAGACTGTCCTTCAGGGCGCAGATCTTACGATCCGCGCGTTCGAATCGACACTCGGAGCTCCCGGCGCCTGGCTCGTCGCTATCTCTCTCGCGCTGTTTGCGTTCTCTACTATTCTCGGCTGGGAGTACTACGGCGAGAAGGCTCTCGAGTATCTTACACGCAGCACAGGAGCCGCAATGGTATACAGAATCCTGTTCTCAGTGATTGCTTTCGTAGGCTGTGTATCCGCATTTGAAGTTGCATGGGATATCGCTGACATTCTGAACGCTCTTATGATAATTCCGAACGCGATCTGTATGATTCTTCTGGTCGGACCGCTGTACAAGGATATGGTGGATTATCAGAGTAAAATGTAAGAAGCGAGACTTGAATAGAAGGACCAAAAATCCATTTAATTTGGAATCTTCCGCTGAACCGGTGCTGCTATTTTTATGCCGGAAAAGCTTATCAACTGATTATGTTGTATAGTGTTTGGGCATTATAGTGAATACTATTTTAAACGGAGGGTATGAAAAAGTGGATGCTAAACTCAGAAGGGTCTATCAGAACTCAGAAAGGTCGGTGAAAGTGCGCAACGTGAACCTGTTCACGATATATTTCGCCGATCAGATCAAAAAGGAAGTGTCGGATCTGCACAGCTTTATTAAGAAGTCGGGACTTCCGCCGGGGTACGTAAACGAGGTCAGCAAGGGCCTTCGGATCGCTGAATATGTGATTCTGAACGATTCCGGCGCGAATCTTGTGAATTCGCTGATGAAAGAAAACTAAATGGGCACCGCCCCGGAAGCTCAATGCGGCAGACGGCCATAGAATCAGGCCGCCGCAAGGAGCTTTCGGGGCGGTCTTTTTCTAAAAAATCCCACGAAAAATCCAGTCACGGTTTGGTGAGTATTCCGGATTGTGCCGGACCGGCCGAACTGGTATACTGGCTATACTTTCTTGCGGAGCCGGTTCTGACTCCGAAATTCCCAAAGCGCATTAAACGGAGGTGCAGATGTATGTCGATTGCCATATGTCTTTTATTAATGTACTCTTTTTTAGCCGTGCTGTTCGATCTTGCCACTGATCGAATCCCAAATTATCTCGTGGCGGCGCAGCTTATCTGCGGCCTTGCATATCAGCTTTATATCTTCGGTCCGATGGGAATACTTTCATTTTTCGGCGGTATTGCCGTGCCGTTCGTTCTTTCATACGCCCTGTTTCTCTTTCGAATGATCGGAGCGGGGGATATAAAGCTTCTCATGGCTTTGGGGTCTGTCGCCGGCTTTCCGAGGAATGTAAGGATCATGGTTTGGTCAGTTGTCTGCGGAGGAATCATCTCTGTGTTTATCATGTGGCGCAGGACCGGTCTTATACCTCGTCTGATGTATTTTGCTGCATATGTCAGAGATTTTATCCGGACCGGAGTGAGGAAACCTTATCGAAAGGAAGGCAGGAGGGCTGAGAACTTTCACTTTACTATCGCGATATTCGCTGCGGTCCTGGTGACAGCCCTGACCCGAACATAGGAAAAGACAGTTTTGGCGGGATGAAATAACCTGGTGAGAAGAAATAACTGTGTTACAGCGGAAAAGGAGGTGTACATGAAGAAGAAAGTATTGGCAATCTGTGATCTTGAGGCATCTTACGCCGTGCACTTTACGGAGCATGTTAACCGCCGAGGGAACATACCGTTCGAGATACATGCGTTCACAAGTACAGACCGGCTCGGCGAGTATCTGAAAGATCATACCGTGGAGATTCTTCTCATATCAGAAAAAGCTATGTGCAGCGAGGTCGGGAACTGGAACATTCAGGAAATAGTGATCCTTAGCGAGGATATGCGGCGGGAATCTAAGGAACGGTATCCGAGAGTATATAAATACCAGTCGTCTATGAACGTTGTCAGGGAAGTCCTCGCTGTCTACGGCGAGAAGAAGAGTCTTAAGGATCCGGCGGAGAAGTTCCTGAAGCCGAAGTGCAGGATCATCGGCGTATACTCTCCTGTCGCGAGATGCCTGAAGACTTCGCTTGCCCTGACACTGGGCCAGATCGCAGGCAGAGACCGCGCTGCTTTGTATATGAGCTTTGAGGAATTTGCGGGTTTTGAGGGGCTGCTTCGGGATAAATATGAGAGAAATATATCGGATGTGATTTATTTTCTGCGTCAGGAAGATGAGAATATTATCCTCAAGCTGTCGCAAATCATTCAGAAGACAGGAAGATTAGACTATATTCCGCCCGCCCATTCTCCGGAAGACTTGAGGAATGTGAAAGCTTCGGAATGGCATGATATATTAAGCGCTCTGACTGAAAAGTCCAGCTACGAGGTCATCATTCTGGATATAGGTGACGGTCTCGGTATGCTGAGAGACTTTCTTTCCGAGTGTGATGTGATTTATATGCCGACGAAAGAAAATGCATTTGCCAAAGCCAAAATAAAGGCTTTCGATGAATGGCTCGAACTGTGGGATTCAGCGGCTGTCAAGTCCAGAATCAGAAGGCTTGTCCTTTCCCCTGCGGATCTGCCGGTCAGTCGGGACCGGTACGTCGAGCAGCTGGTGTGGACGCAGCTCGGCGAGACAGCGCGGGAGCTCTTAAAACAGGACCTCCCATTCTTCAACGCATGATACCGGCTGCTGCAGTCATGGGAATAATGTGCTTTGAAATGGACCTCCGGCGGATTGCAGAGCTGCGCAGCTGAAGACACACAAGTGCATCGCGCAGCACACACGCGATCATAGATCGCGGTTTACAAAGACCGTTCTTTTAGACGGTCTTTTGTTTTGCCCAAAAATAATGTACAATTACATATATAAAGACTTGAACCAAGCGGGCAGGTTCTCCGCTTCATCAGGCGGCAGGTAAATCTGAATGTGTATGGGCATGGAGGAACGTATGGCTTTCGACCAGGAAGAAATGCTGAATATGGATGCGCCGACGAAGCCGGTCGTTAAAAGTCTGGGGACACTGATCCGGGAGTACGCGGACAGTAAGACTGCGCCGAATCTCATGAGGCAGATCGCGCTGGGTCCGGACATGCTCACTGAGGAGAAGAGGAGCGAACAGGAAGCCCTGATCATCCGATTTGCTGCAGCCGCGGAAGAAATTTATGCCGGGATGGATGACAGCAAAGTCGGGAAAATCAATGTCGAGGGAATTTACCGTATGCACCCTCTCAGGTATGTGAACTGCCGCGAGTGGGGTGTGCGGGTGGCGGCTTCGGCCGAGAAGGAGGCGGCTGCCTACAGGCGGGCTCTGGAAAAGCTGAATGATGCGGATGCCGCTTTTCTCAAAGTTGTTCCTCAGATAAAAAGCGGAAAAAAGACACGGGAAGAGTATGCGAATCACGCGGCGGTCGCGCACGAACTGGGCAACTGGTATCTTTTCCCGCCGGGTTGGGCACAGACAGGCAGTCTTCAGACCAGTCTGAACAGCTTTCTTATGGCGGGGACCAATGCCGAACTTGCGGCAGATCACGGCTGGAAAATCCTTGAGAAGTGGAGACCCGAGTTCCTGGAGTTGGATGCCGAAAATCTCGGAGGTCAGCTGAGGGATATCGAAAGTTCCTGGCTGCTCACAAAGTCACTTGCTATGAAGAAAATGATCGACTGGCTGACGCCGTTTGCGTTGGAGCCGATTGATACGGCATCTCTGGCAGACACATTTGCTGATCTTGCCGCATTCCGGAGAGAACGCAGAGCGGCAGAGGAAGTGATCGACAAATATCGGAACGAGCTTGCCGCCCTCAAGTGCGCGAAGATGGACCGTGCGAGGGGAGTGGCAGGCATGGAGTTCTGCATCTACGACTGGGATCTGGTGCGGGCAAAGGCGAAGGCGGCTCTTGCCAGTATGAGAAAGCTCTGGGAACTCACCGGGACTGATGATGTGAGACTTCGCTGCGGCGGAGATCAGATGATCGCTTATCATCTCACCAGGGTCACAAATTCATGGTCCCGCGTGATGGCTGCGCAGAATAATCTCGCACACACACTGATGATCGATTTTACCGACAACGGACCAAACTGGATCCATTCCCAGCGGTCGATCTGCATGCAGATAGAGAGCCATCTCGATGAGATGCCGAAATGGATCAGTTTCAATAATGCTGTGCTTGATATGTGGGACGCCGGGCTTTACGGAATAGCCGAGATCTGGCACAGAGGGTGCGGTGCGGAGGAGCTGCTGGCTGCCTATCGTAAAGCAATCAGCCGCGATGCGCTCATACAGTATATAGAGAATGATCCGGAGCTGTCAGCCATGTATGGGGATGACCTGACAGAGATATTCGGGTAATGGAGGCCCCCCGGGAAAGAATTACATTCGGTCTCTACCGGCTTAAACTAATAAATGGGAAGTTAAGAACTAAGATGAAGGAGGTATACATGGATACGAAGAATATTACTAAGGAAATTCTTGCGGGAATGATCGATCATACGAATCTCAAAGCCTATGCGACTGACGCGGATCTTGAAAAGCTGTGTGACGAAGCCAGAACGAACAAGTTCGCGATGATAGCAATCAACGGCGTTCAGGTCAAGCACTGTCATGAGCTCCTTGCCGGCAGCGGCGTACATGTCGGAGCCACGGTATCTTTCCCGCTCGGACAGATGACGATTGAAGGCAAGGCTTTTGAGTGCGAGGATGCCATAAAGAACGGAGCGGATGAAATCGACTATGTACTGAATATCGGAAGACTGCGCATGGGGGATCTCAGTTATATAGAAAAAGAGATGCAGGTCATCGTGGATATCTGCAGAAAGTACGGAGTCCTCTCAAAAGTTATTTTTGAGAACTGCTATCTCACAAAAGACGAAATTCGCGCGGCTGCTGAGGTCGCCAAAAAAGTCAGACCGGATTTCATCAAGACTTCTACGGGCTTCGGTACCGGTGGCGCCACAGTGGAAGATGTAGCTCTTATGAAGTCGGTCGTGGGCGATTCGGTGAAGGTCAAGGCAGCGGGAGGAATCCGCACCTGGGCGGATACAAGAGCCATGATAGAAGCGGGCGCCGAGCGCATCGGGACCAGCGCGGGACCGAAGATTTTGGCGGAGTTCGAGGCTGAGACGAGTAAAAACTGATACATCGGAATCCGGGAGGCGGCTTGCCGCCTCCTGCTTGATTAGATGAAATGTTGGAGGTAAATAATGGGAATTAAGAATAAAGCACAGATACTGCTGTTCCCTGTGACGTTCGCTGCAGGCATCGTCACTGGAATCGCTGTTATGCGGACGAAGAAGAAAGCAGCCGGGATCGCGGCGGTAGACGCCGCCCTCTTGGAAGAACTGCCGGCGGAAGAAAACGTGGAAAAGGACGCAGAAACAGAGCTGTCGGCGGAAGAAAACGTGGAAAAAGCTGCAGGAGCAGAGTTACCGCCGGAAGACGGCGCAGGGAATTCTGCCGAATAGGCAGCGGAGACGGCGCTTCCGGAGGAGATTTCGTAAGAATAGTAAAAACTGATAAGGCAGGCAGCGTTTTGGTGACGTTAATCGGGAAAATATCGTGTGTTGGATATCGATATTTCGATACTTGCATTTTTTATTAAACATGGTGTATTCAAAGCGTTATCGTCTCCAAACCACCTTGACATGGTTATCAGCAAAAAACTATAATTACAAATAAGGTAATATGTTAACTAAGTTCGACATAAAGACCTCGTTCGCGAGGCAAAAGCGCGGGGTCCGGACCGGCGGCAGCCGAAGTTTTCGGACAGAATCCCGGCGCATCGACACCCAGGAACCGCTGCAGGAGTTTTAGGAACATGAAAATCGGATTTACCGAGATCGTATTAATATTTATAGTCGCCCTGGTCGTGATCGGCCCCGATAAACTTCCGTATTACGCGAAAAAACTCGGCGCCGGCCTGAGAGAGTTCCGCAAAGCGACGGACGATATGACAAAAGACATAAGGGAGAGTGTTGTTGAACCTCTTGAGGAAGCGCAGAAGCCGATCCGGGAAGCGATGGAACCTTTTGAACAGTTCAATCGGGATGTGAGGAATAATTTTAAAGAGACCAGCGATTCCCTGAACAATATAGGAAAGGCCAAAAAGCCGGAAGAGGCAGAGAAACGGCCTCATGAGGAGCCGGCGGCCCGCGCAGCGGATGAGAGAGCGGAAGACAGGACCGCGGATGAGAGAGCGGAAGGCAGGGCCGCGGATGAGAGAGCGGAAGACAGGACCGCATATGAGTATGCGGACGAATCCGCGCGGAAAGAGGTTGAACTGCCGGAGGATATATTTGCAGACTAATATTGACCCGATAGACAAAGGCATCTGAGAGGAGGAGGATTATGCGAATCGGACCGCAGGAGTTATTGATCGTTCTTATTATAGTTATCATCATTTTCGGACCTACACAGATTCCGAAACTGACAAAAATGTTCGGGAAGAGTGTAAAGGGATTCCGGGACGGAATGGCAGAGGATGAGGAATCTAAGAGCGATGGCGACGGAAACCAATAAGGAGACGGAGCGAACGGAAGGCGGAGGCAGCATGTCCCTGACCGGACATCTCCGGGAGATGCGAAACAGGATCATCGTCTGCATCGTATTTTTCATCGCCGGTTTCGCTGTATGCCTTACATGCGCGCCAAGACTCGTGACGCTGCTCACCGAGCTGGGAACGAGATATAAGTACACATTCGTTTACATTGCGCCGCAGGAACTTCTCATGTCGTATTTTACGATCGCCTTCATAGGCGGCCTGGTAATTGCGGCGCCGACAGCAGGATATGAGACATACGCATTCTGCAGTCCGGGTCTTACGAAGCGGGAGCGTTTTTATTTTTCTCTCGCGATGGTATTCGGGCTTGCCTGCTTTGCGGCGGGCGTGGCGTTTGCTTATTTTCTTATTATGCCGTTCATGCTGAATTTTCTCATTTCTTTCAGCTTTGAAGTTAATGTGACGGACTCGATCAGCATAGGAAATTATCTGAATTTTCTTCTGACCGTGTTCCTGATTTTCGGCGTGATTTTCGAACTTCCCGTTGTCTCGGTCATTCTGACGAGGCTCGGGGTCATTCGCGCGGAGTGGCTTGTGAAGGCAAGAAAAGTCATGATCGTCGTGATCTTCTTTATCGCGGCTGTCATCACGCCGCCGGATGTTGTTTCACAGATTATGGTAGCTGTCCCGATGATCGGCCTGTATGAGATTAGCGTCTGGCTGAGCTATCTCGTAAGGCGCAGGGATTCGGAGGGAGCTTCATAATAGATTTTATTGGAAGTTCCGCAGGGAACTCCCGATAAAAGGGCGGTAAAAGCGCCCGAATTATGACTAGCGGGTTAGCGCAGCGGCTCCGACGGTAAATCTTATCGGATTCGCGAAGCTGTTCCGATGGTAGAAAGATGACGCGAAGGTCCGGACAGACCTTTGCCAGACTTCAGCAGCAGTATTACTTGGTAACTATCATGAAAGGACAAACGTATGGGCATTTATTCATTCAGAGGAGGAGTCCATCCGAAGGGCTATAAGGAGCTGACAGCCGACAAGCCGCTGGTGGAATACCTCCCCAAGGGGGAGCTGGTCTTTCCGCTCAGCCAGCATCTCGGCAAACCGGCCATTCCTGTCGTTAAGAGGAATGATCTGGTCAAAGTCGGTCAGCTGATCGCGAAGGCAGACGGCTTTATCTCCGCAAATATCCACTCGTCTGTATCCGGCAAGGTCAAAATTATTGAGCACAGGCCGAACAACGCGGGTATTATGGGAGAGTCGATTGTTATCATCAACGATGGGGAGTACACACCTTTCGAGGGAGTCGGAGAGAAGACCGACTATGAGAGGCTTACTCCGCGCGAAATAATCGACAAAGTCAAAGAGGCCGGTATTGTCGGTCTCGGCGGCGCCGGATTCCCGACATATGTCAAGCTTATGCCTCAGAAGCCGGAAGACATCCGCTGGATCGTCGCGAACGGCGCTGAGTGCGAACCGGGCATCACGTGCGACGACCGCCTTATGCAGGAGAATCCGGAGCAGATCGTGGAAGGTCTCAAGATCGTTCTCCGCATATTCCCGACCGCCAAGGCAGTGATCGCTATCGAGACAAATAAGCCGAAGGCTATTGAATCCATGAGACGGGCTGTCGGCAATGATCCCAGATTTGAAATCCTTGAGCTCAAAGTCAAGTATCCGCAGGGCGGTGAGCGCAACCTCGTACACGCCGTTTCCGGTCAGTACATGGAATCGGGTGCGCTTCCGGCAAGTCTCGGAGTTATTGTTGATAACGTTGCTACGCTTGCGGCTATCTATAAGGCTGTTGCCCTCAACACCCCGCTTTATGAGCGCGGTCTGACAGTCACGGGCGACGGTGCTTCTAATCCTGGTAATTATATCGTCAAGTTCGGTACATTGGCCTCCGAGTTCGTGAACGATGACGAAGGTCTTAAACCGGGCACCAAGAAAATCATTCTCGGCGGACCGATGATGGGTGTCGCGATACCGAATACGGATGTTCCGCTTGAGAAGAGGAACAATGCTCTGACATGTTTCCTCGAGGATGACGTTGAAAAAGCTCAGCAGAAACTTACTAATTGTATCCGCTGCGGCAAATGCATCCGTGTTTGCCCGCTCGGGCTCTACCCGCAGATGATGGCAGAAGCGGCAGAGAAGAAGGACTATGAGCGCTTTATCAAAGTTCACGGTCTTGACTGCATCCAGTGCGGAACCTGCAATTATGCATGTCCCGCAAAGCGTCCGCTGACTCAGTTATTTAAACAGATGAAACCGGCAGCAATGATGTACCAGAGAGCTAAGGCAGCAAAGGAGGGCAAGAAATGAGTACAATCGGAAAAGATAGTACATTAAAGCATGTATCCTCCTCGCCGCATCTTCGCGACTCGATCACGACCGGCGGAGTCATGTTCAATGTCATTATAGGACTTATACCGCTTACAATCGTCGGAATCGGCCATTTCGGTCTCAGTTCCGCGCTTGTCATCATCGCAAGTATTCTTTCCTGTATGGTGACTGAGTATGTTTTTGATCTGATTTGCCACAGACCGAACACGCTCTACGACGGCTCAGCCATTCTGACAGGTCTCCTTATGGCGCTCTGCCTGCCGCCTTCGGTCCCGCTTTACTGCCCGGTAGCCGGCGGCATATTTGCCATCCTGTTCGGCAAGTGCTTCTTCGGAGGTCTCGGCCAGAACTTTATGAACCCGGCTCTGGCAGGCCGCGCGTTCCTGCTGATCTCTTTCGGCAAGGTCATGACAGACTACAGTTATGACGCAGTTACCGGCGCTACACCGCTTGCTGTTCTTGGCAATGGCGGTTCCGTCAATGTACTCCGCATGTTCCTCGGACTTGAGATGGGTCACATCGGTGCCAGCGTGATCTGCATTATTATCGGCGGCATCTGGCTCATCGTCTCCGACACGATCAGCTGGGAGATCCCGGTAGCCAGTATCGTCAGCTTTATCATTTTCATGGCAGCATTCGGCGAGAAGGGCATGGACCCGATGTTCATCGCGGCTCACATCGTCGGCGGCGGTTTCATGCTCGGTGCGTTCTTCATGGCGACTGACCCGGTCACTTCTCCGATGACATGGTCCGGTCAGCTGATCTTCGGATGCTTGTACGGATTCCTGTCTGCGATCTTCAGATGCTTCGGCAGCATGGCTGACAGCTCGACATACGCAATCATCATAGCTAACCTTGCTGTTCCGCTGATCGACCTTATGCCGGTTCCGCAGCCGTTCGGCATCGGCAAGAAGGGCGCAAGCGTGATCCCGAGCGTTGAGGAAATGAACGCTCCGAAGAAGAGCGGTATCGCGATTCCGCCTTCGGCAATCGTCCTCACTCTCATCACTGTCGTCGCCGGCGGTGCTCTCGCGGGTGTCAATATGATGACATCCGAACGCATCGCCGAGAATAATCTGGCTAAGGCTCTCGAGGCTTATGAGTCGGTTGTTCCGACAGCGGATACATTTGAATATGACGATGATGTCACCGCACAGATCGAGGAGATGAAGGAAGCCGGCTACTACGCTGACGGCGCTTTCGGAAAGGCCTATATCAATGAGGCTGTTCAGGCAGTCGATGCCTCCGGCAATGTAGTCGGTTATGCCATCAACTGCTCAAGTATGGAAGGCTATGACGGCGAGATCGCTCTGTCCGTCGGTTTCGATACAGAGGGAACAGTGATCGGCATCTCCTTCACGACCCTCACTGAGACAGCCGGTATGGGTATGCTCGTCGACACAGATGACTGGAAAGCCCAGTTCGCGAACGTCAAGGTGGACAGCTTCACCCTCAACAAGGCCGGCGGATCCACAGCGGACAACGAGATCGACTCCGTCTCCGGCGCGTCCACAACAAGCGGCGCTGTCGTCAATGCGGTCAATGCAGCTATCGACTTCTATAACAATTATCTGATCGCAGGGTAAGGAGGGCAGTTGTGAATAAATATACAGAACGCATTTACAACGGTATCGTCAAAGAAAACCCCGTCTTTATCATGATGCTCGGTATGTGCCCGGCTCTGGCTGTCACAACGTCAGTCACGAACGCCATCGGTATGGGCGCTTCGACGATCGCCGTTCTGGTCATCTCCAATATCGTTATATCCCTCGTCCGCAATATTATTCCGGATGAGGTCCGTCTGCCGGCTTTCATCGTCATCGTGGCGTCCTTCGTCACGGTCGTACAGCTGATCATGCAGGCTTACTTCGTAGCTATCAACGACGCCCTCGGCGTATATATTCCGCTGATCGTTGTCAACTGCATCATTCTCGGACGCGCCGAAGCGTACGCTTCCAAGAACGGCCCGATCGAGTCCGCGATGGACGGTATCGGCATGGGACTCGGATTCACGATCGGTATCATGGCGATCGCGTTCTTCCGTGAACTGTTCGGCGCCGGAACGCTCTGCGGCGTGCAGGTCATGCCGTCCTTCTACAAGCCGATCGACCTTCTGGTCAAGGCTCCGGGCGCTTTCCTGATCCTCGGTCTCATTGTTATGTTCATGAACGCAATGAAGATTCAGACCCGCGCCAATGATCTCGTTGACGGCGGATGTGAAGGCAGCTGCGCGACATGCGCTGTGGCAGATAAAGCAAACTGCGATAAGAAGGAGGCGAAAGCATGAGTGGAAATACGTCTCTCTTTATGATTATTATCGGGGCAGCCCTGGTCAATAACGTCGTCCTCAGCCAGTTCCTCGGAATCTGCTCATTCCTCGGCGTTTCTAATAAGATCAAGACTTCGGCTTCCCTCGGCGGCGCGGTCATCTTCGTTATTACGATCGCTTCCGCGGTAGCCAATCTTCTGTACACATTTATTCTGGAGCCGCTCGGTCTTGATTATCTGCAGACGATCGTTTTCATCATCGTCATAGCGGCCCTGGTCCAGGTCGTTGAGATGTTCCTTAAAAAGACATCTCCGGCACTTTACACAGCACTCGGCATCTACCTTCCGCTGATCACAACGAACTGCGCGGTCCTCGGTGTTGCCCTGAACAATGTAAGTGACGGCTACAACTTCATCGAAAGTGTCATTTCCGGTTTCGGCACCGGCGTAGGTTATACAATCGCGATCGTCCTTCTGGCGGGTATCCGCGAGAAGATGGAGGGGAATGATATCCCCGCTCCGATCAAGGGAGCTCCGCTTGTTCTTTTTACCGCGACGCTGATGGGAATGGCTTTCTTCGGATTCAGCACACTTAGCTAAGGAGGCAGGATATGAGTGGAAGTGCATTATTGATTATTACTATTATTCTGCTTGCCGTCGTAGCGTTCCTTGTCGGTATCATGCTTGTGTTCACAGGCAATAAGTTCAAGGTAGAAGTCGACCCGAAGGAGACCGCAGTGCGCGAATGTCTTCCGGGCAACAACTGCGGCGCCTGCGGTTATCCCGGCTGTGACGGCCTTGCGGCCGCCATCGCGAAGGGTGACGCTCCGGTCAATAAATGCCCGGTCGGCGGCGCTGCTGTCGCTGAGAAAATCTCTGCGATCATGGGCGTCGAGGCAGGTTCAATCGACAAGAAAGTAGCCTTCGTCAAGTGCTCAGGCACATGCGAAAAAGCTTATGACAATGCCAACTACATCGGTATCAACAGCTGCGGTGCTGCAGCCGCGATACCCGGCAAGGGAACAAAGATGTGCCAGACCGGCTGCCTTGGTCTCGGTGAGTGCGTATCGGTATGCGAGTTCGACGCGATCCACATCGTGGACGGCATCGCCAAGGTCGACCGCACGAAGTGCGTCGGCTGCGGCAAGTGCGCAAGTGTCTGCCCGCAGCATCTGATCGAGATCATTCCGGACAAGCAGATCTACGCCGTCGCGTGCGCAAGCCAGGAAAAGGGCAAGGCGACAAAGGCCCAGTGTGCTGCTGGCTGCATCGGCTGCAAGGCCTGCACGCTCGTATGCGACAACAACTCAATCAAGGTCGAGGACAACATTGCCCATATCAACTACGCTACGTGTGTACAGTGCGGCAAGTGCGCGTCCAAGTGCCCGGCTAAGGTCATTATCACAAGGCGCGAGGCGGAGACTGCCTGATTCTGAAAGACGGTATCGGCTTATCTGCTGCTGAAATGAATATTGCTGATGAAATATAAGACCCCGGTCTCCGGAAAGAATGGAGACAGGGGTCTTTTATTCAAGTCTCGCTCGCGAGACTTGGCGCGGGATTCGGGTCAGCGTGAGCTGACATAATTTCAAACCGAATCCCTGCGGTCTACGCTTCGCTACGGTCGGCGCCTACGTGCCCTGCGGGTAAGAGCGAACGTCCAGCGGACGTTCTACCCACAGGGCACCAAGTGAGCCCTCGCGGAAATCTCAGCCGATGATAACCTCAACGTTAACAGTGCTTCCTGCCGGAGCCACCGGCAGGATATTTGTCGCTGCCTTTGATCCGTCCACTGTGACGGTGTAATCAACGGATTCAATATTTTTCGGGTTCTTAACTGTTATGTGATAGGTTGCGCCGCGGAATTTTCTTGTCACCTTGAATTCAGACCATGAAGCCGGAATGCACGGGCGCACGCGGAGTCCGTCAAAATCCGGATAGATGCCGAGAATGTACTGCGACGCGTCCACAAATGTCCAGGAGGCCGTGCCTGTCAGCCAGCTGTTCTTGCCCTCGCCGAAGTTCACTGCGTCGCGGCCGCCGACCATCTGGCAGTATGCGTACGGCTCTGTCCTATGGATCTCACCCTTATCCTCGAGATAGGAGGGGGTGATTTTTTTGTATATGCTGTAGGCGCGGTTGCCGTGGCCCATCTCCGCCTCCGCTATGGAGACCCAGGGGTTATTGTGGCAGAAGATGCCGGCATTTTCCTTGTAGCCGGGCGGGTAGGAGGATACTTCGCCGAGATTCAGGTGATAATCCCTGTAAGCGGGCTGAAGGATCATGATGCCGTATTCGCACTCAAGCCTTTCTCTGGTGCTGTCCAGGGCTTTCTGGGCTTCGCCTGTATCCTTTCCGATGCCGGCCATGACGCAGAATCCCTGAGGCTCGATAAAGATCTGGCCGTCCTCACATTCATGTGATCCGACTTTCTGGCCGAAGGCGTCGTAAGCCCTGAGGAACCACTCGCCGTCCCAGCCCTCGGTGAGGACTGTTTTCTCCATCACCGCAATCTCTTTCTCCGCAGCAAGTGCCTTCTCCTCATCGCCGATATGCCTCAGAATTTCCACATATTCTTTGCCATACTTGACGAACATTCCCGCGATGAAGACGGACTCGGCGACCGGACCTTCGCTCGGACCTGTTGTCTGGAAGGATTCTCCCGGTTCGTCGGAGAAGCAGTTGAGGTTCAGGCAGTCGTTCCAGTCGGCACGGCCGATGAGCGGAAGACCGTGGGGACCCTTGTGTGTCACGGTGTAATTGAAAGACCTGTGCAGATGCTCAAGGAGAGGTGCTGCCAGCGAGTCGTCGTTATCGAACGGTGTCACCTCATCGAGAATCGTGTAGTCGCCGGTCTCACGGATATAGGCGGATACGCCTGCTATGAGCCACAGCGGGTCATCGTTGAAACCGCTTCCGACATCCATGTTGCCGCGCTTGGTGAGCGGCTGATACTGGTGGTAGGCGCTGCCGTCCGGGAACTGGGTGGCGGCAATATCGAGGAGCCTCTGGCGCGCTTTGTCCGGGATCAGGTGTACGAAACCAAAGAGGTCCTGGCTGGAGTCGCGGAAGCCCATGCCGCGGCCTATGCCGGATTCATAGTAGGAGGCTGAGCGGGACATGTTGAAGGTCACCATGCACTGATACTGATGCCAGATGTTGACCATCCGTGTGAACTCATTTTCCGGCGTGACAGCCGAGAATGTGGAGAGAAGATCGTCCCAGTAAGCCTTTAGCGCTGCAAATGCAACATCGACCTGCTCATCGGTCGAATACCTGGAGATGAGCTCTCTTGCCGGTCCTTTATTTACGACCCCGCGGGATTCCCATTTCTGATCTCTCGGTACTTCCACATATCCGAGGAGGAAGATGAAGGATTTTTCTTCTCCGGCACTGAGAGTAAGATCCAGCTCATGGGCTCCGATCGGAGACCAGCCGCTGGCTTTTTTATTGTTCAGCTTTCCGGCAAGGACCGCCTCCGGAGCATGAGGACCGCCGTAGACGCCGAGGAAGCTGTCGCGGTCTGTATCGTAAGCGTCGCAGGGGGCGTTTACTGTAAAGACTGCGTAATGGTTCCTGCGCTCGCGGTATTCAGTCTTGTGATAAATCGAGGACCCGTCGATCTCAACTTCGCCGGTGCTGTAGTTTCTCTGGAAGTTCGTCATGTCGTCCATCGCGTTCCAGAGGCAGAACTCCACATAAGAGAAAAGCTTGAAACTGCGGGAGACCGTATCTTCGTTTTTGACTCTGACCCGAAGGACTTCCGCGGAATCACCGATCGGTACGAACGCTGTAACTTCGGCGGAGAGTTTATTTTTGCTGCCCTTTATGACTGTATAGCCCATGCCGTGCCGGCAGGAGTAAGTGTCGAGTTCTGTCTGGGTCGGCTGCCATCCGGGGTTCCAGATCGTGTCACCGTCCTTAATATAGAAATAGTGCCCGTTGGAATCCTTTGGCGTGTTGTTGTAGCGGAACCTGGTGAGACGGAGAAGCTTGGCGTCTTTGTAGAAGCTGTAACCGCCTCCGGTATTGGATATGAGCGTAAAGAATTCTTCGCATCCCAGATAATTGATCCAGGGGAGAGGAGTTCTTGGTGTGGTAATGACGTATTCTTTATTCCTGTCGTCAAAATAACCGTATTTCATGGCAATCTCCTTCTTGTGATGATAGGCGTACCTGACTATATCCGGCACCTTGGGATAAAGGACCGGTAGAAACCACTCTGTTTATGGACAATATAATTGATTATTACGAAAAAATCAATAGAGTTTTCGTAGTTTTTGCTTGAAAAAGTACGAAACTGATAGTAAGGTCAATTAGAGAAATTAAGCTCAATTTTCAGAATGATTGTGAAAAGTGCACATTTTAACGCAGCTTCGATGTGTGAAAATGACAAAAAAGACATCAATTTGATATTTGGTATTGACAAAAACGAGGAATGGGATATGATGGAGTTACGAAAACGATTAAGGTAGTTCAGAAAAGGGGACGCACCATGGTTTCGTTAAAAGATATCGCGGCAGCCTGCGGAGTTTCCGTGGCGACAGTGAGCAAGGCTTTGAACAACCAGAGCGATATCAGCGAAGCCCGAAGAGCTCAGATCCGAGAGACAGCCAATGAAATGGGTTACCTGCCGAACATGGCAGCGAGGGCACTGAAGACGAAGGCGACGCATGATATCGGTGTACTGTTCGCGGACGGACACAGAAGCGGACTGACACATCCGTTTTTTTCGGAAGTCCTCGAGGGACTCAGAGTGGAAGCGGAGAGCCAGGGGTATGACATAACGTTCATCAACATGCAGCTGCAGAAAAAGAAAGTAACGTATCTGGAGCACTGCAAGTACAGAAATGTGGACGGCGTGGTCATCGCCTGTGTGGATTTCACCCAACCGGAAGTTCTGGAACTGGTCAACTCAAGTATCCCGGTCGTCACGATCGACCATGTTTTTGACCGGTGCGCGACAATTTCTTCCAACAATCAGAAGGGAATTCAGGAGCTGGTCAGATACGCTGTCTCGCTCGGACATAAGCGGATTGCCTACATTCACGGCAAATCTTCCTCAGTCACCGATGACCGGATCGCCGGATTTTTCGGCACGATGGAGGAAGCAGGCCTGGAAGTCCCGGAGGAGTACGTGCTGGAGGTGGCTTACCTCGATGACGAGGCCGCCGGTGAGGCAACGCGAAAGCTGCTTGCTCTTAAGAGAAGGCCGACCTGCATTTTGTATCCGGATGACTACTCGTGCATAGGCGGTATGAACGCCATACGGGACGCAGGGCTTTCGATCCCGGAAGATATATCGGTCGCCGGATATGACGGAGTGACGATCGGGCGGCTCCTGAGTCCGAAGCTGACGACGTATTCTCAGAACATGAGAGGAATCGGTGAGGCGGCGGCCAGCAAGATCATTGAACTCATCGAAAAGCCGCGGACGACGCTCAAGGATAACACAGTGCTCGACGGATACCTGGTGGAGGGTGAGACGATAAGCGCGGTCAATTAGTTAACATTTGCATTCTATGCAATGAAAATAGTTTACAAACCATAATTTAAACAGGAGGGAATCCAAAATGAAGAAAAAATGGCTTGCACTTGCATTATCAGCAGCAATGGTTACAGGTCTGGCAGCCTGCGGCGGCTCATCAGCCCCGGCACCGGCAGCAGAGCCGGCAGGCACAGACTCGACAGTAGCAACAGCAGAACCGGCCGGCGATGAGGGATCAGTCCTCAATGTCCAGGTATGGAACGAGGAATTCATCAACCGCGTCGCAGATCACTATCCGGGATATGAGAAAATCGACGCTACGACCGGTAAGATCGGCGATGTAACTGTCAAGTTCACTATCACAGCGACCAAGGACAACGCATATCAGAATAACCTGGATGCACTGCTTCCGGGCAACGCGGACGCAGCAGCTGATGACAAGGTAGACTTATTCCTGGTAGAAGCTGACTACGCTCTCAAGTATGTAGATGCCGATGTTGACGTAGCTATGCCGCTTTCAGAGCTGGGCATCACAGACGCTGATCTTGATCAGCAGTATCAGTACACCAAGGATGTTGTTACAGATGCCAACGGCGAGCTTCGCGGCGCTTCATGGCAGGCATGCTCCGCCGGTCTCATCTATAACAGAAAGCTTGCTCAGGAGGTTCTCGGCGTATCAGAGCCGGAAGAAGTCCAGGAATTCGTAAAAGATTGGGATACATTTAACGAGACAGCTGCCAAGATGAAGGAGAAAGGCTACAACATCACATCGACTGTCAATGACACATACCGTGTATATTCCAACAACGTATCCGCACCGTGGGTAGTTGACGGTAAGGTCGCGATCGACCCGAATATTGAGAAGTGGGTAGAGGACTCCAAGGCTCTCGTAGATGCAGGCGAGACAACAACGAACGACCTCTGGTCCGATGACTGGAGCAAGGGCTTCTTTGAAGAGTCTCCGGTATTTTGCTACTTCGGACCGGCATGGCTCATCAACTTCTCCATGCATGCTGATGAAGACGGTTCCGTAGGCAAGGCAGGCGGTTGGGGCCTCACAACCGGACCGCAGGGTTACTACTGGGGCGGTACATGGATCTGCGCAGCTCGCGGCACAGACAACCCGACACTCGTAAAAGACATCATTCTCACAATGACAACAGATGAAGCTGTTCTTGAAGACATCGCTGTTAAGGATTCCGACTGTGTCAACAATAAGGAAGTCCTTGCAAAACTTGCCGGCGATGAGAGCTTCGGCAATGATATCCTCGGCGGCCAGAATCCGTACGCTATGCTCGCAGAAGGCGCTGAGCTTGTAGACATGAGCAACATCTCCATCTACGATCAGGGCTGCAACGAAGAATTCCAGAGAGCTATGAGAAACTACTTCGAAGGCAACGCTACATATGATGAAGCTCTGGCTCAGTTCAACACAGCAGTTGTTGAAAAGTATCCGGAACTTGGCTGATACTCTCTTTCAGTAATCATTACAGGATAATAACGGGGTGTCTGTCCGCGGATGCGGGCAGACACCTTTCTCAAAGATATTGTTTTCAGGATCGGCAGAGTTTTTCCGATATAGGGGGCGCCTGACCGGAAGGGCGCTGCGGATCCTGAAAGAGGAACTATGGTATTAGGAGGAAACGTAATGGGCAGCAAGAAAAAGAGCGCGGTCATGGGGTATACAAAGTGGGGCTATATCTTCCTTATACCCTTCGCGGCAGTATTCATCGTCTTTCAGCTGATACCGCTGGCAAGCACTATTTACAACAGTCTGTTCGAAAATTATATGTCAGGCCTTAAGCATATCGGGCCGAATTTCATCGGCTTGGCCAACTACACTAAGCTGTTCACGAGCGGCGATTTTATGAAGTATTTCAAGAATACGATGATCATGTGGATCCTGGGTTTTGTGCCCCAAATCCTCGTATCCCTGCTCCTCGGAGCCTGGTTCACCGATCCGTCACTCAGGCTGAAAGGACAAAGAGTATTCAAGACAGTCATCTATCTGCCGAACCTGATCATGGCTTCCGCGTTTGCGATGCTGTTTTTCACACTGTTCGCGGATACAGGCCCGGTCAATTCCATTCTGGTGAACATGCATGTATTTGCAAAGCCGTTCAAGTTCATGTCCAATATCTGGAGTGTCCGCGGACTTGTGGCTTTTATGAATTTCCTGATGTGGTTCGGCAACACGACGATCCTTCTCATGGCAGGCATGATGGGTATTGACACGAACCTCTTTGAGGCGGCCCAGGTCGACGGGGCGACTGCGACGCAGATCTTCTTCAAGATTACCCTGCCGCTGCTGAGACCGATCCTGATCTATGTCATGGTCACGTCACTGATCGGCGGTCTTCAGATGTTCGATGTCCCGCAGATCCTGACCGACGGCAGCGGCGATCCGGTGCGGTCGTCCATGACCCTGATCATGTACCTTAACAAGCATCTGTACAGTAAGAATTTCGGTTTGGCAGGCGCGCTCTCCGTGATACTTCTGATTATCACGGGCATACTCAGTATGATTATTTTCAAAGCCACCGCCCAGCCGGAGAACAACTAAGGAAAGGAGGATATCGCAATGAATGCAAATAAATCAAACGGTGTCAGCATCGGCGCAAGGCGCGCGATCGCTTATATAGTCCTGATACTTCTCTCTTTCCTCTGCCTGTTCTGGTTCTATGTTTTGTTCATCAACGCGACGAGATCGAATGGCGAGCTCGGCAGGGGCTTCACTGCCATCCCGAGCACACATCTTATTGAGAACATGAGAAATGTCTTCCACGGGACGCTTCCCATGATCAAGGGAATGAGAAATTCGCTGGTCATATCCTCATTCACAGCGCTGTGCTGCACGTATTTCTCGGTAATGACGGCATTTGCCATTCAAGCCTATCCTTTCCGGGGTCGTCAGGCGGTCTTCAGCTTCATCCTGGCGATCATGATGATTCCGACACAGGTCACAGCACTCGGTTTTGTACAGCTCGTTAATAAGATGGGACTCGAGAATAATTTCATTCCGCTCATTGTCCCGGCTATCGCCTCACCGGTCACCTTCTTCTATATGAAGCAGTACATGGAAGCAAACCTTCCCATGTCGCTTCTGGAGGCTGCCCGGATTGACGGAGCGGGTGAGTTCTTCATCTTCAACAGGATCGTGCTTCCGCTCATGAAGCCGGCAATCGCGGTTCAGGCTATTTTCTCATTCGTTTCCAGCTGGAACAATTACTTCACACCGGCTCTTATTCTTCACAAGGAACATGTGAAGACGCTGCCGATCCTGATCGCTCAGCTCCGCGCGGCTGACTGGCTGAAGTTCGATATGGGCCAAGTCTACGCGGCCATCGCGTTCTCGATCTTCCCTGTCATTGTTGTCTATTTGCTCCTGTCGAAGTATATCGTCGGAGGCGTCGCGGCGGGTGCCGTCAAGGGCTAAGATTGATACAGTTCAGGCTGGCAGCAGCTAAGTTCAGAAGCCGGCGATAGTTCAGGCTGGCAGCAGCTAAGTTCAGAAGCCGGCGATAGTTCAGGCTGGCTGCAACTAAGTTCAAAACACGGCGCAAACATCATCTTCATCGAAAAACGCAGGTCCTTTTCTGTGAGCTTAAAAAAGCTAAAGCTTTTTTGATCTCACCGGGAAGGACCTGCAATGTTTTTCTCACGAAGATGAATGCTTTGCGCCGGACCCGAAGCACAAGCGCAGCCAACCTGAACTGCCGCCGGACCCGAAGCACAAGCGCAGCCAACCTGAACTGCCGCCGGACCCGAAGCACAAGCGCAGCCGGCCTGAACTGCCGCCGGATCCGAAGCACAAGCGCAGCCAACCTGAACTGCCGTCGGATCCGAAGCACAAGCGCAGCCAACCTGAACTGCCGCCGGACCCGAAGCACAAGCGCAGCCAGCCTGAACTGCCGCCGGACCCGAAGCACAAGCGCAGCCAACCTGAACTGCCGCCGGACCCGAAGCACAAGCGCAGCCGGCCAGAACTGCCGCCGGACCCGAAGCACAAGCGCAGCCAACCTGAACTGCCGCCGGACCCGAAGCACAAGCGCAGCCAACCTGAACTGCCGCCGGATCCGAAATACCAAAGCAGCTGACCTGAACCGCTGCTCAGGCAGCTCATTTTTTACTATAATCCGGCCAGCGCGGGATGTATAATGTCTTTAGGTGCTGTCCCCAGGTGCGGGCAATTTATGGATTCAAGTCTCGCTCGCGAGACTTGGCGCGGGCGTTTATCTCAGTGGGGGATTGTGACCCGCCACTGAGACAAGCAGGATATTGATTTACCCACCGCTTGCAGAAGCGGGGGTCTTCCCCACTGAGATAAAGGGATACAACTGTAGCACGAGAGCGAGGTGTTAGGATGCTGCTTATTAAGAACGGATACATGATCGACCCGAAATCGGGCGTGGAAGGGAACTATGATATTCTCTCGGAGGACGGGAGGATTACTAAGATCGCGGAATGTATTGATGCGCCGGAGGGATGCGAGGTCATTGACGCGGAGGGGCTCACTGTCGGTCCGGGCCTTGTCGATGTGCACGTCCACTTCAGGGATCCGGGGTTTACATCAAAAGAAGACATCATCACCGGGGCGAATGCTGCAAAGGCCGGCGGTTTTACGACGGTGGTCATGATGGCTAATACCCGGCCGACGATCGATTCAGTCGACACGCTTGCCTACTGCCTGGAGAAGGGAGCGACGACGGGTATTCACGTCACTTCATGTGCAAATGTGACCTGCGGCATGATGGGTGAAATACTCACGAACATGGAGAAACTCGTGCGCGCGGGGGCTGTGGGCTTCACCGATGACGGCATTCCTCTGAGGAACCCGGAGATCGTGAAGGAGGCCATGATTCGCACGAGAGATCTGGGAGTTCCAATCAGCTTCCACGAGGAGGATCCTGATTATATTGAAAATAACGGAATTAACCACGGAAAGGCAAGTGAGTACTATCATATCGGAGGCTCCGACAGGATGGCGGAGATCGTCATGGTGGAGAGAGACCTTGGACTCGCCCTTGAGACCGGGGCCAGCATTGAGATACAGCACATCAGCACCAAAGAGGCGGTAGAACTCGTTCGAAAGGCTAAGGCGAAAGCTGCCCTCGGCAATATTCACGCGGAGGCAACACCGCATCACTTTTCTCTGACCGAGGAGGCAGCGATTCGATATGGCTCCTACGCGAAGATGAATCCGCCGCTCCGCGAGGAGGCGGACCGCATGGCCATCATCGAAGGTCTGGCTGACGGGACGATCGATATTATCGCGACTGATCACGCTCCCCACACGACAGCGGAGAAGAAGGAGCGAAAGCTCACGGAAGCCCCGAGCGGCATTATCGGTCTTGAGACTTCCCTTGCCCTTGGGATAACGGAGCTTGTTCATAAAGGGTATCTCTCCATGCGGACCCTTCTCGAGCGCATGTCTTACGCACCGGCGAGCATGTATCATTTTGACGCCGGCTACATTGCCGAAGGCGGTCCCTGCGATCTTGTGCTATTTGATGAAAATGAGAAATTTACGGCAGGAGGCTATGCGTCAAAGGCGGAGAATACCCCGTTCACAGGCATGGAACTGACCGGGCGGGTGCACATGACAATCTGCGGCGGCAAGGTCGTGTACAAAAAGGTGTGATTGCACGTGCCGCGGCAGATACAGCATAGAAGCGATGCGGGAAATGAAAATTTGATGTGATGCCTGAAGGCTGCATTTGAATTCGGCAGCAACTGGGATGTGAAGCCTGGAAGCTACATTTGGATACGATTGTAGTTGGGATGTGTTGTCTGAAAGATACAGAAGTACTGGTATGGTATGTGACAATGTGCTACAATTTATACAATGAATCAGTTCTTTTCAAATAAATATATATATCACAGGAGGCATTTATGCTGAAAAATTTTGTTAAGACAGCGCAGCCGGAGAAAGAAGCCGTTAAAGCTGCACTGAAGGTAGAACAGGCCAAGCTCGCTGCCAACCAGATGAGAATCAAGGAAGCCAAGCTTCCGGTCATGGTCATTTTTGAAGGATGGGGCAGCGCCGGCAAGGGAAGCGTGATGGGAGAAGTTATAAAGAGCATTGATCCGCGCTTCTTCAAGGTCGCTACGATGGATTCCGCTCCGACAGAAGAGGAGAAGAGAAAACCGTTCCTTTATCGCTATTTCCTTGAAATCCCGGAAGCCGGCAAGTTCAAGTTCTTTGACACATGCTGGATGGAAGAGGTCACGGACGGAGTGCTTGAAGGGACCATCGACGAGGAGACGTACGCTAAGAGGATCAAAAGCATCAATATCGCAGAGCGCCAGCTCACGGACAACGGCTATCTTGTTATGAAGTTCTTCTTCCATATCAGTAAGAAGGAGCAGAAGAAGAGACTCGACCTTCTCCTTGCGGACAAGAATACAAAGTGGCGCGTCGACAAGGAAGACCTCTGGGAGAATGAGCACTATAATGAGTGCCTCGATGTGTACAATAAGTATCTTGAGGATACGAACCGTTCAAATGTTCCGTGGTATATCATCGATGCCAAGAACAAGAAATGGGCAGAACTTCAGGTCCTTCAGTTCCTGAATCTGGGCATTGACACAGCCATCAAGAATCATTCTCTGGCCGTTCCGATCCTGCAGAATACATTTCCGCTGAAGCCGATGCCGCTTCTTGATGAAGTTGATCTCAGCAAATCTCTGACGGACGAAGAGTATAAGAAGGAACTCGACCGCCTGCAGGGTGAGCTCCGCGCTCTTCACAACAAACTGTATCGCAAGAAGATACCGGTCATCATCGCCTACGAGGGAATGGACGCAGCCGGCAAGGGCGGCAACATCAAGAGAATTACCGCAGCCTTAGATCCCCGCGGTTATGTCGTTGAGCCGATCGCGAGCCCGGAACCGCATGAGAAAGCCCGCCATTATCTGTGGAGATTCTGGAACCGTCTGCCAAAGACGGGGCACATCACCATTTTCGACCGCACCTGGTACGGCCGTGTCATGGTAGAGCGTCTCGAGGGATTCTGCTCCGAGAACGACTGGCAGAGAGCTTACAATGAGATGAATGAGTTCGAGCGTGAGCTCACGGACTGGGGCGCAGTCGTCATCAAGTTCTGGGTACAGATCGACAATCAGACTCAGCTGGAGAGATTTACCGACCGCCAGAATACACCGGAGAAACAGTGGAAGATTACCGATGAGGACTGGAGAAATCGCGAAAAATGGGATCTCTATGTCGACGCGATTAACGAGATGCTCCAGAAGACGAGCACCGTCACCGCTCCGTGGTACATTCTTGAATCTGTTGACAAGAAGTATGCCAGAATTAAAGCCCTTCAGATCGTTGTCGACGAGCTGAATAAGGCATGCAAGAATAAAAAATAAATGTTCGGCGATAGATGACCCTGCTTCTTCGGCGTATGGGTCACAGAGCGACACATCAAGAACGCCTCGGCGTTCTTGCCGCGCCGCGCTCAGAGATTAAATTGCGAACATGAGGGGGCTGTCGGCGACGGCCCCCTTTGTCGTTCAGGCAAAGGCGGCAGGCGATGTTCATTGCTTCAGGTCCGAAAGTCGTCGGCGAGTCGGGCATCCGGCGGATCGCGAGAGTAATCAGATTTTAGAGAGGATGGCATATAAATGGAACATAAATTGAGACGACTCGACAGGACACTGGCCTACAAGGGCGGCGTTCTCACATTTTACAGGGACACAATGGAACTGCCGGACGGAAAAATCGAACAGTGGGACTTTATTGACCATCCGCGCGGTGGAGCCTGTATTGTGCCTGTGCTCCCGGATGGGAGGATCCTCATGATCCATCAAATGAGGCCGGCCATTGACCGTGAGACCATAGAACTTCCTGCGGGTGCAAGAGATTCCCTGACCGAGAATACAGCCGACACCGCTGCACGCGAGCTTCGAGAGGAAACCGGCTACACAAGTGACAAGATAAGCCCGCTTATCAAATTGAAGACGGCGGTCGCCTACTGCAGCGAGTTTACGGACGTATACCTTGCCGAAGATCTTGTTCCGGCAGACGGGCAGCACCTGGATGAGGCTGAGGAGATCAATGTGGAGGCATTTGAACTCGAGACACTCATGGAGAAGATCTATGCGGGTGAGATTCAGGATGCGAAAACAGTAGCCGGTATTATGGCCTACGCGGCAAAAATCAGCAGAGATCGCAGCCGGGATTGAGACCGTGACGGCGTGAACAATTTTCAATGTGAGAGAGTTTCGCCGCTGCAGATGAAGGAAAAGCAAATGAGTCCGAGGAAAGAATATATGACATTTAAGGAAGCTCTGGATTTTATGAACAGGTGGCACGGGAGCCGGCTCGGTCTTTCGCGGATGCAGGAGATGGCAGAGCGCATGGGGCACCCGGAGAATAAGCTTCGGTATGTCCACGTTGCCGGTACGAACGGCAAGGGTTCGACCTGCGCTATGCTTGAGTCTGTCCTCAGGGTAGCCGGGTATAAGACCGGCATGTTCACTTCCCCGTATCTTGAGACGATTCTTGAGAGTATAAAAATAAACGGACAGAATATTTCGGAGGAGGATTTCTGCCGGGCGGTGGGAGAGGTCCGGACCGCTGTCTGCGGCAGCAGGCATGGTCTTTCTGAGATGGAGGATAAGCCGACGGAGTTCGAGATACTGACGATGGCGGCATTTGCTGCATTTGCGCACGTATCCTGCGATATTGTCGTCATGGAAGTCGGGATGGGAGGAAGGCTTGACTCAACGAACATTATTCCTCCGCCCGAAGTATGCGCAATTGTGAATCTGAGTCTCGAACATACGCAGTTCCTCGGAGATACACTGGCTGAGATTGCTTTTGAGAAGGCAGGTATCATTAAGAAGGGCTGCCCTGTGGTCACCTACCCTGTGGACATTGAGGCCGAGGAGGTCTACCGGAAGGCCTGCAGTGAGCGGGGAGCGGTACTTTGCCGTGCGGATATGGATTCTGTGTCGTTGAAAGGTGCTGCAGATCCAGGACAGCTGTTTTCCTGGCACGAATACAGAGATATTTCCACAGCTCTCCCGGGCAGGCATCAGGTTTTCAATGCGGTCATGGTGCTGGAGATTATCGGGAAGCTGAAGGAAAAGGGGTGGAGCATACCCGAGACAGCTGTCAGAGAAGGCCTTGGCACAGTCACCTGGCCGGCCAGGTTCGAGATCCTGCGAAAGAAGCCGCTCTTCATATGCGACGGTTCCCACAATCCCCAGTGCATAGAAGCCCTGGAAAATAACCTGTCCACGCTGCTTCCGAATGAGAAAATCGTATTTCTCATGGGGGTTCTGGCGGATAAAGAGTATGATAAAATGCTTAGGTATCTCCTCCCGCATGCAAAAGCCTTTGTATGTCTCACACCGGACAATCCCAGAGCTCTGGCCGCGGAGAAGCTGGCGGAAATTATCCGGAAATCGGCAGACAATGTTTGTGATGCAGCTGCATTTGCAGAAAAAAGCATTGCGGACGGCGTAAAACGCGCTCTGCTCCTTGCGGGCGGAGGGCCGGTCACAGCCTGCGGATCGCTGTATATGATGGGAGATGTCAGAAAGGAGTTCTTAAAATTGGCTGACAAGGAGAGACTGGACAATTTCTTCAGATTTATACTGGAGATCGACAAGGACAAGTTCATCGGAAGGCAGACCTATCTGTCGGACGGTGTGCGCAAAGAAAACGATGCCGAGCACGCATGGCACATGGCCATTATGGCATGGCTTCTTGCGGATTACGCAAATGAAAAAATCGATGTCGCAAGAACAATGATCATGGTCCTCATTCACGATCTCGTGGAGATTGACGCCGGCGATACCTACGCCTACGATGAGGCAGCAAAGCAGAGTCAGGCGGAGAGGGAACTTGCGGCAGCGGACCGCATTTTCGGACTTCTTCCCGAGGATGCGGGGGCGAAATTGAGGGCGATCTGGGAAGAGTTCGAAGCATGGGAGACGCCGGAAGCCAAATTTGCCCGTGCCCTGGATAATTTCCAGCCGCTTATGCTTAACAACGCGACGGACGGGATATCCTGGGTCGAACACGGTGTGAAGCTCTCACAGGTGCTCAGGAGGAACGCACGCGCAAGTTTAGGATCGGAGGAGCTCTGGGAGTATGCTTACAATAACTTTATCTGCCCGAACGTCATAAAGGGCAGGATTGTAGATGACGTACCGGATGAGGAAAAACCGCAGTTCTGAAGCGAATCTTCTGCATGGTGAATAAGCGGAGGCGAATCGCGAGAAGGGAGGACAGTGTATGGCCGGACCCGGTGGACACGGAGGAGGAAGAGGAGGACGCTACCTCACTGAGGAGGAGAAGGCAGCCGCTCCAAAGGTGACTAAAGAACTTATATTAAGAATATTTTCTTATCTGAAACCGTACTGGAAGCAGATGCTGCTCGTCCTTGCGGCTATTTTGGTGTCTTCGATTTTTACGCTGGCTCCGTCGGTCCTGACAGGACGGATCATCGACGAAGGTTTGATAGCCAGAGATATGGAAGCTCTGATCAGGCTGATCCTGCTGTCTCTCGCAGTCACATTTGCAGCCAACCTGATCGGCGTGCTCGAGAGCTATTTCAACACATGGATTGCGCAGCATATTACATTCGACATGCGAAATAAGATGTACCGCCATCTGCAGAAAATGTCGCAGCGCTTCTTCACGACTAACAATCAGGGCGATATCATCACCCGCATGACGAGCGATATTGACGGCGTGCAGCGCACGATTACGAACACGATGACCAGCATTCTCTCCAATGTCATCACGCTGACGGTGGCTGTCGTCGTGATGTACAGGGAGAACTGGATCCTGGCTACGGTCGGTGTGCTGATCATCCCGCTCTTTGTGATCCCCACCCGTCGTGCCGGAAAGACCAGATGGGATCTTACCCGCGAATCGCAGGAGTGCAATGACGAGATCAACGGTATCCTGAACGAGACTATGTCCGTCAGCGGGCAGCAGCTGGTGAAGCTGTTCGGCAAGGAGCAGGCGGAGTATGAAAAGTATGAGTCTGCAAATAAGAAAATGATCGGTCTCAACATCAGAGAGAGCATGGCGGGCAGGTGGTTCATGGTGGCCATATCTACATTTGCAAGCATCGGCCCCATGCTGCTCTATCTTGTCGGCGGAATTCTCATGATGAAATACGATTCCACTCTGACAGTCGGTGATATCACGGTCCTGGTCGCCCTGCTTGGCAAAATGTACGGTCCGGTCAACCAACTGCTCAATATTCAGGTCGACTGGATACGGTCTATGGCTATGTTCACCAGAATTTTTGACTACTATGACATGCCTGTCGAGATCGAGAGCCCCCCGGACGCAGTCATACCGAAGGAGGCGACGGGCCGCGTGGATTTCGAGCACGTCGAGTTTTATTATGAGCCCGAACGAAAGATTCTTAAGGATGTAAACTTCTCTCTTGAGAGCGGTCATTCGGTGGCTATTGTCGGCCCTTCGGGCTCGGGCAAAAGCACCATGATCAATCTGATTCCGCGTATGTATGACGTTACGGGCGGGTGCGTAAAGTTCGAGGGAGTGGATGTCCGGAAGATCGATCTTGAATGGCTGCGAAGAAATATCGGAATCGTATCCCAGGAGACCTATCTCTTTAACGGCACGATACGGGAGAATCTTCTGTACGCCAATCCGGACGCGACCGAAGATGATCTCATCGAGGCCTGCAGAAAGGCAAATATATATGACTTTATAGAAAAGCAGGAGCTCGGTCTTGACACTATGGTCGGCAACAGAGGACTTAAGCTGTCAGGCGGCGAGAAGCAGCGAATCTCAATCGCGAGGGTGCTGCTCAAGGATCCGGCGCTGCTGGTCTTCGACGAAGCCACATCCGCGCTGGATTCGATCTCGGAGAATAAAATCCAGGAAGCCATCGATCCTCTGATCGCTTCCCGGACGAGTATTCTTATTGCCCACAGGCTATCTACGATTCTTGCGGCCGACGAGATCCTTGTCGTCAAGGACGGAGAGATTGTTGAGCGGGGCGAGCACGAAGTTCTGGTCGAAAAGGGCGGTGTGTACACCGAACTCTATGAGACACAGTTCAAAAAAGCCCTCGAGGTCGAGGGCAATCGCGAAAAAGGATGGGATGGGACCGTCTGGGACGACGGCCTGTATGAATAAAAATAAGAGGAGCTGTCGCAATGCGACAGCTCCTCTATTTTATTCGTTATCAGAAGGAAGAGGCTGCTCCGGATCCACCTGCCAGCGGCGCAGCTTGCCTGCTTGTGTGCGGGGAAGCGGAGCTTCCTGCAGGATGACATCGTAGACACGGGCGCTGTGCGGCTGCATGCTGTTAAAATCCTCAACGATATTGACGATCTGCTGATAGTAGTCGGATGACATGCCGCCCACGATGAGAACGGGCTTATGATCGCGAAGGACCAGCGCGATATCATCTGTCCCGATCATTGGCGCGAGAGCATTCTCGTAATCGGGGCAGAAAATCTTCGTGCCGTCCGGCAGTATGAGCAGATCTTTTTTGCGGCCTGTAAGGACGAGCGCGCTGTCCCGGGTAAGAAATCCGAGATCTCCGGTGTAGAAGCGTGCTCCACGGGCAGGAGTGAAACTCTCTTTTGCTGCAAATGTCAGATACCCCTCCATCATGCAGGGTGTTGTCACAGAAATCTCGCCGTCTGCTTCTATGCAGATATCAACATCCGGGCACGGATACAGTTCGTTCGGCTCGGACAGCTTCTGGGTGATAGCCAGGCCGCTGGATGTCTCAGTGAGCCCGTAACCGATATATATTTTTCGGCCTGAGCTGCCAAGTGCGAGCATTGTCTCTGTAGTCAGAGGAGCTGCGCCGATGAGCACGGTCGAAAGCTCTCTGTTCAGGCAGCCGCGCTGAACAAGGACATTTATGATTGACGGTACAGCGGGAAGAATCGTCGGTCTGAAATGCTCACAGTCGGCAAGAAGGTATTTTGATCCCCGCCCCAGTGCAACAGCCGCTCCGTAAGCAAGCCCCCAGAGAAGGCCGCACACAAAGCCGAACACATGGGAGAACGGAAGAACGGAGAGCAGGATATCGTCAGGATGGCATGCGAGCATACACTGCCCGGAGTATGTACAGCGGAGCAGTGATTCCGGCGTCAGGACCACTGCTTTTGACGGGCTCGTGGTTCCGGACGTGAAGAAAATCAGGAAGCCTTCCTCACCGGGCTTTTTGTGAGGAAGCGCGGAAACATGCTGCCTTGCCGGCAGATTTTCACACAGATACTCATAAAGGTCTCTGTCACTGCAGTGAATGCTGTCCGGACAGACTGCTTTAGTAACGGCGGCAAGCGTTCTGTCGCTCAGAGACTCATCTGCCAGCACCGTGTCACAGCCCGCAATCGCACAGGCGATTATAGCAACGATTGTCCGCACTTCGTGATCCGTCACAATCAGACGGCGCACCGCTTTTTCATTGCGGATTTTCTCGGCTTCCTGCCGGATGAGACCGGCTAGTTCGCTGTATGAAATTGAGGATATGGGATCACCAAAGAGCAGGGCGGGAGCGCTGCTGCGCGACCAGTCCGCAAGAAGTTCTGAAAAAGATCTATAAATCAGCATGGGAAATCCTCAGTACATTTGGTCATATTGCTAATTCTATTTTAATACATTCGGGAAATTCATTCCACAAAAAAACTGGTATTTGACGGATAAAGTACGAAATACTATAATGTGTTGCGTTACACGGACCATCAGAGCAGAAGAATAAATGGGGAACTGACATGAATTACAGACGTATATTAAAAAACCTGACGGTCGCATTTGCAGTGTGCCTTGCCGGCAGCATGCCGGTGTTCGGTGCCGGGGTATCGGATGACGGGCTTTTGGCAGGCGCTGCATGGAAAGTATCAGCTGAGAGCGATGCGGCGGAGACAGATAATGTATCCGGAGAAGAATTGGCAGAGACGGAGGCAGAAGACGTATCCGGAGAGGATTCTGAACAGGCGGAGACCGACGCTCAGGAAGTAAATAAAGAGGACCTGGAAGGACCGGCGACATTTGATATGTCAATGATTCCTGAGGAGCTTACAGGTGCCTACTGGTATTACTTCCTCGAGACCGGAACTCAGTATGATTTCAAGTGCAGCAACATAACGGACTATAATTGCTATATGTTCACACCGGAAGAGGCCGGGACATACCGTGTGGATGTGATAAAGACGACAGGCCGGGTATACGGGACAGTGTATACGTCTGAGGACGCTGTCTCAATGCATGAAACAGATGCATGGACCGAATATTATGATGAGAGCGGATATCACATTACCATTAGAATGAAGGCTAATCTGAAATACGTTTTCTGCATATATCCCGACTCGGACAGAGCCGACAGAGGAAAATTCCGGATCAATAAGACGACAAAAGACGTTGTGTCGGCGGAAGCTGTCCTGAAAAGCGGCAGATTCCTGACAGTCGGAAACTTTGAGGACGGCGCGTGGCACGTGAACGATGACGGAAGCATTAATTATAATGTTTGGGATTTCAAGCCGGAAAGGCTCCTTGATCTCTTTACCGTCAAAATTAAATTCACTGACGGATCGAGCCTAGAGTGGTCTTATTCAGATAACGGAGCATATGTCGGTTCGACATATTATGTGATGAGGGTGACGCAGGATACTGATAACTGGGTCGTCGGGGAGGTTGCCTACTGTGATCTCTGGTTCTGTGACGAGGTCGGAGAGCTGCGGGTCGCGATTCCGTACCTGTTCTTCACGGATGTCCAGGATCCGACAAACCCGTATTACAACGCAATATACTGGGCAGCGTCTAACGGAATTACAAAAGGCTACAGCGACAACACTTTCGGGATCGACAGGACCTGCACCCGGGGTGAAGCTGTCATGTTCCTGTGGAGACTCATGGGCAAGCCGGAGCCCAAAGCACAGTCAAAGAGTCCGTTCACGGATGTCAGTAAAACACATGCTTTCTATAAAGCAATCCTGTGGGCTTCCCAGAAGGGCATCACCAAGGGCTTTTCTGATGGTACGTTCGGTATTGATAAAACCTGCACCCGCGGTCAGATCATGATGTTCATCTGGAGGGCAAAGGGCATGCCTGCTCCTAAGACTGTCACAAAGTCCCCGTTTACAGATGTTCCTAAAACACACGTATTCTATAAAGCTATCCTCTGGGGATCCCAGAAGAGAGTTACCAAGGGCTTTGCCGACGGCACGTTCGGAGTTGACAAAAACTGTACACGAGGTCAGATCGTGACTTTCCTTTACCGAATTAAATAATTATGATCTGCAGGCTGCGCTCCGCGGACAATTGAGTTTCAGAAATGATCACCGAGCTCAATTGTCCGGATGAGATGCAGCCTGTATTTTTCTGCCATGGCCTGTGCTTCTCCGAGTGACCACGGATTCCATACCATATCCGGGGCATGGGCGTCGGCACCGAAAATAACGTCACATCCCACCTCTCCCGCAATCTTCCAGAACTGCGAGTTTGGGTAATTTCTGCCGTCATAGAGACCGAGGAAGTTGATCTCGAGCGGGATGTGAAGAGCTTTAGCGCTCTCGCACAGTTCACGCATGTATCTGTCATAAATATCGGCAGGACCGATGAAATTGAACAGGTCGGGATGGGCAAAATAAGCGAAACGTCCGGTCTCCATGGCTTCTTTTGTCTGCTCGACATAGCGGGCGAGCTTTTTCTCACTAGCCGTCGGCATGCCGCTGTAGGAATCGCCGCGCTCATTTCCGAGAAAGTGCTGGCCGAGCAGCAGGTATTCGATCGGATAATCATCGAGCAGGCGGAGCAGGTCACCAAAATAGGCGGGGTAATATTCGGCCTCAAAGCCTATATGGATCTCGATGTCATCCCGGTATTCCTCCCTGAGCATTTCCAGCGTCATTACATAATCGTCAAGCTGGTTGACATGCATCCGGAATCCGGATGTATATCCGTCGGGAAAAGGGTAGGGTGTGTGGTCTGAGAACCCCAGTATTTTGATCCCGTGGTCGATGGCATTTTCAATGTAATCACGCTCGGTCCCCGACGCGTGCCGGCACCGCCAGGTGTGCGTGTGATAGTTGGCTTCCATTATAAGATCTTCGGTTTTATAAGCTCTTGATTTACCTAACATACGTTTTATGAATCTCTCCGGGTGTATGACCATGATTTACTCCTCCATACAAATATGATACTTCTCCGGAGGCGTATGTGACAAGCGATAACAGACAAAGCAGGAGGATTTTTGTTATATCTCAGTGTGAGATGACCCCCGCCTCTATAGGCGGTGGGCAACAAAAGATATACGCTCCGCGAGGGCGCAGAACGTCCAGTGGACGTTCGCTTTTACCCGCAGGGCACGTAGGCGCCGACCGTAGCGAAGCGAAGACCGCAGGGACTCGGTTTGGAAGATGTCAGCTAACGCTGACCCGAATCCCGCGCCAAGTCTCGCGAGCGAGACTTGAACGTGCTGCGCGAAAATATGCATGTATCCTGTTTGGCATTACGTCAGCTGACGCTGACCAGAATCCCGGGCCAAATCTCGCGAGCGAGACTTGAATTAGATCCGCTCAGATGATACCATGTGTTAAAGCCTGGTCAGAGGGACTCTGTACAGGAGCCGGGCTATGCTTAGATAAGAGGCAGAATAAGAAACTCGATGAGAAGAAACGCGTAGTATCATATAAAATTTCGAAGGAGAACAATCGTGAAAAAAGTATTTACAAGAGCTCTGACTGCTGCGTGTGCAGCTATTCTCTGTTTCTCGGCAACGCTCACGCCGGTGCATGCCTCAGTGTTGACGGAAGAGGAGGCTGCCGCCATCGTGACAGATGCGCCGGAAGTATCGGATGTTCCGGAGATGGCTGACGCGGCGGAAATGACGGATGTTCCGGAGATGGCTGATGTGGCGGAAATGACGGATGTTCCGGAGATGGCTGATGCGGCGGAAATAACGGATGTTCCGGAGATGACTGACACGGCGGAAATAACGGATATGCAGGAGATCCTGACAGGTGCTTCAGATGCCACATGGAATGTCGGAGACAATGTAGAAGCCCGGATCAGCTCAAAAAATCTGTATTTTATTTCGAATAACGGCCAGTTGGATGCTGACTGGAAGGAAATAATCGGCGATGCTGTGCTTACAGTGGAAAACGTAAGTGTGAGCAGCGGAAAAATGTATCTTCCCGAAGACTCATCATTCTTTTTCGAGAACATGACCGGGATTAAAAGCATAAATACCTCAGGGATGGATACATCGCGCGTCACTGATATGGCAGGTATGTTCGCGGAGCTCTCCGCATTGACACAGCTCGATCTCAGCGGATTTACAACGACCAATGTTGCGGATATGTATCAGATGTTTTACGGCTGCAGCGCTCTCACGGAATTGAATCTAACAGGGTTTTCCACCTCAGAAGTTACGGATATGGAGGGGATGTTCAGCGGCTGTGAGAGCCTCACCCGACTTGATCTCAGCAGCTTTAATACGTCAAAGGTGGAGGATATGAGCTCGATGTTCTCGGGCTGCGCAAATATCACGGAACTGGACCTGAGAAATTTTGACGCTAAAATGGCTTCGACAGAGGATATGTTCCTTAACTGCTCTAAGCTTGCCAAATTGGTGACCCCAAAAGCAAGCAGCAGTTCCATAGCGCTTCCCGGGACGATGTATGACGCATCCGGAAAAGCGTATACGTCGCTGCCTGTGCTCACCTCAAGTATGACTCTCACTGCCGATAAACCTGCCCCGACCGGATATGCATTTTCTGATGTTCAGAATCCGAATCATGCCTACTTCAAGGCAATCTACTGGGCTGCGGATGCCGGCATTACTAAAGGCTATCCCGATGGCACATTCGGGATCAATAGATCCTGCACCCGCGGTGAGATGATGATGTTCCTGTGGAGGTATGCGGGTAAGCAGGCCCCGAAGACGGTGTCGAAATCTCCCTTCGAAGATGTGCCTAAGAACCATGCGTTTTACAAGGCAATTCTGTGGGGATCTCAGAAAGGGATTACCAAGGGATATTCGGACGGGACGTTCGGCATTGACCGCAATGTGAGCCGCGGTGAGTGTATGATGTTCCTGTGGAGACTGAACGGAAAGCCGGCTCCGAAGGCAGTAGCAAAGTCTCCGTTCAAGGATGTCCCGAAGAATCATGTCTTTTACAATGCTATCCTTTGGGGTGCTCAGAAGAAGATAACGACCGGCTATACATCCGGTTCGAAGAAGGGAATGTTCGATATCGATGCGAACTGCACGAGAGGTCAGATTGTAACGTTCCTCTACAGAGCAAAATGATATAGAATTGTGAGGCTGCCGCATCAGGGAGCGCCGTCTCTGCCTATAGCAGTTATTATCTGTAAATATCTGCGCTGGGCGGTGGCGGCAGTGCCTTGTACAGCAGCCTTTTTTACGTCAATGCACTTTGAACCGGATCATTGACCGATGGTAGAATTTTATGGAATTATGCCCAAAAATGGTAGGATATTACGGACTTTGATAAAATCCATTTACATAATATCTCTTTTTTGCTACTCTCTTTACACGAAATAAAGAACGACATTTCCGCCATTTTCCCGATGTTAAAACTGAACATGTAAATCCGGTCACAGAGTAAGGCGAAGCCGCCGCAATATAGGCCCGAAGCAGCTGCGTATGGATCTCTGTCCATAGGTTTCTTAAGTGCACCCAAATTTAAGAACGGCAGCCCTCATGAAATGCAGATGAAGAAAGGAACAGCCATGCAGGACCTCTACCGTAAGCTCCGAAAGGAATTGATGGCCCGCCTCGCCCTGGCGGGTGAAGTTACCGACAAACAGATCAAAGGCATAATTACAGAACTGGTCATAGATGCCGGCAAAGAGTGCTATATGACGCTTGAAATGAGATCCGAAATCTCGAGGGAGCTTTTTTATTCCGTTCGCAGACTGGATGTGCTGCAGGACCTTATCGATGACCGGCAGGTAACAGAAATTATGGTCAACGGTCCGGACTGTATCTTTGTTGAGCGGGCGGGAAAACTTACCCGTGTAAAAAATAGATTTTCATCTCCGGAAAAGCTTGATGATGTCATACAACAGATCGTCGGTAAGGTAAACCGTGTCGTCAATGAGAGCAGTCCGATCGTTGACGCGCGGCTGCCGGATGGCAGCCGTGTGAATGTGGTCACGGCTCCGGTCGCGCTTGAGGGCCCTATTCTCACGATCCGAAGATTTCCGGAGGTGCCGATTACCATGGATATGCTGATTAATTACGGCAGCATCAGCGCGGAGGCGGCGTCTTTTCTCGAAACGCTGGTCAGATCGGGCTACTCCATCATTATTGGCGGTGGGACGAGTGCCGGAAAGACAACTTTTCTGAATGCGCTGTCCAATTATATACCGAAGACGGAACGCATCATTACCATAGAAGATAACGCGGAGCTGCAGATCCAGGGTGTCCAGAACCTGGTCCGCATGGAAGCCAAGCAGGCCAACATGGAGGGAAATGCGGAGATCACGATCCGAGACCTGATAAAGTCGAGCCTTAGAATGAGGCCGGACCGCATTATCGTCGGAGAAGTACGCGGCGGGGAGGCTGTTGATATGCTGCAGGCTTTTAACACGGGACATGACGGGTCCCTCTGCACCATTCATGCCAACAGCACCTATGACATGCTCTCGCGTCTTGAGACCATGGTCCTCATGGCATTTCCGCTTCCGCTCGCGGCTATCCGCCGCCAGATTGCCTCCGGTGTCGACATTCTGATTCATCTCGGGCGTCTCCGTGACCATTCAAGAAGGGTGCTCGAGATCGCCGAGGTCGACGGCATGGACGGGGATGAGGTCAGGATCCACAGTCTGTATTCATGGAACGATGAGAAGGAAGTGTTCGAGAAGACAGGAGAGCTCACCCAACGCCTGAAACTGATAAGGAGCGGAGCTGCAGCTAAGCAGTGACGTGGGTGACAGACCGGGTAAAAGGTCACATGATTGCATCGGGAAAGGAGGGGAGAATGAAACACAGCGGATCTAAGGCTAAGAGAAATAGCAGAAAAAGAGTTTTCGGCGGAATGACAAGAGAATATCTGGAGGGAGGAATTCTCGGGGCCTTGCTGGTATTGGCAGTGAATTTTCTCTTCTATCGAAGATGGTGGGTCACCTTTCTACTTGTGCCGCTCGGGGTCTATGCTACGCGGATGTATATGAAATCACGTCTTGAGAATAAAAAGCGGCAGCAAAGGAGCGAGTTCCGTGAGGCCCTGAACTGCCTTTCAGTCTCCCTGCGCGCAGGTTACTCCGTGGAGAATGCCATCAGGGAGACAGCTAAGGATCTGGCCAATATTCTGGGACCCGAGGCTGACATGACGAGAGAGTTTTCCTATATTTACTCCCAGCTTCTGGTCTCGGTCCCTGTCGAAGTATTGCTCCTTGATTTAGCGGCAAGGTCCGATTCGGAAGACATTGAGTCATTTGCGGCAGTGTTTGCTGCGGCAAAAAAGACCGGAGGAAGTCTGGTGGATATCATCTCGCGGACTGCCCGCATCATCAGCGATAAAATCGATGTTGAGCGGGAGATCGAGACTTCCCTTGCCGCTAAAAAATATGAGCAGAGAATCATGTCGGTGATGCCCTGCGGAATTATTATCTACATGGAGGCCGCATCCCCGGGGTTCCTTGATGTCATGTACACGACGACATTCGGACTTCTGGCGATGACGGGCTGCCTTCTCGTCTATGCGGGAGCGGTTTACTGGGGGTCCAAAATTGTCGACATAAAAGTGTAGGAGGTTATTATGAGAATGCTGATGATTCATGGAGCTGTGTGTATCGCGTTTGCTGTGCTTTTTGTGTGGAGCGGAGGTGCATTTGCAGCTGCGGCGACACGCATCAACAGACAGCTGCTCGCCCCACTGGACCTTTCCGATGAGACAATGCGGACAGCCCTGCTTATTATTTTTGCTGCCAATATTCTCGGCGCATGCGCCATCGGGAGCGAATGGTTAAGCAGCACGGTCCGAAGCGGATATCTCGTCCGCGAAGAATACGGGGGAACTTCATACACGGAAAATCTGGAAGTGGATGTGGGAGGGGAGAAAGAGAGCGTTTCGCTGAGTGTCCCGCCGAGAATCAGAACGGAGGAAGAGGTGTCAGCGCTCCTCGCCTCCGCCTGCGCAGACCTTCCGGATATTGTCCTTGGGGGGATGCCTGCTTCCCATGTGGACAGGGATCTTCTGCTGGTCAGCAGTCTGGGCGATGAGGGAATAGCGGTATCATGGATGACGGGCAATCCGTCTGTCATCGACTGGGACGGTAAGATCTGCCGCGATGTGACGCCGGCAGGCAGTGATGTGCGCCTCACCGCAGAACTGTCACTGGATGGATATACGAGGGAGCTTACAATGGATGTCATAGTCTATCCAAGGAACCTTACACGGGCGGAAAAGCTGCGCGACGAAGTGGAGCGTGCGGTTGATGCTGAAAATGCTTCATCAGCGGGAGATGAAAAGCTCCTTCTCCCCGGGGAGATTGACGGAAGACCTGTCAGCTGGTCCGTACCCGCTTCATCGACCGGACTTATGATCCTGGTTATGGGGATACTCTCATCTGTTCTGTTTATTTTTTCAAGGATACAGAACCGAGGAATCGAACTGGATAAGAAGAGGCAGCAGCTTATGTGTGATTATCCCAATGTCATAAGCTACCTTGTACTTCTTCTCAATGCGGGGATGAGCATGCGTATGGCATTTGCACGACTTGCTTCCGATTACAGAAAGAGCATTGACAGGGGAGGGAAGGAAAAAGTGGGCTATGAGGTAATTGCAAATGCTTCCGCCGAGATGGAAAAAGGCGTCTCTGAGATCGATGCGTACATGCACATCGGGCGTGACACACCGGAGATCCGGTATAAAACGTTTTCAACACTGCTTGTGCAGAATCTGCGAAAAGGGAGTCGGGAACTCACCGGTATTCTTGAACGGGAGGCGGCGGAAGCGTTTGAGGAAAGAAAAAAGCAGGCACGGATCCTGGGTGAACAGGCCGGAACTAAGCTCATGTTTCCCATGCTGCTCATGCTCGGCGTTGTTCTCGTGATCCTTATGGTGCCTGCCTATCTGTCCTTCCAGTGATTTTCTGTCTTTGTCTGAATCACCTGCCATAGTTATCAGTATGTGCCATCGCACGGAGATAATTCTGCAAATTCTGCAAATGCCGTATCCGGCAGCACAGGTATTACCGAGCAGATCACAGAAGCCTGCCGTGCTTTATTACCTGCCGGACTGTGAGGTCATCGGCATCGAGAAGGACCACATCCGCGTACTTGCCTGTCTCCAGTGTGCCGTAATTATCAAGAATGCCGAGAGCTTTGGCAGGATGGGATGCCGCGCATGCGACCGCTGTCGTAAGCGGTATGCCCATCTCAAGGACGGCAGTGCGCAGGCAGTCCATAAGATTTGAGACAGAGCCGGCAATCGTTCCGTCTAACAGCCTGCAGTAGCGGCCCTGCTTTGTGATCGGCTGACCGCCGAGCTCGTATTGACCATCCGGCATACCTGCCGCGCGCAGACTGTCGGAGATCAGGATCATTCGCTCCGGTCCGTTGAATTTAAAGGCAGCCCGCACCATGGACGGATGGATGTGAATGCCGTCAGCGATTATTTCCACACTCGCGTGGGGACTGTCCGCAACAGCGCCCGGAACCCCGGGCTCCCTGTGAGTGAATCCGGACATCGCGTTAAAGAGATGGACCGCATGGCAGGCTCCCAGGGACAGCGCGTCTTTAGCCGTTTCGTAGTCGGAGTTTGTGTGGGCCAGAGAGACTTTTGTGAAGCTGTTTACCAGAGAAATGTATTCTCTGTAATTCGGGTTGCACTCCGGCGCCAGCCCCATGAATCTGACAAGTCCTCTTGCCGCATCCTGGAACCTGCGTGCTATTTTGGCGTCACACGGAATGATATAGTCCGGATTCTGAGCTCCTTTTTTTGAGACACTTATGAAAGGACCTTCCATGTTGATGCCGACCAGATCAGCGCAATCCGCATAGGTCTCCGGATCGGCGGATGCAGCGTCCCTGAAATCAGCCATATTGGAAAGAATGCCGCAGAGTTCGTCGACCGGCAGAGTCAGGGTGGCCGGACAGATTGCCGTAATACCGGAAGCTGCTTCGTACCGGGCAATCTGACGCACTGTCTCAAAGCCTCCGTCGCAGACGTCGAGGCCGAGCGCTCCGTGGAAATGGACGTCGATGAGCCCCGGGACAGCATAAGCTCCGAAGCCGTCTACGACCACCTCATCCGGAGAATTTTCTTCATCGTTTGGTACGATTCCCACTATTCGGTCACCGTCGATCCGAAGAGCCCTGTCACTGAATGTTTCGTCTGCTTCGTACAGCTTTATATTTTTGATGATCATGATTTAACCTCCTGAGATGTGAAGCAAAACCTGCCCTCCCGGAATGAGAGGCATCTGTCACTATTATAGACATATCTTACTATAAAATCCTGTGCTTCGTCATCAGATGGAGAAAATATTCGTTAGGTGGATATACACTTGATATGCACGAATTTGCCAGAAATATACATTTTTCGATCCTGCAGGCAATGGTATGCCGTTTTATGCTATAATAAATAGAGTTAGCAGTGTGAAAAGTGGAGATGATCATGCCGAAACAGAAAGAAACAATCGAATTCAGGTACTATAATATCCCCGACGGCTCATATGTGCTTCCGAAGATTGGCGAGGGATGGGAACAGGAATACGGGCTCGGTATGAACGGGATGCTGCATTTTCACAACCTTCTGGAGATCGGCTACTGCTATCATGGGAGCGGAAGACTTATTATTGAGGACCGTGAATACCGCTACAGTGATAATATGTACACATTTATCCCTAAAAATGTACCGCATACGACGATCAGCGACCCGGGAAATATATGCAGTTGGGAGTTTCTTTTTATCGATCTGGAGAGATTCATCCGTGACGAGTTCAGGTCCGAATATCTGTCAAAAGATGATACTCTCCGCATCACAAGCAAGCGGGGCACGCTCAAGTCGATGAAAAATCATCCTGTTATGGGAAACCTTATCAGGAATATATTGAGAGAGTGCCATGAGCCCGATGTCTACAGTCAGGAGAGCATAAAGGGATATCTGTATTCTCTGATCATCGAGGTCCTACGGCTCGACGAGGAGCGTGAGAGCGCCAAGCGCACGAGCAGGATCAATCGGTACATAAAGAGCGCTGTCGACTATATAGGGCAGCATTATACCGAGGATATCAAGATACGGCAGCTGGCGGAAAACTGCGGTCTCAGTGAGAGCCATTTCAGGAGAATATTTATCGAGAGCATCGGCATGAAACCGGTCGAGTATCTGAATCTTGTGAGGATCGAGCAGGCCTGCACCCTTATAAGAAAAGGTGAGCATTCAATCGAGGATATATGTTACGAGGTGGGCTACCAGACTCCGTCGACGTTCAACCGCAATTTCAAGATTGTCATGGGGGTATCGCCAAGTGTTTTTAAAAGTATGAAGGGAACGGCAACACCCCTTACAATGTTCAGGATCTCAACTAAAGAAGGTTGGGAAGGCTATCATTTCCTTCCGACTGAATGATCGAATATGCATAAATACGGGTTGATAATCAGTAGAATTTCGGTATCGAAAAAAGTATAATGACAATTAGATTAAAGGAAATAGTCCGAAAGACCGTCAAAATGCACAAATCAATGTGCAATTTTGGTTTTCGGACAAAAGAAAAAGGAGGTATCTATGAAGAAAAAACTTTTATCAGTTATGCTCGTAGGAGCTATGGTCGCTTCTCTGGCAGCATGCGGCGGATCATCAAGCTCAGGCGGAGCCGCTCCGGCAGCAGGTGACAGCACAGCGGCGGCAGTCACAGCCGGCGGTGAGCACACACTGACAGTTTCCGCGTGGGACCACAACTTCAACATCCCGGCTCTCGAAGCAGCAGCAGAGGACTACAAAGCCAATGTAGATCCGGATTTCGAACTGGTCATCAATGAAGTTTCAGGTTCTTCCGACGTCGAGACAGCCATCACAACAGGCGGCAGCGCAGGCGATTACAGCCAGCTGACAGACATTGTCCTTTTCCAGGATCATTACATTCAGAGATATGTTGCCGATTACCCGGATGCATGGGTACCGGTAGAAGGCGCAGACATTGACTGGTCCGATTTCGGTGAGGAAAAACTTTCCTACAGTATTATTGACGGACAGCACTATGGTGTTCCGGTAGACAACGGCACAGCAATCTTCGCATATCGCGTGGATATTCTTGAAGAGGCCGGCTATACACTTGATGATGTTACAGACTGCACATGGGCAGACTGGATCAAGATCGGCGAAGACGTTTACAACAAGACAGGCAAGTATCTCCTCTCCATGGACGGCGAAGGCAATGACCTTCCGTACATGATGCTTCAGGCAGAGGGTGCTTCCCAGTGGAAAGACGGCGAGCCGTACATTACTGAGAATGAGACGATGGTCCAGATCATCAATGTTATCGTTGAGGCAGTTCAGAAGAACGCGCTGTATCTGGCAAACAACTGGTCTGACTATACAGATCAGACGATCCAGGGCGACATGGTCGCAGGCGTTATGAACGGCAACTGGATCATTCCGACAATCGAGCAGGTTGAAGAGAACTCCGGCAAATGGGAGATTACAAATATCCCGACACTGAACGGCGGCGGCGGATATGCAGCCAACGGCGGCTCATCTCTCTACATCACAAGCAACTGCGCGAATGTTGATCTTGCCAAGGATTTCCTTGCCAAGACATTCGGCGGCTCCACAGCTACATATGACAAGGCTCTGACAGATGGCGGCGTCATCACATGCTGCATCTCCGCAGGCCAGTCAGAGGTTTATCAGGCAGGTGTTGACTACTTCAACGGTCAGCCGATCTACACAGACATCGTTGAAATGGGCACGCATGTTCCGGTCGTTGAGCAGAACGATTATCATTACAGCTGCCGCAGCTTGATTGCTTCTGCAATCATCAATATCGCACAGGGCGGTGCTTCCACAGAGGATGCTTTGAAGGAAGCAGAGGATCAGCTGAGATTCGAGATGGGTCTGTAATCGGACGGGAATGAATCACTCCGGATATGTGAGTTTACAAAACTTTATGCATAATTGTTGCTGATCGATTTTGACAAATAAAACGGGGAACCGGTTTTCCGGTTCCCTGTTCAAGCGAAAGGGGGAAAACGCCTTGAAACATAAGAGCGTAACCGCTAAGCAGGAAAGATGGGGATGGCTGTTTCTTATGCCTGCGACGATTCTCATCTGTATCATGAGTTTCTATCCCATCATTCAGGCTCTTTTTACATCCTTTAAAACAGGCTCCAGTGCCAACATGAAGTGGGCACAGCCGATTGTCTACAATTACACCAGAATGTTCTCGGACAAGCTCTTTATGAGATCCGTTGGAAATACATTCTTATATCTGATCATTCAGGTCCCGATCATGCTGATCTTCGCGATCCTGCTTGCTCAGCTTCTCAATAACAGGGACCTTAAGTTCAGAGGTCTTTTCCGTACGTGCGTATTCCTTCCGTGCGCGACAGCCCTGGTTTCCTACTCTCTGATATTTAAGTCTCTTTTCGCGACCCAGGGTCTTATCAATTCAATCCTGCAGGGACTTCATATCACGAGTTCGAATATCAATTTCCTGGGAACGGCGTGGACGGCCAAGATGGTCATCATCCTTGCACTGATCTGGAGATGGACAGGCTACAACATGGTCTTCTACCTTGCGGGTCTTCAGGGCATTGAGTATTCGGTCTATGAAGCAGCCAAGATCGACGGCGCGAACGGCTGGAAGACTTTCTGGAATATCACCGTTCCGCTTCTTCGTCCGACGATCATCATGACATTTATTATGTCCATCAACGGAACACTGCAGCTGTTCGATGAGTCAGTCAACCTGACAGCCGGCGGTCCGGCCAACTCGACGATTACTATGTCCCACTATATCTACAATAACTCCTTCGGACAGGGTGTCGCGAACTTTGGCTACGCTTCTGCAATGTCATTTTTCGTCTTTATCCTTGTGGCAATCCTTGCCGCCATTAACCTGAAAGTAGGTGATACACGTGACTGAGTATAAGAACCGCTCCATGATTCAGAGAAGGCTTATTCCTTCCTATATCTTTCTCACTATCGTGTCATTCATTTCAGTATTCCCGCTTTACTGGATGATCACTGCAGCGACGAATAAAAGCGTTGACGTTGCCCGCGGCAAGATCGTCTTCGGAGGTTATCTGATGGAGAACTGGGCAAGGCTGAACCAGCTGCAGGATCTTGGCGGAGCCATGAGGAATTCATTTGTCTATGCTCTGGTCCAGACGATTCTCGCCCTTTTCATCTGTTCCCTCGCCGGTTTCGGATTCGAGCTTTACCATGATAAGAAGAAGGACTTCCTGTTCGGCGTTCTCCTTATGGCCATGATGGTCCCGGGTGTCGCTACTATGATCCCGCTCTTTAAGATGATGTCTAAGCTCGGCTTCCTGAATACGGTATGGGGCTTTATGCTTCCGGGCATTTCCACACCGTTCCTCATCATGATGTTCCGTCAGAATTCGAGAAACTTCCCGATTGACATCATGGAGGCAGCCCGTATCGACGGCCTTTCCGAAGTTCAGATTTTCTTCCGGATGTATCTGCCGGTCATGAAAGCGACTTATGCGGCAGCGGCTGTTATCACATTCATGAATGCGTGGAACGCATATCTTTGGCCAAGAGTCATTATGACAGATAAGAAAGCCCAGACAATGCCGATGCTGATCGCCAATCTGGCGGCAGGCTACACCATTGATTACGGCGTTCTGATGCTCGGCGTTCTTTTCTGCTCAATACCGACAATGATCATCTTCTTCGTGCTGCAGAAGCAGTTCACAGAAGGTATCACAGGCGCGGTCAAGTAAATACCAAGACTTTCCGCACGCAGCTTGAGCAGCAATACTATTGCGCAATATCGGCAGGCGGATCGTTCGAAACAGGCATTAAGACGGCGGGGCATGTGCCGCATATGTGTGCCCCGCCATTTTTATACGCAAAATCAGGCTGTTTTTGAGAAAAACGGGTAAGAACGGTTATAAGGGGAATGAACATGGCGGAATTTAGATATGATATTGTTAAGGATCCGGAAATATTTATGGAGAACCGGCTCTCAGCCCACTCTGACCATGAATATTACAGCAGCAAGGAAGCAGCGGGGGCAGGCGTTTCAGATTATAAGTACAGTCTGAACGGAATCTGGAGATTTGCATATGCCAGAAATTACGAACTCGCTCCCGGGGATTTCTGGAAAACTGAGTCAGATACGAGAAAATGGGATACGATCAGAGTCCCTGCCCATATCCAGATGGAGGGGTACGGACATCCGCAGTATACAAATGTACAGTATCCCTGGGACGGTTATGAAATCATTCGCCCGGGCGAAATTCCGGAGAGTTTTAATCCCGTTGCCAGCTATGTGAAGTACTTTGATCTTCCCGCCTTTATGAAGGGAAAAAGGGTCTTTGTATCCTTCCAGGGAGCGGAGAGCGGTCTCGCTCTGTGGCTGAACGGGCACTATATCGGCTATGCGGAGGACAGCTTTACGCCATCCGAATTCGAGCTCACGGAATTCATTGACCCTGAGGGCGAAAATAAGCTGGCAGCCCAGGTCTTCCGTTTCACAGCGGGCAGCTGGTGCGAGGATCAGGATTTTTTCCGGTTCTCGGGAATTTTCAGGGACGTCTATCTCTATGCGATTCCGAATGTACATATAAGAGATCTCAAAATACAGACGCTGCTCAGTGAAGATTACTGTGATGCAATCCTTTCCGTGGATCTCGACTGCATCGGTGATGGCAGAGCGGAACTGAATCTGTATGACGGCGATGAAGTCATAGCCCTCGGAAAAGCAGCACTGGCCGGGGGAACTGCCCATGTATCCATTCCGGTCACTGCGCCGAAAAAATGGAGCGCTGAGAAGCCGAATCTCTACAGGCTGGAGATCGAGATTTCTGACGCATGCGGAAGACTTTGTGAATTTATCTGTGAGAAGGTCGGATTCCGCAGGTTTGAAATAAAAGATCATGTGATGTGCCTGAACGGAAAGCGCATAGTGTTCCGCGGCGTCAACCGGCATGAGTTCTCGGCCAGGAGCGGGCGCGTAGTCACTTATGAAGATATGGTGACAGACGTCAGGACGATGAAGCAGAACAACATCAATGCGATCCGCACAAGCCACTATCCGAATCGGACGCAGCTTTATCGGCTCTGCGATGAATATGGAATCTATATGATTGATGAGACCAATTTGGAGACTCACGGCGTGTTCAATGCGGTGGGCAGAAAGCTCGAGCCGCTTGAATTTGCAGTGCCCGGCAACAGGCCGGAATATGTGCAAATGCTGATCGACCGCGCAAGATCCATGTACGAGAGGGACAAGAACCATCCGGCAATCCTCATCTGGTCCTGCGGAAATGAGTCATTCGGCGGAGAAGATATTTTCAAAATGCATGAGGCATTCCGCGCGTGGGATCCCACAAGGCTGGTCCACTATGAGGGAATCACCTGGGACAGAAGATATCCTGATACGTCCGATATAGAAAGTACAATGTACGCCCCTGTCAGCGACATCATACAGTACCTGAGCCAAAACAGAGAGAAGCCCTACATCAACTGCGAGTACGCGCACGCGATGGGCAATTCCTGCGGCGCTATGCATAAGTATACCGACCTCACAGAGACCGAGCCCCTGTACCAGGGAGGATTTATCTGGGATTATATAGATCAGGCTATCCTCACAAAGGACCGTTTCGGCAGAGAGTTCCTCGGCTACGGAGGAGATTTCGGTGACAGACCTCATGACGGCAGTTTCTCAGGCAACGGTATTGTGTATGGACTTGACCGTGATCCGTCGCCAAAAATGCAGGAAGTTAAGTTCAATTATCAGGCCATTAAAGTCAGATTCGAAGGGTCGGATCTTATCATAAAGAACAACAATCTGTTCACGAACACTGATGAATACAGGTGTGTGTGCAGACTGGAAAAAGAAGGAAAGCTGATAGAGCGAAAAGAAATTCGGACGGACGTGCCTCCGCTGTCGCAGCAACGCACACCGATTCCGTTCGATGTGAGCGGCGGAGAAGGAGAATATACAATCACGGTTTCCTTTGAACTCAATGAGGATACAATCTGGGCGAAAGCAGGTCATGAGGTGGCTTACGGCCAGACGACAGTGGGAACATACAGGCCGGCTGTTCACAGGAAAGCCTATATGAACGTCATTGAGGGCTGGGACAATATCGGTGTCAGAGGAGATGAGTACGAGATCCTCTTCTCCAAGAATGCAGGAGGTCTTGTATCCTACCGCTTTGGCGGCAGGGAGCTGCTTGACCGAATTCCGAAGCCGAATTTCTGGCGGCCGATGACGGAAAATGACAATGCTGCCCTGCTTCCGTTCCGGGCAGGTGACTGGAAGCTTGCCAGCATGTATGTGACCCATAAATCGCATCACGGCCGCAAGGCGGCAGAGCCGGAGTTCGACCCGGAGCAGGTAAAGATTACCTACACCTATAATCTGCCTACTAAGCCGGCTATGCAGTGCACTCTCTCCTATAAGGTGCACAGTGATGGCGCTGTCGACGTGAATCTTCACATGGATGCGTCCGACCAGGTGGGTGAGCTTCCGGAGTACAGTGTGATCTTTACGGTCGATGCCGACTTCAATAATCTTACATGGTACGGGCATGGCCCGGCTGAGACCTACGCGGACCGCGACCATGCAAAGCTCGGTGTATACAGGTCGGGCGTTGTGGATACGGTGGCCGGATATCTGGTCCCGCAGGAGAGCGGCAATCACACAGAAGTGCGCTGGGCGGAGGTAACTGACGATCTTGGACGCGGAATCCGCATTGAGGGAGATAAGCTCAGTCTCTCTGTCTCCCCCTGGACACCTCACGAGATCGATAACGCGCTTCATCCCAATGAGCTGCCACCTGTGCTCCACACGTATATCCGTGTCGGCCTTGCCCAGATGGGCATCGGCGGTGACGACACCTGGGGTGCTCTCGTTCACCCGGAGTACATGATCGACAACTCAAAGCCTCTGGATCTTACTTTTACATTCCGGGGCATATGATATCTCAGTGTGAGATGACCCACGCCTCTATAGGCGGTGGGCAACAAACTGATATAATTGAAGATGGCAATTGCAGAATTTAGCACGGAGAGGTAGTGTATGTCCAATTCAAACAATCTGCACAAGCCTTAGAACTTCTTCATGAGCGCAAGATGTGAAATGAGCAAAAACCATACTGTCTGAGCGCAGCGAGTTTATGGTTTTTGCGAATGCTTCTTCACAACTTGCGCGAATGTTAGAAGTTCTTGGCGCGGAAGCCGTTTGAATTGGACATACACTTACCTGAACGTGCGATGTTCCGCAATTGCCAGACAAATGTAGTTTATCGAAAGGAGCAGTGATGAGTGACTTCATAGTGAATATTATCCATCGGCCCGAGATGGTGCCGGAGTACTCGGCGACAGTGACCGGCCACGGGAAAAAAGAGGACATCGGTGATAAAAAGCTGCTTACGGAATCTCTCGATATTTTTAAGACGCAGCAGCGCGTCGCCCATGAGAATGGACTCAAGGTCACAATCCAGATGACATACGCGTCCCTCTTCAATGAGGAAGCCGTGCAAATCGCGAAGGACGACCATGAAAAATTCGGCGATGAGATCGCCCTTTCCCTTCTTGGTCTGCCCTGTGAGCAGTTCCGCAAGAAGTATAAGACAAAAGATTTCTGCATATGGATGTTCTCAATGGAGGACAAAAAAGCCATCGTGAACGATGTGTTTGAAAAGTTCCATGACGCGTTCGGATTCTACCCGGAGTCAACAGGTTCCTATTATCTTGACGCGGAACTTATTAACTACATCAAAGAGGCGTATCCGTCAGTCAAGTGCGCGGTAGCTACCTGCTGGGAGGAAGGGCCGAAGGCTTATCACACCTGCAATAACAGCTGGTATACGTTCATGGACGGAGGACCGTGGGCACCGTGGATCCCGTCAAAGGTCAATACACATGCTCCGGCCGCAAATGAAGCCGAGGATTCCGGCATCGTTGCAATTCCCCATCTTTCCCGTGATCTTCTCGCGTGCTATGACGGCAACGGTTCGAACTTCGGAACACATCCGCAGAATGTTCTTCGAGGTATGATTTATGACTCAAAGACGTGGGAGTTCCCGTATCTCTTTAACCTGATCGACCAGTACAGAAGCCTTGAAAAGTACAATAACGGTTACGCTTACAATATGATGTTCGTCGGTCCCGGCTGGATGAATAAAATGGGCAGGTGGGAAGCGCCCTATGAGCTGCTGGAAAAATCCTATTCTGAGGGCTGCAGGTATTACGGCGATCTGAAAAAAGAGGGGAAGCTCCTTGATATGACGATGGCTGAATTTGCTGACTATTACAGGCAGAAGAAGTCCTACACGGAGCCCGAGTGCGCTTTGTGGAGAGACATTCTCTACGGCTCAGACAAGCAGCTTTTCTGGTACTGCGACCCTTACATGAGAGCCGGCGTCAATATGGATCAGGGCGGCGCAATTTTCGATCTCCGTCCGTACGCGGCTAAACTCGAGTGGCCGATCGGCATCGGCACCGATCACATTCAGGATGCGTCCTATCCGTTCCTGATCCAGGAAAAGTACCGCGCAGGCTACTTTACACATTATGCGGGTGAGGGAACTATCAGGAGCGCGAAAGTCTGCCGCGGGGGTGAGGAAGTCGACCTCTGCCTGACGAGGACCCACGCCCATTTTGCGGAGGAGAAGGTTCTTGGTGAAAACGGAAAATCCAAAGCCGGAGCAAAGAGAATTCTCACGTTGGATCCCGTCGACATCGAATTCTGCGATCTGACAGTCAAACTTCAGACGGTGATTACATTTGAGGAGGGTTCCGGTGAGATCAGGATCGACAGGAAAATTCTTGAGATGAGTGATCCGGACGCGGAGATCGAGATTCGCGAGTACATGGTCGCCTGCTACGGCACGACAGAGTACACGGAAAACATGACAGGAATTACACTCGGTGCGGTCGATGAAGCAGGATGCAGGCAGTACATTGACTATGAGTATAAATGCCGCGATCTTGCCGTGCCCGGCGCGGAGTGTGTGAGCGCGTCCGTTCCCCAGATAAAGACGAAGGTATCCATGCGTTCTTCCGGCGGCGCGGTCGGTATAGTGCGGGAAGGCTATGCATTTTCGCCGATGTTCACACTCGGATTTAATAAGAATGTCAGGAATAAGGAGGTGTTTACAACATGGCTCAGGCTGGAAAGGGAAAACTGAATTACAGATGCCCGTCGTGCTTTATGAGGGATCTTGACATTGATATGTTCTATGACAGAGATAAGAGGGAGTACTATTGCCTCCGCTGCCAGTTCACAGGGACAGAGGAGAAAATCTTAAAGTGGAACGAGCTGGTGAGGCTCCGCTATGGCGCGATGAATAAGAGAATTACAAAGTTCGACTTCGATTAATGAAAAAAGAAAAAACCACGGCGTTTCTATGACCGCGGCTTTTGAGTGAGATGTAAAACGGGCAGAAATGCCCGTTTTATTCTTTTGGCTGAAAGAAAAAAGCAGGTGTGATTGATAAATAGTCACAAATTTTGAAAAATCCTCCCATTGACGGAAGCATTTTTCCATTTTCAATTCTGTTGATGTAGCTTGCGCTTTGTCCAAGCGATAGACTCATTTCACGTGCTGATACACCTTTTTCAAGGCGGAGTTCGCAGAGTCGCTTTGAGAACTCTTTCTCGTACATATTATGTCACCTCCAAGTATGCCTGCCGATTGCGACTTAACTGTAAACAGTCGGTTTTATATTATCGACATATAAAGTATAGTACAAGTTCTCATTTACAGCAAGTGTTCAGCGAGCTTAAAAAATTACGAAACAGAAAAAAAGAATAGTCAGAACGGATTGGAAATGGTAGTATGTAGCGTATAGGTCCTTGGAAGATCCTCCGGGGACCTTCAGGATGGAGATAATTATTCCCTAGGAGGAGAAGGAAATGCAGCAGATTTTGATATTTCTGATGTTCGTAGCGGTATTCGGACTGATAGCCGGGATGCTGCTTTTGACTCTGGCTTTACTGTCGCCGAAGAACGCGAAACCGGTTATTCCGATCACAACATGCGCAATTATCCTCACAGGATCGATTGTCCTGGCTACTTTGTGTGTTTCTCTTTTAATGATGATATCCGGTTGACCGGGGGCTTTTACATTAAGGCGACCTCGCTGCATATGGCAGACATTATTTGCGAATGACTGTCATATGCAGCGAGGTCGTTCTTGATTGTGAAAGCTTCTTTATTTATTGCTGTTTTGTTCGAGACGTCCGTGTGTGTACTCGGCCCAGCTGTACTGGGACATATATTCTCCGCGATAAGTGCTGACTATATCGTCTTTTGCGCTTCCCTTCAGGTAATTAAAGTAGTCACAGTCCACCTTATCCGGAACAATAGCCAGACCGCCTCTGACTCGAAGGATTATATCGTCGCAGTCAAGTTCTGCCAGCGTGGACAGAAGGTCTGAGCGAATGTTTTTCAGGTAGGAGATATGGCTCTTCTTGGACTCATCCTCCCAGAGAACGGAGAGCATCTCGTTTATGGTGGCTGTGGTGCCGATCCTGTCCACCAGGTATGCTATAAGCTCCTTGGTCTTTGTATATTGGAATTTGATCGGCTTGCCGTCTGCATAGATCTCGAAATTGCCGAATGCTCTGATTCGAACACGCTTCCGGGCAGAATCGGACAACGGAAAGCGCAGTTCATCCAGCTCATGCCGGATCTTTGCCTGAGTGACAGGCTTTAAGACATATCCGCTCGCGTGCAGCCTGAACGCGTCTACCGTGTACTCGCTATAACCGGTCGTGAAGATAATATTGAGCTTTGGGTTAATGGCCCGGAGTTCATTTGCAAATGTGATGCCGTTCGCCCCCCTCAGATTGATATCGAGAAAAGCAATATCGCAGTGGTTGGTTTCGATAAAGGCCTGCGCGTCCCTGGCCTTTCTGAAACCGTGAATATCCGCATCCGGCACACATTTGCGGATTGACTGAATCAGATTATCGAGAGCAATTTTTTCATCGTCTACAGCAAGAATTACCATGATACTTCCCTCCTTATACTTTGGCGAAACAGACCGTCTCTGCCTTAGCGGAAATAAGGTATGTGCCTATTATACTCCGTTTTAATGGTAAAAATCATCACCTAATAAGACAGATTTTGTATGATCCTTACCAATAAAGTGCATATTTTTTAAAAAATTAGATAAAAAACCGATAAATCCCCCCTTTTTTGTGTCCTCCTTGTGTCCATCCGTCTGATAGAATAACAATAAAATTAAGAAACAGTAAGTTTTAGGATGCATTGCGGTGAGCGAGACTTAAACCGTGTGCACTGGCAGTACAGACCGGAAAGGGGGGTGGATAAATGGCAGATCGTCATACAGTTTTAGTTGCTGATCATAATGCCGGGGAAGCAGAGACATTTAAAAAGTGCCTGCAGGCTAAAGGCTACCGTGTACTCTGCGCCTCGAACGGGGATACAGCATACGGAATATCGAAAAATGACGCTATTGATGTCGCGCTGATCAATCGTGATATCCGTTCAATGGATGGCAAATCTCTGCTTTGCCGTATTCGCGAGAATGGAAATATACCAATCATTGTGTTTGCTGATGACCTGTCGGCCGGCGATAAAATCGCATGCCTTGATCTTGGAGCGGATGACGTCCTGGAAACGCCCGGCGATCCGCAGGAGATGGTCGCCCGTGTCGGAGCTCAGACCAGGAGGTATTTTCTTCTGAATCCTGCCTGGTGTGGCGGCGATGATGAGCGCAGGCTGCGGATTGGGGAACTATGTCTGGATACTGAAAATCTGACTCTGTCAAAGAACGGGAATGTGATCCAGATAACTCCGAACGAGTATAAAATCCTTCATACAATGATGCGATGTCCGGGGAAAGCTTTCTCAAAGGAGGATCTGTGCAGAGCAATCAACGGGATGATCTACAGCAACTATGAGAATGCTATCATGGTACATATATTCCATCTCAGGGAAAAAATCGAGGAAGATTCCAAAAAGCCTAGATATATTAAAAATATCAGGGGCGTAGGTTATATGATGAGCGATAAATAAATTAGTCACTAAAGGGGTCAGGGGCTGCCGGTCACGGCAGCCCTATTTTTGTGACAGTTCAGACAGGCTGTGCGTACTTCCTGATTCGGCGCAAACACCATCTTCATCGAAAAACGCAGGTTCTTCCCTGCGAGCCAAAAAAGCTAAACCTTTATTTTATTCTTTCAAATTGTACAAAATATGGTACAATATTTACCGTACAATTACAACTGCCATGAGGTGTATATTATGCCAATTTTGTTTTTTGCGTTGTGGGTCATTCTTAACGGGCGTATTACCCTCGAGATTGTTCTTTTCGGTATTGCCGTGACGGCGCTTATCTACATATTTCTTATCAAGGTTCTCGGGTACTCGGTTTCTTCGGATATCCGGATCGCCAAAAATATCCCTATAGGTATACTATATATTTTAAATTTAATATGGGAAGTTATCAAAGCCTCGGTGACTGTGATTGGGGTAGCCCTTGCGCCGGGTGCACATCCGGATCCGGTCCTCGTGGAATTTCATTCCGGTCTTCCGGGAAATTTCCTGAATGTGCTTCTTGCCAATTCAATCACACTGACCCCGGGGACTATCACGGTCTTTCGGAAGGGTGATCATTTCGTGATTCATGCCCTTCGCCGCGAGTATGCGGAGGGACTCAGTGAATCCAGCTTTGTCAAATTACTCAGGAGGTTCGTATGACAGTAGGGGAAGCCTATACCTGCCTGTATACAGGTGCTCTTGTCATTCTGGTTGTCCTTATCGGAGTCATGCTTATACGGTCGATCCGGGGCCCGGGCGTGACAGACAGAATTTTATCAATCAATATGATAGGGACTATGGTCATCTCATGTATTGCAGTCCTTTATGCTTATCTCGGTGAGAGCTATCTGCTCGATGTAGCCCTCATATATACAATGATCAGCTTTGTGACAGTCCTGGTCCTTGCAAGCGTGTATATACCGGCAAAACCGAAGCGAAAAGAGTTTGCGCATGAGAGCGATGCAGTATCCGGCATCGTTTCCGGAAGACCGAAGACGAAGAAAAAAGAAAGGGGAAAGCGCCTATGATGGAATGGATCCGATTTTGGATTACAGCGGTACTCCTTGTGTGCGGCCTTGTATCATTTGCAGCGGGTGTGATCGGAAACTGTCGTTTTAATTATGTCATGAACCGCATGCATGCCGGCGGTGTCGGCGATACGCAGGGGCTGTTTCTCATTGTCCTGTCGATTGCGGTAAGTGCCGGAAGTATAATGGATGCTGCCAAGCTATTTCTTCTCGTGGTCTTTATGTGGAACACGAGTCCTGTATCATCACACTTTTTGAGCCAGATAGAGTATTACACGAACCCGAAGCTTTTCGATCATATGGGGCGCCTTTAATGAGGAACTGTTATGGATCTTTCTGAAATTTTCAAAATTATACTGATCGTACTGCTCATCGGCTGCGCAATCGCGGTCAACCTGACTCCGAGCCTTCTGCAGGCGGTGATCATTTTTATGTCTTACAGCTCTGTGATGTGTCTGCTCTGGATCCTTATGGAATCTCCGGATCTGGCAATCACGGAGGCCGCTGTCGGAGCCGGAGTTTCCGGTCTGCTCTTTTTGCAGACGCTGAGAAAAATTCGTCGGGAAGATGAGAATGCCGAGCCGGGTGAGACCGAACCTGCGGATGGAAAGGGGGGTCGCCGATGAAAAACGCGTTTCAAAGGTGGTTGGACGGCGATATCGACCTTATGGAAGGCATCTCCGACGCAATCCCGGAGCATGATCACGCGAGAGAGGATATAAAAGAACGGGACAGGAAAATCGCCCGTGAAATCGACAGCCGGAGGGAGACTGCCATCCTGATCGCGAGGGAGCGAAAGGGTCTGAAAAGGACTTACGATGTGATCGCGGTCATCTGCTGCGTGCTGGTCATCCTTGTTTTTATGTATATTATTGCGCAGCTGCCGCTCTACGGCGTGGAGAATGTCCGTGCGACGACTGTTGCCCAGCGTTATATTGAGCACGGTCTCGAGGAGACCGGGGCAATTAATATCGTCTCCGGCATGATTCTGGATTATCGTGCTTTCGATACACTTGGCGAGTCCCATGTGCTATTCACTGCCCTCATCTGCGTCATGATCCTGCTGCGTGTAGACAGCAAGAATCAGCGGCAGGGATTCGAGGACTATTATGCCACGATGAGCGAGACATATTTTGCGAGTGAGAAAGATACAATTTTGAAGACGATAGGCATATTTCTTGTTCCGTGCATCTTCATCTACGGCATATATGTGCTGCTGAACGGACAGAATTCTCCCGGCGGAGGCTTCTCGGGCGGCGCAATTATGGGAGCCGCGATGATCATATTTACCTCCGCGTTCGGATTCGACCGGGTGGACAGATTCTTTACTCTGAAGCTGCAGACCTATGTTACCTTTGTCGCACTGTCCTTCTATAGCTTTGCCAAGGGCTACGTGTTTTTTACAGGTGCAAATGGCCTTGAGAACCACATCCCCAAAGGCACCCCCGGAGCAATTCTCTCCGGCGGTCTGATCCTGCCTCTGGATGTGGCAGTAGGACTTGTTGTTGCCTGCACGATGTTCGGCTTTTACAGTTTATTCAGAAGAGGGCAGATCGGCGGTACTCCCGGCAGGCTGATTTCCTGAAAATCAGCGACCCATGCCCGGCATTGCAGATCGGAAAGGAGAGCATTTTTATGCTTTTGACACTGCTCAATAATTATGAGGAAGCGGCGGCAATCGTGCTGTTCGGAATTGGCTTCACGATGCTTCTGCTCCACAGAAATCTGATAAAAAAACTGATCGGAATGAACATCATGGACACGGGAATCTTCCTCTTTCTCGCGTCCATGGGTTATATCCGCGGCAGAAAAGCGCCCATCATCACGGATGGGGTGACAGATGTGAATGCCTACATAAATCCGGTCCCTGCCGGACTCGTGCTGACAGGCATTGTCGTCTCGGTCTCGGTCACTGCGGTCATGCTATCGCTGGCTATAAGGCTGTATCGAAGATACCACACGCTTGACCTCGATGACATCTATCTGCTCTCGAGACATCAGACGGAGGATCGCTGAAATGGACTTTATCTGTAATTTTCCGCTCTTTACCATCGTGCTGAGTCTCTTTTCCGGAGTCCTGTGCACGATGCTTAAGGGGCGGACGGCTAAATACTATACATTGATATATGAAGCGGTTCTCATTGTCATGCTTGCCGAGGTACTCAGGTATACGTCAGCGAACGGAGACTTTACCTATGTCATGGGCGAATTCCCTGCCCCATGGGGCAATGAGATACGCGCAGGCGTGCTGGAAGCACTGATGGCAATGAGCTTCATGGTTATTATGATGAGCAGCATACTTGCCGGTTGGAAGTTCCTGATCATCGACATCGACGAGACCAGGATAAATCTCTACTTTGTCCTCATCAATCTTATGACGGCCGCCCTCATGGCGATGATATGGACAAATGACATATTTACCGGTTATGTATTTCTCGAGATACTGACACTGACATCCTGCGGGATTCTGATCGTCAGGGAAATCGGCCGGACAACGCTGGCTGCGGTCCGTTATATGTGCCTGAATCTTCTTGGCTCGGGACTTTTTCTACTCGGTGTCGTGCTCCTTTATGACATCACGGGCCATCTTCTCATGGTGCCCATGCGCCAGACGATCGCGGAGATTTTTTACTCAGACGCGGCTATGAAGCCGGTCACTCTTGCCCTCGGCGTACTGACAATCGGTCTGTCCATAAAGAGCGGACTCTTCCCGTTCAATTTCTGGATGCCGGATACGTACGGCTGGGCGACTCCGACTTCAGCAGCGGTTCTGTCCGCCCTGGTCTCAAAAGCCTATATCTTTCTCCTGTTTAAGATCTATTACAGGGTGGTCGGCCCGCAGATCTTCGAGACGCTGCCGATCAGAAAAATCATATTCATCCTGGGTATCCTGAGTATGATCTTTGGATCCATATCCGCTATGCGGAAGAAGAGTATTAACCGTATGGTCGCTTTCTCATCCGCTGCCCAGATCGGCTATATTTATATGGGCATAGGTATCGGGGGGACGCTCGGCTATGCCGCGGCTATGTTCCAGATCCTCGCGCATGCGTTCACGAAATCTCTGCTTTTCCTGACCACTCCCCGCCTTGCGGAGGTCTCAGGGGACAGTCTTCTGTTCAAAAATCTGCAGGGCAGCGGTATTCGCCGCCCGGACGCCGGTCTCTTCTTCCTGGTGGGCGCACTTTCAATGGTGGGCATCCCGGTATTTGCCGGATTCTCGGCAAAACTTTTCTTCGCTCTCGCTGCGGCTGATGCCGATAATATGAAGATCCTGTTCCTGAGCATGGTGGCACTGGCGGTCAGTTCCGTCCTGAATGCGCTGTACTTTATACGAACGCTGATCCGGATTTATTCCAGCGGCAGAGGCGGGGCGGATATATCGGCTCCGCAGCAGTTTGCGCAGATGCACAACCTGGAGTCAGATGTTCCGGACTCGCGGGAACGCGTCGAGACTGCGGCAGAGCATTTCGAGTACTGGATACCTATGCTGGCCCTTGTGGCCGCTAACCTGTTTCTGGGACTTAACTCATCTGCGGTGGCGGATCTCATACAGCGCGGCCTCATGATGTTCGATTAATGTGAAAGGAGCTTAATGGCAATGCTTATATCAGCGACTATTCTTGTGCCAATCATTGCGGGCATTATTATATCTGTGCTGCGTATGGAGGATAAAGCCCGGCATCCGTGGTATGCGGGCACGATCATTGCGACAGACGTCCTGGGCATTCTTGCTATGATGTCGGGAAGTTCGCTGCGGCTCTTCTCATTTGCCGAGGGGATCGATCTCTATTTTGAAATTGACGCCATAGGCAGGTTCTTTATGGTCATGGTAATGATCCTTTACACCTGCGTCATTTTCTATGCATTTGAATATATGCAGATGGAGGAGCGGGAGAATGTGTTCTTCGCCTTTTTCGTCGTCTCCTTCGGTGCGCTGCTTGCGGTCTGCATGGCCGGTAATCTGGTCACCATGTACCTCTGTTTTGAGATGGCGACACTCACATCGATGCCCCTGGTCCTACACGAGATGACGAAGGACGCTGTGAACGCGGCTCTTAAATATCTCTTCTACTCGATCGGCGGTGCTCTGCTGGGACTTCTGGCCGTGTTCTTTGTCTCGTACTACAGCACGGAGGCGCGCTTCGCCTTCGGCGGCGTGCTCGATGCGGCAAGAGCTTCTGCAAATGAAAAAGTTCTTCTTTTCATTATTTTCCTCGGAATCATCGGTTTCGGCACGAAAGCCGGTATGTACCCGATGCACGGCTGGCTGCCGACGGCACATCCGATCGCCCCGGCGCCCGCATCCGCCCTGCTTTCCGGTATTATCGCCAAGGCAGGCGTCATCGCGATCATCAGACTGGTCTATTTCTCAGTGGGTCCCGACTTCATCCGGGGTACCTGGGTCCAGTATGCGTGGATGACGCTCTGCATGCTCACGATCTTTATGGGATCCATGATGGCTTTCAGGGAGAAGGTCACGAAAAAGAGATTGGCTTATTCTACAATCAGCCAGATATCCTATATTAATCTCGGTCTGTCGCTGCTCAGCCTTGAAGGGCTGCGGGGAGGACTGCTTCACGTCGCTGCCCACGCTGCATCGAAGGGCTGCCTCTTCCTCTGTGCCGGTGTCTTTATCTACAAGCTGGGCAAAAGACGGGTCAGTGAACTTCGCGGGATCGGTCGTCTTATGCCGATCACCATGTGGTGCTTCCTCATCGCATCCCTGTCGCTCGTCGGCATTCCTCCGATGGGAGGCTTCACAAGCAAATGGCATATCGCACTGGCAGCCATCGGCGACGGAATGGGGATTTACGCAGTACTGCCGCCTGTCATTCTGCTTATATCAGCCCTGCTTACTGCGGGATATCTGCTTCCGGTAGTGGTGGACGCGTTCTTCCCGGGTCATGAGGAGGAAGGACACGGCGAGAACACAAAGAAGAAGGCGGATGAGCCCGCCTCCGGCAGCAAGGAGCCGACCCCCCTCATGTGGGTGCCGATGATTGTCCTCTGCCTGACAGCCCTCTTAGTCGGTGTATTCGGAACAAATCTTGTCACTATGATCATCTGAGGTTAAACGATGCTTTCACCTTTATTTATTCTTGTGCCTATAGCGCTCGCTGTCTTCGGAGGGGCGTCAATTATCCCGATCCGTTTCCGAAGCGACCGCATAAGAAATATCTACGCGGAGACCATCACGATCCTGACCAGCGTCTCTGTGTGGATCGCTCTTGCCTGCTGCTCGAGGGAACCGGTCATTGTCTACAGCTTTATTGAAGGATTTTCGATGTCTTTCAAAATTGACGGACCGGCGATGCTCTTTGCGGGCATGATTTCGATCATGTGGCCGTTCGTTATCCTCTATGCATTCGATTATATGGAGCATGCCGCCCGCAAGAGTGTATTCTTCGCTTTTTACGTGATGACATACGGCATCACCCTCGGAGTGGCCTGCGCTCACAATCTGGTCACGATGTATGTGTTCTTTGAGATGCTGACTCTGGTCACGATCCCGCTTGTCGGCTTTTACGAGGACCATGAGAGCATGTTCGCCGCAAGACGTTACGCCGCCTACTGCATCGGCGGCGCCTCCATGGGCTTTTTTGCTGTGGTCATGGCGACGCTCGACGGCGGAGGAGAGTTTGTCTATGGGGGAAACCTCAGCGATGTGTTTTCCGATACTCTCATGAGAGTCGTCTTTCTCTTCGGCTTTTTCGGATTCGGGACCAAAGCGGCCGTTTTTCCGCTGCACAGCTGGCTCCCCCTTGCCGGTGTCGCTCCGACGCCGGTCACGGCTCTTCTGCACGCAGTGGCTGTCGTCAACTCCGGTGTGTATGCCGTCATGCGCCTTACCTGGTATGATTTCGGTCCGGAATTCCTGCTCGGTTCGGGAATACAGGAATTCTGTGTGCTGGTTTCAGCCTTTACGCTTGTTTTTGCCGCAGCAATGGCCCTCAAGGAGCGCCATTTTAAGAGGAGACTGGCCTACTCGACAGTAAGCAATCTTTCTTATATGCTCTTTGGCATAATGCTCTTGACCCCGGAAGGACTGCTCGCCGGTATAGCCCACATGCTGTTCCATGGGGTTATAAAGATGTCGCTGTTCCTGTGCGCCGGCGCGTTCATGCATGTGACGGGAAATGAGTATATTTATGAAGTGAACGGGGTCGGACGGCGGATGCCGCTGACATTCACGTTTTACACTCTTGGAGCGCTGTCCCTGACCGGCATACCTCTCTTCTGCGGATTTATCAGCAAATGGCGGCTTCTGCTTGCCGGAGCTGCCGCCGGCACGATGTGCGGTGTTGTGGGAGACGTGTGCCTTATTGTCGCAGCATTTCTCTGCGCAATGTACACGCTGAGTATCAGCATCAGGGCTTTCTTCCCCGTGAGGGGAACGGATCGCTATCCTTACGGTCTTAAGGAGGCAGGCTGGCGGATGCTTGTGCCGATCGGCTTTTTTGCCTTCCTCAATATTCTGTTCGGCGTCTGGTCGGGACCGGTCATGGATTTTATAAGCCGTATTTCGTCAGGGATTATTTGATGCGACCGCGTTTTCGTCCCGTGATCGGGACTAGAATTTGACTTTGTGAAAGGAGGCTTTCATGGTAATTGCGGCTCTGGTTTTTTTACCGATTATCATATCGCCATTCTTTTATATACTGGGAATCCGAAACGAGGATCTGCGCGATAACTGCGCAATAGGGTTCACGTTCTTCGAGCTTATACTGTCTCTGCTGCTGGCTCACCGGGTGATCATAACCGGCGGAGCAGGGCTTGACATCCCGGGAATATTCTGGGGAGGTCTGCATTTTGACGTGGACGGATTTCGATCAATCTACAGCATCATTACATCCGTGATGTGGGCAGGGACTACACTGTTCGCCAGGGAATACTTCCGGCGCGAGAGGGAAGGACTGGCTCGCTACTGGCTGTTCGTCATCCTGACTCTGGGAGCAACGCAGGGTGTCATGCTCTCGGCAGACCTCATGACGACGTTCGTATTCTTTGAGATCCTGTCTCTCACCTCGTTCACATGGGTCATTCACGAGGAGACGAAGGGCGCGATACGCGCTGCCTATACATATCTTTTTATTGCGATCATCGGCGGTCTTATTCTTTTTATGGGCCTCCTTCTCATGCAGGCGACTGTCGGCACTTTGTACTTTGCGGATATGAAGAGCGCAATCGAACTTGCCGCGACAGAGGGAGTGCGTGAGGGGGCAGCCGGCGTCGGGGCAAATGTCACTGTCAGTGCAGCCCCGGTCATTCTCAGCGCTGAGGCTTGCCGGCGAAGAATCCTTGCTGCCGGTATATGTATCCTGCTTGGATTCGGGGCCAAGGCGGGTATGTTCCCGGTACATGTCTGGCTGCCCAAGGCACATCCGGTAGCGCCGTCACCGGCTTCAGCTCTCCTCTCGGGAATCCTGACCAAAGTGGGTGTTTTCGGAATTTTGATGACAGCGACAAAGGCTATGGTCACGAATCTCACGTTCGGTACTATTATTATTTCTCTTGGCGTGGTCACAATGTTCCTCGGCGCTCTTCTTGCGCTCTTTTCCGTCAATCTGAAGCGCACCCTCGCCTGTTCATCCATGTCCCAGATCGGATTTATACTGGTCGGCATCGGCAGCAGTGTACTTGCCCGCTCGCTGTTTGAGGATGGGGGAGAAGCCTTTGTTCTTGCTTATTCCGGGACGATGCTGCATATGGTGAACCACTCGCTGCTCAAGCTGGTCCTCTTTATGTGCGCCGGAACAGTTGTCATGAATATCCATGCGCTGGATCTTAATGCGGTGCGGGGCTACGGCAGGAACAAGCTGCCTCTAAAGGTCGCATTCCTTCTCGGTGCGGTAGGTATCGGCGGTGTTCCGCTCTTCAACGGCTATGTCTCCAAGACGATGCTGCACGAGGGCATAGTTGTGCTCTACGAGATGATAGAGGAGGAACTTCCGGCTTTTGAGAGCGCTGTCGGCCTTCTTCGGTGCGCGGAGTGGATATTCCTCGTCTCGGGAGGTCTTACCTGCGCATACATGCTCAAGCTCTTTATCTGTGTGTTCGTTGAAAAGAATGAAGACCCTGTGAGGCAGGCATTCTTTGACGCCGATGACTATTGCATGAACAATGCTTCAAAAATCGCGGTGTGCGGCGGTTCCGTATACATGGTGCTTCTCGGCATCCCTGCGGTAATGAAGAACCTTGCGGCTTTTATGACCGGCGAAGAGGAAATCCTGGAATTCCACGCGTTCACATTCGGAAACCTGAAGGGCGGCGGAATTTCCATTCTGATAGGACTTTTTGTTTACCTTGTTCTTGTCAGGCATGTGTTCATAAGAGACGGCCGCTACGTGAATCTCTGGCCGGAAAAGCTCGATCTTGAGGATTTACTGTATCGTCCGCTTCTTACTTTGTGGCTGCCGAATATCTTCGGTGAAATCGCGAGGGTCTTCGGTGAGGATATGATCCTTAAGCCGCTCGCGCACGCCGCGGTCTTTGCAGGTACGTTCATCGGCCGGGTGCTCTCAGACAGCCTGGATGCTGCTGTCGTGTTCCTTCGAAAGACAGTTATGAGGGAAAGACCTGTAAAGGGAGCAGGTTCGGGCAGACGCAGCAGGTTGAAGATTTTCATGCGGCAGACAGAAGATGCGGTCGTGCCGCTATTTGCCAACTTCTCATTCGCATTGCTCATGACCTGCATAGGAATCCTTGTGATCCTGGGCTGCCTCATGTATTATATGCTGCCGTGACGGTTCAAGTCTCGCTCGCGAGACTTGGTGTGGGATTTATGTCAGCGCTGGCTGATATCAATAAACATGTAATTTGGATCAGATCCCGGAGGATAACGTATGAACGCATCACTCAGCACGCTGTGCTATATTGAAAAAGAAGGAAAATATCTGATGCTTCACCGGACGGTGAAGAAGAACGATGTGAATAAGGATAAATGGATCGGAGTCGGAGGACACTTTGAACAGGACGAGAGCCCGGAAGAATGTGTCATAAGGGAAGTTTTTGAGGAGACCGGTTACACACTGACGAGTTATGCGTACCGGGGATTGGTGACATTTGTCTCCGGAGGCGGGGTGACAGAGTATATGTCCCTCTTTACAGCGGACGCTTTCACCGGAGAACCCCATGACTGTGATGAGGGGGAACTCTGCTGGGTCGACCGGGAGGCTGTTTTTGATCTTAACATATGGGAGGGGGATAAAATATTCTTTCGTCTTCTCAATGAGGGAATACCGTTCTTTTCACTGAAGCTGGTTTATGACGGCGGCGACACACTGGTGCGCGCCGCTCTGAACGGAAAGGACCTGATAATTCACTAGAACTACATCCACATAGAATCAAGAACGTCTCGCGTGCCTCGTGATGCGCAGGGGTTCGATTTGGAAGATGTCAGCTGACGCAGACCCGAATCCCGCGCCAAGACTCGCGATCATGACTTGAACATGGTGGGAATTTTAGTCTTTGAGAAAAGAAAAGGGGCACCGCATTTTTAGAGCGGCGTCCCTTGTTTTTTAGTCTGCATCGGATGTGTTTCCCGGAGCGATAGATTTGGGAGAAATATCAAGCTCCTGAAGTCTGTGCATATGCTCCTTGAGACGCTTGAATGTCTCATCGCTGATATCATGCTCTATCTTGCATGCGTCTGCTTCGGCGTTATTGTGACCTACACCAATGCTCTCGAAGAAAGTCGTCAGCACTTTGTGGCGCGTGTAGGTGTGCCGTGCGATTTTCGCACCCTCATCTGTCAGTGTTATGTAGCCGTCAGCATCCATATTGATGAGACCTTTTTCACGAAGCTTTTTCATTGCTATGCTGATGCTGGGCTTGGAATAGCCAAGCTTATAGACAATGTCAATTGACCGGACTTTGCCGAGCTGCTCTCTGAGCATCAGAATAGACTCGAGATAATCTTCAGATGATTCATTATAATTCATTTTGATACCTCCGTATCGTGATTCTCAATTAGCATACCATAATCGAACGGCTATTTCAAGTCTCCACGGGTGTACCGAAATGCTGTGTTTTCGTCTGGCAGTCACAGTTCAGAAAGGCTGTAACCCGGTTTCGAGATTCGGCCGCAAACACCATCTTCATCGAAAAACGCAGGTCCTTCCCTGCGAGCCGTAAAAATGCTTGCGCATTTTTGATCTCTCGGTCGGACCTGCAATGTTTTTCTCACGAAGATGGATGCTTTGCGCCGGAGGCGTACTTGGAGAACAGCCTTTCTGAACTGCTGCGGACGCGTGAAATCAAAACGCGGCAGAAGCGAAAAAGAGTTATCGCAAATGTACTTATACCGTGTCAATCCATGATGAAAAAGTGTATAATATATTAGGGGACGATTTTTGTGCGAAGGAGACAGGAATGAAGAAACAGCCGCTTGACAGGAGCTTCGGCTATGCGTTCGAGGGTATATGGAACACTGTGAAGAGCGAGCGCAATATGCAGATCCATCTGGGTTTCACTGTGTGCGTCATCATAGCCGGTCTCATTTTCAGGATATCTAAGATCGAGTGGCTGTTCTGCCTTGTCCTTTTCGGTCAGGTCATGAGTCTGGAACTGGTCAACACAGCCCTGGAAGCGGCGGTCGATGTGGCAACGGACGAGTGGAAGCCGCTGGCCAAGAAAGCCAAGGACGCTGCCGCCGGCGCGGTTCTTGTGTCGGCAATCATGGCGGCGGTCATCGGCCTCTTAATTTTTATCCCCCGGCTCTTTGATCTGATATATGCGCTTGCTGGGTGATATATAATATGAAAAGTGTGGGATTTCATTGAATGTGGATGAATAAAACTTCCCACGCATTACGATGAGACTGCTAATTGATCTGAATGTAGGAGGTTTTTATTCTTATGTTAAGTAGCAAAGGAGGACACAAAATGGATAACAACAAAATCATTACAGACGGACTCAGAACACTGCTGCTGGCCGGCGTCGGCGCAGCCGCCCTCACAGTCGATAAATCACAGGAGATCCTGAAGGACCTGGTCGACCGCGGCGAACTCACAGTTGAGCAGGGCAAAGCCCTCAATCAGGAGCTGAAACACAAAATCCACGAGACAAAGGAAGCCTCAGCGGAGAAGAAGGCGCAGGAGCCGAAGAAAGATTTTGCGGATATGATATCCGGCCTTTCCGCTGATGACCTTGCTGCCCTCAAGGAAGCTATACTTAAGGCGGAGACTAAAGAATAATGAGTGATAAGAAGCCTGGATCAAAAGAGGAAGCAGCCAGACAGAAGGCTGAAAACGATGCACGCTTCAGGGAGATCCGGGAAGTATTGTCGAGAAATAAGATCACGCGCGGCGTTTCTCCGGAAAAGCTGCGCGTGATTCTTGAGGAACTGGGACCGACTTACATTAAGCTTGGTCAGATCATGTCCCTTCACTCGGATATACTGCCGAAGGCATATTGTGACGAGCTCATGAAGCTGAACTCGGACGTTACGCCGATGCCGTTCTCGGAGGTCGAGGAAGTTATCAAGGGATCCTTCAGGGAACCATGGGATGAAGTGTTCGAATCTGTGGACAGGGTTCCGCTCGGCTCGGCATCGATCGCTCAGGTCCACCGGGCGAAGCTTCGCACCGGGGAGGATGTCGTCGTCAAAGTCGAGAGGAAAGGCATCTACGACACGATGGCAAGGGACATACGTCTCATGCACAACGCAGTCAGGCGTCTGCCGCCGGTGGGCAATCTGCGGAATATCGTGGACCTCGATATGGTCCTCGATGAGATGTGGACGGTCGCGCAGGAAGAGATGGATTTCCTCAAGGAGGCTGCCAATATAGAGGAATTTTCTGCCAATAACGCGCAGTTCCGCTATATTTATGTCCCCAAGCTGTACCGCGAGCACACGACACAGCGCGTCCTGGTCATGGAGTATGTCGAGGGAATTGATATCGATGACAAGGAAAAGCTGATTGCTGAGGGATATGATCTCGACGAGATCGGTACTAAATTTGTAAATAATTATATTCATCAGATCATGGATGACGGCTTTTTCCATGCTGATCCGCATCCCGGAAATGTCAAAGTCAGAGACGGAAAGATCGTATGGCTCGATATGGGCATGATGGGACGTCTCACGGAACGTGAGAGGAAAATCATGGTGAGAGGCGTTCAGGGTATCGGAATGAAGGATGTCACGATGGTGACGGACGCAGTACTTGACCTTGGGAAGTTCTGGGGAAAACCGGACAGAGATCAGCTGTACAGAGATCTCAGGGAATTCATCGAGGAGTTCGGAACGGTATCGATGGGACAGGTAGATGTCGCCGAGACTCTGCAGGCTATCATGGAGGTCATGAAGTCCAACAAAATCGGCATGCCTCACGGTCTCACGATGCTTGCCCGGGGCATGGCTCACATGGAGGGAGTCCTGGCGGCCATCAGTCCGGACATCAATATGATACAGATTGCCGCGACGTCGGTGGCTGATACCACTTTGAGAGACATAGACTGGAAGAGTGAGCTGGCAAGGACCGGACGACATATGGCCAGGTCGATAAGAAAGGGAATTGATATCCCGCTGCTTGCCGCGGATATCATGCAGGAGTATCTGGAAGGGCAGGCCAGATTCAATCTCAAGCTCGAGACTACGCCCGAACTTGAGCTGATGGTAGCCTCCGCTGTGAGAAATCTGGTCATCGGAATGTGCATTGTCGCGCTGCTCATAGGGTCCAGCATTCTGTGCCTCACGGATATGGAGCCGAGACTTCTGGGAATACCGGTCCTCGGCGTGATCGGCTACGTGACGGCATTCTGCTCCACTCTGTATTTCTTTATCAGATACTTCTGGAGAAAATATTTTAAAAAGAAGAAATGATAAAAGGACGATGAAATCGCCCGCAATTATGATCATCGGGTTCGCGATGGTATATGGAAGAGGACTAGTATGATGAGGCTTGAGAGAAAATTCCGTTCAAGTGACCGGAAAACGGATATACATGTGCTTTTGTGGATACCGGACGGCGAGATCCGCGGAGTTCTGCAGATCGCTCACGGTATGTGTGAGTTTGCGGAGAGGTATGACGGATTTGCAGCCTTTCTCGCCGAACATGGCTATGTGGTATGTGCAAATGATCATCTGGGCCACGGAAAATCAGTAACTGATGAGCAGCAGCTCGGCTTTTTCCGTGAGAAGGATGGAGACGGAGCTTTGATCCGCGACATGCGAAGACTTCATGTCATTATGAAGAAAAAGTATCCGGGTATTCCTTATTTTATGCTGGGCCACAGCATGGGATCTTTTCTTGTAAGGCAGTATATGGAGATGTACGGACAGGCGCTTGACGGAGTAATTGTTATGGGCACCGGCAGTTATCCGCGCGCAGTGATCAGGTTCGGGAAAGGCCTGTGCCGGTGCCGTGCCATGATGAAGAGCTGGCACTACAGGAGTCATCTCATAGAGAACATAGCCAAAGGCTCTTATAATAAAGCTTTCGAGCCGGCCCGGACGCCGTATGACTGGCTGAGCAGGGATGAGAACATCGTTGACAGATTCGCGTCTAACCCTCTCGATACTTTCGCCTTTACAGTCAACGGGTATTACTCAATGTTCTCTGCTATAGAGAAAGCCCAGAACAGGAAGCGTATTGCCCGGATACCGAAGGACCTTCCGATTCTCCTTGTCTCGGGAACAATGGATCCGGTCGGCAATTTCACAGAGGGCGTAAAGACCGCATATGAGGATATGAAGAAGGCCGGCATTTCGGATGTACAGCTGCGTTTCTTTGAGGGAGACCGGCATGAAATCCTGAATGAGACAGACTGCGAAGAGGTCTATCAGTATCTGCTGGGTTGGCTCGATGCGCATTTGACGTGAGGGAATATTCGGCGCTGCCCGATACATGAGATTTAAAAGAAATACATCTGTTATAGTTCAGACAGGCTGCCCTCGGAGTTCGTTTAACCGGCTCAAAGCATCCATCTTCGTGAGAAAAGCATTGTAAGTCCGACCGAGAGATCGAGCAAGGGCGGCATGCCGCCCCTGCTCATAGCTCGCAGGGAAGGACTTGCGCTTTTCGATGAAGATGATGTTTGCGCCGGATCCTGAAACTTCGCTGCAGCCTGTATTTATCCCTGTATTTAATCAGGACGAAAAAATAATATTGACCTTGACGGACCTGTTTCTTCATGCTATTATCTAATGGCGACAAGAAACAGGTCCTTTTTTTTTGCTCCCGTTTTTTAGGAACAGGAGAATTTAGGAAGGCCGCAAGATTATCATTGGAGGTGAAAAACCGTGCGTACAAGGATAACTTTAGCGTGCACAGAATGCAAGCAGCGTAACTACAACACTAAGAAGGATAAGAAAGAACATCCGGAGAGAATGGAGACGAAGAAGTACTGCAAGTTCTGCCGCAAACACACGATCCACAAAGAGACTAAGTAATTAAGGGAACAGGTGATTTAAATGGCAGATAATTCCAAGAAGGCACCTAAGGAAAAGAAGAAGCAGAGCTTCTGGAAAGGTGTAAAGCAGGAGTGGAACAAGATCCAGTGGCCGACGGTCGATGACCTGAAGAAGCAGACCGGACTTGTCGTCGTCATCTCTGTCCTTATGGGCGTTATCATTACTATTATTGACAGTGCGGCTCTGCAGCTGGTCAACTGGCTGATGTCTATCTGACACACGATGGCCACGGCAGAGAAATTTTGAGAGGTAGCAGATGTCAGAATCGAACTGGTATGTAGTACATACGTATTCAGGTTATGAGAACAAAGTCAAGGCCAACATCGAGAAGACGATCGAGAACCGTCACCTTGAGGAGCAGATCCTTGAAGTTAAGGTCCCGCTGACCGATGTTCAGGAGACAAAGAACGGCGTCACGAAGACGACGAAGAAGAAACTGTTTCCGGGCTACGTGCTGATCAACATGATCATGAATGATGATACCTGGTATGTCGTCCGCAATACCCGCGGCGTTACGGGATTCGTCGGACCGGGAAGCAAGCCGGTCCCGCTTACACCGGATGAGATGCGCAACCTCGGTATCGGCGGCGGCAAGGTAGAGCCAGCACCGAAACAGAAATACCTCGTGGATTTCGAAGTCGGCGATACGATCGTTGTTTTCGCCGGCGCATGGGAAGGCACGACAGGCATGGTCACTGCCGTCAATGCTCAGAAACAGACCGTGACGATCAATGTAGACATGTTCGGCCGTCCGACTCCGGTCGAAATAAGTTTCGGCGAAGTCAAAAAGAAGTAAAAATCATTTGCAAACAGTTATTATTTAAGACACAGGATGTCTTGAAGGTGGAAGGGCGAAAATGCCCGACATTTACCACGTAAGGAGGAACAAAGTCATGGCAAAGAAAATTACAGGCTATATCAAACTGCAGATCCAGGCCGGCAAGGCAACTCCGGCTCCGCCGGTAGGCCCGGCTCTTGGCCAGCACGGTGTTAATATCATGGACTTCACGAAGCAGTTCAATGCCCGCACAGCAGCTATGGGCGACTATATCATCCCGGTCGTCATCACGGTCTATGCGGACAGAAGCTTCACATTCATCACAAAGACTCCGCCTGCAGCAGTTTTGATCAAGAAGGCTCTCAATCTTCAGTCCGGTTCCGGTGAACCGAACAAGAAGAAAGTTGCAACGATCACACAGGCCCAGCTCAGAGAAATCGCTGAGAAAAAGATGCCGGATCTTAACGCTGCAAGTATTGAAGCCGCAATGAGCATCATCGCAGGCACATGCCGCAGCATGGGCGTTGTAGTAGCTGAAGACTGATAATGAGTGGAAGGGTCAAAACCCGATAGTACCACAGGGAGGTTATATAAAATGAAACATGGCAAGAAGTATACAGAGGCTCTGAAGGGTTATGATCGCCAGAACCTGTATGACATGGATGAGGCTGTTGGAATCGTAAAGAAGACAGCAGTTGCAAAATTTGATGAGACAATCGAAGCTCACATCCGCACGGGCTGCGACGGACGTCATGCTGATCAGCAGGTCCGCGGCGCTGTCGTTCTTCCGAACGGTACAGGCAAGTCTGTCCGTGTTCTCGTATTTGCAAAGAGCGCAAAGGCTGATGAGGCCAGAGAAGCCGGAGCAGATTATGTCGGCGAGATGGAGCTTGTCACAAAGATCCAGAAAGAGAACTGGTTCGATTTCGACGTTGTTGTCGCCACACCGGATATGATGGGCGTCGTCGGTCGTCTCGGCCGTATCCTTGGCCCGAAAGGCCTCATGCCGAACCCGAAGGCCGGAACAGTTACCATGGATGTCGCTAAGGCAGTCAAGGAAATCAAAGCCGGTAAGATCGAGTATCGTCTTGACAAGAGCAACATCATCCACTGCCCGATCGGCAAGGCTTCCTTCACAGAAGAGCAGCTTTCCGAGAACCTTAAGACTCTCCTTGATCAGCTCATCAAGGTCCGTCCGGCAGCTGTTAAGGGCCAGTACATGAAGTCCATCACTCTGGCTTCCACAATGGGCCCGGGCGTTCGCGTCAATCCGACAAAAATCTGAGATAAACTTAGTATATAGCTTGACATCGCGCTTCCGCGCGTGTTAATATCATGAAGCATCAAGCCGAAGACAGCAGGTTCCCTATAGGGAGTAAGCAAGGTCGCCCGCCGAGGTCGTGAATTCATTTTGAAATTTACCGTACCCCTGCGCCTTGGCGCGGGGGTTTTTTACCAAGAGCTTTGATGCGAAAATTCAAAGAAGGAGGAATACAGGAAACATGGCAAAAGTTGAACTGAAACAGCCGATTATCAATGAAATCGCTGAGGCAGTTGACGGCGCTCAGTCCGCAGTCCTTGTCCAGTATCTCGGAATTACTGTAGAGCAGGATACTGCTCTTCGTAAGGAACTCCGTGAGGCAGGCGTGCATTACAAGGTCTACAAGAACACACTTATGAAGCGTGCTTTTGAAGGAACCGATTTCGCGCAGCTGGATAAGCACCTTGATGGCCCGAATGCTCTCGCAGTTTCCAAGGAAGATGCTGTTGCACCGGCAAGAATCCTTGCAAAATATGCAAAGCAGTTCAAGGTCATGAGCATGGTAGGCGGCGTTGTCGAGGGCAAGTACTTCGATGACAAGCAGCTTCAGGAGCTGGCAAATGTACCGTCCAGAGAAGTTCTTCTCGGAAGACTCTTTGGCAGCATGCAGTCCCCGATCGCAAACTTCGCTCGCGTCATCAAGCAGATTGCAGAGCCGGAAGGCGGCGAGGCAGCCGAGGAAGCACCGGCAGCGGAATAATACCGCAACTACGAGGGGGCCGCGCAGGATATATGTTCTGCCGGACGCATTGAAATTCCAAAAGCGGATATATACCGCGCAGGAAACTTACAGAAATTAATTTTCAATAATAAATGGAGGAATAACAAATGGCTAAATTAACCACTGAGGAATTTATCGCGGCTATTAAAGAGCTTACAGTTCTTGAGCTTAACGAGCTGGTCAAGGCTTGTGAAAAAGAGTTTGGCGTTTCCGCAGCAGCGGGCGTTGTTGTTGCCGGCCCGGCAGCGGCTGCTGAAGAAGTTGAAGAGAAGACAGAGTTCGATGTCGAGCTGACAGAGATCGGTGCTTCCAAAGTTAAGGTCATCAAGGTTGTCCGTGCTGCTACAGGTCTCGGCCTGAAGGAAGCTAAGGAACTTGTTGATGCAGCTCCAAAGGTAGTCAAAGAGCAGATCTCCAAGGAAGAGGCTGAAGCTCTCAAGAAGGATCTTGAGGAAGCTGGCGCTAAGGTTACTCTTAAGTAATCATTCTATTGTGAGTTCAAGGGTTGCCGCATATGCGGCAGCCCTTTTTGCGTGCTGCAGCAAATCGGTGTGATAGCATAAAGACATATGTTGCTGCATATGCGACATTCCTTTTTTGCATGTTCGGATACTGGGAATCCGCAATAGTTCAGACAGGCATATTCTGCAATCCGTTACCGGCGCAAGCATTCATCTTCGTGAGAAAAACGTTGCAGGTCCGACCGAGAGACCAAAAAAGCGTAAGCTTTTTTACGGCTCGCAGGGAAGAACCTGCGTTTTTCGATGAAGATGATGCTGGCGTCGGGTTTCGGCACTTCGCTGCAGCCTGTCTGAACTATTGCGGACCCCAAATCAAAATTGTGAAAAATTGTATTTGACAAGTTGACAATGCTGTGCTAGTCTAGAGAATGCACTATTGTGGTGGATTGGCTTTTTGCGCCCTTTCGTAACGAAGGGTTTGTGCATGATGCCCCAAAACCCCACCTGTCAATAAATTTATAGAAATAACGGGGTGAAACGTCGAATGGAGAAAAACAGAATTCGTCCAATAAAGTCCGGCAGATCGGTTCGAATGAGCTACCAGCGGCGGCAGGAAGTCCTGGAGATGCCCAATCTGATTGAAGTTCAGAAGGCCTCCTATGACTGGTTCGTCAATAAGGGACTCAAAGAGATATTTGATGATATCTCTCCGATCGAAGACTTCAGCGATAAGCTGAGCCTCGAATTCGTTGACTACAGACTTGACCGCGACCGGGTAAAGTATCCGATCGAGGAGTGCAAGGAGAGAGACGCGAATTACGCGGCACCGCTGAACGTCACCGTCAGACTGATCAACAAGGAAAACGGCGAGATTAAAGAGCATGAAATTTTCATGGGCGACCTTCCTCTGATGACAGCGACCGGCACCTTCATTATCAACGGTGCTGAGCGAGTCATTGTCAGTCAGCTCGTGCGTTCACCCGGCATCTATTACGGTATTGCGCACGACAAGATCGGCAAGAGGCTGTTTTCCTGCACCGTCATCCCGAACCGTGGCGCATGGCTCGAGTACGAGACGGATTCCAACGACATTTTCTATGTCCGTGTGGACCGCACAAGAAAAGTCCCGATCACTCAGCTGATCCGCGCGCTCGGTGTCGGCACCAATCAGGAGATCATCGAGATGTTCGGTGAGGAGCCGAAACTTCTTGCTTCCTTCACAAAGGATACAGCGACGAACTATACGGAAGGCCTTCTTGAACTCTACAAGAAGATCCGCCCGGGCGAGCCGCTGGCGGTGGATTCGGCTGAGACACTGATCCACGGCATGTTCTTTGACCCGAGAAGGTATGATCTGGCTAAAGTCGGCCGTTATAAATTTAATAAGAAGCTTCTTCTGCGCAACCGCATTGCCGGCCATGAACTGGCAAGGGATGTTGTCGATGAACTGACCGGAGAAGTCCTGGCTGAGGCAGGGACTACAGTCTCCCGCGAACTCGCTGACACGATTCAGAACGCCGCAGTACCGTATGTATACCTTGCAATTGAGGGCGTGGACCGTGATGTGAAAGTTCTCTCATCCATGATGGTAGCAATCGAAAACTGGATCCCGATGACTGAGGAAGAAAAGAAGGATGCGGGCGTCACAGAGCTTGTCTACTATCCGGCACTGAAGGAGATTCTTGACTCCTCAGAGGACGAGGAGGAGAGAAAGCGCCTTGTCCGCCGCAACATCACAAAGCTGATTCCGAAGCATATCACGCATGAGGACATCTTTGCGTCCATCAACTATAACATGCACCTTGAGTACGGCATCGGCAACAAGGACGACATCGATCACCTTGGGAACCGCCGTATCCGTGCCGTCGGCGAACTGCTTCAGAATCAGTACCGTATCGGTCTCTCACGACTTGAGAGAGTTGTACGGGAGCGTATGACAACACAGGATGTCGATTCCGTGACACCGCAGTCACTAGTCAACATCAAACCGGTGACAGCTGCTGTCAAGGAGTTCTTCGGATCATCCCAGCTGTCCCAGTTCATGGATCAGAATAACCCGCTGTCAGAGCTGACTCACAAGAGACGTCTCTCAGCGCTCGGTCCGGGCGGTCTGTCACGTGACCGTGCAGGTTTCGAAGTCCGTGACGTTCACTATTCTCACTATGGACGTATGTGCCCGATTGAGACTCCTGAAGGTCCGAACATCGGTCTGATCAACTCTCTGGCATGCTACGCGCGCATCAATGAGTACGGCTTTGTTGAGGCTCCTTATAGAAAGATCGACAAGTCTGATCCGATGAACCCGCGCGTCACCAACGAAGTTGTCTACATGACGGCGGATGAAGAGGATAACTACCATGTCGCGCAGGCTAACGAGCAGCTCGATGAGGAAGGCCACTTCATTCACAGGAATGTCTCCGGTCGTTACCGCGAGGCTACACAGGCTTACAACAAGACCATGTTCGATTACATGGACGTCTCCCCGAAGATGGTCTTTTCAGTTGCTACATCTCTCGTACCGTTCCTGCAGAACGACGACGCGAACCGCGCTCTGATGGGATCAAACATGCAGCGTCAGGCCGTTCCGCTTCTCACTACAGACGCGCCTGTCGTAGGCACAGGTATGGAAGAGAAAGCCGCAGTCGACTCGGGTCTCTGCGTGCTGGCCAAGAGGGACGGCACAGTGTCATTTGTAAGCTCGACAGATATCGCAATCACTTACGATGACGGTGAGAGAGAGAACTATCATCTGATCAAGTTCTCCCGCAGTAACCAGAGCAACTGCTACAACCAGAAACCGATCGTCAATAAGGGCGAGCGCGTCGTGGCAGGACAGGTCATCGCTGACGGTCCGTCCACAAGCAACGGAGAGCTTGCTCTCGGCAAGAACCCGCTGATCGGCTTCATGACATGGGAAGGTTACAACTACGAGGATGCTGTTCTGCTTTCCGAGCGCCTTGTTCAGGACGATGTATATACATCGATCCACATCGAGGAGTATGAGGCAGAATCCCGCGATACAAAACTCGGACCGGAAGAGATCACACGCGATGTGCCCGGTGTAGGCGACGAAGCTCTGAAGAATCTCGATGAGCGCGGCATCATCCGCATCGGTGCTGAGGTCCGTGCCGGCGATATCCTTGTCGGTAAGGTCACACCGAAGGGCGAGACCGAGCTTACGGCGGAAGAGAGACTGCTCCGCGCGATCTTCGGTGAGAAGGAGCGCGAGGTCCGTGATACATCCCTCAAGGTGCCCCACGGCGAGTACGGTATCGTTGTCGATGCCAAGGTCTTCACGCGCCAGGAGGGCGATGAGCTGCCGCCGGGTGTCAACCAGTCCGTGCGCATTTACATCGCTCAGAAGAGAAAAATCTCCGTCGGCGACAAGATGGCCGGCCGTCACGGCAACAAGGGTGTCGTCTCCCGCGTACTTCCGGTAGAAGACATGCCGTTCCTGCCGAACGGACGTCCGCTGGACATCGTTCTTAACCCGCTGGGCGTTCCGTCCCGTATGAATATCGGACAGGTTCTTGAAATCCATCTGTCCCTGGCAGCGAAAGCACTCGGCTTCAACATCTCGACGCCGGTCTTTGACGGTGCAAATGAGCAGGATATCCAGGACACACTCGAGATGGCCAACGACTATGTCAATATGGAGTGGGAAGACTTCAAGGCCAAATACGAGGAGAGCACAGACCCGGAGATCATGAAATATCTGGGCGAGCATCTTGAACACAGAGAGCTCTGGAAGGGCGTTCCGATTTCGCGTGACGGTAAAGTTCAGCTGCGCGACGGCCGTACCGGCGAGTATTTCGATTCAAAGGTCACGATCGGCCACATGCATTATCTGAAACTGCATCACCTTGTTGATGACAAGATCCATGCGCGCTCCACAGGTCCGTACTCTCTTGTCACACAGCAGCCTCTCGGCGGCAAGGCCCAGTTCGGCGGCCAGCGCTTCGGCGAGATGGAAGTCTGGGCTCTCGAAGCCTACGGCGCGTCCTACACGCTGCAGGAGATCCTGACAATGAAGTCTGACGACGTTGTCGGCCGTGTCAAGACCTATGAAGCGATCATCAAGGGCGACAACATCCCGAGCCCGGGAATTCCGGAATCCTTCAAGGTCCTCCTCAAGGAGCTTCAGTCACTTGGTCTCGATGTCCGCGTACTGGATGAGAACCGCGAGGAAGTCACTCTGCGCGAGACGATCGAGTATGGTGAGACGGATCTTCGGAAGGTCATCGAGGGAGACAGCCGCGGTATGAGGAACAACGAGGACCGCGAATTCGCAAGGGCAGGCTTTACGTCACAGCACTTTGACGAGACCAAGGAAGAGCTCGTCGATGACGAGGACGATACGGATGATGAGATGCTCGATTTCGACCCGTATGACGGACTCGAGGATGATTTTGTCGACGATGACGCATTCCTCGGCGAAGACGAATAAACACTCTTATGAAAGATTTGCGGAGGGGTCCCTCAGGGACTTCCTCCGGGTTAACCCGTAGTCTATCACTATATGGGAGGCATACATGGCTGAATTTTATAACAAGCAGGAAGAATACAAGCCGGTGACATTTGACGCGATCAAGATCGGACTTGCATCTCCTGACCGTATCCGCGAGTGGTCCCACGGTGAAGTCAAAAAGCCGGAGACCATCAACTATCGTACCCTCAAGCCTGAGAAGGACGGTCTTTTCTGCGAGCGCATTTTTGGACCATCCAAGGACTGGGAGTGCCATTGCGGTAAGTATAAGAAGATACGTTATAAGGGTGTTGTCTGCGACAGATGCGGTGTCGAGGTCACAAAGTCCTCTGTCCGCCGTGAGCGCATGGGTCATATCGAACTGGCTGCACCGGTTTCACATATCTGGTATTTCAAGGGAATTCCGTCCCGGATGGGTCTCATCCTCGACCTCTCCCCGAGAACGCTGGAGAAGGTGCTTTATTTCGCTAACTATATCGTTCTGGATCCGGCAGATGCCGCTCCGAATATCGTAAAGAAACAGATTCTCACAGAGCGCGAGTATCAGGAAGCAAGAGAAGCCTACGGCTGGAATTTCCGGGTCGGCATGGGTGCGGAGGCTGTTCAGGAGCTGCTCCGTGACATCGATCTTGAGACGGAGTCCGCTGACCTCCGCAAGGAGCTCAAGGAATCCACCGGCCAGAGACGCGCCCGTATCATCAAGAGACTGGAGGCAGTCGAAGCTTTCCGCGAATCCGGCAACAGACCGGAGTGGATGGTCATGAACGTTATTCCGGTCATTCCGCCGGATCTTCGTCCGATGGTACAGCTTGACGGCGGCAGATTTGCCACATCTGACCTCAACGATCTGTACAGAAGAATCATCAACAGAAACAATCGTCTTAAGAGGCTCCTCGAGCTCGGTGCTCCGGAGATTATTGTCAGGAACGAGAAGCGCATGCTGCAGGAAGCAGTAGACGCGCTCATTGACAACGGCCGCCGCGGCCGTCCGGTCACCGGCCCGGGCAACCGTGCCCTGAAGTCTCTGTCAGACATGCTGAAAGGCAAGTCCGGACGTTTCCGCCAGAACCTGCTCGGCAAGCGTGTCGACTATTCCGGCCGTTCCGTTATCGTCGTCGGTCCCGAACTTAAGATTTACCAGTGCGGTCTTCCGAAGGAGATGGCAATCGAGCTCTTCAAGCCGTTTGTCATGAAGGAGCTTGTCAGCCGCGGTACAGCGCACAATATTAAGAGCGCCAAGAAGATGGTCGAGCGCCTTGAAGGTGAAGTCTGGGATGTCCTTGAGGATGTGATCACAGAGCATCCGGTCATGCTGAACCGTGCTCCTACTCTTCACAGACTCGGTATCCAGGCATTTGAGCCGATCCTTGTCGAGGGCAAGGCCATTAAGCTTCATCCGCTTGTCTGTACAGCGTTCAACGCCGACTTTGACGGCGACCAGATGGCTGTCCATCTTCCGCTGACAGTGGAAGCTCAGGCTGAGTGCCGTTTCCTCATGCTGTCACCGAACAACCTGCTGAAGCCGTCTGACGGCGGCCCGGTCGCGGTTCCGTCCCAGGATATGGTCCTCGGAATCTACTACCTCACACAGGAGCGTCCCGGTGCCAAGGGCGAAGGAATGCGGTTCTCAAGTCTCAATGAGGCCATTCTGGCTTATGAGAACAAGTACATCACGCTGCAGTCCCGCATCAGAGTCCGCCGCACAAAGAAGCGCGCTGACGGTACAGTGGCGAGTGCCGTGATTGAAAGTACACTCGGCCGTTTCCTCTTCAACGAGATCATTCCCCAGGACCTCGGGTTCGTTGACCGCGAAGATCCTGCAAATGAATTCGCGCTCGAAGTCGATTTCCACACCGGCAAAAAGCATCTGAAGAAGATCCTGACAAAGGTCATCAACGTACACGGCGCGACAGTCACGGCAGAGGTCCTTGATAAGGTCAAGGCCATGGGATACAAGTATTCCACAATTTCCGCCATGACTGTTTCAATCTCGGATATGACAGTTCCGCCTGAAAAGCCGCAGCTCATTCAGGAAGCGCAGGAGACTGTCGACAGGATCACAAGAAACTACCAGCGCGGCTTCGTCACCGAGGAAGAGCGCTACCGTGAAGTCGTCGAGACGTGGAAAGAGACCGATGCGGTCCTCACAAAGAAACTTCTTGACGGCCTTGACAAATACAACAATATCTACATGATGGCAGACTCCGGCGCCCGAGGCAGCGACAAGCAGATCAAACAGCTTGCCGGCATGCGCGGACTTATGGCTGACACGACCGGTCACACGATCGAGCTTCCTATCAAGTCCAACTTCCGTGAGGGTCTTGACGTTCTGGAGTACTTCATGTCCGCTCACGGCGCCCGCAAGGGTCTGTCCGACACGGCTCTCCGTACGGCTGACTCCGGTTATCTGACAAGACGACTGGTCGATGTCTCTCAGGAGCTGATCATCCGCGAGATGGACTGCTCACAGGATCGCGATGAGATACCGGGCATGTGGGTGAGTGCATTTGCAGACGGCAAGGAAAGCATCGAGTCTCTGCAGGAGCGTATCACCGGCAGATTTGCCGCTGAGACGATCTATGACAAGGATGGCAACATCATTGTCAAGAGGAACCATATGATCCGTCCGGCAAGGGCAGAGCGAGTCGTGAAATACGGTGTCGATGAGAACGGAGAACCGATCAAGAAGGTCAAGATCCGTACGATCCTCACCTGCCGCTCCAAACTCGGCATCTGCGTCAAGTGCTACGGAGCTAACATGGCGACCGGAGAGGCGGTACAGGTCGGCGAGTCTGTCGGCATCATCGCTGCTCAGTCAATCGGCGAGCCGGGCACACAGCTCACCATGCGTACATTCCACACCGGCGGTGTTGCCGGCGGCGATATCACACAGGGTCTTCCCCGTGTCGAGGAACTTTTCGAAGCCCGCAAGCCGAAGGGTCTTGCAATCATTTCCGAGATCCCGGGCCTTGTGCAGGTTCTTGATCAGAAGAAGAAACGTGAAGTAGTTGTCACCGATGTCACTCAGGATGAGGGCGTTAAGGATCGTCAGAAGACATACCTTATCCCCTACGGATCCAGACTGAAGGTTACTGACGGCCAGATCATTGAGGCCGGCGATGAGATCACGGAAGGCTCAGTCAATCCGCACGACATTATGAAGATCCGCGGCATCCGTGCTGTCCAGGATTATCTGCTCCGCGAGGTCCAGAGAGTTTACCGCCTGCAGGGTGTTGAGATCAATGACAAGCATATCGAAGTCATTGTTCGTCAGATGCTGAAGAAGGTGCGCATCGAGAAACCGGGTGATACGGAGTTCCTTCCGGGCGCGTTCGTAGATTTCCTCGACTTCGAGGACATGAACGAGCGTCTTGCCGCTGAGGGTAAGGAAGTTGCAGAGGGAACAAGAGTTGTCCTCGGTATCACCAAGGCCGCTCTGGCCACCAACTCCTTCATGTCGGCAGCATCCTTCCAGGAGACGACCAAGGTCCTGACAGACGCTGCAATAAAGGGCAGGATCGACCCGCTCATCGGTCTCAAGGAGAACGTTATCATCGGTCAGCTTATCCCGGCAGGTACAGGTCTTCGCAGATATCGCGGTGTCAAGCTTGACACGGACGCGAAGATAGAGATGAAGAAGGCTGAGGAGGCTATGGCTGCCAAGGCTGCCGAGGAGGAGGCTAAGGTCGAAGCCCCGGAGGAGGAAGCTGTTGAAGCTCCTGAGGCTGCCGATGAGGTGATCACCATCGAGGAATGATCCATTCCCGGAGGACCTACTATAATAAGAAGTAATGCACAGGCTGCCGCTACGCGGCAGCCTGTTTGTATCCTGGTATGAATAGGACAGGCTGTGCGAAATCTCATAAACGGCGCAATCACCATCTTCATCGAAAAACGCAGGTCCTTCTCTGCGAGCCAAAAAAGCTAACGCTTTTTGGTCTCTCGCGCGGACCTGCAATGTTTTTCTCACGAAGATGGATGCTTTGCGCCGTCAGCGAACTATATTGACAGCCTGTCTGAACGGTTACCTCAGCAAGGCTTCAATTGACCCAGGGTCACGATATTGCCCCGCGCACCCCGGCGCATGCAAGCATGCCCGGTGGCACAGTCATGGCAATTGGACAGCCAGGGTCACGATATTGCCCTGCGCGCTGCCTCCGCCCTTCGTGCTCCCGGCATCGCTTTGAAAAGCTCATGCTCTAAGCGTCGCTCCGCGACGCGAGCACTCGCTTTTCGTTAGCATTGCTCATGCCTGCGCACCCCGGCGCATGCAAGCATGCCCGGTGGCACAGTCATGGCAATTGGGCAATATCGTAAAAAAATGCTTGACTCTGTTTTTTACGAGATATATAATATGTGAGCGTGCGCAGTACACGGCGCTATTTTTGCGCTTATATTTAAGTGCTCCGCACCATGTATGAAAAATGCAGCCGAACCCGCCGCGAAAGCAATGACGCGGACTAAGTAAAGGAGGAGATCAAAAAGGAATGCCTACATTTAATCAGTTAGTCAGAAAAGGAAGAGAAACTTCTGCTAAGAAACCGAAGGCACCGGCTCTTCAGAGATCATTCAACTCCCTGAAGAAAAAGAGTGTCAAGAACAATTCCCCGCAGAAGCGCGGTGTCTGCACAGCCGTTAAGACTGCTACACCGAAGAAGCCGAATTCAGCGCTTCGTAAGATCGCCAGAGTTCGTCTTTCCAACGGCGTTGAAGTTACGTCCTACATCCCGGGCGAAGGCCACAATCTTCAGGAGCATAGCGTTGTTATGATCCGTGGCGGCCGTGTTAAGGACCTTCCTGGTACAAGATATCATATCATCCGAGGCACTCTTGATACCGCAGGTGTTGCGAACCGCCGTCAGGCCCGTTCGAAATACGGCGCTAAGAGACCGAAGAAGTAAAGACACGCAGAATAGCGGTCTGATGACCGCGTGAGCCGATGAGGCTTACATATCTGCACATTGCAGCATATCATCAGAATCACATTCCAAAGCTATTAAATTTGTACGGTATCTTTGATGTCCCGTTCGGCTGTGGGTCATATAGAGATTACGTCCGTGCGAACACATAGGAAGGACTATTGTGAGTACCTGTGATAAAATCATTATGATTTAGGAGGGAAGTTACGTGGCACGTAAAGGACATATCGCAAAACGTGAGACCTTAGCAGATCCGATGTACAACAGCGTACTTGTTTCCAAGCTGGTCAATCAGATCATGTTGGACGGCAAGAAGGGCGTTGCTCAGAAAATCGTTTATAATGCATTTGCAAAGGTCGAGGCAAAGTCCGGGAAACCGGCAGTAGAAGCATTCGAGGAAGCTATGAACAATATCATGCCGATCCTCGAGGTAAAGGCAAGACGTATCGGTGGTGCAACATACCAGGTTCCGATCGAGGTTCGTCCGGACAGACGTCAGGCTCTGGCACTGCGCTGGCTGACCAACTTCTCAAGAAAGCGTTCTGAGAAGACTATGGAAGACCGTCTTGCAAATGAAATTCTGGATGCGATCAACAACACAGGCGCATCTGTGAAGCGTAAAGAAGAAATGCATAGGATGGCAGAGGCTAATAAGGCATTTAGCCACTACAGATTCTAATAGAAGGACACCGCAGGGTGCCATCCGATGCCGACTTAGCTTATAACCAGACTTTTAGAGGAGAAGAAATTCATGGCTGGGACAGGAAGAGAATACCCCCTGGAAAGAACTAGAAACATCGGTATCATGGCTCATATTGATGCCGGTAAGACAACATTGACAGAGCGTATCCTGTACTATACCGGTGTAAACTACAAAATCGGCGACACGCATGAAGGCACGGCGACAATGGACTGGATGGAGCAGGAGCAGGAGCGTGGTATCACGATCACATCCGCTGCGACAACATGCCATTGGACACTGGAAAAAGAAGGCAAGCCGATGCCGGGAGCCCTTGAGCATCGTATCAACATCATTGACACGCCCGGTCATGTAGACTTCACCGTAGAGGTTGAGCGCTCACTCCGCGTTCTTGACGGCGCGGTAGGCGTGTTCGACGCAAAGGGCGGCGTCGAGCCTCAGTCCGAGAACGTATGGCGTCAGGCCGACAAGTACAATGTTCCGCGTATGGCGTTTATCAACAAGATGGACGTTGTCGGCGCGAACTTCTACGGCTCTGTCGATCAGATCAGAACACGCCTCGGAAAGAATCCTATCTGTCTGCAGATCCCGATCGGCGCCGAGAGCGAATTCGAGGGAATTATCGATCTTTTCGAGATGCAGGCATATTATTATGAAGGTAAAGACGGAGCAGAGGTCATCGTAAAGCCGATTCCGGCAGAGTATGAGGATAAGGCTGAGGAGTACCGTTCCCTGCTCGTTGAGCAGATCTGCGATCTCGATGAAGACCTCATGATGATGTACCTTGAGGGTGAGGAGCCGTCCGTGGAGGATATGAAGGCTGCTCTTCGCAAGGGCTGCGTCGAGGGTACAGCGATTCCGGTATGCTGTGGTTCCGCTTACAGGAACAAGGGCGTACAGAAGATGCTGGATGCGGTCATCGAGTATATGCCGAGTCCGCTTGACATCCCGGCAATCGCCGGCACAGATATGGACGGCAACGAGGATCATCGCGAGTCTTCTGATGAAGAGCCGTTCTCCGCACTTGCGTTCAAGATCATGACAGACCCATTCGTGGGTAAGCTTGCTTACTTCCGCGTATATTCCGGTACACTTAACTCAGGTTCCTACGCTCTCAATTCTACAAAGAATAAGAAAGAGCGCGTTGCGCGTATTCTTCAGATGCACGCCAACAAGAGAATGGAACTTGACAAGGTGTACTCCGGCGACATCGCGGCGGCGATCGGTCTGAAAAACACAACAACAGGTGATACACTCTGCGACGAGAAGCACCCGATCATTCTTGAGTCCATGGAGTTCCCGGATCCCGTCATCGAGCTCGCGATCGAGCCGAGGACAAAGGCCGGCCAGGACAAGCTTGGCGCGGCGCTCGCAAAGCTCGCGGAGGAAGATCCGACATTCCAGCAGCATACAGATCAGGAGACAGGCCAGACAATTATCGCCGGTATGGGAGAGCTTCATCTGGAAATCATCGTAGACAGACTTCTGCGCGAGTTCCATGTTGAGGCCAATGTAGGCGCTCCGCAGGTTTCCTACAAGGAGACATTCTCCAAAGAGGTCGACCAGGAGTACAAGCACAGAAAGCAGTCCGGCGGCTCCGGCCAGTACGGTCACTGCAAGGTCATCTTTACGCCGATCGACCCGAACGGTGAGAATCTGTATCAGTTCGAGAACACAACAACAGGCGGTTCCATCCCGAAGGAATATATCCCGGCAATTGACGCGGGCATTCAGGATGCAATGAAAGCCGGTTCCCTCGGCGGATATCCGGTCGTCGGCATCAAGGCCAACGTCTATGACGGATCTTATCATGAAGTCGACTCTTCTGAAATGGCATTCCACATCGCTGGATCCATGTGCTTCAAGGAAGCAATGAAGAAGGCCGAGCCGGTTCTTCTTGAGCCGATCATGAAGGTCGAAGTGACCATGCCGGAAGAATACATGGGCGACGTCATCGGTGATATTAATTCTCGCCGTGGACGCATCGAGAGTATGGAGGACGTAGGCAATGGCAAGCAGGTGACAGGCTATGTTCCGCTTTCCTCTATGTTCGGCTATGCGACCGATCTTCGTTCCAGAACGCAGGGACGTGGAAACTACTCAATGTTCTTCGAGCGCTATGAGCCGGTTCCGAAGAATGTTGCTGCCAAGATCCTTAACGTCAAGGAATGATGTTAAATAATCACCGGCATCCCCAAAAAGCGCGGATGCCGCGTGATACAAGCAATATTATATAAAAGTAAACCTAGAAACTACTTGCAAAGATTGCTGAATTGAAATATAATCAACCTTAGCATTTTGCGCGAACACTACTGTACAGTCCGCACAGTTCGGGCTGACCATTAAGGAGGAGAAATACAAAATGGCAAAGCAGAAGTTTGACAGATCAAAGCCGCATGTAAACATTGGTACAATCGGTCACGTCGATCATGGCAAGACAACTCTTACAGCAGCTATTACACAGGTCCTCGCTAAGAGAGTTCCGTGCCCGGGCAACCAGTTCGTCGATTTCGCACACATCGACAAGGCTCCGGAAGAGAGAGAACGTGGTATCACTATCCAGACAGCTCACGTAGAGTATGAGACAACAAAGAGACATTACGCTCATGTTGACTGCCCAGGCCATGCTGACTATGTCAAGAACATGATCACTGGTGCTGCTCAGATGGACGGCGCTATCCTCGTTGTTGCTGCAACAGACGGTGTTATGGCTCAGACAAAGGAGCACATCCTTCTTGCCCGCCAGGTCGGTGTTCCGGCTATCGTTGTTTTCATGAATAAGTGCGATATGGTCGATGACGAAGAGCTTCTTGACCTTGTCGAGATGGAAATCACAGAGCAGCTCGAAGAGTATGGCTTCGAAGATTGCCCGATCATCCGTGGTTCTGCTCTCAAGGCTCTTGAGAATGTTGACGATCCGTACGCTGACAAGATCATGGAACTCATGGATGCTGTTGACGACTTCATTCCGGAACCGGCTCGTGAGACAGATAAGCCGTTCCTTATGCCGGTCGAGGACGTTTTCACAATCTCTGGTCGTGGTACAGTTGCTACAGGCCGTGTAGAGCGTGGTGTTCTTAAGCTGAACGACCCGGTTGAGATTCTTGGCGTTCGCGAAGGCAAGAAGACATCTGTTGCTACAGGTATCGAAATGTTCCATAAGCTCCTTGACTACGCAGAAGCTGGCGACAACATTGGTGTCCTTCTTCGTGGTATCGAGCGTACAGGCATCGAGCGTGGCCAGGTCGTTGCTAAGCCGGGCACAGTAACATGCCATAAGAAATTCACAGCTCAGGTCTACGTCCTTACAAAGGATGAAGGCGGCCGTCATACACCGTTCTTCAACAACTATCGTCCGCAGTTCTATTTCAGAACAACTGACGTTACTGGCGTTATCTCTCTGCCGGAAGGCACAGAAATGTGCATGCCTGGTGACAACATCGAGATGACAATCGAGCTGATTCATCCGATTGCTATGGAGCAGGGTCTTACATTCGCTATCCGCGAAGGTGGCCGTACAGTCGGTTCAGGCCGTGTTGCTTCCGTTATCGAATAATCTCGAAATAGCCTGAGTTTATCAGTAAAATCAAGATTAAAGGAATCCCCGTCACTTACAGGTGGCGGGGATTTTTACGTTGGTTGATGCTATTTGATGCTCGTCAACGAGGCCAATCCAGTCTGGAGCGGGACCGCATCGGAACTGCTTGTAGCAATTCCCGATATTGAAAAAAGGCAAATGTTCTGACACGATATCTGAACGCCAAGACCAATCTAAAATACCGTTACAATCGTCATTGACGGAGATGATAACGGTCAGATACAAAAGGATGCTTCAGACAGGATACTTGCCGGTAAAGCAGGCAGTGCATAAAGAGAGCTCGCCGATCATGGATCTAAAGTCTTCAATTGATAAATAATTCAGGGAGTCCGCTTCGATTCTCCTTCTTATATCTTCTGTTGAATGCTCGGAAGCGATCAGCTGCTGGCTGTTCGGAACATCCGTCCCGTAATAACAGGGGTATAAAAACGGAGGCGAACTGATCCTTACATGAACCTCTCTGGCTCCGGCCAGGCGAAGCATTCCAACGATTTGACGCATTGTAGTTCCCCGCACAATGGAGTCGTCAATCAGAATGATTCGTTTTCCATCTACCATACTTTTAAGAACGTTCAACTTCCTGTGTACAGCAGCCTCGCGTTCGGAAGCACTTGGCTTAATAAAACTTCTGCCGATATAACTGTTCTTATGAAACACCAAAGCAAAAGGAATGCCGGATTCGAAAGCGAATCCTTCTGCAGCTATCAGTCCGGAATCCGGAACGCCTGCAACAAGATCTGCTTCTGTCGCAGATGAACGGGCAAGGGCCTGTCCTGCCCGGAACCTGGCATCATGTACTTCGACCCCATCAATCACAGAATCACTTCTCGCAAAATAAATATATTCAAATATACAGTGCGCCTGATTCATTCCGCAGAGATCTTCCCTGCTGCAGATGCTGTCTTCTGAGATTATAATAATCTCGCCCGGCCGGATATCACGAATGATTTCTCCGCCGACCGCTTGAATGGCTGCACTTTCCGAGGCAAGTATGTATGCATCATTCTTTTTTCCCAGAATCAAGGGTTTGATTCCGTGCGGGTCTCTGAACCCAATGAGTTTTCGGGGGCTCATAATGATGCAGGCAAATCCTCCTTTCAACTTTCCAACCACCCGCAGCACTGCCTCTTCTACGGATGAGCAGTTAATCCGTTCGCTGATGATTTCATAAGCAAGTACCTCGGAATCGGACGTTGTATAATGTGCCTGACCACGAAACATTTGCGCTTTTTTGATTTTCTCCGCGTTCATGATATTCCCGTTATGAACCAATGCAAGACTTCCCTTTATATAGTTCATGGCGATCGGTTGTGCATTTTCCGGTGTACTGCCTCCCGTAGTTGAATAACGTACATGCCCGACACCGATATTTCCCTGCAGTTTTTCTATTTCTTTCGAACTGAACACTTCACTGACAAGGCCCATTCCTTTTTGGGTCATCAGATTGCCTCTGGCTCCGGATGTATCGGATACGGTAATCCCTGCCGATTCTTGCCCCCTATGCTGCAGCGCAACAAGGCCGTCATAGATATCATATGATACCTGTCTACCGGAAGATGAGTAAATGCCAAACACTCCGCACTCTTCATGAATGTGATCCGACTCTGATTTTGCCATGACAGTTTTCCTCACTCCTTTCCTCTTGCCATAAAAAAAACAGACACGGCCTCCATCAGGCACCTTTGTCTGTATGCGGTAATAATACACAAAACAGGCAGATTCGTCAAGAGAGGCACTTTTGATTTATTACATTGAAAAGAAGTCTTGAAGAGTAACCGGCGCATTCTCGTGTTTTTAAACATGAGTCTGCAGGGACCCGCGCTTGTTTCTTCGGTCGTTGTACACAAGAGATCTTCTATATATTTATTCAAGGGGCGTCAGCCCCTCTTTCTTTTTATTCTGCCGATCTGTGGGCCAGGGCAGATATCGGTATTATGGATCCTGATCGGTGGGGATTGGGTTGTGATTGGTGATTGGTGTGGACATGGCGGCTAGGGTCATGTATAATATGGAAAAGAACATTTGTTCTGATTTACGTTGACGCACGGGTAATCATATGGTATAATACATATATGGGAAAAGATATTGATTTTACTGTTAAGAACGAGCTTACATATGGTCGGGGATATGTCTATTCGCTGCAGTACCATCTCGTATGGTGCACGAAGTACAGGAAGAAGGTGCTGCGCGGCGGGATCGACACGGAATGCAGGGAGATGCTC
>CADAIL010000002.1 GCA_902788035.1 uncultured Lachnospiraceae bacterium | reverse complement strand
AGGGAAATAAACTGACACAGGAAAAACTGGCAGAGGAATTGAACATAACCGACAGCCATCTTCGGCGGCTGGAGAACGGCACAAGGGCCGGCTCTATAGGTCTGCTGATCGATATTGCAGCATATTTTGAGGTTTCGATGGATTATCTCCTTCTTGGAAAGGTGGATCAGTCCGGGAAAGCGAGAGCGGAACTGCGGGAGGTACAGAAGCAGCTGAAGAGGATCACGGCCATGCTGTAGAGATAAGACAGGAACCGTGCCTAACTGGATCGGTAAACCGTGCCTACAAGGCTCTAAAAGAGGCAGTCGCTTCTTACGATTGAAGAGGCGGCGGCATACTTCGGGATCGGGCAGAAAAAGATCAGAAGCCTCGTCCAGACACACGAAAATGATGACTTCATTCTGCATGTTGGAGTGAAGGTGTTGATTAAACGAAAAAAGTTCGAGAATTTTATTGACAGGAGTTCAGAAGTTTGATATGGGAGAATGATTTATGGTATACTCACCATGTCGTAACGAAAGGCTCTCCTGCGAAGGAGGGAAGGCGATGAGTGCAAAGCGGCGGGGTGAGAACCATGGATGCGAAGGCCTGGCTTGTGAAGCTCCAGCAGGAGAACCCACAGGGGCCATTCATCCATTCAGACGATACGCGGTGTCTTACGACCTGCATTTGCGATGGCGGTGGAGGATGACCTGCTGGTCAAGAATCCATTCGATTTTATGCTCTGTGATGTGGTCGTGAATGACAGCGTCAGGAGGGAAGCCATCACGGCCGCCCAGATGAGAGAGTTTTTCAGGTTCGTTCGGGAAGACAGACATTTCTCCAGGTATTACGACGGAATGAATCCGAATACCCTCAAGTATCTGATGGGCCATACGGATATCAGCGTCACCCTGAATACCTACACGCATCTGGGACTGATCGATGCGGAGCAGGAGCTGGAACGCATGCAGAGAGAAGTCAAAATGAGCGAGGGGACCTCGCGCAGAAAGCAGCGCAGAAAGTCCTCAGGGGAATGAAAAGGGATGGAAAACCGGTGAAACCGCAAAAATCCAATGTTGATAAAAACGCGGTTTTCGGCCTGTTGTTCGGCCTGTTATGCAAGGAGATGCCAGTTTATGCCGGATTTCAATGAAATCGAAAATCGCGGAAACCCGCATAAAATAAGGCAAAACGCGGCATAAGCTGGCAAAAAATCGCATGATAAAAATTTTATTCATTTGCCATGGAAATATCTGCCGCAGCCCCATGGCTGAATTTATTATGAAAGATCTTGTTGACAAAAGGGGAATCGCCGACCAGTTCGAGATCGCTTCCGCAGCGACCAGCACAGAGGAAATCTGGAACGGGCGCGGCAATCCCGTTTACCCGCCAGCCAAGCGCAAGCTGGCTGAGCACGGCATATCGTGCGAGGGCAAGAGAGCGCGGCAGATGACAAAACGGGATTATCAGTATTATGATTTGCTCATCTGTATGGATAACTGGAACCTCAGAAATATGAGGAAGTTCGTGGGCAGCGACCCGGACGGCAAGGTCCATCTGCTGATGGAATACACGGACCGGCCGGGCGAGGTGTCGGATCCCTGGTATACCGGAGATTTCGATGAGACCTGGAATGATGTCTCGGAAGGCTGCGCCGGGCTTCTGGAGTTTCTGGGGTATGGGGTTTAGTACGACAGCATCATTTGCATGTATCTTGTCATATTCGAAAAAATCAGCAGAGCAGCATAAGGAGGATCTATGAATTCAAGGTGGTACAAGAACGCGGTGGTATACCAGGTCTACCCGTTCAGTTTTATGGATTCGAACAATGACGGCTTCGGCGATATCGAGGGTATTATTTCAAAGCTGGACTATATCCGCGATTTGGGAGCAACTGCGATCTGGTTCTCCCCGCTGTACAAATCACCGGATTACGACTACGGATACGATGTCAGTGACTACAAGGCCATTGATGAGAAATTCGGAACGATGGAAGACTTCGATCGGCTGGTCAGGGAGTGCCATAGGCGGGACCTTAAGGTGATCATGGATATGGTCATCAACCATACGTCCACCGAGCATCCGTGGTTCAAAGAAGCGATTTCTTCCCCGGATTCCCCATACAGGGATTATTACATCATACGTAAGGGAAGAATAGAAGGTGCAAGTGTTATCCCCCCGAGCAACTGGGAATCGACGTTCACCGGATCCGCCTGGGAGAGGATCGGCGACAGCGATGATTTTTATCTGCACCTTTTCTGCAAAGAACAGGCAGATCTTAACTGGGAAAATCCGGATGTCAGGAGAGAGATGATTGATATCCTGAATTTCTGGTTCGAAAAAGGCGTAGATGGCTTCCGCTTCGATGTGTTCAATATGTTTTCAAAGGTCTATCCGATTCAGGATGATACATCGAAAGATTCATTCCAGAAGGGCGCACCGTATTATGTGGATGGACCGCGCATGCATGAATTTTTGAAAGAGCTGAATGAGAAATCATTTTCGCTCTATGACAGTTTTACGGTCGGTGAATCTTTCCACCCGTCCGAGGAGGCCGCCCGTGAATATGTGCGGGAGGAGAACGGCGAACTGGATGCCATTTTCAGCTTCGGACATCTCGACTCGGATAATATCGGGGGAAAGAAATTCTTCCCGAAGCCATTCGACCTTCTGCAGTTCAAGGACGGTTTCTTTAATCCGCAGAGAGCGGCGTATGGGGAGGGATGGAACACCCTTGTTCTTGAAAATCACGACAATCCCCGCTGTGTGAATCGCTTTTCAATCAATGCGGCAAAATACCGCTACGAAGCTGCGACAATGCTGGCAGTGGTGACTTACATGGGATTCGGGACGCCGTTCATTTACATGGGCCAGGAAGCGGGCCTTGTGAACTGTGATTTTAAGAGCATTGATGAGATGATGGACCCGGTCAGTCATTTCGTATATGATCTGATGACCACTTACGGCATGCCGAAATGGCTTGCCTTCCGCTTTATCAAGTACGGAGCAAGAGATCATTCCCGCGTACCGATCGCCTGGAATGATTCGGCAAATGGCGGTTTCAACGACGGACACAAGCCATGGCAGTGCGTGAATCCCAAGTACCTTGAAATCAATATAAAGAAGGATATTGAGAGCGAAAAATCCGTTTACCGCTTTTATCGGAAACTTCTGCGAATCAGAAAGGCGCATGAAGAGGCAATCCTCGGGGAGACCCGGGAATATGATCACGAAAACCGAAGAGTCATCGCCTACAGCAGGACATATCAGGGAAAGAAGCTTTTTATCTGTGCCAACTTCAGTAAGCATACAACAATTTACAACTTCCCGGATGAGCTCGGTAAGTATAAGATCGTACTCAATAATTATGAGGTGGGTGGGAGACCGATCTCCTTGCCTTTCGTTGGGAAGAAAGGGCAGAAATTGATACTTAAACCTTATCAGGCTGTGGTGCTGAGTTGTCAGCACTGATATGTGGTAGAATGGAGATACAGAAATTGACTCGCTTTCAAGGAGGTATGGACATGCTTTGCAAATATCCCCCGATGGGATGGAACAGCTGGGACTGCTACGGCGCTTCAGTCACTGAAGATATAGTGAGACAGAATGCGGACTACATGGCGGAACATTTGAAGACGTACGGCTGGGAATATGTGGTTGTGGATATTCAGTGGTATCAGCCGGAAGCGGATGATTATAATTATAAATCTTTTCCCAATAACCTCTTAGATGACTGGGGACGTCACATCCCTGCAGCGAACAGATTCCCGAGTGCTGCAAGCGGTGCAGGCTTCAAGCCGCTGGCAGATTATGTGCATGGTTTGGGACTGAAATTCGGAATCCATATCATGCGAGGGATTCCCCGCATGGCGGCGCATCTTCATTTGCCAATTAAAGGGAGTGAATATACCTGCGATCAGGCGGCGGATCCCAACTCCATCTGTGAGTGGAACCCGGATATGTACGGCGCGAGACAGGAACATCCCGCTGCAAGAGCCTACTACGACAGCATCTTTAATCTTTACGCCGAGTGGGGCGTGGACTTTGTCAAGTGTGACGACATTGCCAGGGAGTATCCGCACTGCAAGCGTGAGATAGAGATCATCTCCGAGGCATGCAGGAACTGCGGGCGTGACATTGTGCTGAGTCTCTCCCCGGGACCGGCACCGCTTTCCGAGGCGGAGCATCTGAAAACCCGGTCCAATATGTGGCGCATTACCGATGACTTCTGGGATGACTGGGTTCTGCTCAAGGGAATGTTCGAGCGGGCGGAGAAGTGGTGTATCCATGCCGGTCCCGGCCACTGGCCGGATGCCGACATGCTGCCGTTCGGCGCGATCCGGCTTTGCGGCGCGGAGACTGTAAAAGGCCGCAGGACGAGATTCACTCAGGATGAACAGCGCACACTCATGACGCTCTGGTGCATGATGCGCTCGCCGCTCATGATGGGCGGGGAACTGACGAAATGTGATCCGTTCACGATATCCCTGCTCACTAATGAGAACGTGCTGAACATACAGAAAAGCAGTTTCTGCGCACACCCCCTGCGGACTACTGAAGAGGAGTCGGTCTGGATCGCTCCCCGCAAGGATGGGCAGGGAATGTACATAGCAGTCTTTAATCTGTCGGATGAGGTGCGAAGGATCGCTGTCACGGAAGAGGAGACAGAACTACCTTTTGCCCGCGCTGTCGAATTGTGGACGGGGAATACATATGCGAAATTGTATGCGGAGCTTGGACCACACGCTTGTGCAGTGTGGCTGGTATACAGATAATCCCGGTATATCGTGAAAAAAGGACGATAGTAATCACACAAATAATCAAAGAAGGGGCTGCCGCATTCAGGTGGTCCATTCTTCATATAGCAGACGCTGTTTTCATACGTCTGTTTTATGAGAACGGACACGCCTGATGCGGCAGCCCTAATCATATCCCCTGCGCGGCGGCAGGATCACATATCACTCGATAGTTTTTCCGGTCCGCTTCTGGTAATCTTCGAGGGCGGACTGAATCGCCTCCTCCGCCAGAACGGAACAGTGCATCTTGTAAGCCGGCAGCCCGTCGAGAGCTTCCGCGACTGCTTTGTTGGTCAGTTTCATAGCCTCCGAGACAGGTTTTCCCTTGATCAGCTCGGTTGCCATGGAGCTGGACGCGATGGCGCTGCCGCAGCCGAATGTCTCGAACTTGACGTCCTGAACTATGTCGTCCTCAATCTTAAGGTACATTTTCATGATATCGCCGCATTTAGCGTTGCCTACTTCGCCGATGCCGTTTGCATCCTCAATCACACCGACATTTCTCGGATTCCTGAAATGATCCATTACTTTTTCACTGTATAAAGCCATAAGAGTACCTCACTTATTCTTTCGTATGGGTTTTGCGCAAAATACTGTTGGATTTTTGGTCTGTTTTACAGGATGAACTGGCCTTTGCCGGACATCAGGTCTCTCCAGACCGGAGAGAAGCCGCGCAGATAGCTGACGACATCTTTTACGGACTTGATGATGTAGTCCACCTGTTCTTCCGTGATATCTTCCCCGAGACTCAGGCGAAGGGAACCGTGGGCGACGTCGTGTACACGGCCGATTGCCAGAAGCACATGGCTGGGATCCAGTGACCCGGAGGTGCAGGCGCTGCCGGAAGAAGCCTGTATGCCCTTGTCATCAAGGAGCAGCAGGAGAGATTCGCCCTCGATACCTTCAAAACAGAAGTTCACGTTGCTCGGGAGACGATGTGTGGCATCACCGTTGAGAGCGGAATGCGGAATTTCCGCAAGGCCGCTGATCAGCTTATCCCGCATCTTGGTGAGATGTGCTGTGTTCTCATCCATCCTGGAACTCGTCTCTTTCAGGGCTTCCGCCATGGCTGCGATTCCCGGAACATTTTCGGTTCCCGCGCGGCGGCCTCGTTCCTGGGCTCCGCCTTCGATCAGATTTGTCAGCTTTATTCCCTTTTTTGCGTAGAGGAAGCCGACTCCCTTCGGTCCGTGGAATTTATGAGCGGAAGCGGAGAGAAGGTCTATATTGTCCTCCTTTACGTTGATCGGGACATGGGCGACTGCCTGCACGGCATCTGTGTGGAACAGAACATTTTTTTCGCGGCAGATCCGGCCGATTTCCCGGATGGGCTGGATGGTGCCGATCTCGTTATTGGCATACATAATGGTGACCAGACAGGTGTCATCCCGGATCGCGGCAGCGACCTCTTCGGGAAGGATCAGGCCGTTTTCATGGACATCCAGAAGGGTGACCTCGAATCCTTCCTTTTTAAGTCGCTCCAGTGTGTGCAGAATGGCGTGATGTTCAAATGCAGACGAGATGATATGCATTTTTCCTTTCTTTTTACCAAGTTCGGCGGCAGACCGGAGGGCCTGATTGTCAGCCTCGCTGCCTCCCGATGTGAACAGGATTTCGTCGGGGGAGGCACCGATTACAGCCGCGACATCCGCCCGGGCTTTTTCCAGCACTTCTTTTGCCAGTTGTCCGTGGGCGTACAGGCTGGACGGATTTCCCCAGCTGTCTTCCAGCAGGGAGACCATTGTGTGGATCGCGTTTTCGCTCATCTTTGTGGTGGCGGCATTATCCGCATAAATTTTCATGAATATCTCCTTTATCATATAGATGTCTCACCGCATACTGCGGCAAAGGCGGATCCGCATTTTGCTGCGGAACGCAGCCGTCTTCGAAGAGGACAGAACCTCTGCTTAGATTCTGTGAGAATTATATGCCTATCAACCTAGTAAGTCAATAGGTTTATAGCAAATGTTGTTGCACTGTCTATTTACCCTGCGGTATAATAGGTAAAAAGCTGAGAGAGAGGACATTTTTATGATTTCAACAAGAGGAAGATATGCTCTCCGCGTCATGCTCGATCTCGCAGAGAATGAGACGGGCAGTTATATACCACTGAAGGATATTGCTGCAAGGCAGGATGTCTCAAAGAAATATCTGGAGATTATTGTTAAAGATATGGTGGCGGGAGGTCTGATCACCGGTGCCAGTGGAAAGGGGGGCGGCTACAAGCTGTGCCGGAGACCGGAGGAGTATTCGGTGGGAGAAATCCTGGACCTGATGGAAGGATCACTCTCCCTTGTCGCATGCCTTGCGACGGATACAAATGAGTGTCCGCGAAAGTCTGCATGCAGGACACTTCCAATGTGGACAGAGTATGACAACATGGTACATGAATTTTTTTACAGCAAAAAGCTGAGTGAACTGCTGGAACAGCCAGATGACGGGGAAACACAGCCGGAGTAATAAGGAGAGAAGATGATGAAGAACGCAAAAGTTATCCTTGATAAGGATTATATCATCGGAAGAATTGATCCCCGCATCTACGGATCTTTTATTGAGCATCTTGGCCGCGCGGTGTATGGCGGCATCTATGAGCCGGGACACCCGATGGCTGATGAGCAGGGCTTTCGGCGGGATGTGCTGGAGATGGTGAGAAAGCTCGGCGTCCCGGTCGTGCGCTATCCCGGCGGCAATTTTGTCTCCGGATTCAACTGGGAGGACAGTGTGGGACCGAATCGTCCAAAACGACTTGACCTTGCGTGGTTCACGACAGAATCGAATGCGGTCGGCCTGCATGAATTTGCCGACTGGGCAAAAAAAGCGGATACGGAAGTCATGTACGCCATCAATTTGGGGACCAGGGGACCCGAAAATGCCCGGGATATCGTGGAGTATGCCAATCATCCGGGCGGAAGCAAATTCAGCGACATGCGCATCGCAAACGGCGCAAAGGAGCCGCTGAATATCAAGCTCTGGTGCCTTGGCAACGAGATGGACGGTCCATGGCAGATGGGTCACAAGACAGCGTACGAATATGGCAGGATCGCAAATGAGTCCGCCAAGATGATGAAGTGGGTGGACCCGTCCGTTGAGCTTGTCGCGTGCGGATCATCAAGCACAGATATGCCTACCTTCGGGGACTGGGAGATGACTATGCTTGATGAGTGTTATGAAAACATAGATTATGTGTCTCTGCACCGTTACTATGGGAATCCCACGAATGACACTGCGGGCTTCCTCGCGCGCAGCATGGATCTTGATGATTTCATCCATACTGTCGTTTCTATCTGCGATGCGGTCAAGGGGAAGAAACATTCCAAAAAGAAGATTAATCTGTCATTTGACGAATGGAATGTCTGGTATCATTCGAACGAGCAGGATAAGGAGATCTGGAAACGCGAGAAGTGGGGACCGGCGCTGCCACTGCTGGAGGATGTCTACAACTTTGAGGACGCGCTGCTGGCGGGCAGCATGCTGATCACGTTCCTTAAGAATGCCGACCGCGTGAAAATTGCCTGCCTTGCCCAGCTTGTGAATGTCATTGCTCCAATCATGACGCGAAACGGCGGGGGATGCTGGGCGCAGACGATTTACTGGCCGTTCCTGCACGCGTCGAAGTACGGGCGCGGATCAGCGCTCAAGGCGCTGGTGAACTCACCGGTCTACAGCTGTTCTGACTACGACGATGTGCCTTTCATCGATGCGACTGCGACTCTTGGCGATGACGGCGTGGTGACCGTGTTCTGTGTCAACCGTGATCTCAAAGAGGACTATATGCTGGATATTGACCTTCGGGCTTTCGGAGATCTTAAGCTAAAGGAGCATATACTGCTGCATCATGACGATGTAAAGGCGGTCAATACAGAGGAAGACCCAGGTAACGTTGTGCCGGGAAAGGGTCCCGGCGGTACTGTGGAAAAGGGCAGGGCACAGATTCTCGTGCCGGCGCTCAGTTGGAACGTGCTGCGATTTGCGCAGCAGACCTGAAAGTAGGAGGGGAACCCGCTAAAATGATTCTTAGGTGACAAAACTCACAAGAGAGACTTGATTAAAATATGAAAGGAGCTGAAGCAAATGATTAAAATTTACGGTATGCCCACCTGTCCCTATTGCGAATATGTTCACGAGCAGATCGTGGGACGAGAAGACGAATTTGAGTACATTAACATCGGCGAGAACATCCGCAACATGAGTGCTTTTACCAGGCTTCGCGATAACAACCCTGTTTTTGACCGCATGAAGGCGATCGGCGATGTCGGAATTCCGGCATTTGTTTTCGAGGACGGAAGAGTGTCGATTGATCCGGCAGATGCCGGACTCATTGAATACGGCACAGCAGATGCCTGCTCAATCGAGGATCATAAGAACGGAAGAAAAGGGTGCTGATTTACCACTCGGATCTTTGGTTTGTGCGCAGCAAACCGTTATGTTTGCAGGAAGGATGGCGCGATGAAATCATTATTGATAAAGGATACCACGCGAGAAGAGCGTATTAAAATCGTTAACCAGGCGCTTTGGGGTTCGTGCGGCATCGACTGCGAGTTCTGCTCCGGCTGTGACAACCGCGGCGGAGGACGCATTGAGAGCATCTATCAGCCATATATTGACGGTATAAAAGAACTGAGAGAAATTAATGAGGAGTACAGGGCTCCGTTCGTACGGGGCTAAACTAAATGTGAATATACTGAGAATGCGCAGATTGTCAGGGACCGGGAGACCGGTCCCTCTTCTAATGTGGAGTTGCAGCATGCGGAATACAGATAAAGTTAACGCAAAAATTTATCGTAGCAAGGCCTGAATACGCTTGACTTTTACGGTTTAAAGCGTTACACTTTAAACCGTCAATCAAACGAGGAGGGTATTCAATTATGATAATCAAAATTCTGCTGCTCATTGTGTTCTTCGCTGTCATGCTGTACATCGGATACTACTCACGCCATCAGGCCAAGACGGTTGAAGGATATGTGCTCGGCGGAAGAAATGTGGGTCCGTGGATTTCTGCATTTGCATATGGCACGTCATACTTTTCAGCGGTTGTCTTCGTCGGCTATGCCGGCCAGTTCGGATGGAGATACGGTCTTGCGTCCACATGGATCGGTATCGGCAACGCAGTCATCGGTTCTCTGCTCGCATGGATCATCCTCGGCAGAAGAACGCGCGTCATGACGAAGCATATGAACTCAGCAACCATGCCGGCTTACTTTGAGAGCAGATATGACTCCAAAACACTCAAGATCGTAGCTTCTGCTATCATTTTCATTTTCCTGATTCCGTACACTGCATCTGTCTATAACGGACTCTCAAATCTGTTCGAGATGGCTTTCGGTATTCCGTACATCTACTGTGTATGCATGATGGCGGTCCTGACCTGCGTGTACGTCCTTATGGGCGGCTACACAGCTACTGTCTACAATGATTTCGTGCAGGGCATCATTATGCTGATCGGTATCGTGATCGTCATTCTGTCCGTTCTTAACGGCCACGGCGGCTTCATGAGCGCGGTCCGCCAGCTGTCGGAGATCCCGTCGGACAACCCGATTACAATGGGGCAGCAGGGCGCGTTCGCGTCTTTCTTCGGCCCTGACCCGGTCGGTCTTCTGTATGTCATTATTCTGACATCTCTGGGAACCTGGGGACTTCCGCAGATGGTCCAGAAGTTCTACGCGATCAAGTCTGAGAAGGCTGTCGCGACCGGAACAATCGTATCGACGTTCTTCGCGGTCGTCATCGCTGGCGGTTCCTATTTCCTCGGCGGTTTCGCGAGACTGATCGATGTATCGCTGGTCTCCAAAACTAACCCGGACGGAACAATTGCCATGATGTATGACCACGTCATGCCGCAGCTGCTTTCCAACCTGCCGGATATACTGATGGGCGTTCTGATCGTCCTTATTATGAGCGCCTCGATGTCCACTCTGTCGTCGCTGGTCCTCACATCGAGCTCCACGATGACTCTGGACTTCCTGAAGGGCACTGTCATGAAGAAAATGACGGAGAAACAACAGCTCTGGTGGCTCCGCGCATTTGTAATTTTCTTCATCGCCATCTCTGTCGCGATCGCTATGAATCCGCCGACATTCATCGCTCAGCTCATGGGTATTTCCTGGGGCGCTCTGGCCGGCGCTTTCCTCGCACCGTTCATGTACGGTCTGTACTGGAAGGGCGTTACCAAGGCGGCTGTCTGGGTCTCCTTCATATATGGCGTAGGTCTCACAGTAGCAAATATGTACACGGCCTGGATGAGTCCGATTCAGGCAGGCGCGATCGCTATGCTGGGCGGTCTGGTGCTCGTACCGGTCGTGAGTCTGCTCACACCGAAGATGGACAAAGCGATGGTCGACGGCATATTCGCGTGCTACGATGTGGAGGTCGATACAACAACGAAGAACAGGCTTCCGGACGAGGAAGATGTGGACTGATCATAACAAAAGTGCTTTTGTTCTTGACAGTGCTATCATATTAATAATGCCATCTAAGCACAAAGGCTGCCGCATTTATGACATGCGGCAGCTTTTTTACTTGGATAGGGCATACTTTCAGATTGATGGCAGGAGGTTAAGATGGAACATGGCAGCGGCTTAGACAGGCTGTTCATGCAGTGCGTAATCCGGCGGCAAGCATCCATCTTCGAGAGAAAAACATTGTCGGTCCGACTGAGAGATCGCAAAAGGCGAAGACTTTTGCAAGCTCGGAGGGAAGGACCGGCGTTTTTCGATGAAGATGATGCGGGTGCCGGTCATTGATCCTGCGCTGCAGCCTGTATAAGCCGCTTCTTATTTGCAGCGGGAGAACTGATTACCCTGCCACAAGAAGCGAATGTATGATATAATGAAAAATACTGAAAAGATGGAGGGGGGAGAACTCACTATGTTTGGACTTGACAGGAAGCTGCTGCAAAAGAATAATGCCGCGGACAAAATACGCGGCTCGCTCATCGGCGGAGCCTGCGGCGACGCGCTCGGCTACGCCATTGAGTTCTCACCGGAAAGAGAAATCTTCGCACGCTACGGTGCGGAAGGTATTGTGAGCTATGAGCTTGACCCGCAGAAAGGTGAAGCGTTGATCTCCGACGACACCCAGATGACTATGTTCACAGCCAACGGGCTGGTGGCATCTGTCCGGGATCAGTCACCGGATGAGCCGAGGGCTTATGTGGCAAAAGCATATCAGGACTGGCTCCTGACCCAGAGAAAGTCATACAGACAGGTCATGTGGATGGAGCCGGCTGATCTGTACGGCAATGTGACCTGGCTGCTCCGAAATCCCAAGATGTACCACCTGAGGGCTCCCGGAAATACTTGTCTCAGCGCGCTGATCGGCAATGAAGACACAGTAGTCCATGACTATATCGCGTCTCCGCGAAATGGCAGCAAGGGCTGCGGCGGTGTCATGAGGGTCGCTCCGGTCGCGCTCATGCCCTATAACGAGCCGATCGAGAAGATAGATATGGAGGCTGCCCAGGTTGCAGCCATCACCCACGGGAATTCACTCGGCTATATGCCGGCGGCTCTTCTCGTTCATATTATAAGAAGAATTGTATATCCGGAGCAGACAATGACGCTTAAGGAGATTGTTCTGGAAGGATGCGATACTATCTACCGGCTGTTCCGGGCAGATGCAAATGTTGATCGAATGGTCAGCATCATTCAGGATGCGGTGCGGCTTTCCCACAGCAGTGTCGTCACGGACCTCGAAGCTATCCACAAGCTCGGCGAAGGCTGGGTAGGAGAGGAAGCGCTTGCCATAGCGGTTTTCTGCGCTCTCAAGTACGAGAACGATTTCGGTCAGGCCCTTATCGCGGCTGTCAATCACGGCGGCGACAGCGACTCGACAGGCGCGATCTGCGGAAATATCCTCGGCGCCATAGTCGGGCTCAGCGGGATCGGCGAGGAGTGGAAAGAGCACCTTGAACTTTCGGATGAGATTATGGAACTTGCGGACGAGATCATAAATATTTGATAATCGGAGTGGCACATGGCGGACACAACAGTAATAGGTTTTCATCTCCCGACAGAGGAGCACGGCTGCATGAGCAACTGGTATCCCGCGGAGTTTACATATGCGGGACTTCGCTTTTTAAGTGTACAGCAGTATATGATGTATCACAAAGTCATGCTGGCGGGGAGATACGATCTGGCTAAAGAGATCATGAATTCTGATGATCCGGCTGTCCTTGAGAAACTTGCCGGGGACGGGGCTTTCCCGGAGTTCACTCGGATAAAGAATAAGTGGCACTGGATCTGTCGGATCGTTGTCCGGCGGGCTGTATTTGCCAAATTTATGCAGCACCCGGACCTGAGACAAGAACTCCTTTCTACAGGCAACGCGCTTCTGGCCGAGTGCTCGCACCTCGATAAGACCTGGGGCGTCGGAATCAGCCTGCGCGACATGAGGTGGAAAAGTCCGGAGAACTGGAACGGTAAAAATGACCTCGGCAATATCCTCATGGAAGTCCGGGATGAGATACGGCAGCTGGAGATGGCTTTCGGGGAGGATAATCTCCGTTTTGAAGATGCGCTGCATGCGGAAGCCAATGACGAGTGGAAAATGTCAGCTGCAGCTCTGGCCAACCATCCGTCTTACGGCAGGAGTGTGATGGCGTATGTGGATACATTTGCAAATAACTTCACGCGCCAGAGTTTCATGGACGCCGGCACGTCACTGGCTGACTGGGAAAAGAAGATCAGAGACAAAGAGGGGGCAGCTGTTCCTGTGCTCGGGTTCTTCGACTTGAAGCAGGATGTGTATGATATTTCCCGAAGGCTTTATGCCAATGCCCGATATGACCGCATTCATGTATTCTGCAGTAAATACATGATCTTTCTCGAAATGTTTATTCGCGACGAGGGACTGAGTGCCTGGGCACACGGGTTTCAGAAGAACCGCCCCGGCGAGGAACATACAGGTCTCATCAGGATCATTTATGATGAATTTACTCCCGGAGCCCGAAAAGCGGGCCTCTTGCCGGCTGACTATTATGAGATTATAGATAATTCGACTCTCGACGTAAGGATGATTTCCAACCCGGATGAAGCATGGATACAGAATCTTACCAGGCGGGAGGTACTTGCCTGCGTAGCCTGGCATTTCAGAGCGGACTATTTCGCTGAAGGTGCTCTTATCAGACATTCGATCGGCGACGGAGTTCTGCTCAAGTTCTTTAAAGCCTTGCTGTGATCGGCTTAGCCGGAGCATTATCCGGAGGATAAAATATGGATCTGAACATGCATGAATGACGGTAAGGATTTTCCAATCGAGACAATAGGAAAATTCAGGGCGAGAAGCATAAGGGAAAAATCATTCTACATTATTGAAAAAGGGATTTTTGGGCGATGAAAGTTCTGCTGATCATACCTGCTTATAATGAAGAGGCCTCTATTATGTATACAATAGAGACCGTCCGGCATTTCAACCGGCAGAACAATCTGCAGCTGGAATACATAGTCATAAATGACGGATCAAAGGATCGGACAGAGAGGATTTTAAGAGATAACGAAATTCCTCATATCACGCATCCGCGCAATCGGGGAATAGGCAGAGCCGTGCAGACCGGTTACAGGTACGCGGCAGCGCACGGTTATGACATTGCGATACAGTATGACGGGGACGGCCAGCACGATGCGAGATTCATCATGGATCTGATAGAACCGATCGTGAACGGCGAAGCCGATCTTGTCATCGGCTCGCGCTATATAAAAGGGGGCAAGTATTACACGAACGGCGGTCTGCGCAGAGTTGGAGGCCGATTCATATCCCTCCTTCTGTATCTGTTCTGCTACCGCGCGATTCAGGACCCGACGAGCGGCTTTCGGGCTGCGAGTGCTGATGTTGTCAGCCATTTTGCGAAGCATTATCGCAATCCTTATCCGGAACCGGCATCCCTGGCCGATCTGATCTGGGAAGGCTTCAGGATAAAAGAGGTCCCGGTCGCTATGAGAAAGAGATACGGCGGCAGGTCATCTATCCGCAACTGGCGAACACTTTACTATATGTATTACACGACGGTCTCCATCTACGAGGAGTCTCACCGTAAGGAGGGAGCTCCGAAGACGAGAGATATAGCGGAAACGGTCAAGAGCGAGGATATACAGGAAATCGCGGATATAGCAGATAACCCGGAGATACCGGAGCCGGCGAATGTTTCTGAAATTCCAAGTGCAGCAGTTATACCGGCTGATAAAGAGGACATGCAATATGGGCAATACGAAAATAGCTTTCTTTGACATAGACGGTACTATCTGGAATTTTCACAACGAGATTCCCGAGAGTACCGGGCGGGCGATCAGGGCCATCCGTGAGAACGGACATCTGGCTTTCCTTAATACCGGCAGGTCGAGGGGGTTTGTCACATCAAAGCCGCTGTTCAGTCTCGGGTTCGACGGCGTTGTGTCCGGCTGCGGGACCATGATCGAGTGCGCCGGGGCGGAAAAGCGTGAAGACGGGAGCTACGGGTTAAAAGAGGAACGAGGGGTCACAGGTGTCAGCTACCGCGAAGAGGATGTGATTTTTTACCATCGCCTTGACAATGAATTGCTGCAGGAGGTGCTCGATGTGATCCGGCCGATGGGCTTTAAGCCTATTCTTGAAGGCCGTGATTATCTCTATTTTGATATTGAAGATTTTGCAAATGATCCTTACGGCCAGGCAATTAACCGCCAGCTCGGCGCAAGACGTCTTCCAATCCGGGAGAATGCGGGTCTTTGGGAGGCATCTAAGCTTAGCTGCGATACAGCCGGCGCTGATATCGAGGCAGGCTACAGGTATCTGGAGCGTAATTTTCAAAACCTCATTCATAATGAGAAGGTGGTCGAGAGTGTACCGCACGGTTTCTCAAAGGGAAGCGGAATACGGAAGGTCTGTGAGCTGTTCGGAATACCGCTCTCGGATACGATCGCGTTCGGCGACAGCGTAAATGATCTTGACATGCTGGAGACAGCCGGGATCGGAGTTGCCATGGGCAACGGGACAGACACGGCCAAGCAGGCAGCTGATTATGTCACGACAGATATGTTCGATGACGGGATCTGGAACGCGTGCGAGGCACTCGGACTTATATAAAGATCGAACAGCTTTAAGTCTGCTCGATAAAAATGCGCATTATAAATGGGGCCGTCGGTTGACAGCCCCATTTTCCTGTTCTCAATGTATCAAGTGCGAAACGTCCGTGTGGAATAACGGCATAAGCCGCGGACATCATATTGACGATTATCTCAGCTGTGAGTAGCCGAAGCCGTTGCAGATCGCGGTTACCTTCATGCCCTGCTTGCACAACTTGCAGTCATGTGACTTCCATGAGCGATATCCAGGAAGATCGCTCTGATCGAAGATCGAGTGGATCGGGAAACCGTCGATCGCCGTGCAGGCTGAGAAAATTGCGGAGATGCCAACGACTTTGGCACCGTAGTAGTTCAGAGTTTCAGCCGCGTTGGCTATCGTCTTTCCGGTGGTGGCGGTCGCAAGGATCAGAAGAACGTTTTTGTTGTTGAGCATCATATCCATGTTTTCACGGAAGATCATCTGCCCGTTAATACCGTACTCGGGGGATATAACGTAGAGAGTCTTATGCGCGTTCTTGGAGATATTGCCGGCGCGCGTGAGTTCATTTGCAAGATATGCTCCTACAACTTCCATTCCCTCAAGACAGCAGATCGTGTCGACGGAAGTGCTACTGCCGAAGAATTCGCACATTGCGGACGCGACCGCCTGCGCTTCAGCCTGTCTGCGCATGATTGCTGTCATATCCATAAGATAATTCGTGTGAGAGTTCGGGGTGACAAAGTGCCCGGGAACTACACGGAGAATTACATTCCTGAAATGCTTGGATTCGAGCTTATTGTATTCTAACATATGTTCTCCTTTCTCTATGTAATTAACAGAAAAGTCCAAATTCTTATTCAAATATTATAGTATATTTGTGCAAATTGTGCAATGATAATACGCTCGCAAATGTCCTGTAATTGAGTGGCAAAAACCAGGCCCAGGCTTTATAATGAGTATGACCGGTCACGTCTGAATGACGGTAATGATATGCAGAATGAACTGTATGTTTTGCGCAAGACAGACAAAATCGGAGTATTTGAATTGATTGGAGTGAGCCAATGAGCAAAGCCAGAGAGAACCTCCTGAGAGTGAGAGATAATATAAATGAAGTGCTGATCGGAAACCCTGACGCGACTGCCCTTGTACTTATCGCGCTCATCACCGGAGGCCATGTGCTGCTTGAGGATATGCCCGGAACAGGGAAGACGACCCTGGCAAGACTTCTTGCCAGGTCCTTCGACACAGGGTTCGGCCGTATTCAGTTCACGCCGGATCTTTTGCCGTCCGATGTCACGGGTCTTTCCGTATGGAACAAAAAGAGCGGTGAGTTCGAGTTCAAAAAGGGCCCGATCTTTACCAATATACTTCTGGCGGACGAGATAAACCGGGCGACTCCGAGAACTCAGTCGGGTCTTCTTGAGTGCATGGAGGAACGGCAGGTCACAGTTGACGGCATAACGAGAAAGCTTGAGGAGCCGTTTATTGTCATCGCTACCCAGAATCCGATCGAGACGGGAGGAACGTTCCCGCTGCCGGAAGCACAGCTCGATCGTTTCCTCATGCGCATATCGCTGGGCACGCCGAAGCGGGCCGATGAGGTGAGGATCTTATATAGCTTTATGCATAAAGACCCCAGGGAGGACGTGCCGCGTACGGCATCGGCGGAGGATATAGCCGAGGCGAGAAAAGAGGCGGCCGGTATCGATGTGAAACCCGACCTTCTTGGCTATATTGCGGATATAGCCCTGGCGACAAGAGGGAGAAATGATATCGCCGCCGGCATAAGCCCCCGCGGATCAATTGCCCTCATGCATGCTGCTCAGAGTGCCGCGTGGATGAATGAGCGGGACTATGTTGTGCCGGAGGATATCAAGTTCGTAGCTGTCCCGGTGCTGGCCCACAGGCTGGTGCTTTCGCAGAATTACGGCTATTTTGAGGAACAGGAGAACATTATCCGGGAAGTGCTGGACCGGGTCCCGGTGCCAACGGAAGATTTCGGAAGGTAAGTATGCTGATCATATGGATACCAGTCGGCATACTGCTCCTGTATGTCGCGTTGCACAGCTTCTACTTGGCTGTATGGGATAAAAAGCTGTCCGCTTCGATTTATTTTACAAAGCGGACGGTCACCGAGGGCGATGAACTCACGCTTGTAGAGGAAGTTGCAAATGCAAAGCGCATCCCCCTCCCCGTCCTCATCATGGAGTATAAACTGAACCGAAATATTCGAATGCACGGCAACGAGAACGCGTCTGTCACCGACCGGACAAATGTCATAGAGTATTTCAGCCTCGGTCCTCGGGAGAAGGTCCTGAGAGAACACCGCCTGACGGCGGAAAAGCGCGGTTATTACCGCATTGATTCCTCTGATATTGAGGTGCCGGAGCTCTTTTCCGGCAAGCGGGGCTATATGCACCTTGTGCAGGATACGGACCTGATCGTATTTCCGAGGATGCTCAGCTTTGATTATTTTCAGGGGATCAGTGAAAGGCTTCTCGGAGAATCGCTTGCAAGGCACAGAATGTACGAGGATGTTTTTTCTTTTCGGGGGATACGCGAATACGCTCCGACAGACCCCATGTCTTCGATCAACTGGAAGGCTTCTGCCCGCACCGGAGATTTTATGGTGAATCTTCGCGATTTTACTTACGGTCAGGAAATCGAGATCCTGCTGAATCTTGCCTGTCCGGGAGCAAGAAATCCCGAGCGTCTTCTTGAGTACGCGATCCGGATCGCGTACACGATTGCCGGCAGCTGTATCGACCATAAAGTCCCGGTCAGTATTGTATCAAATGGCAGGGATGCCATTACCGGCCGTGAACTTGCCATCCATGCCGGAAGTTCGACTGATCACATAAGGTCGGTCGGCATGAGTCTTGCGAGGCTGGATCTGGGTCTTGGCGGGCGGGCATTTGCAGATATACTGAGAGCCGGTAAGCGCATTGCCGGCAGGGAAAATGTCAGTACCCTCATGATCTGCTCAGACAGAGGCGACGAAGTGATCCGGGGAGCGCTGGAGCTTGCCCGGAAGAAAGACGGGCTGTACTGGCTGTGCCCGCTTGAGAAGGATACAGAGGAGAAGGCTATCCCAACGGAAATCACTTTTCAGGTCATTGAAATCTAGGTAAATGTAATGGATGAATCAAAGCGTTATAAAGCGGAAACGACAGGTATTTTTGCGGTCCGGATCATTTCGAACTGCCTGCTTGTCGCGTCCTTTGACGCCGCGTTCGGGATGATGTTCGATCTGTCCCCCTTGCTCATCTGCATAAGCGCGTGTGAAATGCTGATTTATCTTGCTCTTGCTATGCTCCTTCGCAGAAGGTTCAGATCCTTCATTGTATTCTGTTTTGTCCATTTTGCGGGCATACTACTTGTCACCTTCGGAGCCCCCTACATGTTCTATGTCCACCTCATTCTGGCCTCATGGATATCGGCAATCGCCCTTTTTGACTACATATCGGGGAGGCGCATGATCTATCCCGGCGCCTTCCATGTGATTTATCCGTTTGCTGTTTTTATTGCAGGCTTTACCACGGGAAGACAGAATGTAGTCATACTCTCGGTGCTTTCGGAGACCGCTTTTCTTATTCTTTTCATGCTGCGGAGAAATTTTGAGAGCCTCGACAATGTGATTACAACTTCCTCGGGATATGTCAGAGTGCCCCATGAGAAGATGCGGCGTATGAACACGATACTCGCTGTCACATTTATTCTGGCCTCTCTGCTCGTCGCAGCCATTCTCGGGCTTATTTTTGACGGTGAACAGCTCATCTACATGATCGGTCAGGGATTCGTCCTTGTCATGGCAGCCATATTTGTGGGAATCGTGTGGCTCTTCAGTCATATTTTCCCGCATGCCGGCGATGCGCTTGCCGGGAGCATGGCGGGCGGAATGACGAATTTTGAGGAGATAATGGAGGAGCATCCGATTCTGATGATGCTCTGGCATATATTTGAATATGTGATCTATGTAGTAGTTGCAATAGTATTTGTATATCTCATGTACAGGTTTGTAAGGAATCTGTACTATGAGTTCAGATCCGCGGTTCCGGAGAACGGGGATAAGAGGATCATGCTCGAGACGAGGGATGAGAATGAGGAGACGGAGCAGAGGTTAAGGCCTGCAAGGCCGGGATTCGGCAGGGAGGACAGGGTCCGAAGAAAATATATCAGACTTGTGCGCGGGTCAGGCAGGCAGAAGGACCTGCAGGACAGTATGACGCCGCAGGAAATCGAGGAGAAGATAGGGAGCAAAGAGCTCAGGGAGCTTCATGATGCCTATGAAAAAGCCAGGTACGGCTGAACATGTAACTGCTGGACACAAGCGGTATTTCATCTTATAATGTGTGCTGACTGAAAGATAGTATGTCAGTATAAACTGATTGAAATCTCCGCAGGTCTCTGATAAACGATACACAACAATAATAAAAGGAGATTTACATGAATTACGCTGAGGAGTCACTCAAACTGCATGAGCAGAAAAAAGGAAAAATCGAAGTCATCGCTACAGTCCCGTGTAAGAGCGAGACGGATCTGTCGCTTGCGTACACGCCGGGCGTTGCCCAGCCGTGTCTTGAGATCCAGAAGGATATTAATAGGAGTTATGATCTGACACGCCGCTGGAACATGTGCGCCGTCATCACGGACGGAACAGCTGTCCTCGGTCTCGGAGATATAGGTCCGGAAGCCGGTATGCCGGTCATGGAGGGCAAATGCGTACTGTTCAAGTCCTTTGGCGATGTCGATGCGTTCCCGCTCTGCATCAAGTCCAAAGACGTTGACACGATCGTCAATACAGTCTACCTCATCTCGGGCTCATTCGGCGGTATCAATCTCGAGGATATCTCAGCTCCGAGATGCTTTGAGATCGAGAGGAAGCTGAAAGAGATATGCGACATCCCGATTTTCCATGACGATCAGCACGGAACGGCGGTCATCACACTGGCAGGCCTTATGAACGCGCTGAAAGTCGTGGGAAAGAAGAAGGAGGATGTCAAGATCGTTACTTCCGGCGCAGGCGCGGCAGCGATTTCCATCACAAAGCTTCTGCTTTCCGCAGGATTTAAGAATGTCGTCATGACCGACAGGCGCGGTGTCATCTACAAAGGCCGCGAGGAGGGCATGAACTGGATCAAGAAGGAGATGGCTGAAATCACGAACCTTCACGGAGAGACAGGTACGCTTGCAGATGCACTTGTCGGCTCTGACGTTTTTATCGGTGTGTCGGCTCCGGGTCTTGTTACCCGGGAAATGGTGAGGTCTATGAACAGGGACGCCATCATATTTGCATGCGCCAACCCGACACCGGAAATCTTCCCTGAAGACGCGAAGGCAGCCGGCGCGGCAGTCATATCCACAGGACGCTCTGATTACCCGAACCAGATCAACAACGTTCTCGCATTCCCGGGTATCTTCCGCGGAACATTCGATGTGAGGGCAAGCGATATCAACGAGGAGATGAAGATGGCAGCGGCAAGGGCACTTGCGGATCTTATATCCGACGATGAGCTGTCTGCTGATTATATCATCCCTAAGGCCTTTGACCCGCGCGTTGGCCCTGCTGTCGCCAGAGCTGTTGCACAGGCGGCAAGAGATACGGGCGTGGCAAGAATTTAAAAAGATACATCGGTACTTTTCGCGGCGCGGCAAAAGCACTGCGTAGTTCTTGATTGCGCACAGCAACGGTTTAAAGTGCTAATACTATGACATTTTACAGGCTTGACTTGCCCCTTTTTTTCATATAGAATTATGTCTTAGTACTTGGACCTGCATAAGAGAGTTTAAAATGCTCTGAAAAGTACACCAGGCGCATGTCTGACAGAGAATATAGACGTATTTTTTTGACAGCCTGTGCCTCATATTATAATTCCAGGAGGACATAGTAATGAAGAAAAGAATTGCATTGGCTCTTTCCGCAATTATGGCAACAGGCATGATCATGGCAGGCTGCGGAAGCACATCATCAGCACCGGCACAGGGAGCAGCTACAGCTGATTCGACAGCTGCGGCAACATCTGACACAGTAGGTGGCATGGAAGGCGGCACGAACCTTAACTTCACAACAGGCGGCGACCAGGGTACATACTACGGCTTCGGCGGCGTTCTGGCCAGCAAGGTCTCCGAGACGACAAGCACGAATGTGACAGCGATCGCATCCGGCGGTTCTCAGGCGAATATTGAATTCATTGACGCGGGAGATGCACAGCTCGGCTTCGTACAGTCCGACGTCATGGCATACGCATATGACGGCACAAGACTTTTTGAGGAGACAGGCAAGGTTGAAAGCTTCTCCACAGTCGCAGCTCTGTATATGGAGCAGGTACAGGTCGTTTCCGTCGATCCGTCCATCACATCGGTCGCTGACCTCAAGGGCAAGAACGTCTCTATCGGCGCAGCCGGTTCCGGTACATATTTCAATGCTCTCGATGTTCTCGCAGCATACGGGATGACAGAAGAAGACATCAACCCGACATATCAGTCCTTCGGTGATTCCGCTGAAGCTCTGCAGGACGGCAAGATCGATGCTGCTTTCATCGTGGCAGGCGCTCCGACAACAGCAGTCACATCCCTTGCGACATCCAAGGCAGTCAACGTTATTTCCATCGACGATGAGCACATCAAGATCCTCCTTGAGCAGTCTCCGTACTACAGCGAGGCAACGATTCCTGCTGACGCTTACGGAACAGAGTCCGATATCAAGACAGTTGCAGTCGACGCGGTTGTTGTTGCAGGCAACGATGTCTCCGAAGCTGACGTCTACAATTTCCTGTATGGCGTATTTGAGAACGTTGATTCCATCACGGCAGCTCATGCCAAGGGCGCTGAGCTCGACCTTGACTTTGCCGCTTCCGTAGATTCGGTACCGTATCATCCGGGCGCAGCTAAGTACTTCAGCGAAAAAGGCATCGAGGTCCCGACAAAATAATTTTCGCTAAGCGGTGCATATGCGCAAAATTTTAATTACGACTTGTGAAGGGGTGCCGCACGCACCCCTTCTTTTTAGAAAGGAAATTCTTCGATGGAAGAGAAGAAACAATTAAACAATCCTGAGATGAATGGAAATATCGACGTCGGCAGTGCCAAGGATGTCGATGATGTCATGAAAAAATACGATCGCGAGTCCAATACCCGCGCGTGGGAGGGAAAGCCCGGACTGATCGTCCGCTTCCTTTCTGTCGGTTTCTCACTTTTCAGCATCTGGGTCACACTGTTTTCGACCGCAATGCCGGAAGTGAGACTGAATATGTTTCTTGGCATGATCCTGATCCTTGGCTATCTTCATTACCCGATCAGGAAGGGTGACGTCCGGCCAAATTCTCTGCCCTGGTACGATATACTTATCATGATCTGCGGCGCGGGTCCGTTCTTTTATTTTGCCTTAAAGGCGACAGATATACTGAAACTTGCGTCAAGAGTATCAAAGGACCCGTTCATGGTAGTGATCGCAGTGCTCGGCGTGCTGGCCTATATGGAGCTCTGCCGCCGCTGCGTCGGTATTCCGATCCTGATCGTTGTCGGCTGTCTTCTGGCATTTACATTTTCCAAAGTCCGCTTCGGAAAAGTTGTCTACGACCTTTTCTATACCACTACCGGTCTCATGAACACGCCGATCAATGTCTGCGCGAAATATATTGTCGTTTTCATCATTTTCGGTGCGTTCCTTGAACGGACCGGTATTTCCACATTCTTCATCAATCTGGCTAACTGTGTAGCTGGCGCCTCTGCCGGCGGTCCGGCAAAGGTGGCTGTCATCTCGTCAGCTCTCTGTGGTATGGTATCCGGATCTTCTGTTGGCAATACTGTCACGACAGGATCTGTCACGATCCCGATGATGAAGAGGACGGGTTATAAGTCCGAATTCGCAGGCGCGGTAGAAGCTGCCGCCTCTACCGGCGGTCAGATCATGCCGCCGATCATGGGCGCCGCAGCCTTCCTCATGGCTGAGTACATGGGCATCCCCTACGGTCAGGTCGCGCTTCGCGCCGTCCTTCCGGCTGTCCTGTATTTCGTCGGCATCTATATGTCCGTTCATCTTGAAGCAAAGAAGCTCGGACTTCGCGGTATGTCCAAGGATCAGCTTCCGAAGGTCAAGGAGCTTCTCCCCAAAATCTACCTCCTTGCTCCGCTGATCATCCTGGTCATCCTGGTATCCTCAAATATGTACACGATGCAGTTCTCGGCGACTGTTGCCATCGGTATTACGATTCTTGTCGGACTTATCAATAAGGACGACAGGATCACTGTGAAAAAGATTATTGACGCGCTCGAAGCCGGCGGTAAGGGAACGATTTCAGTCGCCGTCGCCTGCGCAATGGCGGGTATCGTTGCCGGTTGTATCACTTCGACGGGACTCGCTTCACAGCTCATCACGCTCATTGTCAATATTTCCGGAGGTAACAAGCTCATAGCGCTGTTCCTGACAATGCTCTGCTGCATCGTCCTCGGCATGGGCGTTCCGACGACTGCCACATACTGCATCATGGCGGCCACATGCGCGCCGATCCTGATCAGCCCGGCCATCGGCATCCCGCGTGTGTGCGCTCATTTCTTCGTATTCTATTTCGGTATCGTCGCGGATATCACTCCGCCGGTCGCCCTTGCGGCTTACGCAGGTTCTGCCATAGCGAAAGCGCCGCCGATGCGGACTGCATTTACGGCATCGCGCCTCGCGATTGCTGCATTTATCTGCCCCTATATCTTCTGCCTGAATCCGGTCATGCTGCTTGAGTTCGAAGGTATGTCCGGCGGAATGGCGGCCCTGACTCTTGTTCAGGTCATTATTACATCGCTCATCGGCCTCTTTGGCGTTGCGGCAGGATTGAACGGACACCTGTTCAAAGAGATAAACCCGATATTCCGAATTCTTTTTATTGCTGCCGGTCTTGCCCTGATGGTTCCGGGAACACTTACAGATATCGTCGGAATCGGTATTCTTGTCGCCATGACTCTGATGCAGAAGAGGGGATCCGCTGCAGTTTCGACGAATTAACATATAACTGTTGTGGCGTGCATTTGAAAGCTATATAATATATCGAACAGCAGTTATGTCAGTTCATTCTGATTTTAATCTGTGCTTTTGTCCCGAAACCGGGATTTGAATGCAATATGTATTTTTAATGAGGAGGAAAAAACATGAAAAAGTACATTGCAGAACTTATTGGAACGGCGGTACTGGTAACTTTGGGCTGCGGAACCGCGATGCTGGTCGGCTGCGATTCTGCATCCGGCAGCGGATATATTTTGACAGCATTTGCTTTCGGTCTCGTGATCGTGGCAATGGCATACAGCATTGGCAATATATCCGGATGCCATATCAATCCGGCGGTATCACTCGGATGCCTGCTTGCGGGCAGGATGCAGGCTGCGGATTTCATTCCGTACGTCATTGCACAGTGCATCGGTTCCTTTGTGGGCACAGCGATTCTTGCCATTATCTTCCTGCTGGGCGGAGTGGCTGATATGACCGGCGGCTTCGGCGCAAACGGACTTGCGGGCGTCGGTGGAAGCTTTATCGCCGGTCTGGTTGTTGAGATCGTTCTCACGTTCATCTTTGTTCTCACTATTCTCGGTGTCACAGATTCCAAGTATAAGAACGGCAGACTTGCGGGCCTCGTGATCGGCTTCACTCTTGTACTGGTACACATCCTTGGCATCGGTCTCACGGGCACATCCGTGAATCCGGCAAGAAGCCTTGGACCGGCAGTCTTTGCTGCATTTACAGGCAACTTCGGTCCGATCATCAGTCTGTGGGTATTCATCGTCGGTCCGTTCATCGGAGCGGCACTTGCAGCGATCTGCTACAATTTCCTTACAGATAGATAAAGCTCCGTGCCAAATCTCGCGAGCGAACATTAAACTCTAGGGCTGTCGCATAAGCGGCAGCTCTTATTTTTTACAGAGCTTGCCCATAAAAGCCGCGATTGCTATAATAACTCAGTGTAGTGGAGTGAAGAATATGAAAGGAACTTTTATGAAGCGTAATGATTTCCTGCAAAATCTTCTGCTTATCATATTATCAGCAGTCCTTGCCGCGTGTATTGTGTACCTTGCCTGTCTCGGAGCGCTTCCGGTCACGTATACATCACACGCCAGGGTGCAGCTTACCGGCGATGCTCTCCATGTGGGAGATATAAAAGAATTTGCCGGCTACATAGAAGGCGATGAATCGTTCAGGAACAAAGTGAAGGAAGCCTGCGGTGGGGAAGGTAAAACCGGCGGTGCCGAAATGAAATATCATGTTGCGACGGCAACATTACCGGAAGAGGGAATCATTGACATATATGTGAGGGCCGACGATCCATATTTATCTCACGACATAGAGCAGGCAATCGTGACAACTGCATATTCCGACTATCCGGCATCTCATGAAGGTCTTTCTGTGAATCTTGTGGAGACTGCAAGCGTGGCTGCTGACCCTGATTACAAGCCTATTACCGGATACACGATTTCAGCCGCAATTCTCGGCGCGGCTTTCGGTACTTTTTTATCATTTGCCGCAGTGAAAGGCGAGCGGGAGAAGCGGCGCAGGCAAAGGACCTCCGACCCGCGCTTTGCGAGAATAGAGGAGGAAGAAGCGGTCTATGACTCGCTCTTCTCGGAGGATAATGAGGATGTCGATCCTGAGATGCGTGAGCTGTATAAGGTTACAAAGAGGGCGGAAGCTGATCGCGAACGGAAGACACCTTTGGAAGAGGATGTAAGTGAAGAGGCTGTCAGTGAAGAGAATTCCTCAGAACAACCTGAGTCTGTGGAAGAGAGCAGTCAGGAAGGCCGCATGTCAGAGGAGGCTGAAGCCGCATATCTGGAAGCAATGGAGATCGAGGCTGCAGCGGCAGACCTCGAGGACAGAGTGAATCAGGGGACGGCTCCGGGTACAGAGACAGAAGGAGGCGATCCTTATGAAGAATAATGTGAGAGGCTCCATCATTATACTTGAGGCGTTAGCGATTATTATAACCGCGACCCTCATACTGAGAATCAAAGCGAATAAAGACATTGTGCCGCCGGTGATCACTTTTCCGGAAGGAACTGTTTCTTATACACAGGGGGACGATCCGCAGGTCCTTCTTTCCGGTGTGACAGCTCTTGATGAAAGAGATGGGGATGTAACTGACAGTATTATAATATCTTCCATATCTGTGACCGATGGTGAAGAGGCGATAGCTGTTTATCATGCGAAGGACACAGGCAACAATGTGGCGATGGCGGTACGAAGTGTGCGGTTTACCCCCAATGATGCAGCCGGAATTTCCGGAATACCGGTAAACACTGAGCCGGCTGACATTGAGGTCATGCCGGACGCGGATGTCCCTGATCAGTCGTTACCGGAGACACCCGGCGATGAGAATTATGAAGCGTCACAGGCATTTCATGCGGATGTGACCGATAGTCCTGCGGAAGGGACAGACACAGAAGCGGCCGTAACACAGGAGCCGCAGCAGGAGAGCGCTGATTCGGTACTTGCGTCCTATGAGAGTATGGACCCTGACAGTTATACAAGTGAGGATATGGAAAGAATCGGAGCAGCCCTTCGCAGCGAAACAGAGGCAGCCAGAGATAGTCTGCCGGAAGGATCTCCGACCATCGGACTAATGGTCCATGCGATTTGTCAGGATATAGGGTCGAGACTGAATCCGCTCGACCTCATCTCATCGATCGATGACGCTGAAGATTCCATAGAATATATCTTCGGTCAGATTCACGTCGAGGGCAACGCGGGATTTACGACCGACCATCCCGGCAAATATGTATTCAGATACTATGTCATCGATTCTGACGGGAATATGTCAAATGTTGCCAGACTTTATATCCTCGTTCGCTGATTCATTAAGAGAGCAAGTGTATCTTTGACCAACAGGCACCTGTCAGCGAAATGAAGTACTAATTGGAGTTATATGGAGAATAAAAAACTTGAGCACTGGGCGAGAGCACTGCTCGATACCGGCAAACGAAATAATCTGGTGAATTTCAGGGAAACGAAAAGTTCGTCCGTGGAGATACTTATCCCCTCCACGGAGGAACTATTTCAGAGAGCGCTCGCCGGTGCGGAATTCGAGGTCTTTGAGAACAAATCTGACGGGCTAATTATTCCCCCTGACAGAGAAACGTATCTTGATACATACGCGGAAAAGCTTCGGAAGAAGAAGCAAATCCTGGTTTATTCCGCAAAAGGAGATCCGGCTGCTGCCATCAAAAATATAGAGAAGAGAGCAAGATCGATAATCGAGGAGACCGGCGTCAATGTCGCGTACATGGCTTTCGGCTTTGTGAACTGGACTTCAGAGAGCAATCGCCAGGAAGTATTTCGGGCACCTCTTATTTTGATACCGATCCATATAACCAGGAAATCCGCTATTGATCCGTGGCTCATCAGGGCTATGGATGACGAACTTGTCGTAAATCCGACGTTTGATTATCTGATCACTGCGGAAAAGGGCATCGGTCTGCCTCCTTATGCGGAGGAGGAAACTCTGGCTGAGTATCTTCTGAATGTGCAGGATCGCACGTCGAAGCTCGGCTGGACAGTGTCGTCAGAGTGCCGGATCGGACTTTTTTCTTTCCTCAAGATCAACATGTATCATGATTTGATCGATCATGAGGAAGAGATGCTTCAGAATGACAATGTTCTGACTCTGCTAGGGGAGCCGATTCACAGCATTCCGGAGGGTATCACGGAAGAGACAGAGGATCCTATTATTTCCCTCCACACGGTCGTAGACGCGGACTCCAGCCAGATGGAAGCTATTCTCATGGCCAAACAGGGAAAGAGTTTTGTGCTGCAGGGACCTCCGGGGACCGGCAAGAGTCAGACGATCACGAATATTATAGCAGAGTGCCTTCATGACGGAAAAAAAGTGCTCTTTGTGTCTGAAAAGCAGGCAGCTCTGAATGTCGTTTACGACAAGCTGGTAAAGGCCGGACTCCGGGATTTCTGCCTGGAGCTTCATAGCTATAAAGCCAATAAAAAAGATGTCATTGCCGAACTGGTCCGGACTTTAAACGCGGAGAAGACATCTGTCCTGCAGAAGGCCAGGGATGTGATCGATGCAAAAGAGCGTTTTATGGAGCAATTGGGCTCCTATGAGAGCGAACTGCATACACCGGTCCCAAATCTCGAAGAGTCTGTATATGAGATGTACGGACGCCTGCTTGAACTTGAAGATACCCCGTCGACAGGTTATACGATCCGGGGAATCGAGGGTAAGGGGAGCGTTCATCTGAGGGAAGCAGAACTCCTCTTGGAGACGTTTGTAAAATATCTTCCGGAGATAGGTGAAGACTACAGAAAGCATGCGTGGTACGGATATACCGGACGTGACGGGTCGGCTGCCGCATTTTCGGATTTTACCGACAGGACAGGCAGAGTAATCAGTCTGCTGGATGAGCTTGAACGTATCTTTGACGAGCCCGCAGAAGCTTTCGGAGTGAACTGTGCGTCCTTCCGTGATATATGCCTTCATACGAACGCGATGGGGCTTCTGGGAAATTCCGACATTGCTTCTCCGGAGCTTTTGGAACGGGACCGCCTTTTGAGTGTCATTTCTGTCTCGAGAGGGCTTTCGGATATGAGCAGGGATCTCGCTGCAGTAAGGAGCAGCTTGAGGGAGGAGTATACAGATAGATTCCTTGATCTTGACGGTCACGCGCTTTTGAAAGGCCTGCTTGCAAATGATGGCTTCTTCTCACGAATCTTCGGCAGCGAGTACCGCCATCTGGCAGCTGAGATGAGGGCATGCTCGCTGGACGGTCGAAAGAAGAGCTATGAAAAACTGGTGCGGGACGCGGAGATGCTCGTGTCATATCAGGATAAGCTTGACGCTTATGAAGAACTTGCCTATCCCGCTGTGCCGTATCTGGGAGATTATTACAGGGGAATAGATTCCGACTGGGATAGCATTCTGAACGGTCTTTGCGAGTTAAAATCCGCTTTCGAGGGTGGTCTTCCCCTTGAGGCGTATTCCTGCGTGAAGGGCAGCGGACAGAAGGAAAGAATGGTTCGGATTGCGGAGATATCAAAGCCGCTCGCAAGGAATCTTGCCGGACTTCTTACGGAAATGCAGCAATTGTTCGACAGGAAGGTGCTGGACTTTTACAATGACGACAGGTCAAAAGTCAGAAAAAGACTCGAGCGCTGCATGTCTCAGGGCGATACATTATATAACTGGTCCCGCTTTTATATGACGCTCAGAGGGATGGAAACGGCCGATCTGACAGAGTTCACGGATTTTGTCATAGACAATGGGCTTGCCATACGGGATCTGCCGAAGCTGTATAAAAAGACGTTCTATACACAGTGGGTGAATTACATCACATTCCGGTCAGATCCGCTGGCTGATTTTACAAGAGCGACTCAGGATGTGGCTGTGAGAGAATTTGCCAGAGCGGACAAGATGCAGTTCGACATAAGCCAGGCAAGGATCCGCTCGGAGCTCTCGGCTAAAAGACCGTCTCTCGATCTTGTCATACCGGGAAGTCAGGTCGCGGTTCTGAGACGGGAGGGAGAGAAGAAGCGAAAGCAGAAAGCTATCCGTACGCTCTTTAATGAAATCGGTGATCTCATTCTGCTGCTGAAGCCATGCTTTCTCATGTCACCGCTGTCTGTCGGAACCTTCCTGAGCGGGAGCGAAATATCATTTGATGCAGTCGTTTTCGATGAGGCTTCTCAGATCTTTCCGCAGGATGCCATCGGTGCTGTCTACAGAGGAAAGCAGCTCATTGTCGTCGGCGATTCCAGACAGATGCCGCCCACGAATTTCTTCACTTCGATGGTTGAAGCGGAGAGTGATGAGGAGACCGGGGACGTCGCGGATTTTGAATCGATCCTTGATATATGTCAGGCCGCTTTCCCCCAGCTGTCACTGAAATGGCATTACAGGAGCCGGTATGAGAGCCTTATAGCTTTTTCCAATAACAGCTTTTACGGAGGCAGTCTGATCACATTTCCGTCTGTCACCAGGGAACGCGCGGGAGTCGGTGTAGATTATTGCTATGTAGAGGGCGGCGTGTTCAACAGAAAGACACATCAGAACGCGGTAGAAGCCTCCCGAGTTCTTGATATAGTATATCGGGAGATCCGCGAACATCCGGAGCGGAGTCTCGGTGTTGTAGCTTTTTCAATATCTCAGCAGGATATAATCGACCGTATGCTCGCAGTGCGGCGCAGGGAAGATCCTTCTTTTGAGGCATTTTTCAGTCGCGACCGTGAAGAACCCTTTTTCATTAAGAATCTTGAAACTGTGCAGGGTGATGAGCGCGATACGATCATTTTCAGCACTGCCTACGGCAAGGATGAGAGCGGTAAGCTTTATCACAATTTCGGACCGCTGAACAGGGCAGGCGGAGAGCGCCGGCTGAATGTCGCTGTCACAAGGGCCAGGGAGAACGTGATTCTTGTAAGCTCCATGCATTTTAGCGATATAGACCCCAAAAAGTCTTCGGCTGAAGGTGTGACAGCTCTTCGGGATTATCTGCAGTATGCTGAGCTCGGTCAGGATGTTTCTTCGGGGAACGTAAGCCGTGAGGCATCGGACATCGTCTCCTTTGACCCTGTCATCTTATCTGTCTGCTCCTTCCTTGAAGAGAGTGGGATAAAGGCGGATGCCCATGTCGGATTCGGAAAAGCCAATGTTGAGATCGGCGTCAGAGACGCGGAAGGCAGGGATTATGCTCTTGCTATCGAGACAGACGGAGGTATCTACCATGACATGAGAAATGTAAGGGACAGAGACCGGCTGAGGAGAGAAGTCCTGGAGAGAATGGGCTGGAACTATTACCGCATATGGTCGACAGAATGGATCCGCAACGGGGCGGTGGAGAGAGAAAGACTTCTTGCCGCCTGCAGTGAAGCTTTTGCTCCCCCGGATGAGAGCGAACCGGCTGAAGAACAGTCATCGGCAGATGAGTCCGTGATGAAAAGCGGAGATTTCGAGTATATGGAGGAAGATGAACTCAGCTTTTCAATTTACCGTCAGGCGGATGTCGTCCGCCTTGCCCGGACCTGCGGATTTTTTCAGGAGTATATTTCAGAGATCCTGAAGATCGAGGCTCCGGTATCTGAGGAGGAGCTTCTGAAGCGCATCGTGTTTGTGTTCGGGCGGGACCATGTGACATCTTTTGTCAAACGTGATTACGAGGATAGGATGGCCGGGTGTGAAAAATTCGGAATAGAACGCCGCGGCGGGTTCCTCTATCTGGCGGGCGAAGATCCGTATGTGTTCCGTATACCGGGCGTTAAGCGGCCTGTTAAATACATAGCCCCGGAGGAGCTTGCGGCTGGGATGAGAGATATTCTCCGCGAGAATGTTTCAGCCGGGAGAGACGCGCTGTATCTCGTGGTCGTGAAGATGCTGGGCTACTCGCGTGTAACAGATACGATGCGTGAGAGGCTTGATCAGGCATTCGAGCTGCTTTCTGAGGCTCCCGAAAACTAAATTACGGTTCATACAGGCTGCTCTTGCTGTTCGATGCCGGCGCAGAGCATCCATCTTCGAGAGAAAAACATTGCGGGTCCGACCGAGAGATCAGAAAGTGCAACGCGCTTTCTTAGCTCGCAGGGAAGGACCTGCGTTTTTCGATGAAGATGGTGTTTGCGCCGGTTCCTGAGACTTCGCTGCAGCCTGTCCGAACGTGGTCCGAACGTGGCAAAGGCGTTGATACCGCATTCTTGCCATGTGTGTTTTATGGTGTTATAATGCATTAAGTATTCGTGCATCAAGGAGGAATCATGAAAGGTATTATTCTCGCCGGAGGATCCGGCACAAGACTCTATCCGCTTACAATGGTGACATCAAAACAGCTTCTGCCGATTTACGATAAACCGATGATCTATTATCCGCTGTCGGTCCTCATGAATGCCGGCATTCGCGATATTCTTATTATATCGACACCTCAGGACACTCCGAGATTTAAGGAACTGCTCAAGGACGGAACACAGTTCGGTATTAACCTCAGCTATGCTGTTCAGCCATCACCGGACGGACTTGCGCAGGCTTTTATCATCGGTGCGGACTTCATCGGCGATGATTCTGTCGCCATGGTCCTCGGCGATAATATATTTGCCGGACACGGACTGAGAAAGAGATTGAAAGCGGCTGTCAATAATGCCGAAAGCGGCAAAGGCGCCACTGTCTTCGGCTATTATGTAGATGACCCGGAGCGGTTCGGCATTGTTGAATTCGACAGCAACGGAACGGCTATCTCAATCGAAGAAAAACCCGAACATCCGAAGAGCAATTACTGTGTGACAGGTCTCTATTTCTACGATAATAAGGTCGTTGACTATGCAGCCAATCTGAAGCCGTCAGCCAGAGGCGAACTTGAAATCACAGACCTCAACAGGATCTATCTCGAAGAAGGTCATCTGAATGTTGAGCTTCTTGGTCAGGGATTCACCTGGCTGGACACAGGCACCCATGAGAGTCTTGTCGACGCGACGAATTTTGTAAAGACTGTGGAGCAGCACCAGCACAGAAAGATTGCCTGCCTTGAAGAAATCGCCTACCTGAACGGCTGGATCAGCGGTGAGCAGGTCATGAAAGTTTATGAGATCCTGAAAAAGAATCAGTACGGTCAGTATCTGAAAGATGTTCTTGACGGAAAGTATCTGGATGTACTTCACTGACACTTTGATAGCTCACAGAGATGAGACGGCATGACCCTCATCTCTGTTTTTCTTCTACTCCGCGAGCATTGAGGCATAAAGGTAAAACAATATGAACGGATTATATGATATGCACTGCCATATTATCCCGGGGGTCGATGACGGGGCGAAGACGCTCAGCGAATCTATGGATATCCTCAGAGATGAGCACGCGCAGGGCGTGGAAAACATAATACTCACTCCCCATTTCCGCATGAATATGTTCGAGACTTCCAGAGATGTCGTCGAAAAGAACTACAGAGATCTGGTCGATATGGCAAAAAAAGAGTATCCCGGGATGAAGTTCTATCTCGGATGCGAATTTCATTCGAACCTTGACATGACGGATATGCTGAGAGCAGATCCCCGCTACCGTATGTGCGGGACACGCTATATATTGCTGGAGTTTTCTTCCGCCCACGACACAGGTTATATAAGAAATCGGACCTATGCGCTGATTTCAAGCGGTTTTACACCTGTTATTGCCCACTGTGAGCGCTACAGGCCGGTGTACAGACACATTGACTTTGCCGAAGAGCTCTGCGATATGGGGGCTATGCTGCAGATTAATGCCAATTCAGTCCTGGGAATGGATGGCTTCGGCATGAAGATGTTCTGCAGGAAGATGCTTAAAAAAGGATTGGTGAGTTTTATCGGTTCCGATGCCCATAATACGAGTGACCGCAGTACGCATATTGGAGAGTGTGCTGATTTTGTGGAAAAAAAATACGGGTCGCACACTGCCAGAAAAATATTTATTCATAATCCGCAGATGTTCACAGCAGATCAACTGTAATCAGGAGGCTATTATGCCCGCGACATACGCACACTTAAGATTTGGCAGAGATGTTCTGGAAAAACTGCCGGATCATATAAAGGAAATAATTACGAGCGAGCCTGAGCTTTTTACGATTGGCCTGCAGGGTCCGGATCCCTTTTATCTGGTCATGTCACCGTTTTACGGAGTACGTCAGAGGATCAGGAAGAATGGCTTTGATAATCATGCGGCCTCGGGCCTTCATTTTATGATCCCGGCTTCAAGGGTAGCGGAACGTTCCGGCTATTCAGCGCCTGAGATGGCTTATATCTATGGTATGATCTGTCACTTTGCGCTGGACCGGGAGTCTCACGCTTATATTATTGATGAGGCAAAAAAACCTGAGCATCCTCACGCCCAGATCGAGATGGAGTTCGACAGAAGGCTGCTCGTTCATGATGGAAAGGACCCGCTCAGCACACGGCTCACTGACGGCTTTGTGCCGTCTCCGTGGAATACAGCTGTCATACTCCAATTCTATCCTGACACTAATTATGCGGATCTGTATGCTGCTCTGGTCTCAACAGTCATAGTTAATGAGATCTTTTTATGTCCGGGAAAACTGAAGAGGAAACTTGTGCACTTCCTGATAAATATCTTTGGTATTAACAAGAATTCCTGGCACCATGTGATGAGTGAACATCCGGCGCCACAGTGTGTGGAGACGAACAGGATTCTGGCCGGCTTTTATAAGAGTGCGGTAGATAAGGCAGTCCTTCTGTGCACGGATTTTGAAAAGTGTGCAAGAGGAGAGAAGGACTGGGACGAGTTATATATGTACAACTTTAAGGGTGTAAAAACAGAGTGACTAAAACCGGGACCTGGTGTACTATATGAAGCGATACAAGAAGCGAATAAATCGCATCGCACCCTGCCTTATGGCAGCTGTGACCGTGACTGCCGTCATGTTCACGGGATGCGGTGATAATACATATGCGAATCAGACAACATCGGCAGAGTTCTCCGGGGCGGTGAGCGCTGCCGCAATTAGTGACGGATTCTATACGATTGAAGTCTCTTCTTTTTTGGATCCTTCGGGAAACAGAATGGCTTTGGATACGGAAAACGGCACATATCAGACAGGATATGCTCTGCCTGTAGCCGCTTCTGACAGATCCCAAGGCCAGCAGTTCCTCGTCATAAAACGATCGGAAGGCATATACACGATCCAGAATGCGAACACGAATGCCAATATCAAGATCAGGACCGGACTTTCAGATGTTGCCATAGAGACTTTGGACAGTTCGCCGGATGCTGCGCCGGACACTGTCGATGTTGAACTCTGGAGAATTACCGAGACGTCAGGCGGAGATATTATGCTCGCCCCTTACCTGCTCACGACTTCTCTTTTTGAGCAGATCACTATTGACAGCTTCGGATCCGGCGCGGATTTTATGAGACCCTGGACCTTCACGAAGACTCAGGTCGGAGTGAACGAGGAAGATGTTGAACTCGAATACCGCGAAGCGGAATACACAGGAGAACCGATCACACCGCTTGTGACAGTCGTTAAAGCGGGCAAGACTCTTCAAGAGAACACAGACTACGTTGTTGTCTATGAGAATAACAGGGATATAGGAACGGCTAAAGTCCGGGTCAGCGGCATCGGAGAATATGAAGGTTCCTGTGTAAGTGAATTTGATATTATTCCGATTGATATTGGTCGTGCCGGTACTGCATCTGTCCTTGAGTCTGAAAATGCGCACTTCAGCGGATCGGGGGAAGTCGCAGTTCCGACATTTGCTTACACCGGAAGTCCGCTCGAGCCCGAAGTACAGGTAATGTTTGACGGCAGGATGCTGACTGAGGGAACGGATTACAAAATCTCTGTGAAGAATAATACCGATCCCGGCAAAGCTGAAATAAAAGTGGACGGCACCGGTATTTACCGGGGCAGTTTCCGCAGTGAGTTCGCAATCGGCGGTGTTGAGACAGAAATCAATCAGACCAGGACCTATACATTAGCTCCTTCTTCCCACGGAACAGACCGTCTTGCGGCTGCGGGAGGCGGAATCACGGAGGGGACGGTCCTCGATACATCGAATGCTTCGGATGACGAGAAGGAGAAGTTCCGCTTCTTCGAGAATGATGACGGCACTTATCAGATCATAAGCACCAGATCCGGGTTCTGCCTTGAAGATATTGCGGGATCCGTGAGACTCGGAGAGTACAGCGGAAAACAGGGACAGAACTGGATCGTCAAAAGGAACAGTGATGATTCATTCACGTTCGAGAATGCGCAGAGCGGTCAGGTGCTTGCTGCCGGAGAGAACACGAAAGAAGACGGTACAGATGCAGCGGTAACGACAGTGAAGCGCGGCACCGGGTCAGATTCTAAAGAGACCCGGGATATGCATTTTTACCTCGTGGAAACGGATCCCGTAGATTCTTTCGCTGAGGGGTATTATTCTGCCACATATAATGAAAACAGCGCATACAGTATTGCTTACGGAACTCAGAACGGAAAGACGGGTCTTTTCATCCAGAACGAAGGAACGTACAATGTGATGTCCCTTACCTATTCCGGCGATGGGTGGTACAGAGTGACAATCGGGTCGGAGGATAAAGTGCTCACATCTGACAAGAGCGGTAATCTTTCCGAGGCAGTCTGGTCAGGGACGGACGCGCAGCTCTGGAGATTCGAAAGGAGCGATGGGACCCCTGTTACGGCCGAGATGGCAGGTGTTTCATCCGATACGTCATACAATGATGTCGCGGATGGCGGCACGCCGGGAGCTTATGTCAGCACCGTCGGATTCACCGCAAAGCTGGTCAATAAGGAGGGAATGGCCCTCACAGCGCCGGTTGATTCGATTGACAGGGCACTCAATTTTACGGCGGACGAGTTTCTGCAGGCTGTTGCAAATGTATACTCACTCGCTCATAACGGTCACTTCAAGTACGGAAATTCGACATCGACAGTTCCGTGCGCGGATGGTATCATTTCCTGTGACCGTCTTATCTCAAGGGCTGCCTATGATCTGGGACTGACAGACCAGCCCGCCGGAGGATACGGAGTGGGACAGATCAGTAATTATCTTGTACGGTCAGGATTTGTCACGTTTACTGATTTCAGCACAACGCAGCCGGGCGACGTTATGGTCGTTAATGACAGCGCGGGAAATCCCTGTCATCTGTTCGTTGTCGAGTCCTATGATCCGTCTACAGGTATCTGCATGAAATATGATATGGGTGCTCAGTCAAGAATTGACAGCGTTCAGCCGATGAAGGCACCTCTTGACGAGTGGAGTGACAAGAAGGTTGCTTACGGGGTCAGAAATCCGTACACAAAGGCGCCTGCGTATGCTGTCACAGCTTCGGATACATCTGACAGCACATCTGCGTTGTGGCGATTTGAAAGGTAGGAAGTTCTTATGAATATTGGCGTGATATTTGCCGGCGGTGTCGGGTCCAGAATGCACTCGAAGGACATACCGAAACAATTTCTCGAGATTTATAATAAGCCTATTATGATTCACACGTTGGAACATTTTGAAGCCTGCCCGGACATCGACGCGCTCTGCGTTGTCTGTGTCCGTGACTGGATCGGGCATCTGCAGGATCTCCTGTACAAGTACCGCATCGAGAAAGTCAGAAAGATAATACCCGGCGGCACAAGCGGTCAGCTCTCGATTTTTAACGGACTCTACGCGGCAGAGGAGCTTGTGCTTGAAGAGGGGACTCCGGGACCTTTGCTCATGGAAGTGCCGGATATCGAGGCTAACGCCGGGATTTCGGGAAGTCGTGTACCCGGGAATGCCGGACATATTGTCCTCATTCACGACGGCGTGCGTCCGCTGATCGGACCGGAACTATTGTCGCGCAACATACAGTGTGTCCGAGAAAACGGGACCTGCATAACAGCCGGTATTGTCAAGGAGACAATAGTCGAGATTTATGACAACGGCGATGTGAGGTCTGTTCCTGAGAGAAGTCATTCGCGCGTAGCTAAAGCTCCCCAGAGCTTTTATCTCACAGATGTGATCGGGGCTCACAGAAGGGCTCTGTCAGAACAGAAATATGACTTTATCGACACATGTACAATGATGCATCATTATGGCCGGCGTCTCACTATGATCGACGGACCGTACGAGAATATAAAAATAACCACACCGGACGATTTTTATTCAATGCGGGCGATTCTGCAGGCTCGCGAGGATGCTCAGATTTATATTTCGGAATGACATTAAGGGAGAGAAAATGACGCACGAAGATATTTTTGTCGAAGATATGAACAGAATTCTTGCCTCATGTGACGACGCGCTGCATACTCTTATGGGGAAAAGCGTTCTTGTGACCGGCGCGACCGGTCTGATCGGGAGCACGCTGGTGAACGCTCTCTGCGCGTTTGTCTGGGCATGTACTGCAAATGAAGCGGAACCGCCGCATGTCTACGCCCTTGTCCGAAATGAGGCCAAAGCTGAAGCCATGTTCGCGGGAATCCCAGAAGAGATCCTCACGATTGTCGTTTCTGATATTTCAGATACCGATATCGCTGATAAGTTTGCAGATCTCGATGTGAATTATATTGTGCATGCGGCAAGCATGACGAGCAGCAGGGATTTTGTGAGCCGACCGGTCGACGTTATAAATACAGCAATTTCCGGCACACTCAATATGCTCGAGCTGGCCAGGAACAAGAAGTGTGAAGGCTTCATCTACACTTCGACTATGGAAGTGTACGGTGCCCCTGAGACAGATGAAAAGATATTTGAGAGCTCCGCGACCAACCTCGACACGATGTCCGTGAGAAGCAGTTACCCCGAGAGTAAGAGGGTGTGCGAGAGCCTCTGCGCGTCCTATGCATCCCAGTATGGCGTGCCCGCAAAAGTCCTGAGACTTACACAGACCTTCGGTCCGGGAGTGCGCTATGACGATGGCCGGGTATTTGCTGAATTTGCCCGGTGCGCGATCGAGAAAAGAGATATTGTGCTGCATACAAAGGGCGAGACCTGCCGGAGCTACCTTTACACGGCAGATGCTGCCGCTGCCATTCTGACCGTTCTCGCGTTCGGCGAAGTGGGAGAGGCATACAATGCGGCCAATGAAGAGACATACTGTTCGATCTATGAGATGGCCCAGATGGTGGCAAATGAATGCGCCGCCGGGGACATCACAGTACGCATTGAGGCGGAAGATGCCTCTAAATTCGGCTATGCGCCTGTCCTGCATATGAATCTCGACACGTTCAAGCTCAGGTCGCTCGGATGGGAAGCGACAGTAGGACTTAAAGACCAGTTTGACAGAATGATTTGCTGCATGTAAATGGAGGCATATGGGACTTAACAAGGAAAGCAGAACGATCAACGCTTCAAAGAACGCTTCGTCTGCGTTTTTAAATAAATTTGTAATCCTGCTGCTCGCATTTGTTAGCAGAAAATTCTTCATAAAGTATATAGGCGTCCATTATCTTGGAATCAATGGGCTTTTTGCCAATATACTGACCCTGCTTGCAATGGCGGATCTCGGACTCGGCACAGCGATGAATGTCAGTCTGTATAAGCCGATTGCAGAGGGGGACACGAGGAAGATATCAGCCCTTCTCAACTATTTCCGCAGGATATACTATTTGATCGCCGCCGCGGTCATGGGCATCGGATTGAGCCTGATCCCGTTCCTGAAATATATCGTGAACATGGATCAGAATATTCCGCATCTCTACCTCTACTATGTTCTCTTTGTCGCGAAGAGCGCGATTTCTTACCTCTTTGTTTATAAATCGTCGATTATCAAAGCAGATCAGAGGCAGTATACGGTCAACAGCGTTGATGTCTATGTCAATATTATCAAGGTAATTCTTGAGATTATTGCCATCTGCCTTTTCAAGAATTATCTTATTTATCTTCTTCTTGAAGTCGGCGGTGTTGTTGCCCACAATCTGGTAATATCATATATTGCTGACAAGAGTTATCCGTTCATAGCGGAAAAGGCGGAGATAAGACCCGAGGAGAAGAAGGGGATTTTTGCGGATGTATCGTCGATCTTCCTGTATAAGATCGCTTACAGCCTGCTGAACGGAACGGATAATGTTCTGATGAGTATTATCGTCGGAACTGTCTATGTAGGCCTGTATTCGAACTACCTCACGATCACCAATAATCTTGAGCAGTTCATAGCCATGCTGTTCACATCACTTACTGCCGGCATAGGCAATCTGGTCGCGACGGCGTCGCCAGAGCGCCGCTACGAGACTTACAAGGCCATGCAGATGGTCAGTTTCTGGATCTGCGGCATTGTCTCGGTGTGCCTTTTGTATCTTATGCAGGACTTTATCGTGATCTGGCTGGGCAGAAATCTTCTTCTCGATGACCTGACCATGATCGCCATCGTACTCAATGTATTCTTCTCGACCTGTATGCGGCCGGTATGGACGTTCCGCGAGGGCACGGGTATGTATAAGCAGATCCGCTATATCATGTTTACGACTGCGATACTCAACCTGATCCTGTCCATTGTGCTCGGAAAGATCCTGGGTGTCAGCGGCATCCTTTTTGCGACGTCGATATCAAAGCTGTGCACATATTTCTGGTATGAGCCGAATATCCTGTTCCGGGATTTCTTCCATAAACCGGTCAGGCTCTATTACAGGGAGTATCTGCAAAATACCATACTCCTTGCTTTCTGCATGGCTGTATGCTTTGTACCGGCTCATTTTATTCCCGGGACGAACATCGTCTTCTGGCTTATTAAGGCCGTTATCCTGTGCTGTATTGTGTCGATATTCTATTATCTGCGATACAGAAAAGCGCCTGAATTTGCAAATGTAAAGAGTAAAGCTGCCGGCCTCATAAGGAAGATCACCGGAAAATTCCGGAAATGAGGATCTCCTGATTTCTCGGTCGGGCTTACAACGCTTTTATAATGAAGAAGGGTGATATGTGTCAGAAAAGCGGACAATGAGATGCGCCTGTCTGAACGGTTACCTGATTTTAGCGGAAGAATGTACTTAGATGAGATAAGACCTCCCCGCCTTACAAATTGTATGTTATAATATAACACTGAACTTTTTCGAATGCTGATCCGGGCGTACTTGCAGCGCCCGGAAATCCAGTGCCAAAGAAAGGTGCGATTGTTTTGTATAAAAAGAAGTCACCGAGCTGGCTCAAGCATGCTGATTTCCTCATTTTAGATATCATTATTGTCGTCATTGCTTTTTTTCTTGCTTTCAGGATCAGACACGGACTTACCGGACGACATTTGTTTGAAATGTATAAGACCGGGGCGTTTGTCATCGCTCTGTCTGATCTGCTTGGCGCTCTGATATTTGAAAATCATAAAAATATCTTGAAAAGAGGGTACGGGAAGGAGTTCCTGGCCGTAATAAAGATGTTGATCATCGATATGATCGGCCTTCTTTTCTACTTTTTCTTCTGGAAGATCGGAAACCGGTTTTCCAGATCTATCATGGGCTATTTCTTTATCATCGGAACAATAGCTATGTTCATTGAGAGAGTGATATGGAAGAAGGCTCTGATTTATATAAGGAATTGGCAGCCGTATCAGAAACGGCATATGCTTCTTGTGACCACGCGCGATGCGGCGGAAGCGGTCATAGATAAAATCCGGAAGAATTCTTTTGGAGAGATCGAAATCATAGGTCTTGTACTTGACGGTGGGGATGTTCCACTGGGCACGAGAATCAATGATATCGTGGTCGTCGCGACGCTCTCCAATGTAGCAGATTACATGCAGACCCTGTGGATAGACGAAGTCATGATCTATCTGCCGAGCGGCATGCCGGTCCCCAGCGATGTGATCCGCGTATCAGAGATGATGGGCATAACGATCCACATAAATCTCGACTGTATATCGGAGACGGACTTCATGAGGACGATAGACAAGGTCGGAGGTATTCAGGTCCTGACGGAGAGCATACGCCTGGCATCCGGAAAGCAGATGTTCGCAAAGAGGGTCCTTGATATCCTCGGAGCTCTTGTAGGCCTTGTTTTTACCGGAATACTGACGGTCATTGTCGGACCGATGATTTACTTCTCGGATCCGGGTCCGATTTTCTTTTCCCAGAGCCGGGTAGGCATGAACGGAAGAAAGTTCAAAATATATAAATTCCGCAGCATGTACCAGGACGCTGAGGCGAGAAAGAAAGGTCTCATGGAAAAGAATGAGATGCAGGGACTCATGTTCAAAATAGAAGCGGATCCCAGAATCATTGGAAGCGGTCCTGACGGAACGAAGCACGGTATCGGCTGGTTCATACGAAAAACATCGATTGATGAGTTCCCACAGTTCTGGAATGTTCTCAAAGGTGAAATGAGCCTTGTCGGCACCAGACCTCCGACAGCGGATGAGTGGGAACAGTATGAAGCCCATCACCGCGCGAGAATGTCTATACGGCCGGGCCTTACGGGCTTATGGCAGGTCAGCGGTAGAAGTGACATCACTGACTTTGAGGAAGTCATAGCCCTGGATATGCAGTACATCAACAACTGGACTATTTATGAAGACATTAAAATTATTCTGAAAACTGTCGGTCTGTTGTTTTCCGGCGGAGGCGCAAAGTAAACGGATAGCTGCTTTTGGCAGCAGTAAAGATTTTCTGATGAGGTATGTATGGCAGTAAGAGAATCGATGGGAAATTCAGAGTTCAGTACGAAACACGAACAAGGGTATGACTCTCTGGGGAAGTGGATCGGAAAAAAGTTTATCAATATTTTTCTGAGCGCGGTCATATTCTTTTTGGCGGTTTTGCTGGCCATTATGACGTTTTTCCCGAATTTGTATGAATCTGAAGCGAAAGTATATGTAGCTGCTGAGAGGGGGAATACCAAGGTCAGCGCCGCTGCAGTCGGAGAAGCGCTGGAGGATAACGGCCCTAATACAATTCTTGAAGGTCTTGAAGGGTTCGAATCGGTTCCGTCTGCGCTCCGTCTGAGAATAGATGCCGATCTTGGTGAAGGGACTATAAGTATCCAATCCTCTTCAACGGATCCCTACAGCGCGTTTGATGCGGTCTCCAGGTCAATTGACGCTGCTTATCAATATCTGGAGGACAATAATGCCGCCTCTGCAATGCGCGTTGTACAGTATCCTGAGATTGCAAAGGAAGTGTCTCGCCGGAGTCTGCTTCTTCCATCCTTCTGCGGCGCTGCCGCAGGCTTTCTGCTTGCTCTGATTTTGACATTATTCAGTTATGGAAGCTATAAAAGGAAGTATATCTCTGAGAAGAGAAAGGAAGAGCAGGAGACGGCTTCCGCGTATGCGGCATTTGCGCCCGGTGAGAGTCGACCCTCTCAGAGCCACGTCGAGTTTTTAAGTCAGGATGAGTTCCTCAAGTCACTTAAAGAAAACAACGACAATGTCGATGCCGCTAAAGCGGGTGAGAATATTCGTAAAATCATGTCCGCAAAAGACCCGAATGATGTGAGCGGAAAAATCACTATACCGGCATATGCTGAAGATTCTGACGACAGCTTTGATAGTGATGAGGAGGATGAAGCTGTCAACTTCCTGTCCTTTTTAAGGAATCAGACAGATGATATCACTGTCGAGGATGAATTTGACGATGAGACCGAAGAGGAGGACCTGGCAAAATTGTTTGGTGACTCCGAGAGTGATTTGGCTGAGCCTGACGGTGCGAAAGGAGGTGCGTGATTATGGATTTCATTAGAAGGCATCTTGCGCTTATTCTGCAGCTTATTCTGACCGTGATACTCGTCGGGGCAGTCGTTTTCAGAGCGTTTTCAAGTGACCGCAATGGACCTGAAATCGTGCTGCCGGACAGCGATATAGTTTTAACAGACAGCACGACTGATGCCCAGCTTTTTGAGGGTCTTACAGCGACGGATGATGCCGACGGAGATGTTTCTGATAGCTTGAAGCTTGAGAGCGTGACCAAAGTTTCTGACAATCTTGTGCTGCTTGTCTATGCAGCTAAAGACAAAAGTAATAATGTATCTACAGTGACCAGAGCTCTGATGACGAACGGTACTTTCACTTATAAAGGTATGATCGAGGCTGTCGGCGAACCGGCGGCTCCCAGAGGCGCTGAATCTGATATTTCATATCCACCTGAATCCGGTCTTGTCGCATCTTCCGAAACAGTGATTCCGGGAGAGTCATCCATACCGTCAGGTACAGAATCGTCGCTTGCGGTCGTTCCTGATACTGAATCGATTCCTGATACCGAATCGATTCCGGCGGATGAATCCGAGATTGCTGATTCTTCTGCGGAGGAGTCGATCCCGCAGGAGACAGAGAGCACGGATATCGACGAGAGTACAGCTTATATCTATGATACCGAGATGAGCACTGAAGACAATTATGACGTGAAACAGTTCGTAAATATCGAGAAGGATCCGTCAAGCTTTGCGAAGACCGACATAGAGACACTTGACGAAAGACTTCGCAACGCGAACAATATGTCGATCTCGAGACTGCCGGACGGTTATCCGGTCATACGACTGGGTACATATGCGGTGTCAAAGAGAGCATCAGAAAAATTCTCGGCGCTTGATTTCATATCAGACATACGTGATGATGCGGATCCGACTGTGGATATATTCGGGCGTATCAGTGTTACAGGCAACGGGAATCTTGATAAGCCGGGAATCTATACGGTCAATTATTATGTCACGGATTCCGAGGGTAACAGATCTAACGTGGCCCACCTTATAGTGGTCGTAACAAAATAAGACAAATAAATAAGAACGAAAGCCGGAGGCTGTGAAAACGTTAATTCATTGTTTCACAGCCTCTTATTTTGTCTATTTTATCTCAGTGGAGAAGACCCCCGCTTCTGCAAGCGGTGGGTAAATCAATATCCTGCTTGTCTCAGTGGCGGGTCGCAATCCCCCGCTGAGATAAACGCTCAGCTGCACAATGCTCCACTGGAGCATTGTTACGCATGCTAAGGCACGCGAGGGCGCAGAACGTCCAGTGGACGTTCGCTTTTACCCGCAGGGCACGTAGGCGCCGACCGTAGCGAAGCGAAGACCGCAGGGATTCGGTTGGGAATTATGTCAGCTGGCGCTGACCCGAATCCCGCGCCAAGTCTCGCGAGCGAGACTTGAACTAAGTTGAGTGGCTGCGGCGGTCATGCATTGATATGCTCCCTTCGTAGCAGGCAGTCGCCTTGATCCTGTGCCGGGTCCGTTGACTGCCCGGGTGGAGTAGACGGCAATAGCTAAGATAGCAGATTTCTTGTACGCGTATCTCACGACTAAAGTCACGTGTATTCTCGATGAAGAATAAAAAGCCACAAAGAGACCGATAAAGACCCATAAAAATACCATTTGCAAAATATGTCCATCACGTGGATCTCCGAAATGCAGGATTTGTCGGTGGACAAAACAGTGGATAGTGTTAATAAGTCGAAATGGGCACCGATGGGCACAAATGGTGCTATTAAGGGGCGCAGATTTACATAATTAAATTATGTAAATTCGTGCCCCACGAGGTCATTCATGCTGTGCTTTTGCTATAGTCCCATGGTTGTGGAACCATGGTTATGCACCTGTCTTTAACAAAACACTGGCACAGAGAAAAAAATATGTTACAATAGGAAGTTATGAGAGACGGATATGATAAAGAATATGAAGAAGAATTATACAGAGAATTTGACAGGCACCGTGAAATCTATGAGCAGAACACGCCCGCCAGTGTAAGGCGGAGAAGAAAGAGAAGGAGAAGACGCAGAAAGAGAAGCGGCTGCCTGGGCTGCGGAACATGCATCATCCCGTTCCTTTTATGCTTTACACTGTTATTTGTGTTCAGGGACAAGTATCCCGTGAGTTTAATTACGGATTTTCTTCATGATCCGATCCTGAGCACTGCAGATGACCCTCTGCTGGGGATTACCGAAAGCCTGGATGATGCAAAAGCTAACCCGGAAAATGATGCTTCCTCTGTTTCGGAGCAGACGGAAACCGGTGTACCGGTAGAAGTTGTACAGGATGCTTCTGATGCATCTTCGGTAGTGATACCGGATGCGGCGGAGGAGAAATACACAGGTCTTTGCTATCAGACCATGTCCCTGGAACAGAGACTTATTTATGAACAGCTTTACGAGGGGATCGCCGCAAGGGAAAAGGAGTTTTATATCGATGCCAAAGAAGCTGAAGTGGTAGGTACAGTCTTAAACGGACTTCTGGCCGATAATCCTGAGTTTTTCTGGATGGACGGCGCTGCTTCTATATATGGTCTGGAGGGCAGGACCCGAAAGAAAATTACACTTGAATTCAACTGTGAACCTGAAGAAATCGATCACCTGGCTGACCTTATAGAGTGGGAGGCAGACAAATACCTGCAGGAGCTCGCTCCTGATGCCTCGGATTACGATAAAGTCAAGGCCGCTTATGAGTTCGTGATAAGCAATGTATCATATGATATAGACGCCCCGCAGGGCCAGAATCTTCAGAGTTCCATGATCAACCATTTAAGTGTATGTGCCGGATATTCGAAAGAGCTGCAGTATCTGCTGCAGAAGGCAGGTGTCAAATGCGCTTATATAACCGGTACAGTTACGCGTGATGATGTCGTGGAATCACACGCATGGAATCTTGTAGAAATAGATGGTACGAATACATATGTCGATCCGACATGGGGCGATCCGAGCTATGTAATGTCTTCTGAAGCCGCGCGGGAGCTTCCGGATATCTCTTATAATTATCTGTGCCTCACATCAGAAGAGATGGACAGGACAGGACATGTGGCGAATGAGAATTATGTACTGCCGGAATGCACTTCCTACGAGTATGATTATTATATTCGAAGCGGCAGATACTATGAGTACTGTGACACTGAGGCGATAAGAATGCAGCTCCGCAATGCCGTGGACAACAATGTTCCGGATGTTCACATGAAGTTTGCGACGCCTGAGGATTATTACGCGGCTCAGATTGAAATTTTTGATGAGGGAATGCTGTCAGACGAGCTCCAGAACAGAATGAAATGGGACGGACTTACAACGATTACCTATTTCCCGCTTACCAATGATGATCTGTACACAATCGAAATCCTCTGGTGAGAAAGGGAGGCTTTCGGAATGCGGGGGCATCATCAGATCAGGATTAATACAGACATGAACAAAGAAGGCTGCCGCGGCAGCCTTCTTTGTTTTTAAATATTAATGAAAGAATCTCATCACTCCAATGACTTTGCCCAGAATCTGCAGATCATTCTCTACGATGATCGGATCCATCGAGTCGTTTTCGGGCTGGAGGCGTATGTGCCCGTCTTCACGGTAGAAAGTTTTGACCGTCGCCGAATCATCGATGAGAGCAACGACCATGTCACCGTCACGGGCATCCGACTGGGCTGCGACCAGTACATCATCGCCGTCCAGGATGCCGGCATTGATCATACTTTCTCCCTTGACCCGCAGCATGAAGGTCTGCTGGTTAGGCAGATATTCGGCCGGAACAGGGAAGTAGGATTCAATATTCTCCACGGCGAGTAGTGGCTGTCCTGCGGCAACGGTCCCCACCAGAGGAACATTGACCAGTTCGCGTCGTACGGCATTAAAGCCCTCGTCCACGACCTCGATTGCGCGCGGCTTGGTCGGATCCTTGCGTATATAACCGTTCTTTTCCAGGGCTTCCAGATGGGCGTGGACAGAAGATGTTGATTTTAAGTGGACTGCTTCGCAGATATCCCTGACTGCCGGCGGATAGCCTCTGTTGATAATCTCACTCTTGATATAATTAAGGATTTCCTGCTGTTTGGCACTGATGCTTCCGTAAGCCATATTATACCTCCTGTATAAACTCATCTGCTGCTGATGAAACAGACATGGGTAAGAATTATTGAAATGCAGTTGCACAGAATTCAAGTTCTTCTCTTTGGACAGTATAGCACAGGCAGTAAACATTTGCAAACAGATATTCGGAAAATATGTTCGAAAAATATGTTCGAATATGTTGACAAACACGCGTTCGTCTGATATCATACACTCATGCAGAACAAATGTTTCGAACAGACTTTCTCTGGACAGGAAGGGAAATGTGATCAGGAGGGATATCATGACTGCCGAACGTACCAGATATATGTACAGTAAAGTTTATATGGAACCGGATCGATATTATAAGCCCGAGAGAAGAACATCAAGAAAGAGGATCAGCAGGGCTGAGCGGATCGCAAGGCGCAGAAGAGAGCGCATGAAGAAAATGGCTGCGTTCTTTCTAACATTGATTATCATGACGGCCGTCGGTCTGTTCATTGGCATTAAACTCACGACAACTTCAGCCAACGCGGATACGAAGGCGCCGCGTCAGAAATATTATAGAGAATACCAGATTGAGAAAGGTGATACGCTCTGGAGCATTGCCGAGGATGAAATGGGTCCGGGCTGGAGCGATATCCGTGAATATGTCTACGAAGTTGAAGTGCTGAACGGAATTGAGGGAGATAACCTGACAGCAGGGAACTACCTTCAGCTGCCGTATTATGAATGATCTGGCTTTGTGCATCGGGTTCATATCCATTCCCTTAAATACCCCCGATGTTTCAATTATATAAATTCCAGCTGCACCCCGCGCGATTTCCCCATCGCGCGGGGATTTTTTATGTGCAGAGGTAGGATTACTGTTTTAATTACAGAGGTTTCGTGTTGCTTGGGTTGATAGAGATAGAGAGGGATGTGGACAGGGTTTGGGATCCATCTCTTCGCAAAACGCGAGTTTAACGAAAAGATGGATGCATTTTTGGACGGAATATGCTATAATCAATGAGCATCCATCTGTTTCGTTAAACTCGATGGGGATTTAATTATTCAATTATCTACCGATTCGTTTCGTTAAACTCGATGGGGATTTAATTATTCAATTATCTACCGATTCGTTTTGTTAAACTCGATGGGGATTTAGTTATTCAATTATCTACCGATTCGTTTTGTTAAACTCGATGGAGACTTTATTATTCAATTCATTTAGGAGAATTCTTATGGCTGAGAAACGTGTCACTTACAGTCAACAGGTCGACCGCAATAATATTATGCTGCTTCGCGATGTCCTGGCAACCCTGCCCGAATATGTCAGGGATTATTTCAGATCTATTGACACCAGCTCCCAGACCCGCACCAGAATTTCTTACGCCTACGACCTGCGCGTCTTTTTTGAATTCCTGAAGTCTCAGAACCCGCTGTATAAGAATTATGATCTCCGTGACTTCACACTTGAAGATCTCGATCATGTCAACGCCAGGGACATCGAGGAATACATGGAGTATCTGAAACTCTATAATTCGCCCGAGGAACGCGGTACAGCCTCCGGTCTGAACTCCAATGGGCAGCTCGGCATAAAACGCAAATTATCGGCTCTGAGAAGCTTCTACGGGTATCTCTTCCGAAACCAGATGATCAAGACAAACCCTACCGTGCTTATCGAGATGCCCAAAATCCATGAGCGAACGATTGTTCGGTTGGATGCCGATGAGGTGGCTATCCTTCTCGATTATGTTGAGAACTGCGGCCAGACCCTCACCGGCAAGGCTCTGGCCTACTACAATAAGACCAGGGAGCGCGACATTGCGCTCATGACGCTCCTGCTCGGCACCGGGATCCGTGTCTCGGAGTGTGTCGGTCTTGATATCGAGGATTTGGATTTCCGGAATAACGGGATCCGGATCGTCCGAAAAGGCGGAAACGAGGCGGTCGTATACTTCGGTGATGAGGTCGAAAATGCTCTCCGAAATTATCTTGAGGTGCGAAAGGGTATACAGCCCTGCCTCGGACATGAGCACGCCCTCTTCTATTCGACCCAGAGGCGGCGAATGACGGTCCGCTCTGTTGAGAATCTGGTGGAAAAATATGCATCCCAGGTGACTATTAAGAAAATTACGCCGCATAAGCTCCGAAGCACCTACGGCACAGCCTTATACAGAGAGACGGGCGATATTTATCTTGTAGCCGATGTTTTAGGACACAAGGATGTCAATACGACCAGACGGCATTACGCTGCCATGGATGATGAGCGAAGGAGAAAGGCCGCGGGTGCTGTACGTCTAAGGGAGGACTAAACTACGGGTTAAATGAACAACAATATAATGCAACGAAACGCCGAAAAAACCCTGATTTTTTGCGTAATTTATGCGTTTTTTGTGCAAAAGAACGATGGAAACATCTGCAAAAAATGCTATAATTAGATAAAGTGTGCAGATTTTTTTCTGATTTTTGCAATGAATTGTTCAACTTTACTTATGGGGGAAGGAGTCTGACACGGAGGTTTGATACTATAATATTTTGAAGGGAGATAGCGTCATATGTTCATCAATTTCATTCTCGCACTGCTGCCCATCATCTGGTTGATCGTGGCAATGAGTATCCTGAAGTTTCCGGGATACAAGGCTTGTTTGATTGCATTTGCATTCACAGTTGTCATTGCAATCGTCGGATGGCACCTCAGCGTTATTAATACGGCGACAGCCGCATTGGAAGGCATCTGCAACGCGTTATGGCCGATTATCATCGTTATCCTTGCCGCACTGTTCACTTACAACCTGACGCTTAAGACTGGTGCGATGGAGAAGATCAAGGCCATGCTTGCCGGCGTCTCCACGGACAAACGTATCCTGATGCTGCTCATTGCATTCGGATTCGGCAATTTCATGGAAGGCATGGCCGGATTCGGCACTGCTGTCGCGATTCCGGCCGGTATTCTTGTGGGACTTGGATTCGATCCGCTTCTTTCTATTGTCTCCTGTCTGATCATTAACTCAACGCCGACCGCTTTCGGCTCTGTTGGTGTTCCGACAACGACGATGGCCAATATCACCGGCATGGATGTAGTAAATATTGCCGGTCATGTAGCCCTCATTCAGCTGGTCGTCTCCTTCATTATTCCGTTTATCGCGGTCATCGTTATCGGTGGAGGCGTGAAAGCCCTGAGAGGCCTTGTGCCGTTCATTCTCATCGCGGACATTGCTTTCCTTGTACCGCAGTATATTGCAGCCAATATCATCGGTCCTGACCTCCCGGATATTCTGGGTGCCATCGTATCTATGGTGGTCATGATTATTGCCGCTAAGAAACTCCCGATGAAGAAATATCCGGAATACGAGGTAGAAAGCGGAGGCGGTCTCAATATGACGCTCGGCGAGGCAGCGGTCGCCTGGTCGCCGTTCATACTGATTTTCTTCTTCCTGCTTCTCTCCTCCACCCTGGTCCCGATCATCCATGATCCGCTTGCGTCAATTAACTCCAAGATCAGCTTTTATGCAGGTGAAAATCCGGCAACGCTCACCTTCTACTGGATCAATACACCGGGTGTCCTGATTCTTATCGCAGGCTTCATCGGCGGTCTGATTCAGGGGGCAAGCGTCGGAACGATTCTCGGTGTTCTTGGAACGACCGTGAAGAACAATGTGAAGACGATCCTCACGATCTGCTCCGTCCTCGCAGTAGCCAAGATTATGGGCTACAGCGGTATGATCAGTGATATAGCGAAAGTTCTCGTAGCTGTAACAGGATCCTACTTCCCGCTTATTTCTCCGCTCATCGGAACGATCGGCGGTTTCGTCACAGGATCCGGAACATCGACAACAGCGCTGTTCGGTCAGCTTCAGGTCGAGACGGCCAATGCAATCGGCGCCGAGCCGGTATGGCTGGCAGCAGCTAACCTGATGGGCGCAGGTATCGGAAAGATGATCTGCCCGCAGTCGATCGCTATCGGAACCGCGGCCGTCAACCTGAGCGGTGTTGAGAGCAAGATCCTCAGCAAGACAGCCCTCTACACAGTCCTCTTCGCAGCCATCGGCGGCATTATCTGCTTCGTGTTCCAGATGCTTGGCCTGGTCTGACAGATAATCAATCAGATTATCAATCCTTGAAATATAGCGCAATAAAAAAGGGTCTCCACTCCATGGAGGCCCTTTAACTTGTTTTTACCTGACATATGAACAGCTCTTTTGTTGAGATCTTTTACTGTGTGGAGGTATCCTGTTCTTCAGGTTCCTTTTGTTCCGCAGATGTGATTGTTTTCTTTTTCTTCTTGAACTCCTCTTCTGCTTTTCGTTCAAGAAGAAGTTCGGAATCTTCCTCTCTGATCTCCTCCATGGTCAGGTCCCATGGATTCTGTTCAATCGGCTGTTCGTATTTCTGATAGAGAGCATTCCTGCGCTTCAGCCTTGTATAGAGGCTCTGACGTTCATTCGGATCCTTCTCCGAGACAATCTGACGCGACGTGGGATCTACATGATCAAGATGGTGGTAGGCTTCAATTTCGCCCGGCAGATTTTTACTGTCCAGGAATCTGAGGACGAAGGACTGGACAAATGATGTCAGAAGCGCCGCAAGAGGGACCGCTATGATCATGCCAACAACTCCGAGGAAGCCGTTTCCCAGAAGAATGGCGACCAGGACCATGAAACTCGACACGCCGACGGAGCTGCCGAGGATCCTTGGCCCCAGAATATTTCCGTCGAACTGCTGCAGTAAAAATACGAGAATGATAAAGTAAAGAGCTTTCAGCGGATTGACACAGAAAACAATGAATGCGGTCGGTACAGCACCGATGAAAGGTCCGAAGAACGGAATGATATTTGTCACTCCGATGATAACGGCTACCAGTGATGTGTACGGGATACGCATGAATCTGCAGCAGATATAGCAGATGACTCCGATGATAAATGAATCAATGATCTTGCCGAGAAGGAAACCGCCGAATTTTTCATCGATTGTGCGGAGATTGGCTATGATCCGGTTGGCTGTCGGAATCGGCAGGACTGCATAGAGGAATCTGCGTAATCTTGAGCTCATTTTCTCGCCGGAGACCATGACGTAGACAGATACGATCATGCCGATCAATGTGTTGCTGAAGAATACGACAAAATCGCGGACTGAATCCGACAGATGCTGCATGATCGTGTCGATGTAAGGATTCATCTTCTCCGAGAAGAATGTCTCAACATATGTTTCGAATTCATTTAATAGTTCAGTGGACTGTGAGTCGAACTCCGGATCTGTGATATGCGCTGCGATCCAACTGCGGATGTTGGCAACATAGATCGGGAAACTGATCGTGATGCTTCTTATACTGGTGACCAGTCCCGGGAGCAGCTGGGCAATCAATGTGTAGATCGTAATGACGAGGACCAGAACGCTCAGAATCGAGGATACGACGCGGATCGTGCTCATACCTCTTTTTTCGGGATGAATGCTCAGCTTTGTACAAATGTAAAGCAGCAGCTGCTCAATCTGCTGCATGACCGGTGTCAGTACATAGGAAAGAACAAAGCCGTAAACGAGCGGCGCTATGACAGAGTTCACCTTGGCAATTCCGCTCGCTATGACGGCTCCGCGGAACAGCAGAAAATAAAGCAGCATAGCTGCTGCTATGAGGGTGAAGGCAAACAGTCCATATGTACGCAGTTGTTCTAAGAGTTTTTTATTCATACGGTCTCAAACCTCATATTTACTGAGTAACCCCGGCGAGGGTGTAATATAATTGTATTACCTGCGGCGCAGATTGACCAGAAGTTTTTCGAAATAGTCCGGCAGGGGCGCGGTAAATTCTACATATTGTCCGGTTCCCGGATGCCTGAAACCGAGTACCATTGCGTGCAGGGTCTGTCCTTCAAGCGCAAATGCGCTCTTCTTCGGCCCGTAAACATCATCTCCGAGCAGAGGATGGCCCTTTGATGCCATGTGGACGCGTATCTGATGTGTTCTGCCGGTTTCCAGAACAAATTCGCAGTATGTGTAGCTGCCAAATCTCTCAAGTACCCTGTAGTGGGTCACAGCCGGCTTTCCGCCTTTGGGGACGATAGCCATGCGCTTTCTGTCGCGCGGATCTCTGCCGATATTTCCGGTGATCGTACCCTCATCCTCACGTATATTGCCGTGAACAATGCCCCGATATCGTCTTGTTATGGAATGGGACTCCAGCTGTGCGGCAATGTCCCGGTGGGCTGCATCATTCTTACATATGACAAGGGAGCCTGTTGTATTCTTATCGATCCTGTGGACGATACCCGGCCGGACCTCGCCGTTGATCCCGGAAAGGCTGTCCCCGCAGTGATACATGACCGCGTTCACAAGCGTACCTTCCGGATGTCCCGGGGCAGGGTGGACAGTCATGCCTTTGGGCTTATTAACAATCAGAACATCGTCGTCCTCATAAAGAATATCGAGAGGGATATTCTGCGGCAGGATTTCAGTGCCGGCCGTCTCCGGAATATGTACTTCCACGCACTCTCCGCCGGTCAATTTACGGCTGCTCTTGACAGCTTTTCCGTTAACTGTGATATTGCCGTCAGATATAAGCTGCTGGATACGGGATCTCGAGAGATCGGGAAGCTGCTCTGACAGAAAGCGGTCCGCCCGTGTATCAGAAAACTCGGGCGGTACAGATAAAAAGATGTTTTCCTGTGACATTATTCGGTGTCCTTTTTGTCGGAGAGGAATTCCAGATCCGAATCTTTATAATAAACGAGAATCAGCAGAAAGAATGCGAAGGCAGATACCGTGACATATATGTCTGCGACATTGAAAATCGGAAAATCAATCAGAGAAAAGTACAGGAAATCTCTGACATATACAAGTATAAGCCGGTCGATGAAGTTGCCGATTGCTCCTGCGGTCACGACGATCGAAAGAATCCGGAGGGGCAGATATTTCCGGTCGGCGGGTATCCTCAAATATATATATGTGATGATTGCGAGAAACGCAACTGTCAGCACCAGGAAGAATACCCGCTGATTCTGCAACATGCCGAAGGCTGCGCCCCGGTTTTCCAGATATCTGAGCTCGAATACACCGGGGATGATCACGAAGGGACCATCCGCCAGGCGGTCAGCAGCAAGTATCTTTGTAATCTGGTCGAGCAGAGTCAGCGCGGCAACAGATGCCAAAGCCACAGCCTTTCCTGCAAATGAAGTCTTGTCCATAATCAATCCTCGTAAGATATTTCGTCTCCGTTTATAAATTTTATGCCGGCCAGCAGGTCTTCGTCTGTCAGATCGTCACAGATGAAGGCGTGACCGATTCTGTCAAGGAGAATGAAGCGGATTTTGCCGGCTGCCATCTTCTTGTCCTCTTTTGTGATCCTGAGAATCTCATCATTATTGATGCCGTCCGCGAACATCGGGAGGTCAAAGGCTACGCACATATCACGGATCTCAAACAGCTCATCGGTACCGAGAAAGCCTCGCTTTTCGCTGATCGCGGCAGCGGCGATGCATCCGAGAGCGACACATTTGCCGTGAGACATGTTGAAGTTCATGTACTTTTCTATTGCGTGGCCTATTGTATGGCCGAGATTAAGAAGGGCTCTCTCACCTTTCTCGGTGGGATCTCTCTCGACAATAGAGAGTTTTATATCCGCAGTCCTGCGTACCATTTCAAGTATGGTCTCCGGCTCATGTTCAATGATGCCGTCCATATTGTCGAGGATCCACTCGAAGAACTCTTCGTCGCCGAGAAGGGCTGATTTGAGGACCTCTCCCATGCCGGACGCGAACTGATCGTCGTCAAGTGTTCTGAGGACTGACGGATTTTCGTAGACGAATTCCGGCATGTGGAAAGCGCCGACCATATTCTTATATCCCATGAAATCAACGCCTGTCTTACCGCCAATGCTGGAATCTACCATAGCCAGCAGTGTCGTGGGGACTTGAACGAAGGAGATGCCTCTTTTGTATGTGGCTGCGGCAAAGCCTGTCATATCGCCGACAACACCGCCGCCGAGGGCAAGCAGTGAATCATGACGGTCAAAATGATGCTCGAGCAGGAATGCATACAGCTCCTCAATGGAGCCGAGGTTTTTGTGTTCCTCACCCGCTTTGAAGGTAAAAATGAAGACTTCATCAAAATGACTGTTTATGGCCTTTTCTACGGCCTCGGCATAAAGCGGAGCGGTATTCGTGTCGCCTACGATACACACGCGCTTTGAACGTATCTTTGAATTCTCATAGGCTTCGTTCAGCCTGTCAAATGTATTATCATAATAAACCGGTGACATATACTTCTCTCCGTCTTTTCAGTCTCGCCCGGAGGCGGGGGTGTTCTGCTGCAGGAGCCTTCATGCCCTGCGGGTAAAAGCGAATATCCGCTGAACAATAAAAGAGCATCAGGGAAATGATCACTGATGCTCAATAAATCATATTAATACGGGGATCTCATGGAAGGAATCTCAAAATCACTTCCGTCAAGAATGCTCTGTACATCGCCGTATGTGTCAACTCCGTCAGGCGTGATCAGGTAAATGTAATTGGATACAATCTTAAGGTCGCCGTCCAGTGCGTAGCATACACCGCATGTGAAATCAATGATACGCTGAGCCATATCGATATCGATCCCTTCAAGATTCAGGACGACAGGTCTTGACTCTTTTAAGATATCCGCGATATCTTTCGTGTCTTCCATAGAAGAGGGTCTGATTACGTTGAGACCCATCTGAGCCTGACTGCCTTTCTTGTTCTTAGCAGGTTTGGCTTTCTTCGCGGCCTTCTCGCGTTCGCGCATCTCCCGCTCACGATCTCTTCTGGCTTTGGCTGCCGTCTGCCTTGTGTTCTGGATCGATGCGGAGCTTTGGCTCATGTTCCTTCTGGAAACCCTTGCCGATTCCTCGTAATCGTCTATATCATCATCGTCATCATCTGCGAAATCGTCATCGTCATAATCATCGTCATCGGATTTTTTCGTGAATTTGTCGAAGAAGCGTTTCTTTGGCTTTTCCTCTTCGTACTCGTCATAATCATCGTCGAAATCTTCTTCCTCGTCGTCGTAGAATTCGTCGTCATCGTAATCATCATTCAGTCTGATTGCGTCAAGAAATCTATCAAAAAATCCCATGTTCCGATCTCCGTTCTTATTTCTTCGAATAATCTCTCTCCCCGAAAATGCTGGTACCGACACGGACCATGGTAGAGCCCTCTTCAACAGCAATTTCGTAGTCATTGGACATGCCCATGCTGAGGGCACCCACTGTTACATTATCGAGTTTTTTATCTTCTATGTCAACACTTAAATTACGCAAATTGCGGAAGTATATGCGGTCCTCCTCAGGATTTTCGACATACGGCGCGCTTGTCATGAGCCCTGATACTCTGACATGGGGCAAATGTGAAATCCTTTCTATGAGCGCTTCCGCGTCTTCGGGCCGTACTCCGTACTTGGTATCTTCGCCTGCCACGTTGACCTCTATCAGAACAGGAATGACACGGTCATGCTTTGCGGCCTCTTTTTCGATTGTCTGAGCGAGCTCAAAAGTATCAACTGAATGAATCATAGTGATGTACTCGGCAATATATTTCACCTTGTTTCGCTGCAGATGACCGATCATATGCCAGCGGATATCCTTTGGCAGCGCTTCATGCTTTGCGCGGAGCTCCTGAATATAATTCTCGCCAAAATCCCGGTGGCCGGCTGCGTAGAGCTCTTCAATCATCTCGTTGGGCTTAGTCTTGCTGACTGCGACCAGCGTGACATCTTCCGCTGACCTTCCGGATCTTTGGCAGGCTTCCTTAATTTTCTTTTGTACAGCTTTAAGATTTTCGGCTAACATTGTTCTTTCCCTTTGTTTTTCAATGAAGATGGTGATTACTGCGGATACCGGAATTTAGAATTACATCAGGCTGTTATGTCAGATTCTTTGACATCGCTTCCGTTCCTTACTATATAGTCGAACTGTGAAATTCCATAGCGCGTACCCGCTTCCACAAGACAGAATTCCTCGTTCTTGTCGATGATATTTACTTTGCGGAATACAGCGTAGCCCTTGTTCATATTGTATACGCCTTCGAGCGTACTTGTCTGGCGGACAATGTAACGGTCCTGGGACGTCCCGTCCTTTATTATGATATCTCCTTCTTTGAAGTCAGTGCTGTCCACATAATACTTGTCATCACGCTTGTCATACAGCGTAGTCGTGGTGAAGACTGTCGTCTCGTTGCCTGCATTGTCTTTTGTGACTTTCAGGAAACCGACCGAGCCTGTATCTCCGCCCTTTGTGGAGTATGATATCGGAATTGTGAAAAACTCTTTGGAGACAATGGATGTGACCGGGACTTTGAGTCCGGTCGATGTATTTGTTACCAGTTCGATATCGATAAAGCGGTTGTCAATATAGCGCAGCATGCCTGTAGAAAAATCAAGCTTTCCGTAGTAGCTGCCGTCATCCATTGTCAGGATAGAGAAATCAGCCAGCTGTGTGACTCCGTCGCTCAGAAATTTGACTCTGATCTGATTGCGGTCTGTGAGCTGTACGATCTGCTTGGATGTCAAAGGGATAATAAGTGACCAGTTCTCGGATGTTATCAGCTTATATACATTCTGACCGGCTTTGATCTGACCCTGAGTCTTGAGATCCTGCTCAGAGTAGGATTTCTGATCCAAATCAGACGCCTTTATATTGCCCAGATCATAAGTCTCATAACCGTCCAGAGTATAGGAAACAATTCCGTCGACAGGGGAGGTGCTGATAGTCTGGGAGCCGATCGTCATAGCGCTGGATCCTGCAAACTTCTGGTACTCTTCCGTCATCTCAATCGTGTTGTCGAGAACATCCCCCTCCACTTTGTACTTGAATGAGTATGTATCGTGGAAATTTACGGGATCATAGTTTACGGCGAAATTCTGTGTATCCTGACGGATGCTCTCAAGCATTCCCGCCGAGAGTTCAGATGTCGCTTCTGTGTTTTTTGCCGAACTCACAGAGTACACAGCACCGTACTGCTTGACGCGGGTGTTGGCCCTTGCGTAATAGGTCACGTAGCCCGCGGAATCAGCTGTGACAAGCTGCTCTTCTCTGATTGCCAGACCGGTATAGGTCCTGTTCTTGGCAAGAGGACCGGAGGTCACCTGAAAGGATTTTACATGGCTGGTCGTGAGATACAGCACAAGACTTATGACAATATAAAGAAAAACAGCACCGAAAAGAACGGTCCCGATGCTTGGCGTGAAATTCTGCCAGATCGGCGGCCGTCCGGGTCGTCTCTTTTTTGTGTTGCCGTTACGGAAATAATTCAAACCCTTCCTCCGTGTTTCCAAGCAGGGGCTGTCGCATATTCATGCGGCAGCCCCGTTTTAGTAACTATGTAATTCTTCTGCCGGTCTTACAGCGCGGCTACGACTCTCTCCTTGAGTGCCGGCACGAGCGAGTCCACATCAATGGTGGCTGAGATGTAGAAATCGATATTGAATTCTGTGCTCACGGCATCGAGTTCAGTGATCGTCGCATTGATCTCGTCGATGTCGTCTTCACCGAGCTTCGTGCATTTGAGAAAACCGTCGAGATACATTTCCTGCAGATCGTGATCCTGGGAAATAATACCGCATACAAAGCCAACGAACTGTTCGCTGTTCGCAATCGGGAAACGGGATACATCAATCAGACGAATGTTCCTGTGAAGATCATACATGTGCTTGCTGCTCTTATCAAGATAAACAACGCTTCCGGTTGCTTCCTTGATGGAGTTGTTCGCCTTGGCCAGAATCTCTGTTGTCTTTCCCTTTCCTTTATTACCAACAATTAAACGAACCATATCCGTTATCCTCCTTTATTTAGTTCTTAGCTGTTCTCTTTGAATAAAAGCGTCCGTTCATCCCTGTACAATGGGCGTACGATTCTGTTCAAAGTATAAACTATCGTGTTAACGCAGTTTGTTGATATATCAATTATAGAATATTGCGCTTTAAAATACAAGGTCAGATTGTCTGTCCGGTATCAGCCGGCCTGTTCGGTATGTTAATCATTGATTTCCGATAGCAGCTGATTCATATCCGTGTACAGATCGTCAGTCGTCTTTGCTCCCACAATGATGGAGATATAGGGCTGTCCGAAAGCGTTCTGGGACATGATTGCCAGACAGTGGCCGGCAGCGTCTGTCGTTCCCGTCTTTCCGCCGAGGACGACTACATTCTTCGGCGGTTTAGTCTCTCCGGTCAGGTACTGGTCAGTCGCGTCGAAGTTGATGTTCTTCTCGTTCCCGTCCTTGTCCGTGTAGTTCAGGTTATAGACAGGGATCTGCATGATGCTCTTGAAATCACTGTAGCTGACAGCTTCGTTGAGCATGAGGTAGATGTCGTAGACTGTTGTATAATGGTCGACACTGTGCAGACCTGTCGGATTTACGAAATGAGTTCCGGTCGCGCCGATCTCCTGAAGTTCGCTGTTCATCATTTTTACGAAGTTTTCAGTCGTGCCGCCAATGTGCCGGGCAAGAGCCATGGCACAATCGTTGCCGGAGTGGACCAGTACACCGCAGAGCAGCTCTCGGACGGTGACCTTATCTCCGATCTTGAGACCGACGACCTGGGAGCCCGCCTCGAGTTCCAGATCGCGCCAGTTGATAGTGACAGTCTCGTCCATGTCTCCGTATTTAAGTGTGAGGATGGCTGTCATGATCTTTGTGATCGATGCGGGATAAACTTTATCATACATGTGTCTCGCAAAGAGGATTTCCCGCCCTTCGAGATCGAAAAGCGCGCCGGATTCTCCCTCTTTGAGGTTAATGTTTTCGTTCCCTATATCGTCTTTGCCCGTACAGATTGAGAAGGTGAAAGCTTTGTCCGTCTCGAGTGCTGCCTCAGTCGTGCTCTGATAGGCCATCGTCTCGTTGGAGTACAGCATCGGCATGGGCAGATCATCAGATTTATGAATAATATACACAGCCGTGAGGCCTGCAATGGTACCGAAAAAAAGAATAGCCAGAAGGATGACGGTCGCAAATACTCGCCGGTTCCTCCGCATACTCTTCCGCAGTTTGTGCAGGGCACCCTTAATATTTGCAAGGATCGTCGAAGCGGCGTAGCGCAGTGATTTCGCTGCTCTGCTGTTTTTCCACTTGCTGTTTTTCTTCTTTCCTTTTTTTCCGCCTTTTTTCATAGGGGGCTTTTTACCTGCCGGACGTTTCTTTTTTCTGGCAGGTCTTGCTGCTTCTGCGCCGGCGGATTCTTCATTGGGAGCGGACTCCGCCTGCGGATCATCCGAATCAGACTCTTCCGGCTGCAAATCGTCGGAGGCAGTTTCATCTGCCGGGGGGTTCGAAGGAGCTGCAGTACCGGAATCAGAGGAAGCGGCAGGGGCGTCATCAGCGGATGCGGTGTAGTCGATATCCTCCGCGTTCATATTTTCATTTTCAAAAGTATCAGCCATAGTATAAGCGCCTCCTCGTATCTTCCTTGGGACGTCTCCGTGGCTTCGCTACCTGTATACGGGTCTGCAAGCCCACGTTGAGGACCATTCCCATACCGATGTATAAGCTGACAAGTGAGGTCAGACCGTAGCTGACGAAAGGCAGCGGTGTGCCGGTGTTCGGAAGCATTCTCGTCGCGACGCCTATGTTGATAAAACTTTGAATCGCGACGATGGAGGCTATGCCGCAGCATAGCAGTTTACCTGAGAGATCTTTCGCCTTTCTGCTCGTAATCAGACATTCGAGGACGATGAGCAAAAGCAGGATTATGATACCCGCGCTCCCCAGGAAGCCGAGCTCCTCTCCCGCTACCGCAAAGATAAAGTCGGTTTGGACTTCGGGAATAAAGTTGCCTTTATTTGCAGAAGATACGTCCGAATTATTCAGTCCCTTACCGGTCAGCATGCCGCTGCCGATAGCGGTGACGGAGTTGTTTTGCTGAGTTCTGTCGTCGTTGTACTCATCGAGATCCGGGTTTAAGAAGGCCATGATTCGCTGGCGCTGATAATCACGGATCAGATGCTGGTTCGGTTGTGTGACAATAGCCATGAAGCCGAATCCGAGAACAATGATGACCGTGAGGACTCCGCCGATGATTTTGTAGCTGAGACCAGCAACATAATACAGAATACTGAAAATAACGGTAATCGTCAGAGTGTTTTTAAGGTCCGGCTGCAGGAATACCAGGATCAGGGGAAAGCCTATGAGGCCCGCGGTTCGAAGGATCATTCTCGGTTTGTTTACATCATTCTCATTCTCCATGAGATATTTAGAGAAAAAGACGACCAGAATGATCTTGGTGAGCTCGACGGGCTGAAAACGCAGACCCGCGATCGTGATCCATCTCGTGGCGCCGCCGGCGTTATAGCCGAGGACAATGACCAGAAGGAGCAGCAGGATATTGAAGCCGTAACCGATCCAGTAGAAGTTCATGATCCAGGAAAAATCCGTCAGAGATATGATGAACATAATGGAAAGGCCGAGCATGACGCCTGCAAGCTGTCTTCCCTGCAGCGAAGGCTCGGCGGAGCCTACGAGCAGGACGCCGAGCGTCGAGAGGGTCACGAGCCAGATGATCAGTCTAAAGTTGTAATCTTTGAGTTTATACTGTCTCCACATGAAACTAAGCCTCCGTTAGTCGGTCTGCGACGAGGAGATAAAATCGGATCTCGCCTGACCGGTGATGAGCGAAGACTCATCGGCCAGACCGAACCTGTACTGAATGACATCTCGCGCCACCAGCATGGAGTTGGTGGACGAATATCCGTTTCCTATACGGACCGCGATAGCTATTTCCGGATCTTCCGAAGGCGCGTAGCCGACGAACAGAGCGTGGGAAGGCCTTGATTTCGACTCCTGAGCCGTACCAGTCTTACCGGATACATCGATCGGGAATCCGGCAAATTCTCCCTTTTCGGCGATAACGGACCGCATACCCTCGTGAATTATATTCCACGTGTTGGTGCTTATCGAGACTTTGCTCTGCACTGTCGGTGAATAGTCCTGAATCAGATTGCCTGCAGCGTCCGTGATCTTATCGATCAGAGAGATGTTGTAGGATGTTCCGCCATTTGCAAGCGTCGTCACATAGCGGGCAAGCTGCGTCGTCGTGTAGGAGTGCGTTCCCTGTCCGATGGAGGACGGGACCGCGTACTGGTCTGTTACAGAGGGCGTAGCCTCCGGGATCTCGATTCCGGAGTTCAGGTCGAGATTATACATCTTCGCGTATGTCTGTATCTTTCCGAGGGACAGCGAGTCGGACCATATGCCCTCCTCGTTGATACCCATGAGGTAAGCGACATTCGAGAAGAAGACGTTGCAGGAATTGGCAATGCCGCCGATGATATTCAGCGTGCCGTGTCCCTGCGTATACCAGCATTTCAGCGGCGTCTCGATGAGATCGAACGTACCTGTGCACTTAAATTCCGTCGTCGGCGTGATGACCTTTTCCTCGAGACCCGCAGACGTTGTCACAAGCTTGAAAGTCGATCCGGGGGCGGTCGTCTGCTGGGTGGCCTTGTTGTAGAACGGTCTGGACTTATCTGCCGCAAGCTTGTTGTAATAAGCGACGTCCATCTTGTTCGCGAGCCGGTTATTGTCATAGCCCGGGTAAGTTACGCAGGCCAGGATCTCACCGGTCTTCGGGCTCGTGATGACCGCTGAACCCGAGCAGGGGTCCAGGGCAAGCATGGACGGCTTCAGCGAGAGGTTGTGGATCTTCGCCAGAACGAGGTCGTAGGTGTCGTAATCGCCTTCCATGTACGCATCGTAGAAACCGTCGTCCTTGCTGAACGCGCCCTGATCATACAGGACCTTCATGATGGTTCTGCCGCTGATCCGGTCCTGCTGGATCAGGTACTTGTACAGCTTTTTGCTGAAGTCGACGTCCGTCGAGAGATAGTCTTCGATATACTCCGACAGCTTTGCGTAGATTTCCGCTGAATCAAGATAGGTCTCGTCTGTAGCGAACACTGAGATATCGATCCAGTTCTTGCTGGCGGCGTATGTCAGATACTGGCGCAGCGTGATGGTCTCGTCCCGCGTCCATGCGAGGTAGGTCTCGTCCGTGCGGTCGATCGCGGTGCTGTTCAGAATATCAAGCTTGGATGTCAGCAGATCATTGACGATGTAGCTCTCGTACTCCTGCATCTCTTTTGACAGATCTTTGTAGACAGAGGGCTCTGCTCCGGTCAGCTCGTTGTTCAGAGCCGTGAAGATCTCCTCCTGCTTGGCCAGGAACTCCGCGTTCATGGCCTTCTCATTGTCGGACGCGTCGGGATCGCTCAGATGCTCCAGAGAAAGCACGTTATTGGATATCAGCGCCTCATAGACATCATAAATCGGAATCATGATGTTGGCTGTATCCGTGACTTCTGAAGTGTCGAACTCTTTTGCGTCGATGATGACAGTCTCGAGAATACCGGCGATACGCTGTTCGAGCAGCTTGTAGGTGGCGACTTGGAGCTCCTTGTCTATGGTAAGATACACGTCGTTTCCGGCTGTCGGCTGGATCCTTGAGTTCTCGTCGACCTTCAGGACCTTGCCGAGGTTGTCGACGTAGACAGTCTCCTCGCCGTCGAAGCCCTGCAGATTGAGCTCAAGAATTTTCTCGATACCGCTCTTTCCGACGATCGAGTTATTGTTATAGCTGGAATTCTCCTGCTGAAGTTCAGAGAGCTCCTCCGCGGAGACTTTGCCGGTGTAACCGATGATGGAGGCGAAGGCTTCGGGCTCATCGTATACCCGGATCGTATCGTCGACGATATCGATACCTGTGAGTTCCGTGCTGTGCTCCATGAGATCGGCGACTGAATCCGGCGAAACGTCTGTCGCGATCGTGACCGGGAGATACTTTCGGTAACTGGTCGTAAAGAGCTGGTAGCGGACATAGATGATATTCAGAATATCCTGCTTTGAGAGCTCTTCGGGGAGACCTGCGTCCGCCAGCTCCTCGGGGGTGTAGGGCTTGTTCCCTCGGATGATCGCGAACCCGTTTTTCTCGCCGATCAGGGTCTTCATCATATCATCCGCTGTCGCGTTCAGCTGCTTATCGGTCAGGTCGTCGATGTAGGCTTTGCCGAAAACGTCGGCTTTAAATCGGTCGAGGCTCCGTCCGGACACGTTGAAAGCGTACTCTCCGCTTTCGTCGAGTACGATGTGGAAATCATTGCTCAGGGAATCACCGTGAGATTCAAGGATTTTTGAAATGCGGTAAGCTTCGCCGTTAAGAGCGAGAGCTTTTGATCTGTTCGTGGCGTAAGATCCGTTATCTTCAAGCGTGACACTGTAGCTCAGTTTGTTGGAGGCCAGAAGCTCCCCGTTCCTGTCGCGGATGTTGCCGCGGGATGCTTTGAGGGTTCTTTTCTTTGTCGTCATGAGACGGAAATTGTCCCTGTAGGCGGCTCCGTTGACGATCTGCAGGTCGTAGAGCCTGTGGATCAGTACGCTGGACATGAGTACAAATATAATAGCCAGAACGGCCGGACGGCTGATGCGTATCCTGCCGATAAATTTCTTTAATCTTTTATCCAAAGTGACTGACGTCCTTTCTTCTGATTATTCACCAGTGCATGATTGATGACGTAGAACAATCGGTACAGGATGAGCGTCATCAGAGCTGTGTAGACAGCCTCGGGGATGATGATCTCCGTTAAAAAATGAGCAAATGCGAGTCTGCCGCGAAGCAGGAAAAACACCACATAAACAGCAAAATTGCACAGCACGTCGGATACAGTCGCCAGAATCAGCGGCATCTTGACATCATTGTCAAAGTAGACCTGACAGAAAGAGCCCGAGGCATATCCGACCAGCATATAGAGCAGGCCGTAGAAGCCGTAAACGCTGCCATAGGTAAAGTCAATAAGAAGACCGCTGATCAGACCGGTCAGAATACCCTCTTTCTTGCCTTGCATAAAGGCGATCGAGATCGTTATGATGATCATCAGATTCGGGGACACGGAAGTGACATTCTGCAGAGAAAACACTGTCGTCTGCAGAATGCAGCATGCCACGATCAGAATAAATATGATAATCTTCCGGATCAATAGAGCCTCCTTATGAGTTTTCCTTGGTCTGCTTTAATTCGCGGATGACAAGGACTTCCCGGATGTTCTTGAAATCGGCTGCCGGTATGATCGTGCCGGAGCGTGTCAGACGATTGGAATCGTCCCCCACTTCCGAGACATATCCGATAAGAAGGCCGGTCAGGAACTTCGTGCTGATGCTCGATGTGACGATTTTTGTTCCCTCGGTGACGACATTGCCGTCATCGCGGAGCTCTGAGAAATCAATCTTGCCCGAACTCATGCGGCTGAGATTCCCGGACACTATACATGTGTCGGATGTTGATGCTACCATGGCACTGATATTGGACTCATCGTCGATGATTGATTCGACTGAGGCCCAGTTCTCGCCTACCTCGGTTACGATACCGATGAGACCGCCGTTGGCTATGACGTTCATATCAACGGCGATATTGTCTTTTGTCCCTTTGTTGATGACGAAACGGCTGTACCAGTTGCCGGGATCCTTGGATATGACCTGGGCGGCCACCTTGGTGTACTCCGGATACTCTTTGTCAAGCGCATAAAGCTTTTCCAGCCTGTCAAGCTCAGAAATGCTCTGTGAAAGCCGCGCGTTCTCTTCTGTCAGATCTCCGACCCGTGCCTTAAGCTCCTCGTTCTCAGCTGCCAGTGCCTGTACATTCCGAAAACCGGAAGCCCATGACCCGAGAAGATTTCCTACTTTATTGACACCGTTCTGGAAGGGAACGATGAACTGATTTGTCACCTGGCGGACACGCCCGTTCGTACCGGCCGGGAATGTCATTGCCATAAGGCCTATGCATATGATCGCCAGAATAATGAGAAGATGCTGGCTTTTCAGCTTCTGTCTCAGAAAACTCAAATTCTTCTTCATTTCTTCTTCCTTATCGTGTAGCCCCATCTCCACAGGGCCTTGTGGTTCACGAGTTCCTCAAGTCCGCGGACGGTGCAGAGTTCGTAGTGTGTTGAGAGTTTGACATCGACTCCGATATAATTTCTCAGATACCGGTCAATGAACGGAATACGGGCAGTGCCGCCCGTGAGATAGATTCCCTCACGTCGGATAGATTCGCTGATCTGGGGCGGAGTTCTCTCAAGGAAGTTCCGGATCTCGTAAGCAAGCTGGGAAATCTGGGCCTCGACCGCAAGCGATACCTGCTCGGATGTGACGACACCCTCCTTCGGAAGACCGGACAGCGTGCTTATGCCGTAGATTTTTCTTTCTTCCCGGATATCTTCACCGAGAGATGAAAGGACGGCTTTGAGTCGCTTGGCTGTGTGATGCCCTATGAGGAGATTGTCATCTCTGCGGATGATATCACAGATCGCCCCGTTGAGCTGCTGACCGCCGATGGGGATATCCTTGCTGATAATGACCTGCTCATTGGCAAGGACAGATATTTCTGTGTTCTGGCCGCCGATGTTCACGATCATTGAACCGCGGGTGCGATGAATCGGAATACCGAGCGCTATCGCGTCGCAGATAGCCCGGTCTACCAGGTATACTCTGGGATTCTGGATGATGTTGCCCTGGCTGATTGCGTAATAGGCACGTTTTTCTATCTCGGACATATTGACGGGAGCCGAGAAAAATATGATCGGTGCATAGCCGATTCTTCTGTCCGCCCTCTGCATGAGCGCGGTAAGGACATACAGCGCTTCTGTGACGTCAGCGATCCGTCCGTTTTTTACCGGCTGATGAACTTTGATATTCGGCGGGTTCTTTTCATACATGTCGAACGCATCATTTCCGACGGCGAGGACCTCGCCGTCATCCTTGAACGCGATCATATTCTTTTCTGTCGTGATCTGCCCTGTGTGCTGGCAGTATATCTTAACGGCGCTGGTCCCCAGATCGACGCCGAAAGCGTTATGAATTATCGGATTGTGAAATTTCATGCTCTCCTCCGGAAGCAAGAAGACCTTCTTCACTGAAACTCACGAAGCGGTGGTCGCCGATTATGATATGGTCGAGAAGACGTATTTCCAGAAGCTCCCCGGCCTCGCGGACACGCTCAGTGAGGAGAATGTCCTCATGGCTGGGCGCCGGATCACCGCTCGGATGGTTGTGTATGATAATGATGCCGACTGCCCGCGCGCGGAGGGCGCTGAGAAAGAGGTCCCGAATAGAGACGACGGTCCAGTTCACTGTCCCTTTGGAAAGATGCTCTTCTCCGATCAGCCGGTTCCTGCTGTCTAACATCATGCAGATAAAGCTCTCTTTTTCCTCATGCCGCAGCTGCTCCATGTAGTAGTCAGCTATGGACGACGGTTCGGAAAATGAAAGCTCCTCTCTCGCTTTGTAGGTGGCGATCCGTTTGGAAAGCTCGCCCACACATTTAAGCTGAATTGCCTTGACCTGTCCTATGCCCGGGACTGACATGAGCTCGTCGATCGTCAGATGACAGATGTCGAGCAGCCCGTTCGGGTTCGGGAGAAGGTGCAGGATCTTTACTGCCAGATCTTCTGCTGAGGCTCCCTTAGTGCCCGTCTTTATGATGACAGCCAGAAGCTCTGAGTCTGACAGCGCACCGGGTCCGTACAGAAGACATCTCTCGTAGGGACGGTCAAAATCCGCATTGTTCTTTGCCAGTAAATTATTCAAGTATCCCTCCATTTACTCTCCGGGAGCGATAATCGAAAATTAGGCAATATGCATTTTAACATAAAATGGGTTTACTGTACACGCCTTAGGTCAGTTTTCGAAATCTTTTTATAATTGCCTCCGCGCATCGCATGCCGTCCATGGAAGCCGACGTGATTCCGCCCGCATAGCCGCAGCCCTCTCCGCAGGGATAGATTCCGTCTATGTTGGAGACATATTTTTCATCCCTTGTGATGCGTACCGGTGATGATGAACGGCTTTCAATCCCGGACAGGATTGCGTCAGGCCTGTCAAAGCCTCGGATTTTTTTTCCGAATGCTGAGATTCCCTCACCTATATCCCTTGCCATAAAAGAAGGCATGACAGCATTCAGGTCTGCAAATGCAGCCCCTCCCCGTACACAGCTTGCAAATTCACCGTAATTTGAGCTGGCGGTCTTATTCATAAAGTCACTGTAGAGCTGCTGGGGTATTCGTCCGCCTGCTGCTGCGTAGGCTTTTTTTTCAAGTTCAGCCTGGAAAGCCGTGCCTGCCAAAGCGTCCGGCAAGTCATCCGGTCTCATCGGCATAAAGTCTTCCGGGGTGACGGTGACGAGTATGGCTGAGTTTGCATTTGCACTGTCTCTCTTCATATAGCTCATACCGTTTACGGCAAGGAGTCCCTTCTCCGACGAAGCGTTGACGACATAGCCGCCCGGGCACATGCAGAACGAGTAGACACCTCTCCCGTCGGCTGCAGTGTGAGTCAGCTTGTAGGGGGCGGGACCGAGGTGTTCATCCTGTGGTCTCCCGTACTGGGAGAGATCGATCATTGCCTGCGGGTGTTCAATGCGGACACCGGCGGCAAATGCCTTCGGCTCCATCCTAAGCCCTCGCTCATGCAGCATGCGGAAGGTGTCTCTGGCCGAGTGGCCGGGAGCCAGAACGCAGACTTCGGCGGGAATGCGTTCACTGTTGTTGACAATCACAGCAGTCAGTCTGCCGTTCTGTATCTCAAGATTAGTGACCTGGGAGAGAAAGCGATACTCGGCTCCGAGCTCTGTGAGCCTCTCTCTCATGCGCACTAAGACCCGGGTCAGCACGTCGGTGCCCACGTGGGGCTTCTGCTCATATAATATGGACTCGTCCGCTCCGAACAGGACGAACGTTTCTTTCATGAACCTGGCCCGACAGCCGGGGTCCTTGACGGAAGTATTCAGCTTGCCGTCGGAAAAAGTGCCGGCGCCGCCCTCCCCGAACTGGACGTTGGTCTGTGTGTCCAGTTCACCTGTCGTCCAGAAATGTTCGACTCTGGAAGTTCTTGTGAGGGCATCCGCGCCGCGCTCAAGAATGAGCGGTTTGTATCCGGAAAGAGCGAGCACGTAGGCAGCGAAGAGCCCGGCAGGACCGGAACCTATGATCACAGGCCTTTGGTGCAGGGCTTCGTCTCCGGGTGTCGGTATGACATATTTTTCTTTGTCGGTAAACATAATATTATTATGTTTACTTCTGCCCACATGCTTCCTGTTTCGGATACGAAGCTGCTCCTCTTTACGGATCGTCAGCATCACGGTATAGATGTAATAGAGGTCAGGCTTGCGTCTTGCGTCGAGCGAGCGGCGAAGTATCTCGCACTCCCGGATATCTTCCTGTCTGATGCCGGCCTCATGAGCCGCCTTTTTTATCAGCTGCGCATGGTCAGCTTCTACGGGCAGCTTTATGTCAGATATTTTTATCATAGATCCTCCGATTTGGCAGAGCGGCGTGTCTGCCTGCATTTGCGCCGGTCGACCATGCAAACTGCAGATTCCAGCCTCCGCAGGCACCATCAATGTCGAGCAGCTCCCCGGTGATAAAGAGACCGGGGCAGACCATGGACTCCGAGGTCGCCGCATTGACTTCATCAGTGCGGATACCGCCGGACATGACCTGTGCGCTTCCTGCTCCGGCAGAACCTTTTACTTGAAGCTCGCAGGACTTTATATTATCCGTGAGTTCTTCAATACTGTGAGCGCCGCCGGTCAGAGCGGGGATCAGCTTTTCGGGAAAAAGACCTGTCAGGATAGACTTCATATCGTCTGTTGCAAGCAAATCACGCCTTTTTTCGAGAAAAGCCTGTGTCATCGCCCGGTCAAAGTCGGGAAAAAAGTCAAGCTTCAGTGTCACCGGGAGACCGCCGTCCTTGAGGATCAGGGCTTTTCCCGATATGTTGAATACCGGGATACCAGAGACTCCCTGCTCCGTCAGCTGGATCTGGCCTGCTTCAGAAGACAACTCAACATCATTAACGCATAGAGTACACTTTCCCTGGATGCGGACGCCGCCCCAGCCTTTTTTTGAGGCTCCATCGCATATGAGCGGTACAAGGGACGGTCGCTGGGGGACTGTGTTGTGGCCGAGGCTCTCGGCAAGCATGAGTCCGTTGCAGGGAAGTTGGGATTTTACAAGAGAGGCAGCAGTACCGCAGCACAGGATCACGCTGTCTGCCCTGTAGGTCCATGTGGACGTCTGTACTCTAAAATGGTCTTTATCTTTGGTGACTGCTGTGACTGTCTCATTATTTTTTATTTTGATCTTCAGCTTCGCGCATTCCCGAAGAAGACAGGTGAGGACACTCTCCGCCTGTTCGGCATAGGGGTAGACCCAACCGTTCCTGCTTGTCGTGTAGAGTCCGATTTCTGTGAAGAAGCGTATAGTATCCTGCACAGAAAATGCATCGAGAGCGCGGGCGGCAAAGCCGGAATCGGTGCCGTGGTATGCGCAGCGCAAGTCGCCGGTGTTGGTCAGGTTGCATTTGCCGTTGCCGGTGCGGAGCAGTTTTCTGCCCGGCTTTTTTTCTTTTTCAAGGATCGTGACGCCGGCTTCGCCCCTTGCAGCCATGATTCCTGCCATGAGACCGGAGGCGCCGGCACCGATAATGATGACCTGTTTTTTATCTGACATAATTACTCCCTGCCAGGTGAGTGGCTTCTGTATCCGATATGACTACAAGCGAGTTGTGCGTGGCTGACAGTTCAGACAGCTTGTTCATGGTGTTTATCCTGCGCGAGAATGAGAAAGTGTCGTGGTTGGCAGTTCAGACAGCTTGTTCATGGTGTTTATCCTGCGCGAGAATGAGAAAGTGTCGTGGCTGACAGTTCAGACAGCTTGTTCATGGTGTTTATCCTGCGCGAGAATGAGATAGTATCTTGGCTGACAGTTCAGACAGCTTGTTCATGGTGTTTATCCTGCGCGAGAATGAGAAAGTGTCGTGGCTGACAGTTCAGACAGGCTGTTCATGGTGTTTATCCTGCGCGAGAATGAGAAAGTGTCGTGGCTGGCAGTTCAGACAGCTTGTTCATGGTGTTTATCCTGCGCGAGAATGAGAAAGTGTCGTGGCTGACAGTTCAGACAGGCTGTTCTGATATATCGTTACCGGCAGAAAACATTCATCTTCGTGAGAAAAACATTGCGAGTCCGACCGAGATATCAAGAAATGCGTAAGCATTTCTTAAGATCGCAGGGAAGGACTTGCGTTTTTCGATGAAGATGATGTTTGCGCCGGTTTATGAGACTACGTTACAGCCGGTCTGAACTGTATTAGGTCTGAACTCGGTCATAGTAATACGGTCTGAACTGTAATTAAGACTGTATCTTCGGGATTTCGACAAGCCCGGCGTTTTTCATCTCCTGCAGAGACATGAGAATACCGAGCTTGGCGGACGGCCATGTGAGCCCGCCCTGAAAATAGACTGAGTACGGCGGACGGATCGGGCCGTCGGCCGACAGTTCAATCGATGATCCCTGAACAAATGCGCCTGCCGCCATGACGACCGGGTCGTCGTAGCCTGGCATATCCCAGGGCTCCGGGGTGACAAAGGAGTCTACCGGTGCGGCCTTCTGTATTCCCTTGCAGAAAGCGACGACAGCTTCCGGCGAACCGAGAGTGATCGACTCGATGATGTCGTGCCGATCCTCTTTCCCGTCAGGCAGAGCAGAAAATCCGAGCCTTTCATAGACATTTGCGGCAAATATCGCTCCCTTTAGAGCGGATGCCGTGACGATCGGCGCCATGAAAAAGCCCTGATAGAAGGCGGGATTTACACCCAGGGAAGGACCGACTTCACTGCCGAGGCCGGGGCATGTCATGCGGTAGGATGCATTTTCCACATACTCGGCTTTGCCGGCAATGTAACCGCCGACAGGGGCAAGACCGCCGCCCGGATTCTTAATCAGGGAACCGACAATGAGGTCTGCTCCGACATCGGACGGCTCAATCGTCTCTGTGAACTCTCCGTAGCAATTGTCCACCATGCAGATAATATCGGGACGGACGCTCTTTACGCAGGCGATTGCCTCACCGATCTGCGCGACAGACAGAGTCTTTCTGACTTCATAGCCTTTGGAGCGCTGGATCGTGACCATTTTAGTCTTATCGCTGATGGCTTTTTTGATTCCATCAAGATCAAAATTTCCGTTCGGCAGCAGGTCGACCTGGCTGTAGGTAATACCGTACTCGGCCAGAGAGCCTCTTGAAGGGCGGATTCCTATGACTTCCTCGAGGGTGTCATAGGGTTTTCCCGCGATCGATATGAGCTCGTCTCCGGGTCTCAGATTGCCGAACAGGGCAATTGCGAGAGCGTGAGTGCCGCAAGCGATCAGCGGTCTGACGAGGGCGGCCTCCGTGTGGAAAACTTTGGCGTACACTTCTTCCAGTGTGTCGCGGCCGATATCATTGTAGCCGTAGCCGGTCGTCGTACCGAGGCAGGCTTCGCTCACGCGGCATTCCTGCATGGCTCCTATGACCTTCAGCTGATTGATTTCGGAAACTTCATCTATTCTTGCAAAACGGCCTGAAAGCTCATCGCAGATGCCTTCACCATAGCGGAAGACATCTTCGTCGATGCCCAGGCCTTTATATATGTTTGTCTTATCCATGTATGTCCTTTCGTAGGGCAGTCCTATATCCTGACAGCTGCCTTTTTGTATCAGATGACGCTGGTTTTAATATGGTCCGTTTGTCCGATGTGTGTGACCTTAATCTGACATCCCGCTTGAAACGCCGATCGATTTTGCCATGAATTCCGCGATTCTTTTGCTGTCTCCGCCAAAATCCGCACGTTCGATCCAGACAGCATCCTTCTCGCGCTTGAACCAGGTGATTTGACGCTTTGCGTAGTGGCGGCTGTCCCTTTTCAGGATCCTGACGGCCTCATCAATATCGCACTTTCCGTCCATGCAGTCGAGCATCTCTTTGTAACCGAGACCCTGCATGGAGACCATGTCGCGGGTCAGCCCCATCTGACGAAGATACATGACTTCATCGTAGAGGCCTTCTGCCATCATGAAGTCTACTCTCCTGTCGATCCGATCGTACAGAACAGCTCTGTCATCGTTCAGCACAAAAAAATGAAGATCATACGGGGTCTCACGCTGACGCTCAGTTTCGTTATGAGCGGAAATCGTCATGCCGGTCTCTTTGTAGTATTCCAGCGCGCGTATGACACGCTTCAGATTGTTCGGATGGATGGTCTCATAAGAGACAGGGTCAATATTCTTAAGCTGCTCATGAAGGGCTGAATTACCGTGTTCTGCGGCATATGCTGTAAGTTCTTCCCGGTATTCCGGCAGAGCTCCCGTCTCGGAGAAATCGATATCCCGGGTCACAGCCTGGATATAGAAGCCGGTGCCGCCGCAGAGGATCGGTATTTTTCTCCTGGAGATGATGTCAGATATAGCGGCTTTGGCTTCATGTGCATATCTCACGACATCGAACTCCTCTGTAGGGTCAGCGACATCAATCAGGTAGTGGGGAACGCCCATCATCTCTTCTTGCGTAATTTTGGCTGATCCGATGTCCATATATCGGTAGACCTGCATGGAATCCGCGGAGATGATCTCGCCCCCGATTATCCGGGCAAGTTCCACGGCCGCCGCGCTCTTTCCGGACGCGGTGGGGCCGGCCACAACGATCAGCATAGGTTTTTCTTTTTCTGTCATCACACTATTCTCTTAAAACGTTTTTCCAGTTCATTTTCCGTAAATGAGATAATCGTCGGACGACCGTGCGGGCAATGATAGGGGTCATCGCACTCGTCGAACAGTTCGTCAATCAGAGCTTTAGCCTCAGGGACAGAAAGCTTATCACCGCCCTTGACGGCTGCTTTGCAGGCCTCTGTCGCGACGCGGTGGACATAGACTTCGAGCTTTTTCGGATCCTGGGTTATTTCAAGGCTGTCAAGAAGCTCGGTGAAGAGCTGCTTTGATCCGAGAGCTTCCATAGAGTAGGGTACCGCTGCTATTTTATATTCCTTGCCGCCGAAAGACTCAATCTCGAAGCCTGCCTTGGTGAAAGCCTCCATGTACTCGTCGAGAAGAGCTTTCTCTTTTTCGGTGACAGAGAAAATGACAGGCGGTGAAATTATCTGGGAAGTGATTTCGCTCTTTTCGTACTGTCTAATGAATCTGCAGTACAGGACTTTTTCGTGGGCAGCGTGCTGGTCGATCATGAACAGAGTGTTCTGATACTGAACGATCCAGTATGTGTTGAAAGCGCAGCCTAATATGATCCTGTCAGGCTCTGCCTTGGGATCCAGAAAATTATCAAATATGCTCTGCTGCTTATAGACAACAGGGCTGTCCGCACGCGATGCATCTTCGTTTTGTACCGCATTGCTGCCCACAGTCTGTTTTCCTATATCAATGGCAGCCTGTACCTCCACGCTGCCCGGCATCCGCGGAATCATACTGCCTGAAGCCTGCACCTGCGTACCACCAGGTGTCTCTACCGCAATCTGCGACGCCATATCTCTGGAAGTCTGCGGTGCTGTATAACCGGTTGCGGGTGTCTGTGCATGGGCGGCTGTATACATCTCAGTAACGGCGTCTCCGTACGAGGATCTTTCTCTCAGGTAGTTCTTTTCAAATGGTGCCGGCCCCGCATATTTTGCCTCTTTCTTCTCTACCTTCGGCTTTATAGGAGGATTGAGAGAAGATTTGATGATCATCTCCTGCTCGTAGAGAGCCTTCTTTATGCAGGTCGAGATCTGATTAAGAATGAACCGCTCGTCGGAGAAGCGCACATCCATTTTTGTAGGGTGAACATTAACATCGACGGCATCGCCGGTGACCGTGATCATGAGGCATGTGAACGGATACTGATGCTGCATGAGCTTGTTGCCGTAGCCGTCCTCTATGCCCAATGATACTACGCGGCTTTTGACATAGCGGCCATTCACATAGTAATTCTCAAAGTTCCGGTTGCCCCGGCATATAGAAGGCTTCGCAATAAAGCCTTTTATCTGTATTCCCTCCTCCGAGTAGTCGATGGGAAGAAGTTCCGAGGCAAGCTCGCGGCCATAGATGTGATAGATTGTGTCCTTAAGACTGCCGCTGCCTGTTGTTGAAAGGCGGGAAGCACCGTTCACAATATACTCGAACGCTACGGTGGGGTTTGACAGGGCCAGCTGTTCGACAATGCTGCCGACGTGCGAGGCTTCTGTCATAGCTGTCTTCAGGAACTTTGCCCTGGCGGGTGTATTGTAGAAGATATCCCGGATGACAAAGGTCGTACCGTCCGGCGCGCCGATTTCGTCGAGCAGCTTTTCGCGCCCTCCTTCGATCACATACCTCACGGCAGTGATCTCATCTTCAGTTTTGGTGATCAGCTCTACCCTGCTGACAGCTGCAATCGATGACAGAGCTTCCCCTCTAAAACCCAGTGAAGCAATGCCTTTAAGATCCTCTACGGAACTGATTTTGGACGTGGCGTGGCGCAGGAAAGCCAGACGGATCTCATCCGGGGCAATTCCTGCTCCGTCGTCCGTGATTCGGATCATTTTGATGCCGCCGTCCTGGATTTCAATCGTGATTCTTGTTGCTCCTGCGTCGATGGCATTTTCTGTCAGCTCCTTGACCACGGATGCCGGCCTCTCGACGACTTCGCCGGCAGCGATTTTATCGATTGTGTTCTGGTCTAATACATGTATGCTGCTCAATTCACTTATCCTTTCCAGCGATTGTTGAGCTTATTCTGGAGCCTGTACAATTCGTTCATCGCTTCGATGGGGGTCAGCTCCATAACTTTCATCTCAGCCAGTTCTTTCAGAATGTCTTCATCTCTCACAGTGTCGAATAGCGTCATCTGCGCGAGATCGACGTCATCGTAATGCTGCGGTTTTCTGGCTTTCGGCTTCGGTTGTCCTGCTACATTTTCAATGGCAGCTGTGATATCCGCACTGGACAGCTCATCTAACAGCTGCCCTGCTCTGGAGAGGACCGCCTCGGGAACTCCGGCCAGCCTTGCCACCTGCACACCGTAGCTCTTGTCTGCGCCGCCCTTCACGATCTTTCTGAGGAATACAATGCCGTCCCCCTTTTCGCGGACCGCAATGCAGTAGTTATTGACTCCGTCGATTTTTCCCTCAAGTTCGGTCAGTTCATGATAGTGGGTCGCGAACAGTGTTTTCGCGCCGATGATTCTTCGATCTGCCACGTACTCAATGACTGCCCACGCGATGGAGAGACCGTCAAATGTGGACGTGCCGCGGCCGATCTCATCGAGAATGAGCAGAGACCTGCTTGTGGCGCTTCGCAGAATATTGGCTACCTCTGTCATTTCCACCATGAATGTGCTCTGACCGCTGCCAAGGTCGTCACTGGCGCCGATCCTTGTGAAGATTCGATCGACGAGACCGATATCCGCTTTTTTGGCCGGAACAAAGCTTCCGATCTGAGCCATGAGTACGATAAGCGCGACCTGGCGCATGTAGGTGGACTTGCCCGCCATGTTGGGACCCGTGATGACAGAGATGCGTTTTTTCTTATTATCAAGGAAGGTGTCGTTGGGGACAAATGCCTCATTCTCGATCATCTTCTCCACAACGGGATGTCTTCCCTGCTTGATTTCGATAACGCCGGTCGTGTTCAGCTTTGGCCGGACATAGTGGTTCCTGCGCGCGACCTCGGAGAGCGATGCCAGAACATCAATCTCAGATACGATTCTGGCTGTGTCCTGAATGCGCACAATATTGTCGCCAATCTGGTCGCGGATGCTGCTGAATATCTCATACTCGAGAGAATTGAGTTTGTCCTCCGCGCCGAGGATTTTATCCTCCAGTTCTTTGAGGCGAGGCATCGTATAGCGCTCACCGCCGACGAGGGTCTGCTTTCTGGTGTATGTGTCTGGGACCATGTTTTTGAAGGAGTTGGATACCTCAATAACATAGCCGAAGACGCGGTTGAACTTGATTTTCAGTGTATGGATACCTGTTTTCTCGCGCTCCTCCGCCTCAAGCTGGGCGAGCCAGTCCTTGCCCTCGGTCCTTGCGTGTCGGTACTCATCCACATCGGGGTCATATCCGTCCTTTATGATACCGCCCTCTTTCATGGCAAGAGGCGGATCATCACAGATGGCATCACCGATCAGTGAGCAGAGGTCCTCCAGCGTGTCGAATGTCTCGAGAAATGTCATAAATCTCGTTCCGGAGAGTTCTGTCAGGAGAGCCTTTATGTGGGGCAGCATTTCAAGCGATGAGCGCAGTGCGATGAGGTCGCGCGGGTTAGCACTCTTGTAGCTTATTCTGGCAGCAAGGCGCTCGAGATCATAGACCGGATTCAGATATTCGCGGATTTCGGCGCAGGTGATTTCATTTGTATTCAATGCTTCAATCGCGTCATACCGGTCGTTGATCGCGTCCGCGTTTATCAGAGGCTGTTCGATCCATGTCCGAAGCATGCGGGCGCCCATTGCTGTCTTCGTTTTATCGAGTACCCAAAAGAGAGACCCCCGCTTCTCCTTCTCGCGCAGCGTCTCGATGAGTTCAAGATTTCGCATTGCGGTCCCGTCGACGATCATGAATTCTTCCGTGTGATAGGGCTGAATTCTTGATATATGAGCGAGATCGTTTTTCTGTGTCTCGAAGAGGTAGGTGAGCAGCGCACCGGCGGCGTTCATGCCGCACGTAAACTCTCCGATACCGAGGCCTTCTAGCGTGGCCACGTGAAAGTGGTCAAGAAGGGTCTTTCTGCAGACTGTGTCACCGAAATATCTCGGATCCATCGGTGAGATCATGATGCCGAGACGCCCCTTAAGGTCATCAATATCGAGACCTGAGATCATAAGAGCTTCGCTGCAAATGATCTCTGACGGAGACAATTTGTATATCTCATCCGTCAGCTTTCGTATGCTGTCCACCTCTGTCAGCATGAAATCGCCTGTTGTGACATCAGCGCAGGCGATGCCGTAACGATCCTCGGTGCAGACAATGCTCATGAGATAATTGTTGCGGCTTTCGCTGCCGGCGTCTATCTCAAGATTTGTCCCGGGCGTGACTACACGGGTCACTTCCCGTTTCACCAGGCCTTTCGCAAGTTTCGGGTCCTCGACCTGATCGCAGATCGCGACCTTCTGCCCCTTTTTTATGAGTCTGCTCACGTACACGTCGAGAGCGTGGTGCGGGACACCGCACATAGGTGCCCGCTCGGGAAGACCGCATTCTTTTCCTGTCAATGTGAGTTCCAGCAGTCTTGATACGTGGACCGCGTCGTCGAAGAACATCTCATAGAAGTCTCCGACCCGGTACATGAGGACACAGTCCTTGTACTGCTCCTTCATCTTCACGTATTCCTGCATCATTGGTGATAAAGCCATGCTGTTGCCTTTCTTTCAAGGGGTTCGTTTTCAAATGTCCTAAGCACACTATTATACCGCGATACTGTCCGCCTGTCATTTGTCAATTTATGTTTTTTAAAAAAACATCAGCCTTTCGGAGGATATCAGACGGCCGCTTGTGACAGAGGCGGGTAAAGCTCGGATGCCTTACATTTTTGGATAAATAATGGGACTGTCGCAATAGGGTGGGTCCGCTCTACATACAGCAGCCGTTATATGCCCATGTCTGCTATATGTAGTGTGGACACCGTCTAATGCGACAGCCCCATATGACACATCGAATCGCCGCAGCCTGGTCCGTGTTATCTTCACGCTGCCAGTTGCCGCCGCTCGATGCAGTGATAAATATCATATTTAAAAGGTAACCGGTTCTCCGAAATAATAAAACCCTTTGCACTCTTTGAGGCGGACAGGAATAATCTTTCCGATCATGGAAGCATTACCCGGCAGATGGACAACGATATTGTGCTCGATTCTGCCTGTGACCAGACCCGGCTCGCGGTTCTCTTCCTCGACGAGGACATCCATTACTTTTCCGGTGAAGCGTGCGCATCGTTCCTCCGCCGTGATCTTGACAACGTCGAGAAGCCTTTTGAATCGTTTTTTAACGACTTCCTCAGGCACCTGATTCTCCATCTCGGCAGCGGGTGTACCCTTCCGCTTTGAATAGATAAAAGTAAAGGCGCTGTCAAAGCCGACCTCGCGCACGAGGGACAGTGTGTCTTCAAAGTCCTCTTCTGTCTCACCCGGGAAACCGACAATTATATCCGTGGTGAAGGAGATGTCCGGGATGGCTTTGCGAAGCTTGCGGACCGTGTCGAGATATTTAGCCCGATCATAGTGGCGGTTCATCTTCTTAAGGATCGTGTCACTGCCAGACTGGACCGGAAGGTGCATGTGGTGACAGATAATCGGATTTTCCGCCATGACTTCTATGAGCTCGTCAGAAAGGTCCTTTGGATGGGAAGTCATGAAGCGAAGGCGCCGCAGGCCGTCGATTTTACACACTTCACGGAGGAGTTCGGCAAAAGTCGTCTTCTCCGGGAGTGTCTTTCCGTATGAGTTCACATTTTGCCCGAGAAGCATAATTTCGACGCATCCGTCCGCAACCAGGCGACGAACTTCATCCAGAATCTCCTCCGGTGTCCGGCTGATCTCCCGTCCCCTGACGTAGGGAACAATACAGTAGCTGCAGAAGTTGTTGCAGCCGTACATGATATTGACACCTGATTTGAAGAAATGCTTCCGTTTGACTGGCAGGCTTTCCGGGAAGACCTTGGTCTCCTGACGGATGTCGATGACTCGCTTATCTTCGTTCAGAGTTCTGACAAGAAGTTCCGGAAACGCGTATAAATTGTGTGTTCCGAAAATGAGTTTGACAAACGGGTAACTCTTTTTAATTTTAGCGACGACATGGTCTTCCTGCATCATGCAGCCGCACAGGCCGATGATCATATCCGGACGTTTTTTTCTGACTGCGTTAAGGTGGCCGAGCCTTCCATAGACATGCTGATCTGCGTTATCCCGAACTGTGCAGGTATTGTAGATGACCAGATCCGCTTCATCTTCATTTTCAGTATCCTTAAATCCCGCTGCATCAAGAATGCCACGGAGTTTTTCAGAATCGCGGGCGTTCATTTGACAACCAAAGGTTTCGATATGCGAGAAAAGTGGTCTTCCGATGTTCTTTGAAATATTTTCAACTAATACTCTTGCTTTTTCTATGAATTCCAACTGTCTGGCCGCCGCTGCCTTCTGTGCTTCTTCGTTCTTTATATTGCAATTTTCCATAATACTCTCCCAACATAAACAGTAAGATAATATTATAGCACCTGCTTCAAATTTGGCAATTAAAAAAAGCCCTGGAGAATAACATGCTTCCAGAGCCTCTCTACTTAATCTATCGCTTTTCTGCCGAAAATATCAGCCCAGCACTTCGGTCCCCAACAATCCCTCTCTCCGAGATCTACGCCTTCCTTGGCTCTTGCGTCCATATAAGAGTTCGCTGCGTACATAGTGTTCCCCTGAGCCTTGCCGTCAAGGACCAATTCCTTCCCGTTCTGCCCTTTAAAACCTCTCCCTCGCAGGAGTGTCTGAAGCACGTAATCGTCAGTTTTAAATTCTCCGTCTTCGTTATAATTTACATTTCCAAAAGCAAACAATGTTCCTTTGTGCTCCTTTCTGGCGTCCGCCTGTACATAATCGATGTAACAGAACCCTTTAATCCTCGGATCGTCCCATGCATAGACTTTAACAGCACAGCTGTCACCCGATCTGTCATATTTCTCATTGCTCGTATTGCCTTCTCCACATAAAAATGTTCGTGAATCAGAATCAATAGCAAGGACTCTGCCAATATGGCTGTGAACAAAGACTACCAGTGCTCCAAGCTCCGGAATCTTCCCTGTTTTTCCTACCGAGTAGAACTTATCATATGTGTCAAAACATGAGTAGCCACAGTAGGTATTCCTGGTCATATTCCAGTGTTCAAGAGCCTTATCAACTCCAAATTCCAGTATTTCCATCGCGAACTGGTACGTGCAACACCACGCCGAATCCTGATAACCTGCAAGTCCCGCGTTATTAACTATCATGCTGAACAGCTGATGATTCGTCCCTGTCTCCGTATAAGGAATCGATGCAAGGTCCGTCTCCCGCTCAATCAGTCCCTGTATGCTACCTGACTGCGGGGCTTCAGGTGATGTGTATCCAAATGGATCCGAACCCTTCGCCGGGAAACAATAGAATGTGTAGGTTGATCCATGTCGATTTTTAATGATCGTCTTTCCGGCTTTATATGCTGACTTATCCTTAACTTCACCTGTGCTGATACTCTTGATATCTGTAAGGCAGTCGTGCTCATTGATGTGCCCTGGCACAGTTCGCAGACCTTCGCATAATACATAGCCTGCATACAGCTGATATATCGCGCCTGCCTTTCCATTGTCCATCCAATAGGCTGCATTTGCAAACCAATCTGATTTTCGTACATACTCGTACAGCGTCTTGTATTTGCTCTGCTGTTCAAAGAGGTTGGCCATCAGTGACAATTCGGCACAAGCACCGTCGATGCTTCCCTGTTCCTGGAGCGCGAGGTTTGCAAGAGCCTTTATTTCTGCACTTGTAAGATCGTATTTCTTGTATCCCATAATCTCCTCCGAAATAAAATCAGGGATATCCTGACAGGATATCCCCGTGCAACTCAATTATTATCAATGCTCTTAAGCGCATCTACAGCTTTTGAAAGCACAGGTACTTCAATTCCTGCGAGTCCGGCATTTTCGATTAATGAAATCAATTCATTTGCTATGAGCGCTATGACTACCGCAGTCCGGAAGTAATCGATACCCAACACCAGATCTGCATACTGGCCAGCGATAACCAGGAAAAGCATAAGTACCTTTTTGGCCAAACCCTTGAGCCCGGCCGCGCTACTAAGCTTACCCGATTTTGTCTTTTTGGACGCGTGGAAGACCGCTGCCACAATCAGGCCAGTCAGATAATCAAGAACCATAAATACAATCAGCGCCTGAAGTGCTGAATCCCATCCTCCAGCTGCTGATACTATTGCGCCGGCTGCTGCTCCAATTATTGTCACGATATAATTTTTAGCCATAAAACGAGGCTCCTTTCTTTTTCTTCAACTCATTTTAGCCTCATGTATGATAATAAAGTCCGCCCCGTATTATCTGGAATACTTTTTAAAATCGGTTTTCACTTGTTTGTATATCAATGAATTAGCCTCACAAGTTGCGCCGGCGCAACAAAAAAGAGACGGGGATCTCCGTCTCTTCTCGGTCTAAAATGGGCGTTTATTGGCATGCTAATCAGTTTGTAATTTCCAGTTATTACGTTTACAATGTAAAAAACTATGTATTCGAGGTATCTTATGAATAAACAAAGAATCGAATTTCTTGATATAGCTAAGGGTTTTGGGATTTTACTCGTAGTATGGAATCATGCGAATGGCCCATTTTCGTATCAGATCAATCAATTCCACATGCCGTTTTTCTTTATCATTTCAGGCTTGGTGTATAAGCAAACATCCGCTTTAGGGCGCTTCGCCAAAAATCGTGTGAACCGGCTTTACATCCCGTTTGTTTTTTGGAATTCTTTAGCAATCTGGATCGAATGGTTTTTACGCAGAAATGATTTTTCAGCTGTATTGAAGCATGAATTTCTAATACTTTTCACTTTATCAAAAGCAGATCAATATTTCGGCGCGACATGGTTTCTGGGTGCTTTATTTCTTGTATCAATTCTTTACAAACTACTTGACACACTTATGTTGGCCCAGAAATACCGTGACAACATAATACTCGCATTATTCATCATGATTGCCTTCTGTGGATTTCATTTTTCCTTACCATATGCAATCAGCCGCACGCTGATTCTGAGTATGTTCTTTGCACTCGGCGTTTTCGCAAATAGTCACAAAAACTTATTCAGGATATTTGATAATCCATATGCAATCATTATATGCACTGTCTTGTTCATTATCATTGGCCCTTATGATTCTGTAAGAATGGCCGCTAACGAATACAGTCACCCAATCTTATTCATAGCAGGATCGATCTTCGCTTCTCACGTTGTGCTTTATCTATGTAAGATTCTGGCGCAATTAAATTCAAGTGTGTTTCCGGCTGTTAGAAAGTGTCTTGTGTTTTTTGGCAAACGCAGCATGGACATTGTTATTTGGCATCTTCTGTTTTTCCGCATTGGAATCATATTACAGATGTATTTGAATGGAGAGGCTATCACCGTTCATAATGCATTGCAATATTACCCTCTGTATGATTCCGCAAACGGATGGTTTCTCATTTATTTTGCTATTGGCATCCTGATTCCGATTCTCTGGTGCAACCTTCTTCGTATAGGACCTTGGGGGAAATGTCTAAAGCGAATCCATGCCGCGTAGATAACGTTTACCTGTTGCTAAAATATCAAATACCCGGAAATTTGATCAATCAATGCAGTTTGCGGCAGTGTTTTCTGCAGATCGTCTGCGCTTGCGTATTTATACGGTTTATTGAAAGCCAGCCAGCAAACACACATCATTTTTATTCCAAGTTCATGGAGTTTGTTAATATCTACTGCTACATCACATGCATAAAGGTCGAATGCTGTATCCTGCGTTGACTGACTACCAGCATCGGCGGCTAACAGCTCTGCATTTGTCACGGAAGCGCCCAGTAAAATATTATTACCCAGTTTATCGAGTCCTGCCTGTTTGATTGCGGCAGTGGTTTCACTCGTCCTCGGTCTGCCATCAGATTCTTCACCGCAAGCATACAAAAACTGGCTATTAATGCCTGCGAAATAATTAGCGGGGTTTCTGTACCAGTTATGTGCTCTTAATACGAGATACTTTGCACCTTCGTCATAGTAATCATCAATCGGCAGTGGCGTGCTGAATCCACGCATTAAGTAATTGATGCCTACAACAACATTGTTATTGTTATAATATGTGGTGTTTTCCGCTACTATACTATCCAATGTTCTATTTCTCAGCCCGGTTAAAATATTTGAAGTCTGTACATGGTCAACCGTTTCTCTTGTCTCAAGCTCCAAATCCCGATACTGCACCGTGCCGAGTTTCGTGCCGCCCCTCAGACCTTTAATGATAACCCCGTTTAAACTCTTATGATTGGCAACTGAAATCATCTAAAGTCCTCCTCCAATCGTCTTTTTACCGTGTCGGCAATTACCCTCGCACCTGCGTCATTAGGATGTATGTGGGTATCTACCGTGTAATTGGTAATATTCCACTGGTGAATCCCGCATGTTTCCAAATCAATTACCCTCGCACCGAATAAATGAGCCACATAGGTTATCTTTTCGTTTACCTGATGCAGTGTTTCGTGAATCTCATTTTCGAAAGGCCATACCAAGTCAGAGCTGAGATGCCTTCCGGCTAATGAAGTTATGCAATACACTATAGCGTTCGGGTATGTGTTCCTGATTCTGTACAGCATTACAGCATACCCCATCGCTATAGTAGTAATCTCGGAAGATGTCAAATCCGGCAAATCATTAGAGCCAAAATCCCCTATCGGGATATTTTTCCCCCAGTCGTTTGTAGACACATAACACAGAATTATATCCGGGTCTGCGTTTGTGCTCGGATTCTTCAACGCATCCACTCTGAGTTGAGAGCATCCACATTTTGCATTAGTGAGTTGCTCCCCGGCTACCGTTCCGCCACTCCAAGAAGCATTGTTACATATCAGCATACCGGTATCATTTATCAGCTTGCCCCACCATGTTTTTGAAACATCGTCTACATCACCCCTCGGATAGTAATATGCGTAGTCCTCAGGTATGCGACCCTCATAAGATGATATTGAGTCTCCTAATATCGAAACGCTTTTGCCTTTTAATGGGTTTGCTTCGTACTGGTTGAAATCCTCATTAACAAAAATTATGTTGCCAAATTCATCAACAACTATCCCGCCCGGATACAACGGGTGAATATAGTTTATCTGCTGAAGCCTAGATAAATCATAAAATCTATCCTGCTTTATAACATGGGCTGTGTCGTTTGTGGTTTCTCTTGTCCCTGATGGTAAACTTGATAAATCATAATCAAATTCATATACATGACCATCTCCGCTTACATGCCGAAAATGACCAGAAACAGAAGCGTCACTAACATTTTTTATCGAACCCCCACTGATAGGCGTTCCATCAGCATTTGCTTTAAAGAGTATAAAGCCCGTCTGTGAATTGTAGTTGTTTCGGATGTTACCAATTCCAACGCGGAGCGGTTCGCCATAGACTTTTACATTGGTGAAATATTTATCCGCCCCGCCAGCCGCTTCGAAGTCACCTAAATCAGCCCTTATGTTACCAATCTGCCGGCCGGTTTCAGCTGCGTCCGCATATCCTCCGGACGTGGTAAGAGTCGCATCTGCCGCAGGAATGACTCCGTTTGCCAGCTTGACGGCCGTGATTGTCCTATCTCCGATCGTGAGCGCCGCCATCTCGCCTTGATCAATCTTATTCTGAAGAGCAGCCTCCAGGGCCTCAGTCTGCAGTGTCGGATTTGACACATCCGAGTAACACTGCTCTATCGCATTTGCGATATCATCCCGGACGTCTATCGCCCATATAGCCGCCCTTAATCTCGTTAATATTGTTGATATTGCACTCATCTTATATAATCTCCATTATCAGTCCATGATCTAAGCGCACACGCATATCGCCAAGCACTACCCATCCATCCGCGCCCTGTGCGTGCAAGCCTGTGCTGTCAATCGTAATTTGCGTTGTCGGCGCTCCTTCTGTTCCGCCGGCTTGCAAATACAAAACGTCTTTTCCCCACAGCGCCGCACGCTTTATGTTGTCGCCGTATGTCGGGCACAGGTCAAGCAAGCCAGATATCTGATTGTTCAAATAGCCTCGATAAAATCCGTTGTCAATCATTGCTTTTTTGTCTCCGGATTCTGATGTAATTGTCCCGTCGTTTATCGTGGCTCCTGACATGCTCGCTATGCCGTCTTCCGTCAGGGTGAAATTCGTTGAGTTTATCGAGAACTTTTTGGAAATTAGCGCGCCCGTTTCAAGATTGAACGACGTGTTGCCGCCTACATCTGACAGAATACCAGCTTTGATCAACCCCGCCATCAGTGTCCCCGTCAGGATTCTATCTGCATTAATTTGGCCGTCTATTGTTATGCCAAGCTTCCAGGCCGGATCTGTCGGAGCTTTATACCCATTGTTCGACGACCTTATACCCCGCATGCTTATCTCGAGTATGTTTGTCGCCGTGTCTTTGTCCGGAGTGTCCATCCATAGATCTCTCAGCCATAACCCATTGCTATCGAACTCCGAGAGCTTATATCCGCCTCCGGCTCCCGTGAATGTTGCCATCAAGTTCGCCACTTCCTGGCGGATTACATTGCGGATTTTCGTCTCCGTCTGGGCTGTCGCCTGCCTGATCGAGTCGCCACTGCTGCCAACCTGGTCACTGATTGTCAGCTTTTTATTCTGGAGAGATGCGCTCAGCACGATCGTGTCCTTATGCGGTGACAACGGATGTATCGTCTGTTCGACGATCGGTAGCGTCATGTCAAGGCCGTAAGGCTCCGCTTTGCACGGGATTCTGTCTCCTAAATACATATCGTCTATCTCACTGTCGAGAATTGACAGGTCAACAGCTGTGATTTTGAGCCTCATCGTCTCGTACTGGTTCTCTGCTAACCACGCCTGTCCTGCTGCCATTATGTCTGCCGGGTCGTCAAGATCGTCAAATATGACTACTCTCCAAATGCGCCCAAAGCGGTTCAAGACTGTCTGTGACGCTGTCAGATAGTTGTTTCCTGAGTTGACCGACTTTATATCGACCCGCTTTTCAAAATCGCTATCTGAGTCAATTCGCGCGCCGAGAGGAATTATGCATGTCACAATATCCGCTGCAGTCATGTTCTCTGAATAATCCAACAGGTTTTCCCCGAAGTTGATCCCCTGCGCATTTGCTGCTCCATAATCCGATAGTGTCACATAGTCGACATAGCGCGTTACTCCTGCTTTCCGAATTCTGAGGCATCCCCCGAGCCGGTCCACGAGCTGAGTCCTTAGTGCAACCAGCGAGTTGTCGTAATCGGTCTGTTTGACCGAGTCGTCCCATCCGCTAGGCACAGTGACATATCCCGGTGCAAACTGTTTCCGTTCTTCAACGGAGTCATTATGTTCTGACAGCACTGCAGCCAGGAACGCTGTCGGGGTCGCCTTTCCATAGCTGTGCTGCGGCTGTATTCCGTCAGCCAGGAAGGCAAGCTCTCCGACTGCATATGCATTCATGTTGTTATCTCTATCACGTTCCGCTGTTCGAATTTCCCCGCAGAAAATTTCTTTATCACCTTTTTTCACAGTTACCATTGATTTCCTGAGGCTGATACTATTGTAAAGCGGATTCGTCTCCGGAATCTTCATCTCGCAACTTCCGGCCTGTCCTATACTGAGTTTGATCACCGGATCGCCTACCAGTGTGCATAATGAGTCTCCCGGATAATAGAGTATCTGGTCGTCAAGCCAATAAGTATACATCACAGACTTTCTCCTCTATAGGTCAATGTTACCTTCGCGGATCCTCCAAAACTGAGCGTCACATCTTCTGCGCCGCACACCTTTAAATCCGGGAAGCGATTAGTGCCAGCTACAAGAGCATAAGATTTTCCAGTCCCAACGACGCTCATTGAGAATGTCTGCGACGTGATGTTCGTTACTTTGATCGTGGGCACTACCGCGTGTTCTCCTTTCGGTATAACAAGCGTATACTGGCCAGATACCGTAATCGTGCCAATATACCGCAAACAGTCCGTAAGAAAATTCATGTCATCCCAACGCAATTTCTCCTGCGAACTTGCCTTTTCGTACTTGTATGCATCCGCATAAACTTCAAGGGTAAATCGACCGCATCTCATCACCCTCGACGTGTTCTTCACACTGATCCTGCCGAGCCAGTAATGACTTGGATCGTCATCCAAAAACACTTTAACCCTTCGGCCATCAATACTGTTCCTGATCTTGGATACTGTCATGCTCCATTGATCCTGAGGTGTTTGCATCACCATATCAAACGTGATCCTACGGCCTTTAAACACCGGTTCTCCGGTAAGAGATTCACTGCAGTCAAGCAGCCCAGGACGTCCACGTACAGTAATGTAGTTCGTTTCTTGTTCAGGATCCCCGACCGGGTCCCCGTCCGACACGATAAGGCCCCAGTCCCTATAAGTGTGATAGCTGTCATTCGTTGATATGACTGTTATGGTCGCCCCGAACGTATTTCCTCTTACTGCCATTTAGCCCGCTGTACCTCCTTACCAAGAATCTCATTAATCATCTCCTGTACAGCACCGACCAGCTCTCCGGAATCCATAACTATCTGCATGGACATCATCGCCTCCCTAAGCTCCTTTATCGCGTCCAGCACGTCCTTGATATCATCCACTGTCCGTGTAGCACTTCCCGGGAATGCTGTCCCGGTCACAAGCGCAGGCACGGCCTGCGCAGGAAATCCAAGCACTTCATTCTGGATATCTCCAAAGGCATCCTTAACGCTTGACAGCATATCTCCTTCAGGGAATCCCTCAACAAATCCGTTACCGATTCCGAGCGCCCAGTTCTTACCAATAACTCTTTTAGCCTTTTTCGAGGGTGATGCGATATCAAGCCACCCAGTCATCGCGTCCCATGCGTCGCCCAGGACATTTGTTGCTGCTGTAATCAGTTCGGATGCGGCGCCGGCCACACCGTCGGCAATTCCCCTGATCAGGTCAAGGCCGATGCTTCCCCAGTCATACTCACCGAAAGCGTCAACTATATTGCCAATAATATCAGCTGCTGCACTGACAACATCTGGGATGGACTTGATGATTCCCGCAATCAGTTCCCCTAAGAGAGTGATTCCTTCTTCAAGGACTTCCGGCAAATGTGCTCCGATTTCAGCCAGGAATCCTGCTACCGTTTCAGCTGCTGCCTTTACCAGATCCGGGAGCGCCTCAATAATGCCCTGCGCGACATTTCCAAGTATTTCCTTGCCCTTTTCCAGGATCTCAGGAAGATGTTCAATAATCGTCAGAACCAATCCTGTAAGCGCTTCTCCGATAGCACTAAGCACTGCCGGCGCATTCTGAGCCATTCCTTCGGCTATCGAGCCTATAAGGTTAACCCCTGATTCCATGATGCTCGGGAGCAGTTCCAGGATTGCTGTCAATACGGTCTGACCTATCTGGCCTGCTCCCTCGATCAGGGCCGGAAGGTTGCTCATGATGCCGTTGACAAGTTCCGAAATAATCTGGACTCCATTTTCCATCAATACCGGCAGGTTTTCCGTTATTGCTGACATTATTGTCCCAATAATGTCGACTGCTGCCTGTATCAACCCCGGAAGAGCCGCGCTGATTCCAGCGACCAGAGCGGAAATGATGCTCCCGTCCGTCCCTAATATCTCGCCTGCTGCCAGCTCCATGCTATCGCGCATGTTCGCCATCATCGACGTGATGATCTCCATCCAGTCCATCTCAATCAATTTAGAGCCGATTTCAGCAACGATCCTAAGCGCAGCCTCAATGACATACGGGGCAGCTCCAATAATTGCCTCTGCGAGGCTCACAATCGTATTCACGACCGTTCCTGCGATGTCCCCTGCATTGTTCCCAAGCATATTCAAGCCCTGTATGACCATGCTCCCTGCCGCTTCTACCAGCTGCGGAATGCGCTCCGCTATGTTTCCTACCATAGGGAGCACATTGTCGAACAGGAACACTTGCAGGGAGTCCTTCAGAGCGTCAAGGTCTGCGCTGATGTCTTCCCCGATCGCAAGCTTTCCAAGCACATTGGTAAAGGCTGCCTTCATAGATGCCGCGGACCCTGCGAGGGTAGATGCCGCTTCTTTTGCTGTTGTCCCGGTCACTCCGAGTTCGCCCTGTATTACATGGATCGCCTGATAGACATCGTCGAGGCTGTCGATGTTGTATTCGACACCAGTAAGCGCTTTTGCGTCTGCAAGGAGACGCTCCATCTCGCTTTTCGTTCCGCCATACCCCAGCTTCAGGTTGTCGAGCATCGTATAGTTCTGCTTTGCGAAGCCTGCATATGCAGTCTTGATCGATTCCATGTCCGTACCGAATTTATTCGCATTGTCAGACATGTCCCGCAGGGCCATATCAGCCGATTCTGCAGCTTTTGCCGTATCGCCTCCAAGGGACTGCAGGAGGGAAGCGGAGAACCCTGTGACGGTCTCCATGTACTCGTTCGCAGACATTCCGGCTGTCCTGTAAGCCTGGTTGGCATATTCTTTCACGGTATCCGCATTCTCTTTGAACAGCGTTTCGACGCCGCCAAGGGATTGCTGTAAAGCCCCGCCTTCATCCAGTGATGATTTTAATGCAGCCCCGATGCCCGCAGCCGCAATCATTCCTTTGATCGCACCTACCATACTGGATCCAAAACCGCTACCGGCAGATTCTCCAGCTGATACCGCATCGCCGTTCATTGCGTTTTTCAGATTCCCCGCCAGTCCTTTTACCGACGGCATGATTTGCACATATGCCTTTCCTATTGTCTGTCCCGACATTCCACTTCCCTCAAAAGTCTCTTTCTCTCAGCTTCAAACTCTTCCGGAGATTCATATGCAACCGTCTGACGCTCTTTTTCGGCATCCCTCCTGAGGAGCTTCGAAACAAGCTGTGCCGGCTTGTTCACGCCTCTCTGTCCATCCACAGAGTTGGCCCACGCAATCCACGTCAGCCGGTCGACGATCGCCGCCGTCATCAGATCTCCAACAGGGACCGTAAGTCCCGACATTTTTGTCTTTATCCGGGAATCTTCCCTTAAACCGACAGCGAGCACCGCCAAGCGTCCGGCCGGCAGTGCCCTCATATCATAAATCCCGTATGTCTCCGCGATGTCGCACGCAAGAGCGTCCTCGTCAGCGGCCATCATGCCGGCAAGGGTGATTATTTTTTTCCTTTAGCAGCTCCACTGAATATCTCAATGATTTCTCTTGTAACCGCTTCGACAGGTACGCGCCCATCAACCGTTCTCAGGTGATCATACAGCCTTTTGCGCTGTTCATCTCCAAGGATGAGCCTGCATACCTTGGATACCGCAAGGCTATCTCCATCTGTCACTTCCGCGATCGCGTCGACAAGCTCCATATTGTCTGTGTTCTTCTCATCGATATCGTATCTGAACCCCGATGCAGTTGTCCCGCTGTACATATCAACCTCCCTGGCCGCTTGATTCCTGGCCGCTTGATTCCTGGCTGCCCGAAGTTCCGCTCGCAGCCTCGATCATATACTCATAGTGTGTCTGGCCATCCGAATCCGGATAAGCAGTAAGAGTGGCGTCGTATCCGGTCACCTCATTGTCCTTGTGTACAATGTCGCCCAGCGCTGTGATCTTGCCGCACGGGATGACCGTTCGTCTCAGTGTGTTGCCTTTCAGGATCTCCTCGACAACCCACGCACTTTCCGGCAGTTCCTTGCTGTTCGCTTTCACTGTGATCCCGGTTGCAAGCGTCCCTGTCACGTTATCATCTCCGTATACGGTCTTGAGGACTTCAACGTTCTTCGCTTCGATCATCTTGAACTTATAAGTGTCCTTCTTCTGCTTCATGGAAGAATTGACCACGTCTCCGCCCCACGCAATCGTATCCTCTGATTCCGGTGAGTTCGAGTTGACAAGGCCGTCTTCACTGATATACCCCTGATTTACGAATGCTGCAGCGAGAGACGATACCGCATCCTCCGGGAGTGTAGTTCCGAGCGGGGCGCGATAGACTGCCCCGCCTGTCTTGGGTTTTCCAACTGTTACAAGATTTGCATTATTCTCACTCATGTGATTACCTCTCAAATTCAATAGTGCGTGATCTCATATATCCCCTGATACCTGTGCCGCTTTACCATCGCATCCGTCACATTTCCTTCATCCAGAAGCTTCACTTTCGTCACCTCGTCCAGTGTCGTCAATCCGTCCATGTGAGACTTGACCGATTCATGCAGTCCAGCGGCCCTCAGCATCGTCCTCCCATTCGAAATGATTGCGATCTGGCTCGTATGCAGGAAATCCTTTTCTGATCCTCCGGTCCTTACTACGATGACGTATTCGCTGTCCGGAGGCGACGGTACTTCCGCCCGCACAGGGACATTCATCCTTCCATGAAGGAAATCCATAATCGTTTTCTCAATCACCTAGTGCCTCCAATATCGGGGCCGTACCCTTCGACTTCGTCTGGTAGTACGTTGCCTCTACCGCATAATTTGCCCTGTTAGGTCCTATATAGGGTTCCCCTTCGTAACCTTTGCCAAGGCTGTTCACGGCCCTGCTGCCGTAACTGTTCACCATTTCAGCGACGTCAGAAGACTGAAGGAATGCTCTGACCGCATCATGGTCAAGTTCAATCCTGATGTCACCCATACCTCTCCACCATGTATTTCCGGTTCCAGTCAAGCGGGATCAGCTCTTCAATTCCCTCCTCAGCGTGTCCGATCACTTTCCAGCTTTGTCCAAAGAAGTCTACCCTGCTGTCTTCCCATGTATGTGCATCACCTTTCGGAATGGCTATTTTGTACACGGCTTTTTTCTGCTCTGTTGCATTCGGCTCTGGAATATCGGTAACGGATACCGGTGTCACCAGCACATTTTCTACATCAACGGGTGATTCTTCATATACCGGGCAATAGAATTCATCTATTCCCGACTGCACACGTTCATACAGTTTCACTGTTATTCCCTGTATCAGTCCCATAAAAATCAATCACCCCTATCTGCTGCCTCCGAAGGCCGAGCCTCGCAAGCTCAGACTTTTTAATAAAAACACCGCCTCCGGGAACAAGAAATGTCCCGGAAACCGAGTAACCGAGCGCGGACTGTGACATCTGTGACATAGGTTCCTGCTTTGTCGTAGTCATGAGCACTCTCGCGACAACATCTACGGTTACGGATCTTGCAACATTTGCCATGTCCTCTGACTGATCGACCATCATGTCGAGATCCTTCCCGACTTTTGCGGCCTCCATCCGGAGCATTGAGGAGATGACAGGAATCATTTCATCAGCCCGCTGCCGTTCTTCCGCCGTCATTTCCCTCCACATTGCTTCCATGTCTTCTGTTGTCGCATAATTTCTCATCTGTTCACCCTCGCAACAGGGCGTTTAGCCGCAGGTTTCGCCGTTGTCTTCTTGGTCGTAGATTTCTTCGCCGACGTCTTTGGTGTGTTCGCCTTTTTCTTATCCGTTATCGGTGTTTCGGCTGTCTCCTCCGACGGCGTTCCGATTGTCTCCTCTGCCGGTGTTCCGGCTGTCTCCTCTCCTGTACAATCCGGATCAGGATTCTCCTCGGTTTTAACCGAATTGGCAGGAACTACTTCCTGCCAATCCTCTCCCCTGATCTCAGACTCGACCTCTATCATCGCACCAGTGCGTTTGTGCCGATATCTTTTCATTTCAACTCCTTCAGTTTTCCACGATCCGCATGAATGCATCCGGAAGAAGGATGCCCCATCCCATATACGCCTCGCATCTCAGCAGAACCTGGTTGCGGCCTTTAAGGTCTCCGAGTTCCTCATCGTTATCCGGGTTGCCGTATTCAATGACCTGCAGAGGGATCTCCTTGGCATAGCCCCAGCGGAAGCAATTCATGAAATCCCCGACAAGCGCCCTGAGTTTACTTGTACCGAAGGATACTGTATTATTCACATCATTCCGAAGACCGGCAAAGGCCTGCGGGTTCTGACCGAATCTGAATTCCGGATATTGGACAACTCCGTTGACTTTCACCTTGGCCATCGCAGACGCAAATGCCGGGTTCATCGCGATTCCGGTGACATCACGACCAAGGGCGCGAATCGCCGCGACTGCTGCATCGAGATTGTCGTCAGGAGTTGCTGCTGCGTAGGTGACGGTTGTTGTGACTTTATCCTTGAAATTGTTATCTCCTATCACCGCAGATGCCGAACCAGTCCTCGGGTTAACGCCATGGATCGCGGCAATGTCAAGACCCCTTGCAAGCTTTTTCCCGAAGCCTTCAACAAACTGTTCTGTCACTCCGAGCCTGTATTCTTCATCCGCATACAGGAACTCGTCGGAAGCACGCATTGAGTACTCGAACTTGATCGGTACAACGCTGACCGGTTCCACATTTCCGCCACCCGGTGATTTCTTGCCGTTTTCTGCTACGATATCCACTTCCTTGTCCATCGTGAAGATGAATTCCCGCTGTCCGGAAAACGGGATCGGTTTGCTGTCGGACAGCCTTGCAAGTGCGGAGTGTCCACTTACAGCGTTAAACATGTCATTTACTACTACTTCAGGGATCAGTTCCCCTCTTGTTAATACATTTGCAGGCATATTAATCCTCCTTCATCTTTGCCAGCATCCCCCTCAGGGCTGCTCTCTTTTCATTTTTCTCGACCGGGGGTTCATTGTCCCGTAAAGGCTGAGTCCCTCCCCTGCGGCCGATCAGCTTCGCCATCATTTTGGCATCCGCATCGATTTCCTCTTCCGTCTCACCTTTGAGCCGGTCCGCCATGCCCATGGGAATCCGGTATTCGCCGGCCTTCTTATAACGGATCACTGTTGCAGCGCTCTGCGCCTTCTCTTTCTCCAGATTTGCAATCTGATCTTTGTACTGCTGTTCAGTACCGGCAAATCCCGCTACCTGTGTCTTCAGGTCTTCGTAATCAGCATATTCTCCCCTGATTTCTTTTTCCCTCTGATCAAGTCTGCTCTGGACTGCCGCGTCAAAATCTTCCTGTGTTTCTATCGGTGTAAACGGCATTTGTTTAAACCTCCTCCTTCAACATCAAGTCCTGCGCTGGTTTTACGCTAACACAGACATAATAAAAAAAGTCCGCCCCGTTTTTCGGAGCAGACTTTAACCGCTTAACTTCTGTCTTTTTTTCTCTTTTTTCATGCTGGAACAAGCCCAGTATGCCAGGACTACTGCCTCTATTATCGAGACGTCCACGCCTTCCTTTATGCTCTGGAATCCGAAACCACCTCGTGAACCGATTGCTCTTTTTTCACAGTTTCCGGCCGACTGTCTGAGACTCTTCTGGCCCATATGACACACGGCTCCGTCAAACCGTGCCTGTTCAAAGGCAGAATTGGCAAGCACAATATCGTCCACCTTTGGTAAGACAGGCTTTTTGCGGATGCCCGCATCTTTCATGTCTGCGACAAGCAGATCCTGACCATTCTTTCCATCTACAACAATCTTCCCAGCATCCAACTGTCTGAGCAAGACAACAATCCAGTCATTTCCCTTCCGTCTTTCTTCTCTTCCGAGAGCTTCAACGAAGATCTGTCCGTCCGAAGTCCTGACGGCCGCTGCCATGCTGACAGATTCGCCATCATGGCTGTATTTGATGCCTATTCCTAGTTTTCCGACAAATGACGGCTTTGTCTTGCAGATGTACGAGTTCCATTCTTCCTCGCTTATAGCACTTTTTTGGTTATACTGGAACCACATTCCGAAGCGTTGAATCAGTTCATCAATGATCTTTGCCTCATTTGTGCACTTGCCTATCTCGTCAATGATTGCCCGCTCCTTCAGATGTGCCCCAAGGGATGGATTTGCTTGATACCATGCCTCCTTGTTCCACAGATCGACCCTCTTCGGGATGCTCCATTCCTCCCATGCGCTGTTCTGGCCTTTTCCTTGCAGAACAGTGTTCCGGAAGTTCAGGAAGACAGTTCCGGAGCTGACCGCCGTAGGTGGTGTCCCAAGGAATATTGTCTGCGGGTTTGGGCTGTCCGATATGACATATTTAAGAGCTGTCTCCTGATCATCCTGGTATTCCTGAGCCTCGTCTATGACCAGAAGATCATATCCTTCTCCAAGTCCTCCTTTGCTTGTCCTTGTTCGGAATTCAATCTTGCCGCCATTCGCAAGTTCTATATGTTCCTTGCCGGATGCGCGATACGACGATACTATATCCGCACCGCATTTCTTCAGGCGGTTCAGGAGCCTCTCCCATGCCGTATGTGTGGTCGAAGTCCTATGTGCTGTGTGCATGATCTGTTCTCCCAGTTCGATCAGACCGTACATCTCGCGTATAGTGACCACCTCGTTTTTCCCATTCCGCCGTGGCAGGGAAAAGCCGAAAGAAGTATGCACCCAGAGGCCGTCGTCATTGAAGGCCAGAATGTCGTACAGGAGCAGCTCCTGCCACTCCTGCGCTTTGAATCCTGTTGAATTGTAAATCTCTACCGCCCTGGCGCCGTCTGTCAATTCATATGGCAGGACGAATGACCTTGACGGAGTCTGGCAGCCAATTCTTTTTTCTGCCATATTTGCCTCTCATTTTCTGTCAAATCAGCATCTAATTCACGATAGAAATTTCAGAGATATCTTTTGCCGTAAATGTCTTAATCCTGCCATTATCTGTCTCAAGTTTCAATTCATCATCGCAACCAAATTCATCTCCGTCCAATATTTCAATAACTGACCCAACATGTACGTTTCTATCCTTGTCAACAATTCTTACATTGTCCATGTAACGAAATTTCCACATTTCTTCGTTTGTAATCATTGCTTTTTCTCCTTTATTGGTACAATGTGAGCACTTTTTTTCTTGTAAATGATCAAAATTCTGTCTGTCTTAATCCATCTTCCATCATTCGTATAATACTCCCCTATAGGTTTTCCTACAGACACATACTCAGCAACATAGTTTTTTGATGAATCATGTTTCCCTGTACCAGCATACGAATATATAAGCTGTTGCACTTCCTCTTTGCTTATCGTTATTCTGCTTTGATATCCCTTTCCTTCTTCAAGTCTTGATTTTGCATATTCTTCAAATTTCTTCGTCCCCTCAACATGCTTCATATATCCCTGAGAAGACAGATTCATTGAAATCTCATGATTGAGTAGTTTTTCAATAACCACGCCTTCATTATCAGGATCCTTTCCATAAACCGTCAGCCTGTTTTTAAGATCTTCAACGGTCGGTTCTCTTCGCCTCTTGATGTCACCTAAGTAGCTGTTTTTATCCCTTGCTGCTGCGCTTTGGTCTTCATACCATTTCTTTGTATGAACATTCTGCCTTCGTCCATCCCCCGGATCATAAGTCACAAGGCACTTGCAGTTATCGTGACGCATGAAAACATTTTCATCCGGAAGTCCATCCGGATAGTCATACGTCCCGGCCAGTTGGCGGCATTTTTCACACCCTCTCCCCCGGAGCGTGCGTATAATCCTCGGCTGCAGACCAGCTTTATACTGTGCATCCGCGTTCGCATGAATGAAATCATCAACTACGCTCTGAGAATATGCCTTGATTGGTGCATCGAGGATCCATTTTATCTTGTCATAGTTTTCCTCCGAGCAAAGCCGATTAATGATTCCTTCAATCCTGTCATCGTTCGCCGGCGGTGTGATTGCCTTCATGCCAATCCTCGCTTCCCAGTTCAGCGCTTCCTGGATCTCTCCCGCCGTTTCCAGAACCATCTCCCTGACCAGCTCCATCTGTGGTCTTACGGTCCTCTCAGCTATATTGTAATACATTTTTCCTTCCGGAAGAACATCAGATGACAGAACATTTTGTAGCGCATCAGCCGCGTGCTCACCTACCTGAATCGCATATTCCTGAGAATCGATATGCGTTGCCATTTTATCGGCCATTTTGGCAATAATATTCTCGATCTTCTCGTCATTCTCAACGTCCTGCAGGAACTGGCGCTTTATTTCTTCCCACAGATCCGGAGCAATATCACTCATTCGTATCGTCCTCCGACTCTATTCCTGTCAGATCTCTGAGATTCGTATTGCCAAAGTATCCTGGCACCGCCTGATTGACCTTGATGGCTCCGTCACCAATCAGGGAGAGCTGTGACATATCCGGCTCGAAAAGCTGTTCCCATATAGGCTTCGTCATGTAGAACTGCCTTCTTGAATACTGCCAGTCATCCCTAAGGCATGCGGCAAGGTAGCCCACATTGAGGAACCCGCTGCCGAATTTCTTCTGTGCCTTTCTGGCCGTAGCCCTGAGTGTTTCGTGTGCCGCCTTGATAGCTTCCGATGAAGATGGATTATCTGATGGAAATCCAAGGTCATCCATGGTGAGTCCCATCTCTCCTCCGAAGAGTGCGGCGAACATCTTCAGCTGCTCCGTATGCGGAGTCATTGACTGCTGCTGGAACTGGCCAACAACCGGATGGTCATTGTCCTCGTCTTTGGTAATCGTCAGCATCGATGACATCGACGCCTTCCAGCGGTCCGCCATTTCAGCATCGTCCGACATGCCGACCGCATATTTCTGCGGATAGCTGTAAAATTCCGCTGACACTTCAGCACGCTTGATTGTCCGAAGCGCAGATCCTACAAGTGACATAGCAGATCTTGATATCCTGCTGTGGCCAAAAGGTCTCTTGGCATCCGGTCTGTAGATGATCGGGACAAGCAGAGGATGCTCTACATTGTGCTCGTAGACTTCAGGCTCTTCACCGCGTCTGTATATCGTCGTATAGAACGGTTCGAAGTGAGCTTCAATCGTAGGTCTCCGAGTATCCTGGTCTCTCTGCAGGACTGCATACCCTTCCGTGAGTAATCCGGTGATTTCATCGATTCTCCCTGTTGCATTTGCTCCGTCAATCACCTGTAGTCTCGGGTATCCGTCCTCATCCGGAGAAATATATACAAAGCTGCACGAGCCGATCAGGGCAGAGAGAATCGCAGAGTCAAAGAATACATCTGGATTGTTCATGGCAAAGATCTCATTCAGGTTGAAGACATCATTGCGGAATTCCCTGAAGGAAAGCCTGTCACTCAGACTATCTACTGCCTTTGCGCACCACCCGAGCGTAGAATTCCACAGCTGCATATTCGGCGGAGTGGATATCCCGAAGTCTCGTGCTTTGTTTTTCATCTCGTAGTATTTGTATCTGGTCTCCACTCTGCCCTGTTTCATCAGCAGCTTCCGCCGCAGGTATTCCATGCCTTTGTTATCCGCCATGACAGGCTCCTTTCTCTCCATCGTGTGTTTTTTTGTGCAGTGCGCCGGGGAAGTACGGAGCGAGGCCGACGGGGGGAGGTATGCCCCCTATCGACCGCTGCCATCCGAGGCCCTGTACTTCGTCCAGTCAATCGACCATGGCAGGTCATTGTTCACTGCCTCTTCCGTTCCCGCAAAATCGTTTTTGCAATCATCATTCTGCAATTTGTCAGACTTCATCCTGTTACATTTCCAGTGCGCGAGCTGAAGATTCTCAATCGCTGACGGATGTCCACCTCTGGCTATCGGTATGATATGGTCGACGCAAGGCGACAGCGGGTCAGGATACTTCCGGCTTTTGTCGACCGGCATTCCGCATATTCCACAAATGTTCTGCGTTCTCAGGATGATAGCTTTGTTCTTGTCATATGTCCTTCGATGCGGACCGATATGATCCGCCCTCCGGTTATTTTCAGCCATATTTTAACCTACCCCCGTGCATCCGAATCCGCCCCGTTTTCCCGGAGGGCTTTGTCCAGGTGCCAGTAAAACATTGCGCGGTACAGCCGGAAGGTATCCTCGGCGCATGGAATCCCATTGGCCTGAAGACGCGCCCACTTCCACCCATGGCACACATGCAGCTCGATCCAGTGAGCCAAGCAGCCCCCACCGGTCATTTTCAAGGCACCCTTGATTTCTTCAGTAGCCCCCTGCCTGCAATACTGCCTCAATTCGTCATACCGCTGCCCTTCAATTCTGTATCGACGCATCTTCTTCCTGTAGTCGCGCATGTTATCCCTTACTCCATTAGGTCCCGCACATTAATACCAAGTATCTCGCTCAGCCTAATTACCTGCGTTTCCTGCGGCTTTGAGCCATTTCTCCACTTCGATATCGTTGCTTTGTTGACTCCGATCAGCGACGCCAGCTCCGCATTTGTCACTTTACGTTCTGTCTGGTACCTGTCAATTTCCCTTCCGAGCGGAGTCAGGGGAGCCGTCCGCTTCCTTACCGTCCTCCTTTTCCGCTGTATCGGGGAATTCGGTGGTTCGCTAACTCCCACCCGTTTTCCAGGCTCAAACTTGTCACACTTTGCTATACCGCATCCCCGTCGATGTCCCGTGATCAATAAATAGTCGCACTGCTGCATACCGCCCTTAGGTCCTCGGTACGTGCACCGCTTGCACCTTTTTGCATAAGCTTCCGCAAGATTATCTTCCGTCACATTCATCCACTAACCTTCTGTAATCTTTGATATACCTTTCTATCCACTTTGCCCTAACATCAGACCCGTATTCTGCCAGATGCTGTCTCTCCCATGCTGACTGGGCAACAGAACACAACCGCTGCCTTATTCTGTCGTCCTTGTGTACCAGGTCATGATGATCTTTACAAAGCTTCACGGTCAGACCGTCTTCTTCTGACTTTTTACGGCGCCCCATCCCAAAAAGAACATGATGCGTCTCAAGATATGCCTTGGCCGTATAGTCGCCATCCAATCTCATGCACAGGAAACATCTTTGGCTTCCATCCTCTCTCTGGATGATGCTCTTCGCGTGTTTCTGCCGCTTCTTCAACAACGCCTCACCTCCAACTTGATCAATCGGTATTCCCTTCTCGGATATCCGGTGAAAGGATTGATGCTGTCCCTCACAGAACTCTTGTCCAATGCCCATCCCTTCGGGACCTTGATATCCCTGTCGACGAAGGTCTTCCATCGGCTGTACGTCCGGATTTCCGGCTCTGGCAAGGGCATGTTCCTTGATGCGGAGCAGTTGTTCTCCGTTATCTGGTGCCCGGTATCCCTGCTCGATTCAGGAGTTTTTGTGATATATTCGGCTAACGCTTCAACATCGTTCTGCAGGTACTGCGAGTCCACGCGTCCATGCTTCAGCTGCTTCTGCCATATCATCTGTACCAGCTTCGCAATATGGACAGGCTTCCCATCCATCCCGATCGAACCGGCAGGCAGTTCCTTGATGACAGCATGGATATGCCATGCCCCTTTCGACCCTAGCTCAATATTCCGGATCCATCTGAGGACACCACCATTTCTCCTGAACACCCTGCGCAGGATGTCGACCAGATCCTTCCAGTCCTTCTGGCATTCCTTCATATCGGCAGGCCTTCCGTCTTTCGGGTAAGTGAGGGTCATGTAAGCATCGTTCTCATCGAAATACATCTCGAGCTGCATTCTCCTCTTTCTCGCAGCTACACGCTGGTTGTTCTTCCTGACTGCCTCTGGGGTTGGCTTTTCTTTCTTACGCCTCTTCCCCGGAGGATGCCATGTCCATGTATGTCGCTCCTCTACTTCTTTCACCCGTCCGAGATTCCACATCCGTCTTTCATATCCCATAGCGCATCCCCTTAGAACAGTTCTTTACACTGGATTTAATATCCTAATGGACTTTTTAAAACGGCAAATCCGTGCCGTTCCCCGAACTGGTAAAGCGGGCAGGCCGTGACCTGCTCGCTCTTTCCATCCTTTATGATGCCTTTTTCTCCCCGGTGGTATTCCCTGCCATCAATGATATATCGAAAGGCTTTTCCTTCTTTATTGCTTCAGCCAGCTCCGGGGCTGTCTCAATTCCATGGCTTTTAAGCTCTTCCATAACATCGTGTCTGCTCATTTCTGCCCCTTTCCCGTTTTTCTTTCAACACGGTCCTGTTTTGTCTCGAAATAAAATTTGACTCTTTTTCGCCGATATTCTCGGATTAGCCCAAATCTGAGCACTGCCCTGTATTCAGGCTCGCGCTGCATCAGGTTAAAGCTCGAACTCTGGACCGCTGCCCGGAATTCCTCTATTGTCCTGTTCCGCTTGAACTCATTACACGGACGGCACGAACAGATCATGTTTTCCCCGCAGTCCGGTCCCCCGCGGGAAAGAGGGATGATGTGGTCCACTGTCACCTCGGAGAAGCCTATCTTCCTGCCGCAGTATCCGCAGCGCCTGTTCTGGTCCTCCCATAATGCACGCCGTGCATCCGGATCGATGCGCCGGCGATGTCCCTTGTACATCATTGCTCCCCTCCAAACCATTCCCGCAAGCAAATGGCGACCCATCCCGCTGCCATGGCCAGAATCACGACAATCATGAACCAGATGCATATCGCCGGTATAGCGACGAGTATGATCAATACTACTTTTGCAATTTTCAACCAAATCATGATTAGTTCCTCAGCTTATAACGATCTTCCAGAAAAGGCTTATCTCTGCGTCAGCCAGAGTTACTTTCGCGGCCCCCGCATTGTCCTCCGGTTCCCATACTGCTTTCTCCCATCCTTTACGACGTATCTCAATCTGATTGCTAAGACTGAGCACTGTGCGGTCTCCCAACCTGGAAGGGAAAAGAAAGGCAAAACCGGAGTATATAAGCCGGCCGTTCTGATAGATCTTGATATCGTCATTATTATTCAGGTACAGATATTTCAGTTCTTCTAACAGTAGTCCTTTCACGCTTGCCCCTTTCTATTCCCGAAGGTCCCCGATCAGCCGAGCAACCCCTATGGCGATCCCCGCTGCCGTCAGACATATAACGGTGATTTTTATTATCAAGAACGTCATAGCAAGTATTTCCATCGTTTATCCTCGCTTTCCTGGCTCAAATCGGCATTGATTCCAATGATGCAAGCAGATCCTTCGTTCCCTGATCATCGCTTCTAAATTCACCGATCGAGTACGCCATCCTGCTGTTCTGCCAGAGTGCCGCGTTATAAAACCTGCCTTCTACGAGACCGGCTATCCCGAACGGTCCTTCCGGAGTCTCCTCGTCTTCCGCAAGCCCGCCGAAGTCAATTGCATGCAGGCAGCCGACCGGGACAGGGACTATCCTGCCTGTGTCCGGGTCTCTCAGGACTCCCAGATTCCCACATGCAACAAGCGGGAGCACTGTCAGTTCTTTTTCCCCGTTAAGATCCATCGGGGAATCCATTGTGTCATCAAAGATCTCCATCTGGTTCCCGTTCTTATCCGCCACATACGACTCACCTTTTGCAGGCAGTTCTCCAACGAGAGAGATAAGGTCTCCCAGTGTTTCCTTCGGGATGTCTCCGTGTATAAAGTACACGCACCACTTGGCTCCGCCGATCGACAGGCCGACGCCATCATTCCTTACCGAAAGACCGCCGCCCTTGTAGGCGCGCGTCATCAGCGCTTTCAGCGCATTTCTCTTCAGAAACATAATCATCCTCCTTCCCTTCAAAGATAAATGCACGCTATCGCCGGATCATCAGCAGGGCCAGGCTCGCAGTATTTGAGCTTCGGAGCATATTTGCTTATATCCGACTTTAAAGCTTCCAGATCTCGGCTATACATGTGGATGCCTGTGTATTTATCACCATCCATCACTTCAGCCTTGTATTTCGGGCGGCTCTGAGTCAACTCCTGTTCCCACACCGCCACATAAGGGACTTTGATCTTTGCCCATACGGCCGGCGTCATTTCTGCAAATGTCTTTATTTCCATAGCCTCACCCCTACCAAAGTCTCCGCAGTTCTCCTTCTCACAGTTACATCGTCGTGCTTTCTCAGGTACGCCAGACTCTTCAGCAGCTTTTCCGCGCCCGCCTCCGCTTCCGGCCAGTGATGCTGATCAATATTCACCTCAATTTCCCCGATCAGTTCATTTGTTTTCTCGATTACTTCAATGACCCTCTTTTTGTGCCCTTCTTCGTAATCATCGGGAGCGGGATTTCCATCCTCATCCACAATAGTCTCCGATTCCTCCGGCTCTGTATCCCCGTCCTGGTCTTTCGAGACTGCAGAATCCTGTTCAAATTGCGCCGGCGCAACAGGATCCTCCGGCGGATTCATTCCTCCTTCGCCCCCGGATTCCTCTTCCGGTTCCTGCGGCCGCCCTGATATATCGTGCGGCGTTTCATCCGGCATACGGTCATTGGTAAGGTCATGCGCCTTTTCATCTTCCTGGTCCGCCTCGCCTCCATCAGTGTCTCCTTGTAGCTCTTCACAAGATACCGGGATGTCATCTTCTTTGGTGGTGTTTCCGTTACCTCCTCGCTGATCACCGCAAACATTTCCGAGAGATTCGCTGTAATCTGTTCCAGCGCCGTCTTCAAAATCTCCACTTCCCGACGCATCATGTCGGCTGTTTCCTTCTGTATCCTTTCTATCTCTTCCCTGCGGAATCGTTCCGCCATCTGTTCCAGGTTCTCCTGGATCTCTTCCATCTGAGTCACTTCCACCTCCTTCGATTCCTTTTCCATTGGCGTCAATATCATTTCCTCCTTCCTGCTTTTCGAACCAATTAACCGCCGCTGCCGTGAATTCGCTCCAATCCAGGGATTTCTGACCTCCGCCAAACGTTTTGACAGTAATCCCTGCCGCCTTGAACGCGAGGAACTGAGTACCTGCCCTATACATCTTTGATCCGGAAGGCGCGACCGCTGCCGCCATGTGTTCCGCATCCGTATTGCCTGACATGATGGCTTTCCTGACCCTGTCCGCGATTTCCTTATCCTTGTCCAACATGTCACAGAAGGCTTTCTCGGCTCCGGATGCCGGCGAAGTCCCCCCTTCGGAATCCCTGTTGAACCGCTTCATCTCGCGGATATCCTCGCGGGATGTCCCCGCTGTGACAAGACTTCTGTCTTCGATCGGGAGGCCGAGCATTTCTATCAGCTGCGATGCATTCATATCTGCGTACTTCGGATCCAGTGTTTTATCATATCCTCCGAGAGAAAATTCCCGGTTAATGCTTATCCATCTGGATGTTGTGCTTGGTTTCAATCCGTGCTCCTTCAGTGCGAACTCCGCGACCGACTTGTATCCTTCTGCCTCGTACGCCTTTGTTTCTTCCATCGTCCTCAGGATATAACCCACAACGACATACGAATGCCTGATATTGTTCAGCTCCTTCCGGAGCCAGTCTTTCATTTCAAGCCATTCATTAATCGTGACCTGATGGTATTCCATAAGTTTCCTCCTTTATCCAGCCGCTATGAGCAGTCTTGCGTATGCTTCCTGGCCGACCACGGTCCTTTTTCTTGCTTCCTCTTCCTGGCATCTTTTCTTTATCTCGGAAGTGAAGCTCCGCAGTAATTTTTCCACCTTGCTCCAATCCGGTTTCCTGTCATACGCTCCATATGCCTGTTCGACATGGCCGTTCCATTTGACTTCGAGAGTGTAATAAGGCGTTTCCGGATTGTCCTTCTTTCTCAGAAAACAGATGAACGTCTCTCGGTCGTTCATTTTTTTAAAATAATTGTCGCTTGCCGCTACGCAGTGATGCTGCCTGCGTCCTTCTTTCACAATGTCACCTGCACTCGATGCCGACGTGATGACATATTCATTCTTCTCGTACCCAAAATGCTCATTGTTCTTTTTGGCATCTTTTGAGATCTTCTTGAAGCGCTTATCCTTCTTCCTGATCTCTCCGGCAAGCTCCCGCTGCGCATCATCTGCCGCGTACATGTCATGGAACCTACGCATCTGTGAGTTGTGGCAAACAATATCGTCATGGATATCCATGCCTCTCTTTTGGGCCATCGACAGATAATCTCCATACATCTGGATCCAGTCCTTGTATTTCATACCGGTCAACTTCAACTGCTTCCGCGTATAATTGACCATCCTCTGAAGTGACATACCTGTCTTTTCTGTCATCATATGTGTTGGATCAGCTCCTATGCTCATACACCACCTGATGGAATCCTCATCGAGATTGCCGTTTACCCTTATGATGTTCTGCATGATATGCATCTCGTTAACCCCGCCGTCCATCTTTTTAAGCATGTCAACGTGTTTCCTGTCCAGGTGAAGGAATTCCTCTGCCGTCTGTCCGTCTTTGTCGAACAGCCAATAGCCTTTCCCCATCTCTGCAGCTTCTCTGGCCATCCGCATTAGCCCCTGTTTCTGCAGGTATTCAACCTGTGCGAATCCAATCAGGTTAGTAATGATTTTCTCATGTCTGACTTCAATCCCCTGACCCGCTGCGAACAGGTCCAGAAGATCGACATTGGCAACCTGCGGAAGGTCTCCAAGCATGTCCGTCAGGTTCTTTTCGTAGACTATCCTTGTACTCCTCCAATCGTATTTCGAATCGGCATCGAGCCATCTGTAAGCACCTGTCGGAATATGCGTGCCCATCTCGTAAGCATCTGCTCTGACCATATTGGCACCAAAAATCTCCCGCCGGTTCTCATGACAGGTAATAGCCGATTCCCAGATATCTTCCAGGAGAGCACGTTTTTGCCGCATCGTCTTTTTTACCCAGAACTTTCTCGCACACAGTCTGCCTTCCGCATTCTTCAGATAGATGACCACATCGTGTGACGAGTCAATGTATTTCTGCCGCTTCCATCCTTTGGCTATTACCCTAGCTCCGCAGGCAGGGCATTTAGATACTTCATTATGACGGAACTGTTTTTCCACTTTGCCAGTCTGGCCACATACTTCGCATCTGTATGTCTGACTCTTTTTCCCTTCCGTCCTGTAAAAGATGTACCGGCTCTGCGCAAACACGGTATCCCTGAGCCAATCATCCCAGTCATCAGGGAGCGGCGGAAAAGATTCCATCACTCCATCAATCCGCGAGAACTTCCTGTCGAAAGACTCCTGCCTCTTTTCGGCCATTACCTTCTCCTGCCACTTAGTGATTAATGTATCGGGCAGGTCCGGCCCGCCGGCAAAGAACTTTCTTACCGTATCCTTCTCTTCCTTGCTCATGCAGATAGAGATGTCCCTGCAATACCTCCAGTCATCGTCCAGACCAATGCAGAGATAATTAGAGAACATCGCCCTACTCCGTTTTGGACCTTGGTGTCCGTTCCAGTATCCGCGCCAGGTCTTCCGTCCCCGGTCGATCCAGTACACCCCGTCCGGTTTTGCGAGGATCCCACCATGGAGCAGCGTCAACTGCTTCCAGATGCTGATCGACAGCACTCCGCCTTCAATAGATGTCGCAAGATAAAAATTCTTGGTCCTGACTGCTGCCTGTCTCGCAAGCTCTACCAATTCCTCAGAAGGCTTATGTACATAATCCCCAGTCACTTTTTGCCTCCTTTTCCGTAGTATCCAGCTATGATCTCCCTCGCCTTGCCCATGCCCGGAACCCCGAACGTCACTTTGCTTGCTTTGACTCCCGCTTCCTTAAGGATCCCCTGAGGCACGGTCCACTGATTTGCAAATGAGTATTTGAGAAGCTCTGCGATACACTTCTTAAGGCACTTGTCCTTCCGGCGTACCGCCCTTGCGACTTCCTCTGACTCTTCGCATTCGCACTCGATATATGATATCCAGTCCTTCATCAGCCCTTTCAGCTTCAGTTCCCGCGCTTCCACATCAAGCTTTCCGACCGCTGCCGTCATGGCGTCACACAGACATGGCAGGTCTCCACTGATGTACATTTTTGCCATTTCCTCCGGTATGCCATTTTCTTTTGCCAAAGTTTTTATACTTGCAAAATCTCCTTCATTGAACAGATTCTCCGCCAGTTCATTGATCTCTTCAAACGTGTTGAACTCGCCAAAATTCTCAAACATTCCATAGCCTCCTGTTAATTGCTAACATATATACAGAGCCGTCTGGCTCCATCAATCAAATCCACTGATATCTCATCCACTTTGCGGTCCACCAGATCTCTCCGTTCAATGGCCGACATCGCTCTGCCAATGTAGTGCACTCCGCGCAGCCCACGGTCCATGATTCCGATCATCGCCGTTGGCTCGATTTTTCTCACAACATCTAAAACTCTCATTCTGCCTCCTAATCGTTAAGCGCATGATCCATGAGTTCCTTAGAACGGTCGAATCCGATCGGGTCTGTCACCAGCCGGAGGCTGTGCTTCGCTTTTGCAATCCGCCTCCATTCCGGTTCATTTGCCACCTTTTCGTTCTTTGACTTCCAGAAGTCCGCGCCCTCCCATATCTCGAGATACCGGTCTATCATCGTCAGCATCCATCTGTTCTCGCTGTGGATTATGACCTCTGCGTTAGCAGTGAAGCGTTCCAGAGCTTCAGCCAGAGCGGAAAGCGACGCCTTGTTCCAGCTCCCCACTATCTGGTTCTGTCCCCTCCGCTTCTCAACCCTGCCCGCCCTTAGCATCTCGATGCTGTAAGCGTAATCCTTAAGGTCGGACGCTGTGCTTCTGCTGTCCGTCCAGACCCATACGTCTACTTTGTACATTTCCCCTCCTTCCTTGTGTTTTCCCCGCTGGCATGGGGAAAGCCAGCGGGGATGGAAGATACTTATAATTTGGAATGTAATGTTATATCGCTAACGTGCGCCGCCCATTCCTGATCTGATAACTCCTTTCCTAGATTTCGTGAAAATTTATAAATCGACGCACGATATAGCCTTATGCCTCCCCGGCCTGCCGATCAGCAGGCCGGCCGTATAATTGAGGGAGTAAAAATTACAATGAGTAGATACTGAACCGGAGAGACAGGATTCGAACCTGCATGTCTGGGAGTCAAAGTCCCATGCCTTTCCTTTTGGCCACTCCCCGAAGGTGCCGGTCTCTCCCGGCTGTCTGTGTTTTATATTGCCAATTACTCCGGTCTACAGAGATAGCAATGACCAGTGTTTATGAGTCTTCTCAGCTTCTTAAGTTACTTTCATGAATCGGTCCATGAACCAACTTCCAGAGTTCTTATCGTTATCCGATCCGCTGTCAGGGGAAGAATTCCTCTCTTCGCGAGTGATATGTGTCTCGCCGTTATTGTGTTCGACTCGAGTCACTTCCTTCGGATCCACTTCAATCTTTTGTCTGCCGAAAACGTCGTACAGGATGAAGGGTGCTCCGTGCTCAACTGCGAACGCGAGTCCCAGCTGATCGCACAGAGTCTGCTGAATGTTCATGAACAGTGTTACTCTCTCATCAAGAGTTGACTCCTTGTAGCTCAATTATCAATCTCCTTATGCAGTTACTTTCGGCGGCCTCTTCTCCGCCATCACCGTATCAAGTACGTCTCCCATACCTTCAATTCTGGCCAGAAGCCTCTCCTTGCCCTCATCCGGCATTGAGGGCAGGATGAGGGCGAGTTTCGTAAGAATTGCCTCGTTTGTTGCTTTCTTTACATTTTCCATAAATTATTGCCTCCTCTTTATTCCTTGCCACTTGTCTGGGGTGGTCTTTGGAAAGACACACAATAAGTCTTTCTAAGACAAATATAAGTCGTAAAAAGACGTTTGTCAACACAATAATGTCTTTGAAAGACATTTTTCGCTTGCTTTTATCAAATTGTGATGCTATCCTTTTCTTGAAAGGAGGAGAAAATGTCTAGTCAGGGAAGTAGAATAAAAGAACTTCGCAAAAGTTTAGGTCTTACACAAGAAAAATTTGCGACGCAGATCGGGATAAAACGTAACTCTTTATCTCAAATCGAAAGCGGGACAAACTCATTGAGTCCACAGAATATGCTTTTAATTTGCAAAGAATGGAATGTATCTGAAGCATGGCTCCGTGATGGAACCGGTGAGATGTTTGTGAGTTCAGACCGCCGCCAGCAGCTCCACGCATGGGCCGATCGCGTTCTGGCCGACTCTCCGGAGAGCTTCAGGTTTCGGTTTGTGAATGCGTTGTCTCGTCTTCCGGATGAATGGTGGGTGCTCACTGAGCAGGCCGCGCTCGAGATTCTCGCAGAGTATGATCCGACGAAGGCCGAGGCAATCAGGAATGAAAGCACCGCTGCCGATTCGGCCAAAGAAGATGTGCCCGCTGCCGAACCGGATCCAAGTAAAAAGGGGTGATAGAAATGGCAAAAGATGATTTTGATGTGATTGTTTATCGCGTTCTTGTTTATCTGTATGCCTGTCTGAAACGTGAGATTATGTTTGAGAATGTCACCTTTAATGAATCCGTGCGAAAGAATGTTTCCAGTGATACGTATTTTGCTGACATTCTCCGTATGATGCAGGGTGAGGGACTGATTGAGGGGCTTGAGTTTGCGAACGCCTGGGGCGGAGACTGCATCCTTGTTTCCAGCGTGAGTGATGCTCGGATCACGGCTGCCGGCATCCGGTATCTGAAAGAGAATGGAACCATGAAGCGTGTCGGGGATGCGTTAAAGGAGACAGTCGATATTATCTCAAAACTCGCAAGCATCCTGCAGCTCTTCTAAAGAAGGGATGTGATAATTTGGCCAAAGATGATTATAATCGGCTCGTTTGTATAATCCTCACGTATCTGTACGCAAGATTGCGAGGCAAGACGGAAGAACGACCAGAATCGTTCCTGCAGCCGATGACTGCACATCTTCCCATATCTGAGGATTATTTTTACTTCATACTCGAAAGCATGTCCGAAGAAGGACTGATAAAAGGGATATCTTTTATCAAGGCCTGGGGCGGAGATATTATCAATATTTCCGGTATTTCTTCAATCCAGATCACGCGATCGGGCATCCAGTATCTTACTGAAAATTCCACAATGCGCAGTGTCCTGGAGTTTTTAAGAGACAACGCCGTATCCCTTCCCGGATTGGTTTCTACTATCGTCAGCATCCTGAGCTGACAACAAAAAAAGCACGCTGAGAACAGCGCGCAAAAAAGGACGCGCCCACCTGCTGCAACAGGTGAGCGCTATGGTTTATAGTCGGCCGTAGGGCCTGTGCTATAAGACCACCCCAGACAAGTGGTATTATAGCATAAGCCCGAGTCAATTTACAGGGCTTATTTTTTTATACCCTTTTTTAACGATTATGAGGAAAACAGCTATATATACCCGTGTTTCCACCGGCTATCAGGTGGACAAGGACAGTCTGCCGTATCAGCGCCAGGAGTGTTCTTCTTACTGCCGTCTGATACTGCATGTCCCTGATGAAGAGATTGAGATCTTCGAGGACGCAGGGAAATCCGGAAAAAATACTGACCGTCCGGGATTCCAGCGGATGATTAAACAGGTCAAAGCCGGCAGAATCTCGAGAGTCGTAGTCCTGAAGATAGACAGAATCTCCCGAAATTTGATAGATTTCTCCCTGATGTATGAGACATTCAAGGAGAATGATGTTGCATTCATTTCTCTCAACGAACAGTTCGACACCAGCTCTGCGATGGGTGAGGCAATGCTTAAGATCATCCTTGTGTTTGCAGAACTTGAGCGAAAAATGACCTCTGAACGCGTGACCGGAGTCATGATCGGACGTGCCAAGAACGGAGATTGGAACGGAGCACGCGTCCCCTTCGGTTGGGAATGGGATCCGGATAATAAAAAGCCCGTCCATCACCCTATCGAAGGCCCCATTGTCGTACAGATGTATGAAATGTATCTGAGAGATCATTCATCCAGCAGGCTGCGGGATTACTTGAACAGCCATGATATTCCGACAAAGCGCGGAGGAGAATGGACGTCGAAAACCGTTTCCGATATCATCAGGAATCCATTGAACAAGGGAGACTACCGGTATAATTACCGACAGTCAGCCCGAGGAAAGAAGAAAAGCGCCGAGGATGTCGTTTATATCTCCGGGTTATACACTCCCCTGATCGATCCGGCCGTATGGGACAAATGCAACTCCATCATGGACAGCAATTCATTTTTCAAAAACAAGCCCGGTCAACCGCATAATGCGAAGCGACCTCATGTCTTTGGCGGTCTTGTCTATTGTGCTTCCTGCGGAAGTCCATTTGTTATCAGCAGGGTGGATAAGAGGAGAAAGAACGGATTCATGCCTTCGTCGTATGTCTGTGGCCGGAAGCACAGAAAGGAAGCGTGCCTTGCTCCTGGAATAAGCGATGTCATAATCGGACCGTTCGTTATCAATTACGTCAGCAGAGTATCTCGCGCCGCTGCGAAAGGCAAGGATTTCAGGAATTCCGGAGATCTCGAAGCCTTCCTGCTCGACAGTCCCGAATTTTCCGATATCGTCGGCATTGATCAGGAAGGTCTGGAGCAGATGTATGCCCTGCTTTGCGCCGGCGCAAAAGGCTCATGGTCAGCGGATCCTCTCAAATCTTCCGCCGGCCAGTCCGTCAAGGAGTCAGAAATCAGGAGCAAAATTGCAAGGTCAGAAAGAGCGCTCGAACGTCTCAAAAAAGCATATCTCTATTCGGATGATTCCATGCCTGAGCGGGAATTCATCCAAATGCGCGATGAGATCGAGGCTGAGCGAGTCAGCGCCCAGAACGAGCTGAGGAATCTGCAGAATGACACGGAATCCATAGTGACCGACTTATCTTTCTTCCGATCTGCTTCCGGCTGGCTCCTCGCTCACCACCTGAACACTGATGATCATCTTGTTTACAGTGACATCGCTGCGATCGTTCAACCTGATGTCCTGAGAGATTTCTTCCGTACCGTCATCCGTAGGATCAATATCCGGGAAAGGCGGATATATTCGATCGAGTTTCAAAACGGAATCATCCACCGATTCTTATACAGATAAAAAGCCGGAAGGGGATAGGGTGTTGCACCTGTCCTCTTCCGGTTTTGCTATGGAATATTTAAATAAAGAACTGTTCACCACTAAATATAGTGTCTCATAGCACATTTATCAAGCATATGTTGTCAGTGAATCGAAGTTCATTTGACATCCAAATGTTATAATACATGATAGCAGCGGACGCCCAAGCCTCTCCGATATAAGAGTGATGAGCTCACGAGCTTCTCCTATATACTGCAGCTGCTTATCAGTTTCTTTAATCTGACCTGCGTCAATTCTGTTTTCAGACATTTTTATTTCTCCCATATTACTTTGCAGTATGGATTATTATAGCAAGCCATCAGTTTTTTGCAACAAAAATTAATCCGTGTATATCAGACGTTGGCGATATGAGTCATCTATCTGCTTTGCGTATTCATGCTTCAATCCAGTCGTACCCCATGTGGGGGGCGACATCATCACGTGTGTGGTGACTTTCAGGTGGCAAATATTTTAATCCACGCACCCCATGCGGGGTGCGACCGCCGTTCTCGTACTTACACCAGTCGTAAGCGGTATTTCAATCCACGCACCCCATGCGGGGGGCGACGATCTCCGCTTTGTACTTCGCGACATAATCGTCATTTCAATCCACGCACCCCATGCGGGGTGCGACCGGAGCTGATTGTCCACTGAGTCGGATTTGTCCGAATTTCAATCCACGCACCCCATGCGGGGTGCGACCTTGAACAGCTCTGGCGGGACTTCTGCTTTGAGCAATTTCAATCCACGCACCCCATGCGGGGTGCGACGGGTACGTCAACGTCATGTAGCAGTCATCCTCGGTATTTCAATCCACGCACCCCATGCGGGGTGCGACCATCCGGCTCCGTTTGTCCACTTCCGTTTCGCAATTTCAATCCACGCACCCCATGCGGGGTGCGACGGCGACCTTTGTGCCGACTGCGTTGACATTTACATTTCAATCCACGCACCCCATGCGGGGTGCGACCATGTGCCGACGTGGACAAAGCCCCTGGATTCAAGATTTCAATCCACGCACCCCATGCGGGGTGCGACAGCAAATATTAACAAAAACAATTCTACTAGATGCTATTATTTGCCGAAAAGTATAAAAAGCAAATAACCCACTTAACGTTTATGCGAAATAAATTCGCTAATCACGTAAAAACACTGCGCGAACCTCTCAGAGAATCTGTGTCCACATATGGTTCGCGCTATAAAATTAATGAATCCGCAGCGTCATATCCTTTCTTGGTCCCAAAATGTTCGATTTTTTCCTTATACGTATTTCCAAGCTTGTAAAATCGCAAGCTGTCTGTTTTTGAATCTATCAATTCACATAGAGAGGCTTTTAGTAATCTATATTGTGCGGCATCGACAGAGCATTCAAATACAGAATTCTGCACTCTCTGTCCATAATTTACACACTGCTTAGCAATTTTTCGCAATCGTCTCTGTCCTGCTGGAGTTTCTGTATTCACATCATATGATATGGTCGCCAAAAGTATTGGTGATGACACCAATTACAAGCAACTATTAATTCTGCCCTTTGACAACTGAATACAGTTCATGAATTCCATATAG
>CADAIL010000001.1 GCA_902788035.1 uncultured Lachnospiraceae bacterium | reverse complement strand
CAGGAGCTGTTTTTTTGCGTCCTTTCCGGTATCCAGACAGGTCAGGTATTCCGCAAGCGGCTGCTCTGCCTTGGAAAGGTCATAATCGATAAACTGCATCAGGAACTCATGGTTCTCAGGGATCAGCTGTTCCATGCGGACGTTCACGGGGGAGACATCGCCAAGACGGGCATCTTCCTCCAGACCTATCTGTAAATATTGAATTGCCATATCAACACCTCCGGTAGACCATGTAGACATACATATAATATCAAATGGAGAGCGTGATCAGATACATAGTGGCGAGGCAGCATAGTCGGGGCGCTTTTTTTCTTTATCCCGACTCTTTGTTCACAGCCACAGAATATTTTCTGAAAATAAAAGCGCAGAATCTTGATTTTATGGGCCTTGACAGGTATAATCAATTTGAAGGAGTTTGCAATGACGGAGGTGATGCGTATGACAGAACAGGAGCTTCAGAAACAGAAAGATCGTGAGGAGGACTTACAGCGCCTTCGCGGTTTTCGGCCTGTTGATGATATCTTTATGAGAGTCCTGTTCCGGGAAAATCTTCCACTGGCGGAATATGTTTTGCGGATCATCACTGGGAAGCAAGACCTTCGATTAACAAAAGAAGAAACACAGAAGGATCTGGTAAGACTTGTAGGTGCCAGAGGTTTATGCCTGGACGTTCATGGTGTGGATGATCAGAATCATCAGTATGATCTTGAAGTGCAGAGAGCAGATGCCGGGGCAAGGCCCGAGCGTGCAAGATATCATGCTGGCGCATTAGATGTAGAAAATCTTGACGCCGGACAGGAATTTGAAGAGTTGCCGACCACATACATCATTTTCATTACAGAGAATGATATCTGGGGAGGCGGTCAGGCAATTTACCCGGTCAATAAGATGCTTGGAGGAATCAGTATTCCTTTTGAAGACAGGCAGCATATTCTGTACGTGAATGCAAGTTATAAGGGCGATGATGATATTGGCAGATTGATGCACGATTTCCTGTGCTCAGATCCAGATGATATGTATACGGAGATGTTGGCGGAAAAAGCCAGATATCTGAAGACCGATCCGAAAGGAGTTGATATTATGTGTAAAGTAATGGAAGACCTCAGGGAAGAGTCGATTCAGAGAGGAATCGATCAAAACCGTGTTGAAAGCATAAAGAACATTATGGAGAGCTTTAAGGTTACGGCCCAGCAGGCAATGGATGCTCTTAAAATTCCGTTGACCGAACAGTCCAAATATGTCGCAAAACTCTGATCATCCAGCCCACTTGGCAGCGATCCGACTGTGTACGAATCTACACAGTCGGAAATCTGCCGGATGGGCATCTTTTTTTTATTACGCTTCCTATTCCGCTCTGTCCCACTCAATTTCTCTTCTTTGTTCCAACCGACTCGGAACAGCAATCAGTAAAAATAATCTGCCCGTTTTTTGACGTTTTCTGCAAGAAACATGCCCTTTTCGGGTGTACTATGAGATTTTGAAAATCCACTTTACCCTTACGAGTTCCGAGAATCGTAGGGACAAAGATTGAAAAGAATGTACTTACAAGTGATGGGAAGAATTACAAGGTTATTGTGGTGTATGGGGAAGACGCTTATTTGCCGGATGTTGTAGATTTGGATGTCGATGAATTGTATCAGAATAGCGAGATATATTCTCAATATTTGGAAGAGTCTGCCGCAAAGCTGGGGAAAGCCACAGATTCTATTTCCTATGCAAGGATATTCGATATCAGTCTAATCTCAAAAAATAATGCTAATATCCGTTATCAGCCAGAAGCACTTCAGTGGTGTATAAAGTTCGAGCATCAAGTCTTGCTGCTTATGTTGTGAGGGAAGTCTCCATTGAAGGAGAACACATTTCAGCTGTTGATGCGTCGGGTACAATTGTCGTTGCAAATGAAACTACTGAAATAGGGAGCGACATGTCAGATACCTATGTTGTAACATACACACAGGGAGAAGTATCAGAAGAAGAAATGCTGAAGAGACGCACAGATACGGTAACCAACACAATGCAGTCGCTGATAGTTAATAAGACGGATTTGAATAATCATCCGTTGAAAAATGCTGTATTCACTTTATTAAGCGATGATAAAGAAAGTGAAGTAACAGGTTATGAAAGTATAATATCAAGCGAATCGGCAAGCGGAAATCTGCTAAACAATATTTATCTGTCAAATGGAACCTACTATTTGAAAGAGATAACGATGATTCCACAACGGCGTCTGCGATGATGGCGGAGAAAGCGGGCAATCAGAACCGTCTCATGGGACTTGATATGCTCATTCGCGCTGACGTGCTTGGCGGCAACGGCAATCTTCTTGTCGCCGAGAACAGTGATATAGATGAGTGGACATTCGAATCTGCAGGCGAAGACAAGTACTATATCAGGACAATAATAGACGGAGTTGACAAATACATCCGTATGAACGGTTCAAGTGTAACGCTTGTCGATAAGGCCTCTGCGTCAGAGATCCAGGCGGTACCCGGAACAGATGAAAACAGCGGCAAATGGCATTTCACTGTCGGCAACAATTCGCTTCATTATGCGGGTAGCACCGCAAATAACTTTTATTCGACAGGCAGCAGTAACGCGACCTGGCTGAATCTGGTCGAAAAGTCAACCCTGACGGATGAGGACTTTGTACAATACTCCGCTCGCAAGATCAGCGCGAGCGACGACATTTTAAGTGCGACGAAGAAGGATGAAAACGGCCGGATCATGTATGATGACGATGGGAACGTCGTCTATAGAGAAAAGAATGCACAAGTCGTCATCTATACCCGCGTGTGGAACGAAACGGTCAAAAAATATGAGTTTTACGCCGTGGATCATGACGGCTCACTTGTACGTGTCTATGAAAGCGGCGATCAGATTAACTGGATCGGGGATCATGTCAATTCAGCTCTATGGGAGTTCACGGAATACACCAATGATGACGGCACTCCGAGTTATTTCTATGAATTAGAGAACACTGCTTACTCAGGAACATACCTGGTTCCTCAGTCAGGCGGTATCATATCTCATCAGCTTGTCGGTATAAATCTGAACGGACGTCGTGAGGGGTTTGACTACTCATCTATCGTTGCGTGGGATGATGACGCGTATGCATATTCCGGGCTCAAAGTAGTAAGGGATGAGAACGGTTCTCTCAGGGTAGTCACCGGTTCCCTCGATGAAGCCGCGGATTTCCATTTTGCAGTAATACACCCTCCGGTCGAACAAGCGGATCGTACCTCGGAAGTGGTGACAGTGGATAATGATGAATTCGGCATCAGCATCAAGATGATCGATTTCAATTATTTGATTGTAGGTAACCGTGATTCTGTGCAGACATCTTATTTGGGTACGAAACCCTGGGATGCGGCTCATGCGTATGAGGCAGAAACCGGGCTTGTCTCCACCGATCTCATCAATGGATATCCGACGATCACGGCTCATACCGAAAAAGAAGGTGACAGTCTGTCCGGGCTCTTTAACAACATGACACCTGCCAATCACCTGTTCATTCAGAGCGTCTATAATGAAAGCGGTTATTTCGAATACGACAGTACCCAGAACTTTGCGCATTTTAACAAAGAAGGAGATAATGAAGGAAACTTTACAGTTTACAATCAGCTTGGCGCAATTGGCACAAGCACACAGACGACAAGAGTCCATGGCCAGTTCATGCCCTATAACGATATCAGCGCTGATGTCGGCTACGCTCACGATTCGCAGGGCAATGTTATCAGAAATCTCCGCGATATTGGAGGTCAGGAGCTTGCGGACACAGATCCGCGCAAGGGTGAACCGCTTTATTCGATTCCGCAGAACGATGCCGACTATTTCTTCGGTATGGAACTTTCGGCCGTATTTACACAGACACCTGACGGTGTTGACAACTGGGGACACGATATTATCTTCGAATTTACAGGTGATGATGACTTCTGGTTCTACGTTGACGGCGAGCTTGTACTGGATCTGGGAGGCGTCCACAGTGCAGTGGGCGGTTCTGTGAACTTCAGAACAGGCGAAGTGATATGTAATGGCACGAAAACGACGCTTTATGATGTTTTCAAGAGCAATTATGAGGCGCGGGGCAAAGATGTTAATGGCGTTGAAGAGCTCTTTGTGACAAAAATAGTGAACGGTGAAGAAGTCCATGTTTTTGGTGATTACACCACGCACGAGATGAAGATGTTCTACATGGAGCGAGGTGCCGGCGCGTCCAACCTGAGGATGCGTTTTAACCTGGCTTCTGTAAAGCCCGGAACAGTTGAACTGTCTAAAAAACTCAAGGGTGTCGATAATGCATCGAATAAATTGATCCAGTATCCGTATCAAATATGGTATCAGACAGCCGAATACGAGCAAAAAGAGGATGGCACATACGTGCTTGACGGGGAAGGCAATCGCATTATTACCGCTTATCACACGCCTGAGCTTCTGTCACAGCCATCGACTAACGCGAATCTGACCAGACAGGTAAATGCAGTATACAAGGGAACAAAAAAACTGATACCGTATAAGCAGTCCATGAAAATTGGCGGAATAACATACAACAATGTGTTCCTGCTAAGAGCAGGCGAGACAGCAGTTATAAACTTCCCTGAGAATACCTACCGGTATAAACTTGTCGAATGCGGTGTAGATACTGCGGTATATACGCATGTCTACATAAACGGCGATAATAGTCAAAATGAGATATTCGGAAAAGCATATAATAACACTGATGGGTGGGAAGTAGCCGGAGGAACGGAGACGCTGCCTTCCCAAACTACAACATATGAAGGCTCTACACGATCGGATTTTGGCATCACGTATTATACAACAGAGGGACGTCCGAGAGTTGAGTATACAAATGAGGTCCCTCAGGAGGTCATGCGCACATTATCGTTCGAGAAAGCGCTCTACGATACGAACGGCCAACGCCTGTCCGATGAGGACGCTGCCAAGGTAAAGGCTTCGTTTAATTTCAGACTCTATCTCGGCAATGAGTTTGCGGAACAGGAAAATCTTCTCCCGGCAGATATGTATACTTACTATATAAAGGGACCGGATCATACTTATTGCAGATGGGATAAAACCGCCAATAAATTTGTATCGCTCGGTGAGGATGTTGATACATTTGAAGAGTTTAAAGCCTTAAGTGAAGATGATCAGCGGGCAGGGACATTTACCACATCAATGTACGGCTCGATCTCCAAAATCCCAGCCGGCTATACGATCGAGGTGCGAGACCTGATTGTCGGTACCAAATATAAGATAGATGAGCCTGACAGCGAGCTTCCTAAAGGCTACACGCGCCGGGATAGAGACGGCTATGTCCGCATGGATACGGAAGGCGGACCTGTTGTCTATTATACCGACGAAGAAGACATATACGGACGTCATCCGGAAGATGACAACACGATCACAGCGGAACCCATCAGTGACACGATCGCAGACAAGTACGAATCGCCCACGGTAGAAGTCCGGAACCAGGAGGGCTGGGGACTGACAGCTAAAAAAGAGTGGACAGATAAGGACTTTATGATTCACGATCCTGTCTATCTGGCTGTCTATCTGGATGACGGACATGGCAATCCCGGGGACCTTATAGAAGGAACCGTCCGCATTCTGGGAACCAACGATAAGGAGATCTACTGGTTCTTCCCGGATCTCAAAATAGGCGACGAGACATATACCTTTGACAAATTCATCGTTCGGGAGGTGAAGCTGACCGAAACATCAGAAGCGCCTATTGTTGTGGATGAGAGCGGTGTTGTGACAGGCTACAGCACCATCACACCCATAGAAGAGGGCGGCAACATCAGTGTCAGCGGCAGAACCTACAGCGGCATCGAACGAACCGAGAATTATACCGTTAATTATCAGACCGGCGACTCAACCGGACAGAACGAAAACATCCGCACCGATACCGTAACGAATTCCCGGCCGGGCATCCAGATCTATAAAACGGATTGGAGCGGAGAAAATTACCTGTCCGGCGCTGTATTCACGCTCAAAGACTCCAACGGGCATGATGTAGGACACGCCACCTACACTTCCGATATAAAAGGTCTTGTGACAACGGCTTATCTGAACGAAGGGACCTTCACTCTTGATGAGATCAGAACGCCGGACGGTTATGCTGCGCTCGACAATCCAATCACTATCACGGTGATGACAGAAAAACCGACCAATTATGATCTGACTGTGACATCGGGAACCACAACTTACTATATTATTCTAAGCGGGCCGACAGATTTCTTTACAGTATCACCTGCGACGAATAAAGCCATGGCGCGCATTACCGTAAAGAACCGCACTGTACAGGAACTGACGGTCGTAAAGGAGGGCGTCGACGGCAGCACGAGAATCCCTCTTGGCGGAGTTCACTTCGCGCTGTATGAGCAGGTCAAAGATAGCGAAGGACATGTGCGTCCGGCTTATAGTCCGATAGTCGATTATGACGATCTTGTGACTAGGGCTGATGGTGTTCTCGAGGAAATAACGATGAACCTTGGGACTGGTACATATTACCTGAGGGAAAAGACCGCACCTGACGGTTATAAGAGTCTTTCGGAAGATCTGTGCTTTACGATAGGTGAGGATGGAAAAGTATTGATCCATAACGACGGGTATTCGAATTGGCTGGTCAGAGATACTTCTGATCCCGGAACTGTATCATATCAGATCAGCATTGAGAACACACCTCTCGGAATTACTCTCCGTAAGACGGATGAGAACGGAAAAACACTGTCCGGATCAAAATTTGTACTATGTAAGAAGAACGATTCCGGCAGTTTTGTTGCTGTCACCGGAATAGGCGGAATCACAGAAGACGGACGGATCGACCTGACAGATAAAACGGAAATGACTTTTACGGGTATGTCCAATGGCGATTATATGCTCTCGGAGGTTGAGCCTCCTGCTGGATACATAATTAAGACGAAGGACATATACTTCAGTATCTACAATGGGTCAGTGACGCTCACAGATGAAAACGGAGACCCGACAACGTATACCGAGGTAGTACTGAGGGACGATAACTCGACTATCGTGGTTAAGAATGTTTCCGGCGTACCCCTGCCGAACGCTGGTGGCATGGGCGCAAATCTTATTTATCTGCTCAGCGTCGTATTAGTTGTTCTTGCCGGAGCAGGTTTCATATGTAAACGCATATGCATATTATAAATGTGTGCAGGGATTCGGCTTGGAAGATGTCAGCCATCGCTGACCCGAATGCTGAGCCAAGTCTCACGAGCGAAACTATAATAATATGCGTATTCTGTTCTAAATATGACAAAGCAATTAAATTTGTTTAAAAATTTTTAAAAAAGGTATTGGCTTTCCGAACTTAAAGGTGTATACTTAACACGATTCTAGATATCTGTATTTTTTATGTTAGAAATATACAGATTCGTTATGCTACTTGATATTAATCTCAGATGTATTTGTAAACTGAGCTTAATAAGTTAAAGAAAATTTCTTGAGGGTAGGAGGCATATTACAAATGAAAATCAAGAAACTTCTCGTAGGTGTTGTTGCAAGTGTACTCGTTGTTGCTTCTGTCGCAACAACAGCTTTCGCGGCTCAGAGCCCGTCAACAGACAAGACCCCGACACCGACTCCGAAGCCGGCCGCAACATCAAGCTCCGGTTCTTCCACCAGCACGAAGACACAGGATATCAATCCGGATGTTCTCGCATCCAACATATCCGGCGATGTCATTAAGTATGACGGTGTAGATCTTGACCCGACAATCCCGGCAGATCTCGCAAAGCTTACAAAAGACATCATCCAAGGTGCTATCAATGCAGGCGCAAAGAATATCATCAAGGCTGTCGATGCTGAAGATTCGACCAACCATGACGGCAAGGGCGTTAACTATCAGGATACAATTACTGTTAAGTTCCACAGCAGCGCATTCAAGGCTGGAATGAAGATCACAGTATTCCATCTTCCGGAAGACACAAAGCAGTGGGAGAAGATTACTCCGGATTCTGTTACAGACGGTGAGTGCATCGTAACATTCAATAACCTGTCACCGGTAGTCTTCGCTACAGAAGGCACTTCAGATAAGACTGGCGAGACAGCACCGATCCTCCCGATCGCCGCAGCTATCTGCCTCGCAGGCGTTGTTTTCTTCGGTGCAAAGTTCAGATTTGCTAAATAATCATTAATCGAAATTTCATGTGGTATATAAACGGCCGGACAGGAAACTGTCCGGCTGTTTATATTTAAATCAACACTTGACATATTTAAGAATCTTAAAGATAATGAATAGGTACGTTTATCAGGGATGCCACGCATATGATAAGCATTAAAATTTAGTCACGACACGGAGGAATCTGACTTTAATTAGCGCCAGGACCACATTGGTCGACGAGGTCAGCAGTTATCGAAAGACTCGGCGGATGCTGCTGCGGCCCGGGGCGGGTCGAAAGAGGTCATGTAAAAAGCAGAATCAAGACTGTAACAGAGCATACCTTTTAGCCCACAGGATTTAAGGCATCATAAATTCTAATAAATACTAGGGAGTAATTCTTATGGGAAAATACTTCGGAACTGACGGTTTCCGCGGCGAAGCAAATGTTAATCTGACTTATGAACATGCCATCAAGATCGGCCGTTTCCTCGGCTGGTACTATGGCTCAAGAATCGACAAGAAAGCCAAGATTGTCATCGGAAAAGACACAAGACGTTCGTCCTATATGTTCGAGTACGCGCTCTGCACAGGTCTTATGGCATCCGGAGCCGACGCTTACATTATGCATGTCACGACAACTCCGTCTGTCGCCTATATTACAAGAGTAGATGATTTTGACTGCGGCATTATGATTTCAGCCTCTCACAATCCATTCTACGATAACGGTATCAAGCTGCTGAACGGCAACGGCGAGAAGATGGACGAGGAGACGATCCTCAAGGTCGAGGATTATATCGACGGAACTCTTGAGATCCCGCTTGCAACACGCAACGTCGGCAGGACTGTCGATTACGCGGCAGGCCGCAATCGCTACATCGGCTATCTCATTTCCATGTCCAAGTACAGCTTCAAGAATGTCAAGGTCGGTCTTGACGTCGCAAACGGAGCTGCATGGTCCATAGCAAAGAGTGTTTTCGATGCGCTCGGAGCAAAGACATATGTGATGAACGATGAGCCTGACGGATACAATATCAATACAGATTGCGGAAGTACACATATTGAACATCTGCAGAAGTTTGTTGTCGAGAAAGGTCTCGACGTCGGATTTGCCTATGACGGCGACGCTGACAGATGCCTCTGCGTGGATGAGAAGGGCAACGTGGTCACAGGCGATCACATCCTCTACATTTACGGTCTCTATATGAAGGAGAGAGGAAAGCTTCTCAACAATAAGGTCGTCACGACTGTCATGTCCAACTTCGGCCTTTACAAGGCCCTCGACAAGGTCGGCATCGACTACGAGAAGACCAAGGTCGGTGATAAATATGTGTATGAGAACATGGTCAAGTACGGTCACCGCATCGGCGGCGAACAGAGCGGCCATATCATTTTCACCAAATACGCCACAACCGGCGACGGCATCCTGACATCTCTTAAGCTCATGGAAGTCATGCTCGCTAAGGAGCAGAAGATGAGCAAGCTGGCAGCGCCGGTCGTCTTTTATCCGCAGGTCTTAAAGAACGTGCGCGTAAAGAGCAAGCCGGACGCACAGAACGATCCGGATGTTCAGGCAGCTGTTCAGAAGGTCGCGGAGGATCTCGGCGACAATGGCCGCATCCTTGTCAGAGAGAGCGGCACAGAACCGGTCATCCGCGTTATGGTCGAGGCCGGCAGCAATGAAATTTGTGAAAAATATGTAGATTCAGTTATTGACGTGATCCGCGCGAAGGGTCATATGGAGGTATAAGATGAGAGTAGTTATTCAGGAAAATTATGATAAGATGAGCAAGTGGACAGCGAATTATATCGCAAAAAAGATCAATGACCACAAGGAAGACAGACCGTTCGTCCTCGGTCTTCCGACAGGTTCTTCTCCGATCGGCGTTTATGAGGAGCTTGCCCGCATGAATAAGGCCGGCGAAGTGAGTTTTGCAAATGTCGTCACGTTCAACATGGACGAATATGTAGGTCTCCCGCGCGAGCATGACCAGAGCTACTGGTATTTCATGCACTATTATTTCTTTGATCATCTTGTAGATATGAAGCCTGAGAACATCAACATCCTCAACGGTCTTGCTGAGGATCCGGAAGCTGAGTGCGCACGCTACGAAGCTAAAATCGCTTCCTACGGCGGCATCGACCTCTTTATGGGCGGCATCGGCGTTGACGGACATCTCGCTTTCAACGAGCCGTTCACATCCCTTACATCCCGCACAGGCCTTCGCACACTGACTACGGACACACGCATTGTCAACTCCAGATTCTTTGACAATGATCCGGAGAAGGTCCCGGCTTACGCTCTCTCTGTAGGCATCGGCACTGTAACAGACGCTAAGGAAGTTATTATCCTGATCAACGGCCACAACAAAGCTAACGCGCTTGCGAAGACAGTTGAGGGCAATGTAAGCCAGAAGTGGACATGCAGCGCGCTCCAGATGCATCCGGCAGCAATCATCGCATGCGATGAATCTGCATGCGACGAGCTGACAGTAGGCGCTTACAAGTATTTCCTCGATGTCGAGAAGAACGAGAGACTTTAATACAGTTTGACTTAACCCGCCCATTCACAGGCGGAATGACCGGCGCATTTCAGGATGCGCCGGTTTTTTACATTTAACACAATATAATTTACGTAGTTTTTACTTGTGTGCTATGATAGAGGGGCTAAAATCCACTTATTTGTAGATTTAAAGTTTCAATACAGGATTTTTAGTGGACGGATTCAATCTGCCAAAATATAATTCTTACGATGAATTGAAATTCTAGCAAAGGAGATTTCCGTGGATTTATTTTATAAAATAGTTGCCCTTCTCGGAGGGCTGTCAATGTTCCTTTATGGAATGCGCATCATGGGCGACGGTCTGAAGCAGTCTTCAGGCGGTGCGATGAAGATTGCATTGGCCCGTGTCACGAACAAGCCTGTAATCGGGTTCATCTTCGGTATGCTGGTCACCTGTATGATCCAGAGCTCTACTGCGACGATCGTCCTCACGGTCGGTCTGGTAGGAGCCGGCTTCCTGAGTTTTCGTCAGTCCGTAGGCATAGTGCTCGGCGCAAATGTCGGTACTGCCATCACGGCACAGATCATCCGCCTCATGGACGTCAGTGCCGGAACGACAAGTATTCTGTACTTCTTCAAGGCAGATAATCTTGCGCCGGTCGCGCTGATCGCCGGCATCATTCTTATCATGTTCATAAAGGGTAAGAATTCCCAGAATCTCGGGACGATCCTCATAGGTTTTGGTATCCTGTTCATGGGACTTATCTTTATGAGCGATGCAGTGAGTGAGATGTCGGATTCCCTCAGCGGCCTTCTGACAGCATTTGAAGACAACTATATTCTCGGATTTTTATCCGGCGTTCTTGTCACCGGCATTATTCAGAGCTCGTCCGCTGTCGTCGGTATGCTGCAGTCGATGGCGAGTTCGATGGGACTTCGGTTCTGCGCAGTATTTGCAGTCATTATCGGTGTCAATATCGGCGACTGCCTTACAACATTCCTGGTCAGCCGGATCGGGGCAAAGCCGGAGCAGATCCGTACAGCGACTGTCCACGTTATTTACAATGTAATAGCAGCGACTCTTATAGCAGTGACTATAACGGTCCTCAGAGTAACCGGTGTCCTGGGCAATGATCTCTGGTATCGTGTTCTGAATTCAGGCGGCGTTGCCAACCTGCACGGCGTGTTCAGACTTGTGCCGGCAGTTCTGCTTCTTCCGTTCTCCGGCGCGTTGGCAAGAATGTCTGAGAGGATTGTTCCGGACAGACCTGAAGCCCGTGACAACGAGGAAGCAGAGATCGAAGATAACCTCAGGGATCTTGATCCACTGCTTTTCAACTCACCGGAGCTGGCTCTTGACCGCGCCGGGCATGTAATCAGACATATGGCGGATACCGCTCTGCAGAATCTCAACGCTGCATGCAGCCAGATTGTTGCGTATAATGACAAGCGTGCGGAAAAGATCAACAAGAGAGAGCTTCTGCTCGACCGCATGGCTGACGCCACTAACCGCTACCTCGTGGATCTTTCCGGCAATCTGACTCTGGACCAGCACCACCTTGTCCAGGCTTACCAGATCAAAGCGCTTACAAGTTTTGAGAGAATCGGAGACAGAGCCAAGAATATTGCGGACGATGTATCAGCGCTCAGAGAGCATGAAGGGACTTTTTCCGAAGACGCGTTAAATGACCTTACCATTGCCGTCGAGGCGGTAGCTGATATCTTAAATGTAACACTCGACGCATATAAGAACAACGACCTTAACGAAGCCCGCAGAGTCGAGCCTATGGAGGAGGTCATCGACTCATTGATGGAGACAATGAAAGATCGTCACATTTATCGTATGACACACAATATCTGCTCCATCTACAGCGGCATTCAGTTCGAGAACATTATCACTAATCTCGAACGTATTTCCGATCAGTGTTCAGACCTGGCTGTATTTATAATAAGCCAGATCAACACTGAGATCATCGGAAGAGAACATGATTATATACACAACCTTCATCATTCCGGCAACAAAGAATATCTGGACGCGTATAACGAAAACTATAAAAAGTATTACGGCCAGCTCACTCCACAGCCGGGACACAAGTCTGAAGCGCAGTACAGTTTTCCTCCGCTTCATTAATATGTATGAAAAACAGAGATTGGGCTGCTTCGGCAGCCCTCTTTTTATTTAAATTCCAGTCTCACAGGCGAGACTTTAATTTATAGTCGTTTTTCAAGGCTATCTGTATTATAATAAGAGCGGTAATATCTAAATTTGGCTCATATTTACGGAGGTAAGTGGATGAGTGTCACTCATTATACCCGTGCCAAATTAAATGAATTTATATCAGAGCTCCGGAATCTGTATGATATCGTCCGCGTCGTAGATCCCTATGAGTGCAGAGAGCTTATTATTGAGCCTGGCGGTCAGGTCGATTTCGGCAAATCCTGTTTTTCTGTCTGGGGATATGTCAATCGCTGTGAGAACTGTACAAGTTATACTGCCTGCCGGACCAGAGAGCGATGCTGTAAAGAGGGCATCCTGAATGGCGACGTTTATAACGTGCAGTCATTTCCTGTTGTGCTTGAGCTTAGTGAGAGTGAGCAGAGAGAATGTGTCCTTGAGGTCCTCACGAAAAAAGATACTTCCAACGATATTCTTACAGGTATTATTTCACGTTACTCTTTAATCTATGAAATAAATCTCGAGACAGATTTTATCACAGTTGTCTACGAGACGCCGGATAACGGAACTTTCGGAATGATGCGGCAGGGCAGATACTCTGAGTTCCATCAGCGATATGCGGCTCTAAAGCTTCCTGACTACAAAAAACTGAGCAGTCCCTCCGACAGTTCTGTAGACGGTCTTCGTGAACTGCTCAAAGACAAGGATTCCGCCCATTACGAGTATACGAACAACATGGGAAGAAAGCGGGGTCTTGAGTACAGGGTATCTTCAAGACAGAATGGAGTACCGACAAAAGTGCTCTTGTGCCTGAAGAAAATAAGAGAAGATAATATGGAACTCTCTGAGCTTCGTGAGGAGAGAGACAGAAGCCGTGAACTTCTCGAGATTGCGCTACAGGAAGCACGGCAGGCCAATGCTGCCAAGACGGCTTTTTTGTCCAATATGTCCCACGACATAAGGACGCCTATGAACGCTGTGATCGGCTATGCCACATTGGCCTATGCTTCTATCGGGGATGATGCCATGGTCGCTGATTATCTTGAAAAAATCAGTGCTTCGGGCAAATACATGCTGGAACTCGTAAACAACGTCCTAGATCTCGTCCGAATAGAGAGCGGCAGATACCGGGTCCTTCAGCAGCCGAATGATCTCAGGATCATCATGGAAGATCTTCGCAGTATGTTTTGCGAGCAGGCAAAGTCCAAGCAGCAGACATTTATCTGTGACAGCTCCGGTATTTCGGAATCTAAGGTCTACTGCGATGAGATCAAGTTAAAGCAGGTATTATCCAACTTAATTCAGAATGCGATCAATTATACTCCTAAGGGCGGCAGGATAGAGTTCATTATCAATGAGTCTCCTTCGGATCTGGATAATTACGGCAATTATGAAGTAATTGTTCGGGACAACGGCATAGGTATGAGCAATGAATTTCAGCAGCGTATGTATGAGCCGTTCGAGCGCGAGGAAAAGTCAACGACAAGCGGCGTTCCCGGAAACGGCCTTGGGCTGTCTATTATTAAGCGGCTTGTGGAGATTGGCGGCGGATCGATTGAGGTTAAAAGCGAGCCGGGGCAGGGGACCGAATTCAAGATTTATCTTGAGTTCCGGCACCAGCCGACCAGTCTCATAGCAGGTGCCGGCAGTAGAAAATCAGGCAGGAGAAACAGATCTGCGGCTCCGACGTTCGATATGTCTACATTTGCAGGAAAACGCTTTCTGATCGTTGAGGACAGCAGAATGAATCGGGCGATACTGTCCGAGTTCCTGAAGCGATCAGGAGGGGAAAGCGATACCGCTGAAAACGGAAAAATTGCTGTGGATCTGATTGATGAAAAGCCTGCCGGTTATTACGCATGTATCCTCATGGATGCGCAGATGCCGACTATGAACGGATACGAGGCAGCGAAGGCTATACGCAGGATGGAGGACAGTGACAAGAGCGGCATACCGATCATATGTATTTCCGCCAATGCATTTAAAGAAGATCGGGAGGCGGCAAAGGCTGCAGGTATGGATGATTATCTTGAGAAACCAATTGATGTTAATAAACTGATTGAGACAATGCTTAAGCTGATTGGTTAATATGAGTCTCGATTAAGAGACCATCAGTATAAACTTTATCAAGTGGGATGGTAAGACAATGAGCGAAGAGAGAAAGAGAAGGAGAAAATCCGAGAGTACCGGGGAGGAGACTCCGATAAGGAGAAGATCTGAGAGCATCAAGGAGGAGACTCCGAGAAGGAGAAGGTCTGAGAGCATCAAGGAGGAGACTCCGAGAAGGAGAAGGTCTGAGAGAGCCGGGAATGAGACACGCAGCAGAAGAGCCAAAGACATGGCTGAGAAATCTGCCGTGACACGATCTGCAGCTCCGAGTGATGTAGATGGCCTTCTGGATGATGAAAAACGCGCTCTTGATGAGAGGAAAAAACGCAGAGAACGCCGTCTCCGCAGAGAGCAGGAGGCCAAAAGAAAGCAGCAGGAGATGATACGAAGGATTATTATGATTGTCGGCGCGCTCGCGGTCGTGCTTGTTCTCATACTTATTCTTCGCAGCTGCGGCAGGCGTGACAAGAAGGATAATGCGCAAAGTGACAATCAGGCTGCCACCGCGACTGAGAGCATGCTTGTTGATTCTGTCAGCACTTCGGCTGCCGCGAATGAGAATGACACTGTAAAAGAGGCCAAAAAACTTGCTGCCATGTACGATTATGACGCGGCGATCGCGCTTCTTTCGGGCAGCGCCGAGGCGGACTCATACACGGATCTGATAAATGAAATCCAGGAGGAGAAGGCTTCCTGCATAGCATATGATCCGGAGGTCATCCCCCATTTCTTCTACCATTCACTGCTCAATGACGACAGGGGCTTTATACCCGAGCTTTCAAGTGACTTCATCGCTAAGGATAATGCCTGCTGGATGTGTTCAACAGACGAGTTCAACACAATCACACAGCAGATGTATGATTACGGTGTTGTGCTTGTAACAATGCGCGATATGGTGAAGGAGACTGTGGATTCCGACGGCGACGTACACTTCGAGAAGAATGACGCGCTCATGCTGCCCCCGGGCAAACATCCGGCTGTCATGTCCGAGGATGATCTCAGCTATTATCACGCTTATGATGATCAGGGTATTGCCGAAAAGCTTATTATCGATGACAGCGGAAAGGTAAAATGCATCTATACGGATGACTCCGGCGAGAAGCATACAGGAGACTACGACGTCGTGCCGCTTCTTTCGACCTTTATCGATGAGCATCCGGATTTCTCCTACCACAATGCTCACTGCATCATTGCCCTCACAGGTTACAACGGCGTGCTCGGCTACCGCACGGATGAAGTCTATGCAACCCGCGATCCGGAGCGCCTGGATGAAGCCCAGAAAAACTGGCTCGATGCTCATCCGGACTTTGATTTCGATGAAGATGTCGCCGAAGCCACAAGGGTTGCAAATGCCATGAAAGCCGAAGGCTTTGAATTTGCCAGCCACACATGGGGGCACCGTCATATCGATACGGCTTCTCTCGAATCACTTATGACGGATACGGAGAGATTCGAAGAGAATGTAATTCCGATCGTCGGCCCGATCGACACGATCATATTTGCTCATGGATCAGACCTGCAGGGTCCGAGCGATTATTCGTATGACAATGAAAAGTTTGCATATTACAAGAATCACGGTTATAATTACTATTCTAATGTAGACGGTTCTGTTCCCTACTGGAACCAGATACGGGATAATTATGTGCGCACAGCCCGAATCGATATCGATGGTTACCGCCTGTACCAGGCAATGATTGGGAATCAGAACTCGATCGCTGACATGGAGGCACTCGGAATTCATGATATTGAGAGCTTCTTTAATAAGAGCCGCATAACTCCCGTCGAAATTATCGGCTGAGCCGCGCGGACACGGTCCGGCAAGCTGCTGCCATCAGGAAGTGACAATGATTCCTCGGCAGCCTTCGGAGCGAAACTTGAAAACCTGGGAGGATCTGATGAAAGATAGAAAGATATTTTGCCTGAACAACATTAGTGAAGTGGGTCTTCGGAATTTCAGGCCCGGTTATGAACTGACAGACACAATTGATGAGGCCGCCGGCGTTCTCGTGCGTTCTGCCGACATGAAGAACATGCAGTTCCCGCCGGAACTTCGGGCAATCGCGAGGGCGGGAGCCGGAGTGAACAATATTCCGCTTGAGCGCTGCAGCGAGGAAGGCATCGTTGTCTTTAATACCCCGGGTGCAAATGCCAACTCCGTCAAGGAACTCACCATCGCCGGTCTTCTTCTGGCTGCCAGGGATATTATCGGAGGGGCTATCTGGGTGAAAGACAACGCTGACGATGAGAATATCGGGAAGGCTGCGGAGAAGGCGAAGAAAGCATTTGCAGGAAATGAACTGACCAATAAAAAACTCGGCGTGATCGGCCTCGGCGCGATCGGCGTTCAGGTGGCCAATACCGCGGTGGACCTCCACATGGATGTCCTCGGCTATGACCCGTACCTGTCTGTCGACGCAGCCTGGAGCCTTTCCAGAGCTACGCACATCACCAGAAATCTGGACGATATATACGCGCAGTGCGACTATATCACGATCCACGTACCCTGCAACGATTCGACGAAAGGCATGATCGGCGCTGAAGCCATCGCAAAGATGAAAGACGGCGTGCGTTTCCTCAATTTTGCGCGCGACGCGCTTGTCGATGAGAAGGCCATGGGAGAAGCCCTCGAGAGCGGAAAAGTCAGGGCGTATGTGACGGATTTCTCCAATCCGCTCTCTGTCAAAATGAAGAACGCCGTCGTTCTGCCTCACCTCGGAGCATCCACAGAGGAGGCCGAGGATAACTGCGCAGTGATGGCTGTCCGCGAGCTGCAGGATTATCTGGATAACGGCAATATCAGGAACTCCGTGAATTATCCGAGCGTTGACGCCGGCATATGCCAGACGGTGGCGCGCGTCGCGATCCTGCACAGGAATATTCCCAACATGCTTTCCCAGATCACTTCCTTCTTTGGCAGCAACGGGCTCAATATCGACAATCTGGCTTCCAAGAGCCGCGGCGATTATGAGTACACGCTGCTCGACATCACGGCTCCGATGCCGCATGATACGGTCGAGAGGCTCAAGGAAATCGAGGGAGTTCTGAGAGTTCGGAGACTGCTGTATAAGTAAATCGCGAACCCGTCAGTCAAAATTTGCCCGATACCATCGTTTTTTAGGAAACAGCTTCGCGGCTTCCGGTAAGGTACATTATGAGAGCAGAATTTTATGTCAGCGGTTATGCTTCGTTAGAAGAAGAGGGAATACACCGCTACCTGTTTGACACAGAGAAAAAGACTATACGCGAGACAGCATCTGTCACCGGCATCGAGAGCCCTTCCTATATGGCTGTCCATCCGAACGGCAGAGTGATTTACTCCGGTGAAAAGCATGCCGGTGAGGCAGAGGTTGTATGTTACTCTCTGCAGGGAATTGAGAAAAATCCCGTTGTATGCGGCAAACTTCCGACCGGAGGTATTTCTGCCTGTCATATATCGCTCGATTCGGCGTGTGAATATCTCTTTGCTGCCAATTACGCGACCGGAAGCATAGCAGTATTTGCTCTTGATATTGACGGTATGCTTGTAGGACGAACGGATTTTGTTCAACATGAAGGCAGCGGAGCTGATCCTGTACGGCAGTCGGGACCGCATTGCCATTTTATTTATTGCGACTGGGATGAAGTCTATGTCTGCGACCTCGGTTTGGACACAGTCTTTATCTATGATTTCAACAGGGAGACGGGAAAGCTCACGCCCACGGACAGGAATATAAAAACTGCGCCCGGAGACGGACCGAGACATCTTGATTTTCATATGGCTTATCCGGATAAGCTTTACCTCATTACGGAAATGAAGAATGACGTGTATGTCCTTCATAAGAAGAATGACAGATATGAAGTCATTCAAAAGATTTCTTCGATTCCGAAGGGCTGCGCAGCGGAGAACACTGCGGCTGCTATAAGGTTTACCATGGGAGGGTCAAGACTGCTGGTATCGAACCGCGGAGATAACAGTATCGCCGTATTCAGTGTGAATCACGATGGCACTCTGAATGCACCGGTCTTCAGTCCCAGCGGCGGCGACGGTCCCAGGGACATCAATCTCATAGGAGATCATTCAACCGGAGAATACGTTATTTCTGCAAATCAAAATTCCGGAGAAGTCGTTATTTACAAGCTTGAAGATGACAATACACTGACATATACAGGAATCCGCGTACAGGCCGGGAGCCCTACATGCGTAGTACCTGCGGTTTTGTAAAGACTGTCGATTCCAATTAGATATAAGCGAAAGTGGCGGAGTTATTCTCCGCCGTTTTCACGCAGTAATTGCAGACTATGGGGAGAGAATGTCTACAAGTAAATATTTAGAAAAAATATGTATTATCGTAACGGCTTTTGCGGTGCTGCTGACCATTATTTTTATGAACGGAAAGCGCTTCGGAATCGAACCGGTAAGCGGCGCCAGCGGCTATGAAGATCGTCTTTTCGACACTTCTTATGTACATGAGATTGATATTGTGATGAACAATTTCGATGATATGTGCGGCAAAGCAGATAAGACCTGGTATGACTGCGATGCGGTCATTGACGGTGAGAAGTTTTCCAATATTTCAATTCGAATCAAAGGCAATGCCGGTGAAGTTCAGTCTCTGGGGAGTTCCAAATACAGCTTCAGAATCGGTTTTGACCACAGGAACAGTATGGAGAGCTATCACGGACTGAATAAGCTGGATCTCAACAATTCTGCCGGTGACTGCACGTTCATGAAGGATTTTCTTGTCTATGAAGCTATGTCCGGTGCCGGTGTACCGTCGCCGCTTTGCTCTTACGTGTTTCTTACAGTGAACGGCAGCGATGCAGGTCTTTACCTTGCGGTCGAGAGTGTTGATGATGCTTTTTTGAGAAGGAACTTTGGCAAGAATTACGGAAATCTCTATAAACCGGAATGTGAAGAGACGGAATATGAGAAAACGATCCAGTCTGTAGGCAGAGATCCGCAGGTCGATTCGAATGATTTGGATATTGTCGGACGGACCGATGAGAACTCAGGGAGAGACGTGTCATTTGATGACCCGATGGAACATATTGATCCGAACGTGCTTAGTCAAAATGAACTTTACAACATAATGGCAGCATCTTCGGGCGAAGAGGCTGCCGTATCGGAGACGAACAGTGAGGCTGATTCTGCCGAGAGCACACTGACTGAAGGTTCCGAAGCGGAAAACAGCTCCGAGGAAGGCGAGAGCGCAGCCGGAAATGAAAATATTCTGACTGAAGAGTCTGAGTCGGCAGACGGTTCACCCGGAATTCAGGATACGATGGCTATAGTAAAGCCGGATGATATCAAGCTGATCTATATTGATGATGATCCTGGAAGCTATCCGGACATCTTCAACAATGCCAGTCAGAATGTGACAGGTAGAGACAGAGCAGAGCTCATCAGGGCGCTTAAGACATTAAGTACAGGGGCGGATGTAAGCTCGGCAGTGGATATTGATGAAGTGATTGCCTATTTTGCGGTTCACAATTTTGTTGTCAGCTGGAATAGTTACACGGGGGACACGGCAGGTAACTATTTCCTCTATGAAAAGAGAGGGCACCTGTCTATGTTGCCGTGGGACTACAGTTCGGCCTTTGGGACATACAGGTCCGGGGACGCGACGAAAATGATCAATTACCCTGTTGACACTCCGCTACTTAAAGGTCTTTCCGGCAATCGGCCTATGTTCGACTGGATCATGAAGGATCAGAGATATGTGACTGCTTACCACGCCGCCATGAGAGATCTGATTGAACGTTACAGCGGAGAAAATGATATCTCTTTTGAGCTTAAGCAGATCGAGGCTATGCTGACTCCATATATCGAGAGAGATCAGAATAAATTTGCTTCAGAAACTGCGTTTCATAAGGGCGTTGATACCCTGATTTCATTCTGGAAGCTTAGGTCAGAGAGTGTTGAAAACCAGCTGTCCGGGATCATACCATCGACACTCGAGGGTCAGGCTGAATCGCCGGAGCTGCTTATCGATGCTGATTCGCTTGAACTCATCGATATGAAATGATTTTTCTGTTTTCAATCGGGTTAGCTTGTGCTATCATTTGTTTGTTGCACCTAAGGAACAGTTTTTCACTATCGCGTCAAGTTTTGTGAGTAAGACTTGATCGGATATATGAGATTAAAAATAAGAGGTTTATAATGTTCAGAAGACTTGAACGGAACGCGCCGTGCTGGTGCGGCAGCGGAAAAAAGTATAAGAGTTGTCATTTGGCATTTGATGAAAAAATCATGCGGTATGAGAGGATGGGGCACATTGTTCCGTCGAGAAAACTGATCAAGTCCGAAAAGGATGTTGAGGGTATAAAAAAGAGCGCAGTCATCAATGTAGCAGTCCTCGACGAGATTGGTGATAAAATCCACGCAGGTATGTCCACACAGGAGATAGATGACATTGTTACTTCTGTGACCAAAAAGATGGGCGGTATCCCTGCGGATCTCGGTTATCAGGGTTTTCCGAAAAGCGTGTGCACATCCATCAACAGTGAAGTCTGCCACGGAATTCCCTCGGATGACATTATCCTGAAGGACGGAGATATAATTAATGTCGACTGTTCGACAATTCTGAACGGTTATTTTTCCGATTCTTCACGCATGTATTGTATCGGTGATGTAAAGCCCGAGTGGAAGAAGCTGGTCGATGTCACGAAAGAGTGTGTGGAAGTCGGTATTAAGCATGTTATTCCGTGGACTTTCCTCGGCGATATGGGCGAGGCTGTTCACAGACATGCCCTGGATCACGGATACAGTATCGTGCGCGAGATCGGCGGACACGGCTGCGGCAACGAGTTCCACGAGGATCCATTCGTCAGTTATGTCTCGAAAGCCGGCACAGAAATGCTGATGGTTCCGGGGATGGTATTTACGATCGAGCCGATGGTGAACATGGGAACGGACAGAATCTGTATCGACGATAAGAACGGATGGACGGTGTATACTCAGGATGGCAAGCCGTCCGCGCAGTGGGAGGTAGAGGTGCTTGTAACCGAGACCGGTTGTGAGGTGCTGTGCTGGTAAGGATTCAGTGACTCGATACATACTTATTTCATAACTATGATAAAGGGCTGACGCATTAAGGCGGGTTCCCATTACATATTGCAGATGATATATGCAAATGCTGCAACATGCTATGAGTTCACCTTAAGCGTCAGCCCTTCTTTATCGGTTGCTTTGGTCTTGCTCGAAAGACCTGGCGCCGGATTTGGGTCAGCGCCGGCTGACATCACAAAACCGAATCCTGCGGTCTTGGCTCCGAACCGCGTTTACTCGAACTTAGCCGCAGTCTTCAGCGCGATCAGCATCATCTCGTGGAAGCTGTTCTGTCTGTCTTCAGCATTGAGAGCCTCTCCGGTAAAGATGTGATCGGAGATGGTCAGGATCGAGAGAGCTTTCTTGTGGTTAGCCATAGCGGTAAGATAGAGACCCGCTGTCTCCATCTCGACGCAGAGGAGGCCCAGATCGCGGGCTTTCTGATTGACCTGCTTATCCGGGTGATAGAAGAAGTCTGATGTGTAGACGCTGCCTACGTCAGCCTTGACGCCCATTTCCTCTGCGGCTGCCACTGCGTCTTTAAGCATATTGTAATCCGCTGTAGGAGCCAGATATCCGGAGAGATCATAGGATGTCAGGAAGGCAGAGTTGGTGGAAGCGGACATCGCGATGACAACGTCGCGAACATGTACGTCATCCTGAAGCGCGCCTGCAGAACCGATACGGATGACCGCCTCAACGCCGAAGAAATTGAACAGCTCATGCACATAAATGCCCAGAGACGGAACGCCCATGCCGGAACCCATGACAGAAACTTCTTTTCCCTCAAAAGTTCCTGTATAACCAAGCATGTTGCGGACATCGTTGAAGAGAACAGGATTCTCAAGGTAATGATCGGCGATGTATTTTGCGCGGAGCGGATCGCCCGGCATAAGTACGACTTTAGCTACGTGTGTACCCGGCTTGAGTTCGATGCAGGCACTCGGTGAGAAATTTTCCATATGTTACACCTCCATTTTTGTCAGTCTTTCGTATTGATATATGACGAATCAGTCTTCTTCCATGATCTTCTTGAGATTCACATCAAAAGGCGGATAGACGATTCCCTTATCCGTTACAATAGCTGTGAGCAGCTCATGATCCGTAACGTCAAATGCCGGATTATAGCATTTCACCTCCGGAAGTGCCATAGGCTCTTTATACCACATCTCTTTGATCTCGTTCGGATTTCTCTGCTCAATTTTTATATCCGCTCCGGTCGGACAGTTCATATCTATTGTAGACCTCGGTCCCAGAGTATAGAACGGTATACCGTAATGCTTTGCGAGTATAGCGACACCGCTGGTGCCGATTTTATTTGCAAAATCACCGTTGGCCGCAATGCGGTCACAGCCTACAAAGCATGCCTGGATCCAGCCGTTTTTCATAACTATGCTTGCCATGTTGTCGCAAATGAGGGTAACGTCGATCCCTGCCTTCTGCAGTTCGTAGGATGTAAGCCGGGCTCCCTGAAGAAGCGGCCTCGTCTCATCAGAGAAGACTTTAATATCGATGCCGCGCTCTTTTGCCAGAAAAGCCGGACCGATCGCCGTCCCATACTTGCTGGTAGCAAGCGGACCGGCGTTGCAGTGTGTGAGGAATGTGTCGCCCGGCTTGAGAAGTGAGAGACCGTATTCGGCGATCTTTCGGCACATCTCGATGTCTTCGAGCTGGATCGCATAGGCTTCCTCGCGGAGAAGGGCTATGACTTCATCGACAGACTTGTCGGAAGCGCCGTCAAGGACCGCGAGCATACGGCCTACTGCCCAGCTCAGATTGACAGCAGTAGGGCGGGATGAAATAAGGTATTCTCCATCTTTGTGAAGCCTCTCGCAGAGTTCTCCGTAGGAGGAGGCTTCAGCCCGCTGTGCCAGAACGTACATCGCATAGCCGGCGCAGATTCCTATCGCAGGTGCACCGCGCACTGCCAGAACTTTGATGGCATCGTAGATTTCCTCCGCCTTAGTCAGCGTCAGGTACTCTGTTTTGTTCGGGAGCTTGGTCTGGTCGAGAAGGACGACAGCGCGCTCGTCATCTGATAAATGGACGCTGCAGGAGTGCAGGTCTTCTTTAGTCATTTTCAAAGTACACCTCCTTTTTGTTCATTTATTATAGTTTAAATCTAAAAATGGGCCAGTTCAATGGACAATTAATTGATTTTGCAATGTTTGGGGTGGATAATTCCATTGATTTGATACATTATGGATGATAAACTTAAAATTGACCGCGACATAAGATACATATATACAGACTGGCTGTCGTTCGTTTTGTGTCTGACTTAGAGCGGTACTATCACTGAGTTTCAGGATGAAATTTACAGAACAGGTTAATATTTATCCAGGAGGGATCTTATGCTTACAATCAAAGCTCTTAACGAGAAACTTGCAGGTGGCGCGTATGACGCTCAGCTCTCACATATTTACTGTGAGCCTGTGGAAAACATCGGACAGTACAGGGATCGTATTGCTCATGTTGCATGTGGATTTGCGGAAGTCTTCGGCAAAGATGAAAATGCAGAGGTGGCAGTTTTCTCAGCACCGGGCCGCACAGAAATCGGCGGAAACCACACAGATCATCAGAGGGGCCGTGTCCTGACAGGCTCCGTCAACCTTGACGCACTTGCAGTTGCTGCTCCGAACGGAACAAACATGGTCAATATCCATTCCGAAGGTTATGGCATGACCTCCATCGATATAACAAGCCTCGCTCCCGTCAAGGAAGAGGAGAACACGACTGCTTCCCTGATCCGCGGAATCCTCAATGCCATCACGGAAGAGGGCTACAAAATCAGCGGTTTCGACGCTTATGTAAAGTCTGATGTACCGGGCGGCTCCGGTCTTTCTTCATCTGCATGCTTTGAAGTTCTTATCGGTGCCATCATCGACGGTCTCTACTGCAACAAGGAGCTTCCGATGGCCAAGATAGCCCGCATCGGCCAGTACGCAGAAAACGTTTATTTCGGCAAGCCGTCAGGTCTCATGGATCAGATGGGCTGCGCAATCGGCGGCATCATCACGATTGATTTCTTTGACAAAGAAAATCCTGTCTATGAGGCAGTTGATTTTGATTTCGCTTCCGCAGGCTATGCTCTCTGCATCGTAGATTCAGGTGCTGACCACGCTGACCTGACAGGCGATTACGCCGCTGTTCCGGCTGAGATGCGCGCTGTTGCCGCCGCTCTCGGAAAGGAAGTTCTCTCTGAGGTCGACCCGGCTGAATTCTACGCAGCTATTCCGCAGATCCGTGAGTCCGTCGGTGACCGTGCGATCCTCCGCGCGATTCACTATTACAATGACTGCGACAGAGTCAAAGCCCAGGTCGCAGCTCTGAAAGAGGGCAACTTTGATAAGTTCCTTACACTCGTAAACGAGTCCGGAAAGTCCTCCTTCACTTATCTGCAGAATATCGCAACATACCGCGACGCTGCCGATCAGCCGGTCGGTGTAGCATTGGCTGTCGCTGAGCATCTGCTGGGCGGAGAAGGTGCTCACCGTGTACACGGCGGTGGATTTGCCGGCACAATTCAGGCATTCGTTCCGCTTGCCAAGGTGGACGCTTTCCGCGAAGGTATGGATGCGCTTCTCGGCGAGGGCGCTACTAAGGTCATGTACATCCGTCCGGTCGGCGGCTGCACGATTGCTGAGTGATACTTTATCTGAATTATTAACGATTTAAATTGTAAGGGGCTGTCGCATTAAGGCGAGTCTGCACTGCATATCTGACGCTATTGGCTGTATGCAGCAGGACACCGTCTGATGCGCCAGCCCCGTAACAGTTCGGACAGGTTGTTTGCACCGCATCCTGGTGCGCGCACAGCCTGTCTGAACTGTTACGCAGCCCCATATTTATTTCCAAATTAGCCTTGCATTTCTCATTGATTTGCGTTAGAATTCCATTCAATATCCAGTCATCTATTAAAAACAGCAAACTTTCAGTAATTTAAGTAAGAAGAATGTTTTAAAGGAGAGAAAGAATGGCTTATTTTTTCGAAGAACCGTCCCGCACTTTTGGTGAATATCTGCTCGTCCCCGGTTACTCTTCATCTGAATGCGTTCCTGCAGCGGTCTCGCTCGAAACCCCTCTTGTCAAGTACAGGAAGGGCCAGGAAGAATGCCCGATCAAAATGAATATCCCTATGGTCTCTGCGATCATGCAGTCTGTTTCCGGTGAAAAGCTGGCAATCGCTCTTGCTAAGCAGGGCGGTGTCTCCTTTATCTATGGTTCCCAGTCGATTGAGGATGAGGCCAATATGGTCCGCCGCGTCAAAGCATACAAGAAAGGCTTTGTCACCAGCGATTCTAACCTTCCGCCTGAAGCCACTCTTGCAGATGTCCTTGATCTCAAAGAGAGAACAGGTCATTCCACTGTAGCGATCACAGATGATGGCACATCCCACGGCAAACTGCTCGGTATTGTGGCATCCCGCGACTACCGTCTCTCCAGAATGTCAAAAGACCTCAGAGTTACTGAGTTCATGACACCGCTTGACAAGCTGGTCACAGCTCCTGACTCGACAAATCTGCATGATTGTAACGATATTATCTGGGACAACAAGATAAACACACTTCCGCTCGTAGACGATGAAGGAAGACTTCAGTATATCGTATTCCGCAAGGACTATGACAGCCACAAGGAAAATGTCAATGAACTTCTTGACGCCAATAAGAGCTATGTCGTAGGCGCCGGTATCAACACACGCGACTACGCGGAGAGAGTTCCGGCTCTGATCGAGGCAGGTGCTGACGTCATCTGCATTGATTCTTCAGAAGGTTTCTCTGAATGGCAGAGCAGGACAATCAGCTGGATCCGCGAGCATTACGGTGACACAGTAAAGGTTGGAGCAGGCAACGTTGTCGATAAGGAAGGATTCCTTTTCCTTGCAAATGCAGGAGCCGATTTCGTCAAGATCGGTATCGGCGGCGGTTCCATCTGCATCACACGCGAGACTAAGGGTATCGGTCGAGGCCAGGCTACAGCAGTCATCGAGGTCGCTAAGGCAAGAGATGAGTACTTCGAGAAGACGGGTGTGTACATTCCGATCTGCTCCGACGGCGGTATCGTACATGATTATCACATCACACTTGCGCTGGCTATGGGTGCTGACTTCGTTATGCTCGGCCGTTACTTTGCAAGATTTGATGAGAGCCCGACAAACAAGGTCCGTGTGAATGGCAACTATGTCAAAGAGTACTGGGGCGAGGGTTCTAACCGTGCGCGCAACTGGCAGAGATATGACCTCGGCGGGGCTACAAAGCTGAGCTTCGAGGAGGGTGTTGACAGCTACGTTCCCTATGCCGGTTCCCTTGCAGAAGGCGTCACAACGACACTTTACAAGGTCCGCTCAACGATGTGCAACTGCGGCGCACTCTCCATTCCGGAACTGCAGCAGAAAGCCAGACTGACAGTTGTCTCCTCTACATCTATTGTTGAGGGCGGCAGCCACGATGTCATTCTGAAGAATAACAACCCGAACACATAATGAACTGACCGGATTTTCCGAAATATAATTTAATCTGATTCAGGGCTGACACGGAAGCAAGGAGTGTCAGCCCTGTTTTTGTAAATCGCGATCTCCGATCGCTCTGCTTGCGTCGAAGTCTGATGTTTTGTTACATTCTGTATGAACTGTTACCATATCGGGAAGGTTTCGAAAAAATAAATAACGTCGCACTTCCTTGATATGGCTTATTATGTTAAAATATATATTTGCAAAGAGAGATAGACTTACTGCACTACTAACTTTTCTGAGGTTCATGTGTATGAGTGAAACAAGTCTTAAAATCGCTATGCTGGGACATAAGCGCATCCCATCGCGCGAGGGCGGGGTGGAGATCGTTGTCGAAGAACTCAGTACCCATATGGCTGAACGTGGACATTCAGTAACCTGTTACAACCGAAGAGGACATCACGTTAGCGGAAAAGAGTACGATAAAGAAAAACCGCTGACTAAATATAAAGGCGTTAAATTAAAGTATGTCCCGACCGTCAACGGAAAAGGACTTGCAGCGTTTTCCGCTTCATTTTTCGCATCTATTTTTGTCACCTTCGGTGATTATGATATTGTTCATTATCACGCCGAAGGTCCATGTATTATGATGTGGCTTCCAAAATTGTTCGGGAAAAAGAGATGTATTGCAACCATTCACGGTCTTGATCACCGCCGGGCTAAATGGAACCGCTTTGCTAAGTTTGTCATAAAGATGGGCGAGCGCATGGCAGTCAGAATGGCTGACGAGATAATCGTTCTGAGTCACGATATGGAAGTGTATTTCCTGAAAGAGTACAGACGCAGGACAAATTTTATTCCGAACGGAGTCTCGGAACCTACCGTCAGACAGGCTCAGCTTATAACGGAAAAATACGGCCTCACTAAAGACAGTTATATTCTTGCCTTGAGCAGACTTGCGCCGGAAAAGGGCATCCGGTATCTGATTGATGCCTATAAAAAGATTGATACGGACAAGAAGTTGATCATTGCGGGCGGAAGTTCTGACACAGAAGAATTTGTCGACGAGATGAAGAAGAGAGCTGCTGATGATGACAGGATCATCTTCACCGGCTTTGTGGATGGACAGGAATTAGAAGAGCTTTACAGCAATCCTTACATGTATGTGCTTGCATCGGATATTGAGGGTATGCCGCTTAGCCTCCTGGAAGCTATGAGCTACGGCAACTGCGTACTTACTTCTAACATTCCCGAGTGTGCGGAAGTGATTGAGGATAAGGGTGTCACGTTCGCGCGGGGCAGTACGCACGACCTGCAGAAAAAAATGCAGATGCTCCTCGAATCACCGCAGATTGTCGAGTCGCTTAGAAACAGCTCCAAAGATTTCATTTTAAGCAAATACAGCTGGGATGAAGTCATTAACAAAACTCTTGAACTTTATATGAAGGAATAAACAACATAAGGGGAGGATCTTTCTCGAGATTTTCCTCTTATTTGTGTGATAAAGCCCGAAAGTGACTGCCGTGCTTGCGACGCGAAGCTAGTCCCGTGGACACGAGCAGGCATTTGAGGGCCAACAGTCATCGAGCAGCTCAGCTGCGAGATGGCAGTGATAAAGCCCGAAAGTGACTGCCGTGCTTGCGACGCGAAGCTAGTCCCGTGGACACGAGCAGGCATTTGAGGGCCAACAGTCATCGAGCAGCTTGCTGCGAGATGGCAGTGATAAAGCCCGAAAGTGACTGCCGTGATTTTTTTGAAGGAGTCAATTATGAAAGTATTAATGATCAACAAATTCCTGTATCCGAACGGCGGATCGGAAACCTACATCTTCAAGATCGGTGATTATCTGAAAAGCATTGGACACGAAGTACAGTATTTCGGCATGGAACACGAAGGCCGGTGCGTCGGCAACAGCGCGGAAGCCTACACATCTGATATGGATTTTCACGGCGGAAGCGCGCTCTCAAAGCTGACCTACCCGGTAAAAACAATTTACAGTACGGAAGCCCGTAAGAAGATCCGTCTCGTGCTTGATGATTTTGAGCCCGATGTGTGTCATCTCAATAATTTCAATTATCAGCTCACTCCATCTGTCATTCTTGAAATTGAAAAGTGGAAGAAAGAAACCGGTAAAGCCTGTAAAATCATATTCACGGCCCACGATTACCAGCTTATCTGTCCGAACCACATGCTGATGAATCCCAACTCGGGTGTGATCTGCGAGAAGTGTGTCGGAGGGCATTTTACGAACTGTCTTCGGGGCAAATGTATCCACGGTTCTACCGCAAAATCTGCTGTCGGCATGATGGAGGCGGAAATATGGAATCACACAGATGTCTACAGCAAAATCGATACATTTATCTGCTGCTCAGAGTTCATGAAGAGCCGTATGGATACCAATCCGCAGTTTGCCGGAAAGACAATCGCGCTCCACAACTTTATTGACAGAGTAGAGGAAGACGCTAAAACCGCTTCAGATGACGACATCCCGAAGAAATATGTTCTCTACTTCGGAAGATTCTCCGAGGAGAAGGGGATTAAGACACTTCTTAAAGCAGTGAGCCTTCTTCCTGATGTGAAGTTCGTATTTGCAGGAACCGGCCCTCTTGCGGAAGAGACGATGAGTGTCCCCAATATTCAGAATGTCGGCTTTATGACCGGAAAAGCTCTCACGGATCTCATCAGCGGAGCACGATTCTCGGTGTACCCTTCCGAATGGTACGAGAACTGTCCGTTCTCAGTCATGGAGAGCCAGATGTACGGAACGCCTGTACTCGGAAGCAGGATTGGCGGAATCCCTGAGCTCATTAAAGAGAATGAGACCGGCGAGCTGTTTGAACCGGGAAGTACTGCGGAGCTGGCCAATAAAATCCAAAAGCTCTGGGAAGATGATCTTCTTATCGAGAGATATACAGATAATTGCAGACATGTAAGCTTTGACTCAACTGAGGAATATTGCGAAAAGCTGCTTAAGATTTATGCCGGTGAGGAACTTGATATGTCCGGCGATGTGAATACGAGTATTGATAAAGAAGGTGAAAGTACTATGTCAGACACTGAAAAGAAGACGATAATCGAAAATATTGCAGATAAAATCCCTGTAAAGGAAAAGGCGGCTAAGCTCATGGAAAAGCTTCCCGGAAAGGGCAAGGCGGCTAAGCTCATGGAAAAGCTTCCCGGCAAGGGCAAGGCGGCAGAGCTCATGGACAAAGTCCCCGGCGCAAAGAAAGCTGAGAGAACAAAGAAACTCAACGGCACGGTCATTGTCACGTACCGCTGCAATGCGCGCTGCAATATGTGCAACCGCTACAAGAAGCCGTCCAAAGTCGAGGAAGAAATCTCAATTGAGACAATCAAGAAGCTTCCGCCAATGTATTTTACAAATATCACCGGCGGGGAGCCCTTCATCCGTACAGATCTCAAAGATATCGTTCGAGAACTCAGAAAGAAGAGTGACCGTATCGTCATCTCAACGAACGGTTTCTTCACTGATCGAATTATCGACCTCTGTAAGGAATTCCCGGACATCGGAATCCGCATTTCCATCGAAGGCCTTGAGGAGACCAACAACGCGATCCGAGGACTTCCCGATGGCTTCAACAGAGGCTACACGACTCTCAAGAAGCTTCGCAAGATGGGCATGAAGGATGTCGGATTCGGCATGACAGTGCAGGACGCGAACTGCATGGATCTTGTCAAGCTCTATAGAATCTCGAACCGCCTCGGAATGGAATTCGCGACCGCTTCGCTTCACAACTCATTCTATTTTGTCGAGGCCAAGAATATCATCCATGACCGCCCGAAGGTTGCCAAGCAGTTCGAGCGTCTGGTCAACGAGCTTCTGAATTCCAACAGCCCGAAGAAGTGGTTCAGAGCATATTTCAACCACGGACTTATCAATTATATCTACGGGCAGAAGAGACTTCTTCCGTGCGATATGAGTTTTGACACGTTCTTCATTGATCCTTACGGCGACGTCATGCCCTGCAATGGGACCAAGGACAAGGAAGTAATGGGCAACCTCAACGAGCAGACCTGGGATGAACTCTGGAACAGTCCGGAAGCCGAAATTGTACGCCGAAAAGTAAGGAACTGTGACCGCGACTGCTGGATGATCGGTTCTGTATCCCCGGCTATGCACAGGCATATCTGGAAGCCCGCTCTCTGGGTAGTGCGCCACAAGTTCCTTCGCTTCTTCAGAAAGAAGAAGTACAGTATGTATGAGCTTAAGGTCGTGCGCGATTACCGCGACGGAAAGCTCACGAAAGAAGATCTTGACAAATGCAGCACCTGCGATATGCGAGCTGTAATCAATGACGGACTTTCCGAGACATCCAGGCAGCAGCTTGTAGGCCGTACCGGCGAGGATATTGTTGACGCTGACATTGCTTCCCAGATGAGCGGCAGCGGCAATCACTTTTAAATTCGAGGTATAAAATGAGAATAATAACATGTATTAGTTTCCATGGGACCGGGTCCGGCGCAGTCGATGATTTCCTAAAAGAATTCGACAACTGCCCATCAGCGCCTACAAATATTGAATGCCGTTTTCTTCAGGATCCGGACGGTGTTTCTGATCTTGAATACAATCTTGTGGAGAATCCGCACCGCCTGAATTCCGGCTATGCGCTGCGAAGGTACATGAAATTTGCCCGTGAAACGGCATACGGCTACAGAAAAATTTTCGGAAGTAACTGGCTCAAATATTCGCAGGAGTACGTCGACAGCCTTGTCACCGAGACTTATAAGGGCTACTGGCACGGTGATCTGCAGCTTCTTTCAGGCCCTCAGAAATTTATTTATTATTCCAGAAGGGCTAAGGACAAGCTCATGCCGAAGCCGCTGAAGAAGCCATTCCGCTATAATTATTTCCCGAATCAGGACTACTATCATGTCCATATTACAAGGGATGAATTTATTGAAAAGACCCAGGCTTATGTCGATAAACTGTGCAGGCTGCTGAACCCGAAAAATCAGCCGTTCATTGTACTCGATCAGTTTGTGGCAACCAGCAATATTACGCGCTATTTATCATATGTGAAAGACATCAGAGTCATCGTTGTGGACCGCGATCCCAGAGATCTGTTCGTCCAGCAGAGACGCTATGGAGATCATGTGCTTCCGGCGGAAGCGGAACCGTTTGCGCGCGTATTCCGCGATCACAGGGCAATGATCGGTGATATACCGGACGATGCTCCGGTACTGAGACTTCAGTTCGAGGATCTCATTTTCCACTACGATGAGGAGATGAAGAAAATTGTCGAGTTCATCGGCGAAGACTGGTCGCACCACGTAGCGCCAAAGAAACATTTTAATCCGGCTGTATCAGCTGCCAACCTGCAGATGTGGAAGAAATTCCCGGAGTATGCCGAGGACTGCGAGATTATTGCAAAGATGCTGCCGGAGTTCCTCTACGATTTCGAAAAACATGTAGGTCCGATGAACAGGTCAAAAGGGGCTAAGTCCGGCAATGCAGCCGCAGGCAGCGATGCGCGAAGCAGCGATACGGCTTCCTGTGAAGCTGTGAAAGAAAGTGAATCTGAAAGCCGCTTTCTAAAGGACCCTGAAGCACTGTCAGATGACCATAATGTGCTCCCTGAAGATGCCGAAGAATATGCCGAACCGGGCGCCATGTCGCTTGTGACTGACGAAAAGCTGTCTGATGCTCAGGCAGGGATCCAGGCCTTAAGAGATGAGGCCGTATCGAAAAACCCGAAAAAAAAACTTACTCCGGCTGAAGTAAAGCTCGTTGAGATGAATATTTTCCGCCACTTCATAAGGTTCTGCTCTGACAATAAGCTGAGGTGGACAGTGGATTCAGGCACCCTCATCGGCGCGGTCCGCCATGGAGGTTTTATCCCATGGGACGATGATATTGACATCACAATGCCGAGACCGGACTATGACCGTTTTATCGAGCTTGCCGAAAAAGAGAAAATCGGAGAGCATTTATCTCTGGTGCATAGCAGGGAGAGCGGGGCGACAAACGCATTTGCCAAAATCATTGATGATCGTACGCTGTCCGTTATGCCGCTTCGATATAAGCAGTACAATTCCGCACTCTGGATCGATGTCTTCCCGGTCGACGGAAGACCTGACAATGAGAAGGAGTTCGATAAAGCTCTGAAGCAGCTGGATATTCTCGGCAAAGCAAGAGCTTACAGCTACACAAAGTCAAAGAAAAAGAACAGAAATCCGTTCAAAGCTGTGCTAAAGAAGCTTTATGTCACAGCCGTAAAGCCGGACATGTTCCTTGCGCCGATCAGAAAGATTCCGGTAAAGTTCCCGTACAGTGATAAAAAATGGGGCATTAGCTTTTTCGGCGTATATAAAAAGATGGACAAATTCCACCCATACTACTTTACAGACGTTGTATGGAAGAAATTTGAAGATATTAATGTACGCTGCACGGCCGACTACGCCGAGCGTCTCACTGACCTTTACGGCGAGAGCTTTATGACTCCTCCTCCGCCTGAGAAGAGGATCGCCCACGGTATCACAGCCTACTGGAAATAATCCGGCAGGCAGTACGGAGCTCATGAGATGATTTGGAGATTTGGATCAGTAATGAAGAAGACTGCTGAGAGTAAAAAAAGATATCCTTCGATTGACGCTCTGAGGGCACTGGCGGCCATCGGCATTATCATGATGCATATGATCTCAAAGAGCAATAACCAGTATGACATAGGCGGTGTGCTCGCTGAACGTATTATTCCGTGGTTCACTCAGCTTGTCTACCTCTTTATGATGATATCCGCGTTCGGCATGTGCTGCGGTTACCATGAGCGCATGCTGAACGGAAAGATTGATCTTGCTGCTTTCTATAAAAAGAGGGCGGCACGCATACTTCCGTTCTTTTCCTTTCTGGTCATTCTCGATCTGGTCACGGATTTTAGTTTTAAGAGACTCCTTGAGGGATTTGCAAATGTAACACTCCTGTTCGGGCTTCTCCCTGAGCCAAGCAAACTGACTGTGATCGGTGTCGGGTGGTTCATCGGCGTGACATTTGTCTTTTACGCTCTGTTCCCGATGTTCTGCGTTCTGACCCGGACGAGAGCGGCTGCATGGAAGACCATGGTATGCGCTGTTATTTATAATTTCGCCTGTACATATCATTTCATGAGTTCCGAGCAATATCCGGACGGCTATTACCTTAGGCAGAATTTCCTCTTCTGCGCGATGTTTTTCGTTGCCGGAGCCATCATCTTCCTCTATAAAGATGAAATTGTAACCGGACTTGAGAAGCACTCACTGGTCTTTTTGGCATTTACAGTACTGATCACTGTTGTTTATTTTGTAACGCCGGCCATTTATGAGAATAAGTATATCCGTATACTTTACATTCTGTTGATTTTTGCGTGTTGGCTCATATGCGCTATTATACGTGACCTCACTTACAAAAGCATACCGGGCGTTTTAGTAAAATTTATTGCCAAGTACAGTATGGAAATCTATCTGTGCCATATGATGGTCTTCCGCGTTCTTCAGAAGCTGAAAATCAACTATCTGTTCGGACACGGAGTCGTATCTTATGTCTTAACTGTCATCGCAGTCCTTTCAGGTGCGCTCGCAGTTGCTTTTGTGTTTAATACCCTATGGTCAAAATTGTGTGTCCTGACTGAAAAAAGCCAGGTCTCGAAGTGAAAAACTAACATGAGAAAGGATGCGTCGTGAAAGAACTTCTTCTAACTCTCTTAAAAATCTTCTGGATATTTCCCGTAAAGAAGAACCGGGTCGTTTTCCGGAGCAACCAGGGGGAATCCTATACCTGCAGTCCGAAATACATTTCCAAATATATCCTCAGGAACTGCGATGACGAGTTTGAACAGATCTGGCTGTTCAACGATCCGAAAAAGTATGCATTCCTCAAAAAGAAGGGTATCAAGGTCGTTCCCCAGCTCTCCCTGAGGGCAATATATTATCTGATCACCGCAGGTTTCCTGATTGATAACCACGGTGTACAGTCCTATATCCCTGTCCGTAAAAAACAGACTGTAATTAACACCTGGCATGGCGGCGGTTCCTATAAAAAGTCATACAAGGACGCGACCAGCGAACATGTCTCATATGTGAAGCATATGATGGACACGACAACGTATTTTATCTCGAGCTGTGCGCGCTTTTCTGAAAATAATATTAAAGTACTCTATGACAATGCCCCCGAAAAAATTCTTGAGATCGGTATGCCGCGCAATGATATTTTCTTCGGCAAGCACGACTGGGTTGTAAGAAAAGTAAAGAAGTTCTATAACATACCGGAAGAAAAGAAGATTGTTCTCTATGCTCCGACGTTCAGAGATAATGCCGGACCGGAGGTATACAAGCTCGATGTAGACCGCGTCATTGCTGCTTTGTCTCAGCGGTTTGGCGGCGAATTCGTATTTCTTCTGAGATTCCACAGATTCACAGGGGATCTGGACTGCTATGACAATAATCCTCATGTGATCGATGCCACGACGTACGATGATATGCAGGAGCTTCTGTACGCAAGTTCCGCCCTGATCACCGACTATTCTTCCTGTATCTGGGACGCTTCACTCACTTATAAACCTTGCTTTATCTACGCTCCGGATCTCGATGATTATCTTGCCGACAGGAATTTCTACACCCCGGTCAGCGAGTGGCCATTCCCGATGGCGAGAGATATCGACGCCCTCGAAGAAATCATCCGTGATTTCGATGAAGAGCACTACAAGAAGGAAGCCGACAGGCATCACGCGGAACTCGGCAGCGCCGAAAAGGGTACGGCGACCCGAACAGTCGTTACACTGATGCGAAAGCTTCTTCGGTCATGATATTAAGCGGAGGCTCCGTTTGAAATTATGTCAGCAGAGCTGAACGGCATACCGCGCTTACATACCACGGATTTCAATATACGGCACATGGAGAGGTGTACATTTGAAAAAGACACATATTTATCAGGTATTTTCAAATATTCATATGCCGCAGTTTCTCATAGCCTGCTATCTGACAGCTCTTATAATTGAGACAGTTCTGCGCAAATATATCGGTCCGGTCCGATACCTCGATGAGGCGACAGCTCTTCTTATGGGGCTGGTGTTCCTGATTGATATTATCCGGACGCAAAGAATCTACAGGGATGAGCTCCTTGTTATTTTCTTCACGCTGTGTATGCTTGCGCTCGGTCTCGCGGGAAACATCAGATTCAGTCTTGTAGGCAATCGCTATTACTGGCTGCTCGACGCGTTTAATATGTTCAAATTCATTGCTGCCTCTCTGGGAGCGGTGCGCCTATTCTCCGAAACGAAATATAATGAATATGTAATTCAATACCTCACTCTGTTCGTAGAAATCATTATTACGATATCAACTGTATGTCTGATCATAAATTGCTTCAAAGATATCAACATGACGACAGATGTGCGGTACGGTTTCCGTACTTTCAATTTCGTTTTCATACGCGTCGGGGATTTTTATGAAGCCGGGCTTTATATGCTTATGGTTCTTTTCGCCGACCTCTTTATTGAAAAGAGGCGGATCACGTGGCTGTTCATTGCACTGACAATGATCAACATGGCATCGACACTACGATCGAGAGCGTTCATATTCGCGTTCCTCTTCATTTTATTCTATGTTGTCTTCGTCGTTTTCAGGGTGGAAAAGATAAAGATACGATATGCCGTGCCGCTTGTGATTGCAGCCGCTTTCACATTTACAGGTCAGTTCACGTTCTATTTTTCCGGAACTAAAGCGAGAAGCGTACTGCTCCGTTACGGTGTCAGAACGATGAGAGCATATTTTCCCCTCGGAGCGGGCTTCGGCACCTATGGAACAGCGGTTGCGCAGCAGCACTACTCAAAGTTATATCTCAGATACGGCTTCTGGCGATATTTCGGAACATCCATGAAGAACAGGTCATTCCTGCTGGATAATTACTGGCCCGGAGTAATGGCTGAAATCGGATTCTTCGGAGCTGTACTGATGCTCATTGTTATCCTGACGCTCTTCAGGCGCAACGCGCGACTTTGCAGAAATCCCTATGCGAGAGTGTGTGTCTACAGCGTGTGGGTAGCGGTATTCGCCTCAAGCGCAGTTTCTTCCTCGTTCTTCGCGGCTACAAAAGCCATGGTCATGGGAGCGCTGGTCAGCGTCTTTCTCCCTGTTGCCGAACAGGCTGATGAAGCGGGAGGTGCCGTTTCTGTGCGGGAAAAGTTCGTTTCTTTCTGGAAAAATAACAGATTTTTGAAAAAAATGAGTGTCCTGCAGCGATTTGTTCTGATTGCCGCGATACTCGGTGTGTTCTGTGTCGGTGTGCTTGGATTCAGATATCGCGCAAAGATACAGAATAAGTTCTTCCCTTCAACGGTCAGAAAAGGGGCTTCTATCACTGTAAATCCGGAACCTCTTATATACAACGGGGGCGAATTTGAACCCTTTACGGACGACATCGTGCTGAAGAACGCAAGGTTAAGGGATATAAGCATAAGAGATAAGTCAGTAGACTTCGTGAGACAGATTGCAGGTGAGAAGTACTATACACTGACTGACGAGGAGATCGAGGCGGTCACCGGCGAGAAAGTCATAGGCGGAATGACAAAACTTGAAATTTGGGAAAACGCGTCTTCGGTGGAAGATGTGGATCTTTCTGTTTTTGAGGAAGTCATGAGCGCAGACGAGCGGGAGCATATTCTCGCTACTTCGAAAGCCCTTGACGACACTTTTAACATAAGCGGGGATGCGCTGAAAGAATTGCTGAAGCTCACGGTTGCAACAGCCGGGACAGGCAACTTCAGAGACCGTTTAATGTATTATTATTACAGTACATATTCAGGGTATAGGCTTCAGGTGACAAGAAAGCTTAGGCTCGAAGGGTATCATCTGCCGTCAATGATGGTGCCGGAAACTCTGCCGTCGGTTACCCGCGATATGATAGAGTTCGATGCTGAATCTGTGCGGGATCTTAAAAGGCAGTATACTGCATTTGCCGATTATTTGGGAATTATGACCGATAACGGCTACGGCGGGGATGGCAACGAGGATATCACATTCCAGAAAAAATGGGATAAGTATGCCAGCCAGCGACTGACAATCAAGTTCATTCACGATACGCTATACGGAATTTCGGTAAACAGAAGATTCGATGTGAGAATTGAAGGACCGGAAATCACTTTGACTGATCAGGGAATCACACTTCTTAAAGGCAGCGATTTCAATCCGTATGATTATGTTGAGAGTGTGCGTGATGTGAACGGAAAGAATATGATGGGGCAGCTCACCGTAGATAATCCCGTCGATACGAACGTACCGGGGTTCTACAGTGTAGTCTATTCGTGCGGTCCTGAATCTGTTATCAACTTGAGCGTGAAAGTAGCCACAGATAAAGTCTATTACAGTTTACAGGATCAATGATGAGTGTGCAAAAAAGCGGCTCTGCATGCGGGAATAACACCCGGTCTGCGGAGCCGCTCTTATTTCGCTTTATTTCAAGTTTTTACATTCTGTTCAGGTCGTTTTTAATCTGCGTTGTTGAAATTTCCGGAGTTCTCGGAAGATATACAACTTCAACTCCCTGTTCTTTAAGAAAATCGAACTTACCGGCCCAGTCATCACCGATCACAAATGTATCGATATGGTATTCCTTGACATCAGTGACTTTCTGTTCCCAGTTTTCTTCCGGGATGACAAGATCGACATAGCGAATCGCCTCAAGGAGTTCTTTTCTCTGCTCGTAAGAGAAGTAGCACTTCTTCTGTTTCATGTTCCAGTTGAATTCATCTGTCGACAGTGCGACTACCAGATAATCTCCCAGAGCCTTGGCTCTTCTTAACAGGTTTATGTGACCATAATGAAGCAGGTCAAATGTGCCGTAAGTGATAACTCTTTTCAATTGGATTCCCCCTGATACTTTCATCCAAGCGGATGGCATTTTTTCTGAATTTGTTTCCTGCATCAAAGCAGGCAGTCTTTTTTCTGACTCTCGATATTATAGCATTCAGTTCAGATTTAAACAATAAATAACTTAAACTTCATAAAGTATAAGTATTATCGTCGAAGACTGCTGTTACATTCGTCATCTCCTTTTTCCGTGTTGTCCGGATTCAGGAATTCTGCTGCGCGCTGGCGCAGACTCTGCAAGGCATCGCTGTACATTTCGTGGTAAAGCAGCGGAAACGCTCTCAGAATGCGCAGCGGACCGAATACTCTGTGGCGAAAGGCTGCAGTATAAATCTCTGTTGAACGCTCCCTAAGTTCAGCCAGCTTTTTCTCAAGAGCTTCTCTGGTCTGCTCGATATTATCCTGAGCAGCAATTTTTGTCTCGGCGATTGCATACGCTGCGTCATCTCTGTGTTCGGCGTAAGCGCTGAAAGCAGCTTCTTTTGTCTCGTTAATTGCTGCCCTCGCTTCGTCCATGCGCTCATTGTAAGCACTGACAGCGGCCTCTTTTTTCTCATTGATCGCTGTTATGGCGTCATCTCTGCGCTCGGCAATTGCTTCTTTGATATCTGCCTCTACCTGTACGCTGGCAGGTTCCGGGATTCCGGCTGCTCTGAATCGGTTGTACTCCTTGTTATCGATCACGTCACCGGCGGCAAATGCCTGATCAAGCACAGCATACATAGTATCTTCTTTGACAAGGCCGGCCTTTGTAAGTCCTGCATCTACAAGAACTTCCGCGGCTATCGAACCTCCTGCGACAAGTCTCGTGATCTGATCGCTGACGATGCGCATATCCTTTTGGATCTGATCGAGTTCCTCGAGAGAGCGGTTCAGCTTCAGCATAATAAGCACGCTGACGACGAAATCCGCAAAGTATGCAATAATAAGGGCCAGTAAGATCCATGTTCCGACAGCGGCAGGCAGGAACTGAACAGTCGCTCTGTCAATGAAAGGGTGAGCAAACTTGACAAGAAATACTACTCCAAGGCCCCAGATGAGGGAGAATTTTAAACATATGTATCCTCGAAAGTTGTATTTTTCGCTGCTGTAATTCCACCATCGGGCATGAAAAGTTTTATCCAGCATATATCCGCCGAGAAGCTCAACAGCCGTTGTCAGGAAGACGCCGATCGGATACAGCATAATAATGCTTATATCCTGAAGCGTGCCTCCGCCTCCATCAATAATAAGATGGACTGCAGCAAATACCAGGACCACTCCGAAACCGTACACCGGGCAGACAGGTCCGTTAAGAAAGCCCCGGTTGACCAGGCGGTGGGCTTTCATGGCGTGGAATACGACCTCCACACACCAACCGATAAATGAATAAATAACAAAATACCACAGAATCTGATACAGAGTCATTCCGAAGAGAACTGTGTTCATAGCAAATCCTTTCACGTAAATGGTTTTTACTGTCGTAACATAAACAAAACTCCTGTAGTTTTTAAAATGCAGGTTCATGCTATTTTAGATTAGAAAACTAAAGTTGTCAAATGTGGTAAATTCCAATAGATTTTAAAAAAAATATGGTATAATTAATTAATGTTATTCGGAGGTGACGATCATGGGAAAAATCAAAAATTTTGTTACGGGACTGTTCTCGAAAAAGAAACCCGGCGAAGATGAAGAGATCATACAGATTCAGCCAGTCGATGAGCCGGACCGTGATTTTATCGAACATGAAAGCCGCTATGATACACCGGACTACCAGGCGTTTCTTCAGGATATGGGTTATATTAATGGAGAAGAGACCAGAGGAACTAACGCCGAAGGTGAAAAAGCAGATGATGACGGAGAAACATCTGCAGATGACGTTGAAAATGCCGTCGCAGATATCGATGGAGAAACTATTGTAAACAATGAAGTAATTGCGGAGAATCCTGAAAATCTTTCTGCATGTGAGGTGGATCAGGATTTTATTGACGAGGGTGTCGCTGAACTGGGGGTAAATGATGTTTGGTCGGAAGAAGAAGAAAATTGAAAAGAAATCTTATGACAGGGAAAATATGAAGCCTATCCTGCATGCGAGCATTTGCACCGGCGAGACAGTTGCCGGTTTTAAGAACAGGCGGACGGGTAAGTTCGAGGAGGTCATGTTGGTCAAAAGTGAGGCGGATAAAGAGCTCTTTAAAGAAATCTATGATATCACAGATGATCTTCCGACCGAGTATTGAAGGACAGCCGTGAGGCTGTTCTTTTTTTTTGCGTCGGCGTTTTCGATACATGAGGATTGACAAAATCTTATGCAAGCGGTTAAATAATGATTCATAAAGAAATAAGCGAGGAAACTTATTATGCCTGACAAAAAGAAGATACTAGTCATAAATCCGGGTTCGACATCGACGAAAGTGAGTCTCTTTCTTGATGAAGAGCTGCTGTTCGAGAAAAATCTTTTCCACGATGCGCCGGAACTCCTGAAATATCCTCATGTTAATAATCAGCTTCCGTTCCGATATGATGTTATTATGCATATGCTCGAGGAAGAAAATATAGATCCGGCTGAAATTGACGCATTTGCAGGCCGCGGAGGCAGTGCCTGCACACAGCCCGGCGGACTCACGGTCATTGATCAGAAGCTCTACGATGATACAGAAGCGGCAGTAGGGGGCTCTGAGCATCCCGCCAAGCTCGGTGTCATGCTGGCATGGAAGTTCGCGTTAGAATACGGCAAACGCGCCTACACCCTGAACCCTACGAATGTTGATGAGTACTGCGATTACGCAAGACTTACCGGAATCAAAGGAATCTACAGAGTTTCGCACTCACATGTTCTCAACCAGAAAGCCGTTGCTGAATTTCATGCGCATAAGATGGGAAAAGCATACGAGGACTGTAATTTTATCGTCGCCCATATTGACGGAGGCATAACCGTCAGCGCGCATGACCACGGCCGCATGGTAGACGGAAATATGGGAGCAGACGGAGAGGGCGCATTCACTCCGACAAGAATCGGATCTCTGCCTGTGCTTCAGCTGCTTGATTACCTTGAGGACCATTCGCTGCAGGAAGTACGTCTTGCCTGCGCAAGATCCGGAGGTTTTGTCCAGTATTTCGGTACATCCAATTCCGACGATATCCACCGGCTCGTCGAGCAGGGAGATAAAAAGGCCTGCCTGGTGTGGAATACGATGATTTATCAGATCTGCAAAATGATCGGAGAGATGAGTACCGTGCTCTGCGGAAAAGTCGATGGAATTTTGCTGACCGGAGGGCTGCTCAGATTTGCTGATATTCAGGAAACGATTGAAAAACGCTGCGGATTTATCGCGCCGATCAGTGTCTATCCGGGCGAGATGGAACAGGAGGCGATGGCTCTTCCTACTCTGAAAGCTCTGCGCGGTGAGCTGGTACCGCACAAATACACGGGAAAAAATGTGTGGAACGGATTTGAGGGAACCGATCTTGTTTAAATGATGGATTATTAATAATCAGATGAGAGTGGGGTAAACCATATGAGTATGATCGAGAGAGTAATAGCCAAGGCAAAATCGGACGTGAAAACGATAGTTTTTCCTGAAGGTAATGAGGAGCGCACAATTCTTGCCGCAGAGAGACTTATGAAGGAAGGGATAGCAAGACCTATCCTTTTAGGTGATCCGGAAGATATTTCTGCCTTTGCAGTGCGGCTCGGTGCCGATCTCACGGGAATCACTACCATGAATCCCCTTTCCGGAGGTAAGTTTGAAAAGTACGCGGCTGCCCTCTATGAAATTCGTAAAAACAAGGGCGTGACGCAGTCTGACGCTGAAAACCTGTGCCTCGATCCCATGTATTACGGTATCATGATGGTCAAGATGGGAGATGCCGACGGGCTTGTATCCGGCGCTGTCCATACGACCGGTGACATGCTGCGTCCTGCCCTTCAGATCATCAAGACAAAACCGGAGATGAAGATTGTCTCTTCAAGCTTCCTCATGGATTGTCCGGATAAAAGTCTCGGCGAGGACGGCCTTCTTGTCTATGCCGACTGCGTAGTCATGCCTTGCCCGACAGCGGAAGAGCTTGCCTATATCGCAATAGCTGCGGCCGACACAGCCAGAAGACTTTGCGGTTTCGAGCAGCCCCGCGTCGCCATGCTTTCATTCTCAACGAAGGGAAGCGCTAAGCACGAGTCTGTATCAAAAGTTCAGAAGGCAGTCGAGATAGCCCACGAGCTTGCTCCTGAGCTTCTTCTTGACGGTGAAATGCAGTTCGATGCCGCTCTCGTCCCCGAGATCGGAGAAAGCAAGGCTAAGGGCAGCCCGGTTGCCGGTCATGCCAATGTCCTGATTTTCCCGGATCTTCAGGCGGGCAACATCGGCTACAAAATTACGCAGCGCATCGGGAAAGCTGACTGCTTTGCTGTTCTCCAGGGTCTTAACAAGCCATGCAACGACCTGTCCCGCGGCTGTACGGTGGACGATATTGTTCACACTGCAGCAATGACAGCGGTGCAGGCACAAGCATGACTCTCCATCCATGCAATAAACGGGCAGCTGTTCACCCAAATTGTGGTGAGCGGCTGCCCATTTTAAGTTAAAAAATTTAATATATAAATGCATCTGTACATATTTAGGTGGATTTCACCAAAAAATATGATATAATCACTTAGAAAATATCCATTTTGACAAATCAGGCAATTATAGAGAATGGAGGGAGATTATGAAAGAAAAGAAAAAAATGGCATTGTCCACACAGATTTTTATTGCGCTTGTACTTGCGATCATCGCAGGCATTGCACTGACAGGCGCGCCTCAATTTGCGACCGGCTATATTAAGCCCTTCGGCACGATCTTCCTCAACCTGATCAAATGGGTCGTATGCCCGCTGGTATTCTTCTCAATCATGGCAGGCGTCGTATCTATGAAAGACATCAAGAAGGTCGGCGCGATCGGCGGCACTACGGTCGTCTATTATATGTGCACTACAGCTTTCGCGGTAGCCATCGGTCTCTTCTTTGCGAACATGCTTAAGGGCATCTTCCCGATTCTGTCTACAGCGGATCTTTCCTATGAGCCGGCAGCAACGTCTGTCAATTTCATGGATACACTGGTAGGCATCTTCCCATCCAACTTCGTCGCTCCGTTCGTAGACGCTAATATGCTGCAGATCATTGTCGCCTCTCTTATTGTCGGCTTCGCGCTGATCCTGATTTCAGAGAACAACGACGAGCTTGAATTCACTTTTGTAAATGTTGCAAATGACATCTGCATGAAAGCCATGGAAATGATCCTCAAGCTTTCTCCGATCGGTGTCTTCTGCCTCCTCTGCCCGGTAGTAGCAGAGAACGGTCCCGCAGTTCTCGGATCTCTCGCCAAGGTCCTTCTCGTAGCATACCTCTGCTACGTAGTACACTCAGTTGTCGTTTATTCGCTTACGGTCTCCACGCTTGCCAAAAAGAACCCGATAGAGTTCTTTAAGGGAATGATGCCGGCGATCATCTTCGCGTTCTCATCCGCATCCTCAGTAGGAACGCTGCCGCTCAACATGGAATGCGCTCAGAAGCTCGGCGCAGATAAAGAAGTCACTTCCTTCGTTCTGCCGCTCGGCGCCACCATCAATATGGATGGAACAGCGATCTATCAGGGTGTATGCGCAGTATTCATCGCGTCCTGCTACGGAATCAATATGACATTCTCTCAGATGCTGACCATCGTCCTCACAGCGACACTCGCATCCATCGGAACAGCCGGTGTTCCGGGCGCAGGCATGGTCATGCTGGCCATGGTCCTTCAGTCCGTAGGCCTGCCGGTCGAAGGTATTGCCCTTGTAGCAGGTGTCGACCGTATCTTCGATATGGGCCGTACTGTTGTCAACATCACCGGTGACTCCTCCTGCGCAATCGTCGTCTCCGAGCTGCAGAGACGCAAGGCTGCAAGAAAGAAATAAAGCACAGTTCATGCGGGCTGCTACCTGATTCCAAAATACGGCTCTGAAACGGTCTGCCGGCTCATCCAATTACCATAATCCAAAGGAGAGGGTATTATAATGACAATAACTGACATACTCAACAAAATCGACGACATCATGTACGCGCCGATCCTGATCATCGTCATGGCCGCGGCCGGTCTCTATTTTACGTTCAGGACAAACTTCGTGCAGATCCGTCTCTTTAAGCATGCCTGCGGAATCGTCATGGAGCCGCCGAAAAACGAGGACGGCAAGAGTGTTTCCTCATTCCAGGCCCTGATGGTCTCCACCGCTTCCCGAGTCGGCACGGGCAACATTGTCGGCGTCTCGACCGCGATCTGCCTTGGCGGAGCCGGCGCGGTATTCTGGATGTGGGTGATGTGCATCATCGGCGCTGCCTCCGCATACATGGAGAGCACGCTCGCTCAGATATTCAAAAAGCATGACGAAAACGGCGGTTTTTACGGCGGTCCGGCTTATTATATCGAAAAAGCCATGCACTCACGCATCCCGGCCTGCCTGTTCTCGATATTCCTGATCCTCACTTACGCGTTCGGCTTTAACCTGCTGTGCTCATATAATCTGCAGTCTACATTTGCGGTATACAGCTGGTACAGCAGCCTGACACCTGTCATCGTCGGCGGAATCCTGGCAGCCCTCACAGGCTACTGTCTGTTTGGCGGCGGTAAAAGAATCGTTCATATCACAGAGATCATCGTTCCGGTGATGGGACTTTTCTATGTCGTTGTGTCCCTTATTGTGCTGGTTCTTAATATCACACATATCCCGGCAATGTTCGGTGAGATTTTAGCGGACGCTTTCAATTTTAAGGCCATCTTCGGCGGTATCTCCGGTTCCTGCATGGTTTTCGGCATCAAGAGAGGTCTTTTCTCCAATGAGGCGGGCGTAGGTTCGGCTCCGAATGCCTCCGCAGCCGCGGATGTCTCTCATCCGTCCAAGCAGGGTCTTGTGCAGACTATTTCCGTCTATATTGACACAATGCTCCTGTGCACGGCTACAGCTCTCATGTGCCTCAGCACGGGTGTCGCACACACTCCGGAGGTGGCCGGCGCTGCGTATGTCCAGAACGCGATCTCCTCTGTATTCGGAGGCATAGGCCCGATCTTCATCACAGTGGCCATGGTCCTCTTCGCATTCACAACGCTGCTCGGCAACCTTTATTATTGCGACAACGCTCTTGCGTTCCTGAATAATAAGAATATGCCGGGTGAGCTCTTCATGAAGATCTTTTATGCCGGATGCGTCGTTGTCATCTTTGTCGGCGCGCTGATGAAGATGGAGGCTGTATGGGCGATCGCCGATATCACCATGGGCGGTATGACCATCATCAATCTGCCGGCCTGCGTAATCCTCGGCCATTTTGCAATTGATGCTCTTAAAGACTATGAGAAGCAGAGAGCGGAAGGAAAGAATCCTGAGTTCCATTCTAAAAACATCGGCATCGATGATCCGGATGTTACCTGCTGGAAATAATTAATAAAATCTTCGAACGAAAAAAGAGCTGTCGCCTTAAAGCGACAGCCCTTTTTTCGTTTTGGGTTTTCCGCCGCCGTGCGGCAGCCCAAGGTTTACGGACGATCTGTATCGCATATGGCGATACCTCGTTTTATTTTGCGGATGCGCTCATTGCCCGATCAAGCAGCAGCTGCTGTTCGCGGTAAGGATCCTCACCTTCGCTCATAGGATGCGAAAAATTGGAAGAAAGCTTATAGCCGGTGACGGTCGCCTGCACGATCTGCGTGCCAACGTTGTCCGTCACATGAACATCATAGAAACATGTACGTCCGCCTTCATTTGCCCGTCTACATGACGCAAAAAGAGTGTCGCCCCGGCACGCATTCATAAATGTGATGGAGGACTGGAGCGTGACAGTCATAGGTCTGTCGAAATTGGACGCAATTGCAAATGAAAAATCGACCAATGTCGAATACACCGCCCCCATCACCTGTCCAATACCGTTCTGGTGCCTCTTATCGATTTTGAGAGAGATTTCAGAATACCCGTCACAGGCCTTTTCAATGACAATGCCGGTCGCATCCGTCGCATAGTGGTCATTCCTGAAGAATTCGCGGGCACGCTCAAGATAATTCATTTGTTGTTCCGCCTTTCCAAACGTATTTGCAATGTGTTATAATCCCTTGTACATTTACACGCGTTCCATATTTTATCAAAAATTTTAAATATTTGGAAGGAGCAGTTATGCAGATTCTGATTACGATTCCCGTCACTGAGAAAGAGATGGCATGCTTTCGCCAAGCAGCACCGGAAGCCGAGTTCACTTGCATGCAGAACCCCAATGTAACTGAAGAAATGATTGCCGCTTCTGACATCATCATCGGCAATGTACCGACGAACAGAATCAAGGCTTCACCCAGACTAAAGCTGCTCCAGTTGAATTCAGCGGGCTCAAATGAATTCTGTGTTCCCGGCGTTCTGTCACCGAACACGATCCTGTGCAACGCGACCGGTGCTTACGGTGTTGCCCTGGCTGAACACATGCTTGCTCAGATCCTGATGCTGATCAAAAAGCTGAATATGTATGAGGAAAACAGGAAGAACCATATCTGGCGCGACGAAGGCGGAGTCACAGGTATTTACGGATCAACGACTCTGGTGATCGGGGCGGGAGATATAGGCACAGAATTCGGCAGAAGAATGGCTGCCCTCGGAAGCCGTGTTATCGGAATCCGCAGACACAAGGTGGAACCGGCTGATTATATGATAGATTCGGGCACAATGGAAGATATCGACCGTTTCCTTCCCGAGGCGGACTTTGTCGCCTGCGCTCTGCCGGCCACAAAAGAGACATATCACCTCTTCGACAGGGAGCGGGTCGGACGTATGAAGAAGACAGCTGTGCTTGCCAATATCGGACGCGGTAATCTCATTGAGACCGAAGTCCTGGCGGACGCGCTTAAGAATCATGTGATCGCCGGTGCATGCATCGATGTCACTGACCCTGAGCCGCTGCCTGAGGACAGCATTCTGTGGGATTGCCCGAATCTGATCCTGACTCCCCACATCAGCGGCTTCTATCACTTAAGACACACATATGACAGAATCATTGAGATTGCCTGCAGCAATCTTGCCGCCTTCGTGAGCGGGGGAGAGCTGATCAATCAGGTGGATTTTGAGACGGGTTACCGGAAATTCTGATCAAATGAATTTCACGGCGGTCTTCAGCAGACTATGAACAAGATAAATTATCAGCGAGAGCTGGAAAAAATAATTGATAAAAACAAAAAAGAAAATAGGGTACCGACCCTGCTCCTGCACAGCTGCTGCGCACCCTGCAGTTCCTATTGCCTGGAGTATCTCTCAGAGTACTTCGTGATCACGGATCTATATTACAATCCGAATATCACGGATGAGGCAGAATACAGGCATCGCGAAGAGGAGCTTTCGAGACTGGTCTCGGAGCAGTCGCATTTGCACCCTGTCACTTTTGTTGCCGGCAACTATGAGCCGGAGAAATTTTGGGAAATTTCCAGAGGCCTCGAGAAATGTCCCGAAGGTGGGGAGCGGTGTTTCAAATGCTATGAGCTTCGGATCCGGGAGGCGGCGGAATACGCAAGGCAGGGAGCGTATGATTATTTCACCACGACACTCACGATCAGCCCGCTTAAAAACGCTCAGAAACTGAACGAAATCGGATTTAGGGTCGCTGAAGAGACAGGGACTGTCTGGCTTCCGTCAGATTTCAAGAAAAAAGGCGGATTCCTAAGGTCCACGGAGTTGTCTGCGGAATACGGATTATACAGACAGAATTATTGCGGATGCGTCTTTTCGAAGAGAGATGCTGAGAACAGGCAGTGATCTATACAGAACACAGGATTTTAATACATAAACACTCAGGAGGTTCAATATGGCTCAGTTATGGGGCGGTCGCTTCACAAAGCAGACAGACCAGCTTGTTTACAATTTCAATCAGTCAATCGGATTTGATCAGAAATTCTTCCATCAGGACGTTCGCGGGAGCCGTGCTCATGTACGAATGCTTGCAAAGCAGCAGATCCTGACCGAAGCTGAAAGAGATCAGATCCTTGCGGGGCTTGACAGCATTGAGAAGGACGTCGACGAGGGTGTGCTTACTATCGGCAGCACCTACGAAGATATTCACTCTTTTGTTGAAGCAGTCCTGACAGAGAGAATCGGCGACGCGGGCAAGAAGCTTCACACCGGTCGAAGCCGCAACGACCAGGTTGCCCTCGACATGAGACTCTATGTCCGGGATGAGATTGATGATACATCAGAGCTGCTTCTCGCTCTGCTTGAAACAATATGCGATATCATGAAGGATAATGAGCATACGTATATGCCGGGCTTTACGCATTTGCAGAAAGCACAGCCTGTCACGCTCGCTCACCACTTCGGCGCGTATTTCGAAATGTTCCGAAGAGACTTCGAGAGGATCCGCTCGATCAGGCAGCGCATGAACGTATGCCCGCTCGGCAGCGGCGCTCTTGCCGGAACGACATATCCACTCGACCGGGAATACACGGCAAAGCTTCTCGGTTTTGACCGAGCGTGCGACAATTCGATGGACGGAGTATCCGACAGAGATTATGTTATTGAATTTCTGAGCGCGCTCGCAACGGTTATGATGCATCTTTCAAGACTGAGCGAGGAGATAATCATCTGGAACAGCAATGAGTACAGATTTATCGAGCTTGATGATACGTACGCGACCGGGAGCAGCATTATGCCGCAGAAAAAGAATCCGGATATTGCTGAGCTCATCCGCGGTAAGACCGGCAGGGTCTACGGAGCGCTCACGACCATGCTTACTGTCATGAAGGGAATTCCTCTTGCCTATAATAAAGATATGCAGGAGGATAAGGAAATGACATTTGACGCCATCGATACAACGAAGAGCTGTATTCACCTCATGGCAGGTATGCTTGCTTCCACGGCCTTCAACAGGGACCGTATGGCAAGATCAGCGCGCGGCGGATTTACGAACGCTACGGACGCGGCTGATTATCTGGTCAGGAAAGGTGTCCCGTTCCGCGATGCTCACAGCATTATCGGCCGGCTCGTCCTTAAATGCATCGAAAAGGATATCGCGATGGACGACCTCACACTGGATGAGTGGAAGGCTGAATGTGATGTTTTTGACAGTGATATCTATGAGGCAATTTCTCTCGGGACATGTGTCGAACAGAGAACGACAAAGGGCGCTCCGGGTGCCATGTCGGAAGAGATTGCCGCGTCTTTGAGATTTATAGAGGAGGCACGAAACTCGATAATTGGCAAATGACACTTGACTTCAGGGCTTTATAAGATTAAAGTGTTATGTATGTCGAAATCGACGAGGAGGGTATTATTATGGCAGAAAAACTTAGAGTAGGCATTCTCGGAGCAACAGGCATGGTCGGTCAGCGCTTTATCACACTTCTCGCAGACCATCCGTGGTATGATATAAAGGTCCTGGCGGCAAGCAGCCGCAGCGCGGGTAAAACATATGCGGAAGCAGTCGGCGATAAGTGGAAGATGGATACTCCGATGCCGGAATTCGTTAAAGACATGATTGTTAAGAACATCGACGAGATCGAAGATGTGACATCCCAGGTCGATTTCGTGTTCTCCGCGGTCAATATGAAAAAAGATGAGATCCGCGAAATCGAGGAAAAGTACGCAAAGACAGAGACACCTGTCGTCTCCAACAACAGCGCTCACCGCTGGACACCGGATGTCCCGATGGTCATTCCGGAAATCAATCCGCAGCACTATGAGATCATCGAAGCTCAGAAAAAACGTCTCGGCACGACACGGGGCTTCATCGCCGTAAAGCCGAACTGCTCGATCCAGAGCTACATCCCGTGTCTTGCCGCATGGAAAGAGTTTGAGCCGACTAAGGTCGTTGTGTCCACATATCAGGCTATCTCAGGCGCGGGCAAGACTTTCAAGGACTGGCCGGAGATGGTCGGCAACATCATCCCGTATATCGGCGGTGAGGAAGAAAAGTCTGAACAGGAGCCGCTGAAGGTCCTCGGCCACATCGAGGGCGGTGAGATCGTCAAGGCCGACAGCCCCGTGATCTCCGCTCAATGTATCCGCGTTCCGGTCCTAAACGGCCACACAGCGACTGTTTCCATCAGCTTTGCCAAGAAGCCGACCAAAGAGGAGCTCATCGACAGAATCGTCAACTTCAAAGGCCTGCCGCAGAAATACGAGCTTCCGCACGCTCCGAAGCAGTTCGTTCAGTACCGTGAGGAGGACAACCGTCCGCAGGTACTTGAAGATGTGAACTTTGAAGGCGGTATGGGAGTAACGATCGGCCGCCTCCGCGAAGACAACATCTTTGATTTCAAGTTCGTCGGTCTTTCTCACAATACGCTGCGCGGCGCTGCCGGCGGTGCTGTTGAGAGCGCGGAGATGCTCACGGCTCTCGGCTATATCAAGGCCAAATAATTCATCTAAGTATTGGGAGGCCAGCTTCTGCAAAAGGTGGGCATTCCTGAATCTTTTTACGAAACTCAGTAAATCACAGGGCTTATGCTGCCGGTCCGGCGGCAAAAGCCCTATTTACAATTAAGGAGATGAATCCAATTGAAATCACTTTTTATCGCGGAAAAACCGAGCGTCGCCCAGGAATTTGCCCGTGCCCTCAAAGTAAACGATCCGAGGAGGGACGGCTACATTGAGTCAGAGGATTATGTCGTCACCTGGTGTGTCGGCCATCTTGTGACCATGAGCTACCCGGAAAAATACGATATGAAGTATAAAAAATGGAGCCTCAATAACCTTCCTTTCCTTCCCGAGGAGTTCAAGTACGAGATAATCCCCTCAGTGAGCAAGCAGTTCAACATTGTGAGCGGCCTTCTGGCCCGCGAAGATGTCGGGACAATCTATGTCTGTACCGACTCCGGTCGAGAAGGAGAATACATTTACCGTCTGGTAGAAATGATGGCCCCGGCCTCTGTCAAAAATAAAGACAGACGACGAGTATGGATTGATTCGTTTACTGATGAAGAGATATCCCGCGGCATCCGTGAAGCAAAACCGCTCGAGACTTACAACAACCTCAGCGACTCAGCCTACCTGAGAGCCAAGGAAGACTATCTCATGGGAATTAATTTTTCGCGTGTCCTCACGCTAAAGTACGGCAGCGGTATCACAGATTATCTAGGCGGAAAGTGGAAGGCCGTGGCTGTCGGCCGCGTAATGACATGTGTACTCGGAATGGTCGTTCGCCGCGAGAGGGAGATCCGCAGCTTTGTCAAGACACCGTTCTACAGGGTAATCGGGGTGTTCGGCGGCATTGAAGCCGAGTGGCGGGCAGTTCCTCCAAGTGAGTACTACATAGGGAAACCTTCAGCAAATGCGGATGGACCTAAACCCGAGACCTCTCAGAAAACGGCTGGGGGACAGGAATCTGAAGCAAACGAATTTAATCTGTCTCCGCTTCTCTACAAGGAAAACGGATTCCGTAAGAGGGAAGATGCCGAAGCGCTCATTGCGAAGCTGAAACAGGTCGATCCCTACGAGGGCATAGTTGCGGCAATTACCAGACGGAAGGAAAAGAAGAATGCGCCGATGCTCTATAACCTGGCCGAACTTCAAAATGACTGTTCGCGCATGTTCAAGATCTCACCTGACCAGACTCTGCAAATCGCCCAGGAACTGTACGAAAAGAAGCTTACTACGTATCCGAGGACCGATGCCCGCGTGCTGTCAAGCGCAGTCGCCAAGGAGATAGGCAGGAACCTTACAGGGCTCACTAAACTCGGCACAGGCCAGGGCAGTGCTCCTTCCATAGGAGACTTCGCTGCCGAAGTTCTTGCCGGCGAGACATGGAAAAAGATCGCAAACACACGCTACACCAACGATAAGGCAATCACAGATCACTACGCGATCATTCCGACCGGTCAGGGTCTTCAGAACCTGAATTCGCTTTCTCAGACAGCACGGAGCGTCTACGAGACCATATGCAGGCGTTTCCTAGCGATCTTTTATCCGCCGGCTGAATATGACAAGACCGCGATAACAATCATGCTGGGACGTGAGAGCTTCTTTGCCAATTCCAAAGTGCTGGTGAAGGAGGGCTGGCTGAAAGTTACAGGCGGAGATAAATCAGCAAAAAGCGGAAAAACGTCCGATGAGCAAAATGAGAACACTGAAATTGCACCCGGCGTGGATATATCAAAGCTGAAGAAAGGTGCGCATTTGCCCGTTGACTCACTTACGATCAAAGAGGGTGAAACCTCGCCGCCCAAGAGATACACATCCGGGTCAATGATCCTCGCAATGGAAAATGCCGGCCAGCTCATCGAGGATGAAAGTCTGAGGGAACAGATCAAGGGCTCAGGTATAGGCACATCGGCTACGAGGGCGGAGATTCTGAAAAAGCTTGTTACCATCGAGTATCTTGCCCTCAATAAAAAGACCCAGGTCATCACACCTGAGCTTCTCGGGGAAATGGTCTACGACACAGTCAACGCGTCGATCCGCCCGCTTCTCAACGCCGAGCTCACAGCAAGCTGGGAAAAAGGTCTGACAGGAGTTGCTGAAGGTTCTATCACGACTGAAGAATACATGAATAAGCTGAACGGATTCGTCGCAAGAAGAACAAATGCCGTGAAGAGTCTCAATAATCAGTATCAGCTCAAGCAGTGTTATGATTACGCTGCCCAGTTTTATAAGAAAAAGACGGTAAGGCGGTCATCAGGATCCGGAAGGAGAACTGGCGGCGGCAAGACCGATTCAACCTTGTAAACACACTGTTTACTGTGATACAATTCAGAGCATTAAAGTATCTTGAAGTATCAAAAAAGTTTCAATCCCGAACTGCTCACAAAAAACAGTATTTCCAAAGGAGCATAATATGAATTACAGTATCGAAAGCACTTTAAAAAAACTTGAGGAAAAAGGAGTTATAATAGTTGACCCGAGACAGGTTTACGTATCCCCGGATGTTGATCTTGACAGAATCTATCCCGGCTGTGTTTTATACCCCGGTGTACGCTTAACAGGGAGCCGCACGCTCATAGGTTCGGGCGCAAAAATAGGCACCGAGGGTCCGGCTTGTGTAAACGATTCCGTGATCGGGAAAGGTGCGTCCATAGCGAGCGGTTACGTCACAGAGTGTACGCTGCTCCCGCGTGCCAAGGCGGGCGGCAACTGCCATTTCCGCGGCGGTACGCTTCTTGAGGAAGAAGCCAACACAGCCCACGCTGTGGGTCTCAAGCAGACAATTATGATGTACGGTGTTACCATGGGTTCTCTCATTAACTTCTGTGACGCCCTTCTTTCCGGCGGTCTTTCCCGTAAGGTCCACACGGAGGTAGGCAGCGGATTCATCCACTTCAACTTCACACCCTGGGGCGAATCCGGTGATAAGGCGACCCCATCTCTGATCGGCACTGTCACCGAGGGCGTATTTCTCGACAAACCGCCCATCTTCCTTGGCGGTATGAGCGGCATTGTAGGACCAAAGGAAATTGGTTTCGGCGCCATGACCATTGCAGGCCAGGTCGTTCGTAAGTCAGTTCCGGATGAGACCATGTATTCCGGCGACAGATTAAGCTTTGAGAAGGCCTTCTCCTATAATAATACTATGCCTTCGGAAAAGCATATCCACACGGTGCGTGAGAGCAACATTGAGTATCTTGCACAGCTTTACGCGCTGAAAGCCTGGTACACACAGATAAGACTGAAACGCAGTGAAATCTGCAATGACGAAGAACTGTCACAAGTTTACGCCGGAGCATTGGAAACTCTTGAAGAATGCGTGAAAGAACGTGTTAAGAGATATAAGAGCTTTGCCTCCCGGTGGGATGCAAAGCTCCTGAATGACGCATGCCTTAGCGAGAATCCTCCTCAGTTCGAAGGTTCTGTTGACTGGAAGACAGAGCTTGAATACGACAAGTGGATATGGTCTCTCTCCGACAGTGAGAAATCTCAGCTTCACGACTGGATCGTCTCCTGTGCCGACAAAATCAAGAGCAGTCTGTAAAGCCAAAAGAACAACTTGTCCTGTCAGGCAATATAGTGAATGTTAACGGCGATGAGGTGGAGAATAATCAAATGGACAGGGTAGAAGGCGTAAAAGAAATACTTCCACTGTCTTCCGCGTTCACCGTTATAGAACAGCATAGGAATGTATCCCAGTAATACCCAGGGATACTCGTTGTAGAGGATGGCGCTTCCCAGCACACACTGCGGGACGCGCCATTTGTTCATTAAAAAGAAGAATAGAATGAGAGCCGGTCCCTGCCAGCCATAATCAGTGCGCAGATATTCGGCAGCCAGGCACAGTACGACCGCGAGGCCGATCTGCACAAGCTCCATTTTTTTCTGACTCAGGTAATCCCATCCCCAGATGAGAAGCAGACCTATGAGCAGCGTGAAGTATACATTCTGATACTCGAGGCTGCGGGCTTTCATTGTCACCAGATAGTTGAACGGTATTTCCGAGACTATTCCGAAGGCAAGTAGGCGCAATGCGTATTTTTTAACATTTCTTGTGTGAAGATAGCCCTCGACGATAAAGAAGCAGTAAATCGGAAAGGCGGTTCGGCCGATGCCGCGCATCACTTTATATATTCTATAGAGCGTGTAAAGTTGGGTTCCATAAACAAGAGGCGCGTTCGGGATCAAAATTGCGTGATATATCAGGGCAAGCGCAGAGTGGTCGATGAGCATAGTAATGCAGGCGATCCATTTGAGTGTCGACGCGTTTATTTTCAGATATTTATCGGGCAGATTATATGTTAACATGATATTATCCTTTGTCTGACATTTATCTCAGTGGGAGATTTACACCCGCCACTGAGACCGGCTTGTTACCCACCGCCTAAAGGAGGGGGGCATTTCACACTGAGATATATTTTACTACATCAAATCATAACTTCCTACCACTAAAATGGCAGAATATTACGGACTTTATCGTCAGGTCCTTTTTTAACTTGAAAGCAGGAATAAGTACTGCTACACTAAAAGCATCATTCCCGGCCGTTCGGCAATTTTTCCCGAATTATAACATATTTGCACAGCACCTCTGTGCGGAAAGGAATACTGTTATGCAAGCAGTCAAGGGGACTTTTGCGCTTTTTGCGGGTCTTTTTGTCCTGACGGCGGGAGCTTTATCCGTCAGAGCAGAAACCGGTCATGTGAGATACACGGAAGGTCTGGTTGATCACAACAAGAACTGCACCGTGACAATTTATGAATACGTGAGCAACAATGGTGACGCTGCTGTCTTTGTAGACGGAAATGCAGTCGGAGTGGAGGGGCTGCTTCCTGACGGTGCAATACCTGTGAGCGATGTCGGATTTAGCTGTATGAAGATAGCGGACCTTTCTTCACAGGATAATGCGTCCGGTAATATTTCCCCTGCCCGATTTACGGGACTTGTTCCTCAGGTATCGGGACTGCTGACAGAACTTAAAATGATATCAGCATCCGATGTAAAAGAGGAATATCAGCCTGACGAGATCATGGATCTTATAAATGCCGCAAATGATGTCTCGGCGACCTCCGTATCAGAGCTTGTCGCCAAATTCGGGGTCAGACTTACAGATACAGACGAAGAAGGAAAGACTAAAGCCGAAGGACTTGCGCAAGGTCTCTACCTCTTTGCGGAGACGAAAAGTCCCGAGGGATGTATCCCCTGTGATTCATTCTGTGTCATTCTTCCCCAGACTAATATATCGGAGATGAGTATCGATAATAAAAAATACGATCCCGGTGAAATATGGTTATATGATATTTCTGTCTACCCAAAAAACAGATCGGTCTCCTTACAAAAAGCAATTGTTATCGCGGAGAAAAACGAAAAGGGTGAGATTATCGGCGAGAAATACGAAAACAGTATTACAGCATGTATCGGCGACTCGATAAGATTTGCAATAACTGCTGATGTGCCCAAAGTACCTGAAGGTACCAGGAACCGTCAGTATGTGATTGAAGATATGATGGATCCCGGACTCTCATATGCAGGCGATATCAGTCTTACACTCGGTGAGAGAGCCGACACTGCCACACCCCTCACGAAGAACTCGGATTACAAACTTGTTATATCAGATCCTTCGTCCATGAAAATCATCTTTACAAAAAAAGGCCTTTCCCGGCTGGATGAAATCGGGAAGGAGTCACATGTTTATGTAAATTACAGTGCTCTACTTGATAAAAACGCATACATTGCCGAACCGGGCAACTCGAATGCCGCGTTTCTTCTCTATGGAACTGACCATTCCAATGACACAAAAGTCGTTTCCGGTCCGGTCACTGTGTTTACATACATGTTAACTGTAAAAAAGACCTTTTCACCTGTACATGACCATTTCGGTGATGTCAGATTCAGCCTCTCAGACGGCAAAGAGAAGATTCATTTTGTAAAAGAGTCCGATGGCGTTTATCATACAGCGCACGATGACGAGGAGTACGATCAGACAGCGCTCACAGCTCCGAACGATTCGACCGGTGTTCTTGTTCTGAAAGGTCTTGCCAATGGCACATATACTCTGACAGAAGAGGAGACAATAACGGACTACAGTCTTCTGGGAGAATCAATAGAGGTAATCATACGTAACAGGAACCTGTCTGTAGATGTTCAAAACAGAAAGTCGATCGACCTCGTACATACAGGAGGCAAAGGACTTATTTCCGTCATATGCAGTGCTACTTTCATGATTGCTGTCGGTTTATGGATCGTTTTGCGTACCTCCTGCAAATCTTAATGAGAAAGGAGCGGTACTATGAATACGATTAAATCCGAACTGCTGCTCTTTACCGGTTTCGTTCTTATACTGACAGGCACAATCGTATTAGAAAAACCTTTTATCATAAGAACCTTTGAGAAAGCTGCCTCTTTCGGTTTCCTCTGTGATATTGCCATACCAGGAAACGACGGAGGCAGTAAGCTCAGATCATTCGACGAGCAGTGTACTGAAGGCACAGCTTTAAGAAGTGAGCTGGTCAGTGCCCGAAGCTATAATATGAATGTATATGCGGTTCAGAAAAGAAAGGGATTCGTATATGAAGACAGATACATGGATCCGGACTATGACCAAATACTCAGCGGCCCCTACGGTATGATGTGTGTTATCGAGATTCCTTCAATAAATACCCTGATTCCCGTAGGTCACGGGACCGGAACAGAGCTTCTTCGAGATGCAGCCGGTCATATGCACGGCACTTCGCTCCCGATAGGCGGACCTTCCACACACGCGGTGATAGCAGCACACTCAGGACTTGTCGACAGGGAACTGTTCACTCATCTGCCCCGGATGCGTACAGGCGATGTGTTCAATATTTACGTCCTGGGAGAAAAACACATTTACAGAGTGGATAAAATTTCGACATGTCTCCCGACAGAGACTGATGCTCTCAGGGTCGTCAGCGGTGAAGACATGGTCACTCTTATGACCTGCGTTCCTTACGGCATCAACACGCACAGACTGTTTGTGCGAGGAGTGAGATGTCTTTATGATGGGAATGATTCTGCCCTGGATCTTGTGAGTGCACGCCGGAGAGAATATGTAAGGTCTGTACTGTCCATAATGGGGATGTTCCTTATTTCTGCCGCCGAGACAGCATTTTACACGCTGCATATTCATAAAACTATCAGTCGGATAAGGCTGAAAAAAAGGAGTATGTTATGAATAAACTTAGAAAAAATATTGATTTTTTCGTCCTGTTCATTGTATTTTTTTGTCTTTTGCATTCTGAGACTGTATACGCCGATAAGACAGTCGATACCGGAAAAAGCGGATCTGTGACAATCAGATATTTTGATGATGTGGATGCCAGAACTCCTGTGGCAGGAGCCGAGTTCACGTTCTATAAGATTGATGACAGCAGCGACCTTAGGACCTATACTGACACAACGAACCAGGACGGTATTTTAAAAATCAGCGACATGAAGCTCGGCAGATACCGGGTAGTAGAGACGTCTCCCTCGCCCGGCCACAAAGCTTCCGCTTCATTTCTTTTGACTATACCGATGACTGATCACAACGAATGGATTTATGATCTTATTCTGGAGCCCAAAGCTTCTCTTGATTTGCCCACAACATCAAAATCTGTATACAGTATATCAGGCAGTCAGGGGATATCTTCCCTGTTATCAGGAGGTATATACCCGGGAGGACCCGCCGGCTCGAATCTTTCAACATCACACAATGCGCGGTCAGTGACCTCACAGTCTGAAATCTCTCAGAACAGCTCCGCAAAAAAGGTTGCGTCAGCCAGAACGGGTGACGAATCCTGCATCTTTATCTGGGCAGTCACGAATGCCTGTGCAGGGTTGATCATTATAGTCCTCTGTCTCAGACGGGTCCGAATAGCATCAGCTCATAAGTGACCCGTTTACAACCGGCATTGACAATTTAATTCAATGATGTAAAATACATTTTAACGATTGAAAGTACAATACTATGTCAGTTCTTCAAGTCAGATTGGTGTATCATGAATGAAAACGAAGTAACCCAGGCAACTGAATATGATATACAAAAAATCAGACAGCGAGCATACAGACAGCGCGAAGCATTCAGGCGCACACACGGTGTTCCTGCTTCTCACCCTGAAGAACCGAGGCCTGATACGAACAATTTTTATCAACCGGATTATTCTTATCAGCCCGGATATTCGGACAAGGTCTCCGTGAGTGTGCCTGAGAGAAGAGAAGCCGGAAGTTCGCTGGCCATTATTTCTCTCATCCTGGGCATTGTCTCGATCCTGTTTTTCTGGGCTATGATCTTTATTATACCGGTTGCTCTTATAGGAATATTTACCGCTATAAAAGTCATCCGCAGGAAAAAGGACAAAGGTCTCGGGACTGCCGCGCTCTGCACTTCGGTCATCGGTCTGGCGCTCGCGCTCATCATGACGGTATTTGTTGTTACCAACAGCGACCGGATACTCAAAGCGCTCGATGAGATTGAGAATGCCATAACTTATGAGTATGGCGATGATGCTTTCGATGATATCTTTGAGAAACCGTCCGGAGGACCGAAAGACATGTTCTTCCCGGAAAGCATAGTAAAAATCACTTGACATCTATGAGGTTTTATTTCATAATGTAGTGGTTACGGGGTATGGCGTAGCTTGGTAGCGCGCACGGCTGGGGGCCGTGAGGTCGCGAGTTCAAATCTCGCTGCCCCGATAGGGATCAGCTGTCGCATGAGAATGTGGCAGCTGATTTGTTTTTTACGCATTCAAGTCTCGCCCGCGAATAGAAGGACGCAGATAACAAGGAGCATTATATGGATAAAAGTAATCTTGCAGAAATAAGGAAAATCTTAAGAAAGAACGATCCGCCGATTGACTGGATCTACGGTTTTTATGTAAGTCCGGATAATGAGCTGTGCTGGCAGTCATTCAGAAAATTCCTGTCCTTCGACGAAGATGAAATGTTCAGGCATAAGGATAATATTAAAAAGGCGGTCGCCGGAACCCAGGGGCGGGAGTTGTTCTCCGTCTCTCTATCGTCTCAGTCGGAAAAGCTTTTTGCTTTGAGGCATATGGAGGATGAGGATACTGAGCTGCTCGAAGAATTTACAGGGCATGTAATCGCCTCCTACCAGCACACTGATCCTTATTACGCGATGCTTGCCCGCATCACTTACGATGTTCCGGCAATGTCATCTGACAGGAGGAAGCTCGAGGACGGAGAAGTAGTCTACCAGAGCCTCCTTTTTTCCATATGCCCGGCTCAGCTCTCAAAGCCCACGCTCGGTTACAATGACGGCGAGGGTGTCACAGAGCTGACACGCCGCTGGACTATCGGCGCGCCGACCGAAGGCTTCCTGTATCCGTCGTTCAATGACAGAATCGGCGACCTGAACGAAGTCCTCTACAGGTCAAAGAAAGAAATAACGGGAGAGCTGTTCAGAGAGTTTTTCGATGCCGATCTTCCGGTGACCGCGAGTATGCAGAAAGACGCCTTCAATACCCTCATGGATTCTCTGAACGTTAAAATGGAATCTGCCGCGGCCATTCAGGAGGATCTTGCCAGGCTCGAAGCAGAAAATTTCACTGTGCTTGAGAAGAACGACGCTCTTAAACTTGCTGAGAGAATAGGAGCGGATACTGAGAATTTTGATGAAATATACGATGATATCATCGGAGATATACCCCTCGCAATTCCTGCTCTGCGGGAGAACAGCGTTGTTGTCTCCACGGATTCCGCTACGATCAAAATTCCGTTCGACAGAGCATCTTTCATTAAGACTCGTGTCATCGACGGTGTGACATATATTGTTATCCCGGTCGACGGAGCTGTCATTGTGAACGGAATACCGTCGGTCGCCGGTGATATCGAAAAAATCACGGGCGTAACGGACAGCGCGGAAGACATTGACAGACAGGACGATGTGCGTGTTGTCCTCAATGAAGACAATCTGGGCAGAGATGATGACCTGACAGAACTCACAGATGGTATTTTCGGCACCGAGTAACTCTTCGTTCATTGCCCATATAGTTTCTATGTGGTAATATATTGGAAGTTCCGTAAGGAACTCCCAAATAAAAGGACGATAAAATCGTCCGCATTATGATGGAGGAGCAAATGGCCAGAGACGATGTCAGAAGTGACGGACCGGGCGCCGGTATGTTCATTGCTTTTATTCTGGAGTGCGTAGCGCTAATGATGATTTGCGTAGTACTCTGGGAAATATACGCGAAAATCTCAGCACCTGCCGAACAGGCCCTTGAGGTACAGGCGAGTGTCACCAGTTCCATACCGAATGGTCTGAACAACGCCGGTTACATAGGCATAAACGATGCACAGGCTACTTCCGAGCTTTATCAGAGCGACGATATTGACAACTCTCCCTACGCAGCGTGCGATGGATACACTGAATCCTCCTGGCAGGAAGGCACTGAAGGAGAGGGATACGGTGAGCGGATCGAGTTCTATTTTGATGAGTCGAATGTCCGCTATGTCAAGCTGGCTCTGGGCAACTGGAGAAGCGAGAACCGCTATTATGCAAATAATCGTCCTAAGACAATGACTGTGGATGTTGGCGGAAACTCTTATAAACTCGACTTTGAAGATGAAATGGAATTGCAGTATATTGTATTCTCTGAACCCATAAAAGCATCTGATATTCAATTCACCATTGACGATATTTATCTCGGTCAGACACATGACTGCTGTATCTCGGAAATTACGATTTATGAGGGTTAAGTAATGAGATGGGAGAAATACAAAGTACCGCTTCTTGAGCTCGGTCTCATAATTGCGGGCGCAGTCGCAATTATCTCGCTTGCGTCCGTTTTTATTCTCAATGCAAGACTGAAGAGTATTCGGACAGAGCAAACCGTTGTCCGTGAAACTACCGCTGTGGAAGAGCGGTCTGCCCTTGAACAGCAGCTTATGGTGTACGGATCTTCAGATGAAAAGGCTCTTGTCATGACGAACAGTTTTCCCATGCAGGGGCTCGCGGGAGATGATCTGATTTACAATGAATCTGAAGATGTCTGTGCTGCTTCTGATGCTGACGGCCGATACTACGTATGGCGGATATCTGACGGAGAACTACTGACTACATATGCCAGCACTTCCTATGACAGGGCACTGCTGATCGGTCAGAACAGGATTCTTCTCGAGGACAGCGGCTATTTTTATTGCTTCGACTATACGTCCGGCATGCAGCTCTGGAAATGGCAGTTTCCTTATGAAAACTGCATCTGGCAGTATGACTCAGCCGGCGAAACACTCTATGCCATGTCGACTGACCCTGATGTGGAGACCCAGACAGTGACAACAGAAGTCCTTCAGAACGATCAGGACGATGACGACTGGGATGATGACTGGGACGATGATGACTGGGACGATGATGACTGGGATGACAATCAACAGATAGAAGAGCAGTCCGTAATTACTTCTATCAGGCATGACATATATGTTCTTAATGTGAACAGTCTCGAAGTCAACTATATCCGTCCTACAGATCTGCTTACAGAAGAGAGGAATTATAAGTCAGCTGAAATATATGATATTACGCTGTCTGATGATAAGACGTATCTTCTTATGAACGGCTGCCTCTCCGACCTTGAGAATCAAAATGTGCGTTATTTCTCCAGAATATATAATCTGAGCGATATATCATTTGCACCTGAAACCACTGATAATACTGTATCCGGGTATGGGGAAGACACTGAAGAATCCCAGGTGACCGACGTCACCTATCAGACCTCAGAGATTGTGCGGGAAGTGACAGCTTTTTACAACGAAGGAAATGATACCGGATATCGGATGATATCAAGATGGATCGACAATGAGTCGCTGCTTCAGTATTCTGAATCTATCCCCGAAGAACAAGACTCTGATAATTCGGCGGAAAACTACAACGAGGACAGTGATGACGGCAGTACAGATGCAGATGCCGCCGGAAACGCAATCGAAATAAGTGACAGAGATGAGCTTGATGAAGAACCTGTGACTGTTGAGTGGTCCATCAGGAAGAGAACTCTTCCGTATGCCTCCACTGCCTGGCGAATACGCGGCAGCGGCGAGCCGACGGAGGATCCCAGACTCTGCACGTACACTGATGGAGAGAATTCTTATATCATTGTAACTCTCGACCAGTGCGCACTTACTCTCGGTTCGCAGACAGGACAGGAAGTCGGCGCGACAATCGATACCGACGACTTTATCTACATTGAGCCCAAGGGACAGCGGCCGACGATGCTTATAACGACCGACGGTTCTGTTATTCAGGGCAAACGCCATTACGGACTCGGAGTTTCGGATATAAAAAAGGTTGCAAAGATCAAAAGCAGCTATTATGTTTCTGCCGAGAACAGCGTTTTTATATACACAATGGCAGGAAATGTGGCCAAGAGCGGAATCCCGCTGACAGGTTCTGATGAAATCATATGGAACAGAGCGACATTCAGTCAGGATGGCGCATATGCAGCGCTTTCAGGACAGAGATATCTGCGGCTTTACAGGACAGAGGACGGCACAAGACTGTATCAGAATATCAGCCAGCTGTCTGCCGGCGCTGATGCTGTATTCTGCGGAAACAGGCTGTGCCATCTGGATGCATCAGGCAGGAACCTGATGATTTACGATCTGTCCAGCGGAAACAAAGAGAGCGTGCAGCTTACAGGCACAGCCGTCATACAGAAAACAGAAATCCGATCATGGGGTGATCAGTATGTGCTGGTCGCGTCTGAAGACGGACAGCTGCTGTGGGTCATCGACACAGAGGCAATGGCCATAAATCGCACGATTTCATCGAAAGATATTTGCGAATTGACCGGTCTCGATGTTAAGAAGTCGACTGTTGAGTATTGCAGAATGTCACCGGATGCAAAATATCTTGTGTACAGTGTGCGGGTAAGCGACGACGCCGGCGCTCTGACACTGGAAGCTTTTGTCACTGAGCTGTCTTCCGGAGAGACAATTGAAAGTGAAGATCTGGCATCAAAACTTGATGTGGCGGCTGAAGATCTGCCGGCAATAAATACAGCGCCCAATGTATTCTCTCAGGACGGACACTTTGCGATTTTTAAAGGTTCCAACAATGCGATAGGAGTGCTGGATCTTGAGAAGGCTTCATTTGCTCACGAGACAAATTGCGGAGACCTCGCAGTTCAGCCGGTATTTACACCTGCAGGCAGTGTTGTATGTGTCACAGCCGCAGGCGATGTGTGCGTCATAAACGCTGATTCAGGTAATTATGTCGCGATTGATGATGAGGGCAAAGCCTACGAATCGCGGGATATTTATTCTATGGACCGCCTGGATCAGGTGACCACGCTGTCTTTTGACGGCACAAAGATGTACGCTGCCGGAGTTAAGAACGGTAAAACATTTATCAGAGTTTACACAATTTCTGATAATGGTATACTGACTCCAGAGACTGAAATCCCGTCTGCAGCTGCTGCAGGAGCGGGGAAGGTGCTCATGCGTTACGGTGATGCCGAGGCGGAAATATTCCCGTATCTCACGCTGGATGAACTTAAGGAAATGGCAGCAGCGGAAGATTGAAAAGTGTTCCGGAGCGCGTCTTTTCACTCCGGTTACAATATAAGGAGATTTATTATGTCAGTTTATTACAAAAGCACACGCGGCAATACAAAAACAGTCACAGCGTCTGAAGCTATCCTGACAGGTCTTTCACCTGACGGAGGTCTTTATGTTCCGATCGAGATCCCGCAGATTGATAAGCCACTTTCTGTACTTGCAAATATGTCTTATCAGGAACTCGCATATGACATCATGAGCAAATTCTTCACTGATTTCACCGAAGATGAACTTCGGAAATGCATTGCCAAGGCTTACGACACAAAATTCGACACGGAAGCTATCGCCCCGGTCGTAAAGAAGGACGGCGCATATTACCTCGAGCTTTTCCACGGGGCGACAATCGCTTTCAAGGACATGGCTCTGTCTATCCTTCCTCACCTAATGGTGACATCCGCCGGGAAGAACGGCGTGACCCGTGATATTGTCATTCTCACAGCTACATCAGGTGACACGGGCAAGGCAGCTATGGCGGGATTTGCGGATGTACCCGGAACAAAAATCATTGTTTTCTATCCTCACGGCGGTGTATCGAACATTCAGAGACTTCAGATGGCAACTCAGCGCGGAGATAACACGTATGTTGTTGCGATCAACGGCAATTTCGACGACGCTCAGACCGCAGTAAAGAAGATGTTTAATGATAAGGAGATGCAGGCTGAACTCGCCGACAAAGGCTTCCAGTTCAGTTCAGCCAACTCGATCAACGTCGGACGGCTTGTCCCGCAGATTGTTTATTATGTCTATGCATACTGCCAGATGCTCCGTGCCGGTGAAATTACGGAGGGCGACAAGATCAATATCACAGTCCCGACCGGCAATTTCGGCAATATCCTTGCGGCTTATTACGCAAAGCAGATGGGCCTGCCGGTAAATAAACTGATCTGCGCATCCAATGAAAACAAGGTCCTCTTCGACTTTTTCCAGACAGGAGAGTATGACAGAAAGCGTGATTTCATTCTGACAAGCTCACCGTCAATGGATATCCTTATTTCCAGCAATCTCGAGAGGCTGATCTACCATATCTGCGGAAATGACTCAGAGAAGACCGCTGAGTTCATGAAAGAGCTGTCAAGTGACGGCAAGTACTGTATAACAGATGATATGAAAGCACAGCTTGACGATTTCTATGGCGGCTTCGCGACTGAGGAAGAGAATTTTGCCGGTATTAAGGATCTCTATGAGAAGACCGGCTATGTGATCGACACGCATACAGGTATCGCAAATGCAGTCTACCGCGCTTATGTCGATAAGACAAAAGATACAACTCCGACTGTCATCGCATCCACAGCCAGCCCCTTCAAATTCGCCGTCTCAGTTATAGGCGCAATCGCGCCGGATAAGCTCTCAGGCAGGACGGATTTTGAGCTGATTGATATTCTCTCTGAACTTTCGGCTACTCCGGAGCCGTACGCGATCACGGATATCCGCACAGCCCCGGTCCGCCATAAGACGGTAGTCGACGTCTGTGATATGGCGGCAGAAGTAAAGAAAATTCTCGGAGTCTGATAACTCCGGATAACAGCGGGGCTGCCGCATTAAGGCGCGTCATCCTTATATATGACAGACATCATTTGCATATATCTGTCATATATAATGGTGACTCCGTCCAATGCGACAGCTCCTGTTTTTCATAATCGGCGACCATTATTTGAAATGAAAGACTTTCCCACTAAGATATGACGAACTCAGAATCGAATTTTGTAAGAATTATAAAAGAAATATGCGCTGAGGAGCAAATCCGCCTGACATCCTACTCTTTTGACTGGATTTTCGAACTTGTAAAGGATGGAAAAATCAATTATATTCTCGGCTACCAGTTCGGTCTCAATTCTGCCTCGGTCAACTCCATCTGCTGCGATAAGGCGGCAGCCAGCGAGATCATGACAGCCCACGGAATTCCCAATATCGAGCACCGGCTCTTTGCTTCTCCCGACGAGCAGAAATTCGTCGGCAAGACCGGATGTTGGGCTCAGCTGATGAAACTTTTGAAAGACTGTGGAACACTTGTCATTAAACCAAATGACGGGACAGGCGGTGACAGGGTCTTCAAAGTCAGCAGCGTCTACGAGCTTGAAACAGCAGTCCACACAATCTACGAAAAATCCGGATATCTTGCAGCCAGCCCGTTCTATGAAATCGCAAATGAATACCGCACGATTGTGCTTGACGGCGTCGCACGTCTTGTCTATGTAAAGAGAAGGCCTCATATAACCGGTGACGGCATGAGTACAGTGGCTGAGTTATTGGTCCGTCATTTGGAAGGGCAGTCAAATCTTAATGTGAACGACATTCCCGCACTCGGTGCGGCTGATCGAGTCCCCGAAAAAGGTGAAGAGATTCTTCTCGGATGGAAGCACAATCTGGGACTTGGTGCGCGAGCGGAATTACTTCCGGAGGGGCCGGTCAAACACGAGATCGAACACATCGTTGCGGATGTCACCCGCTGTCTCGGGGTCAGATTTGCATCCATTGACGTAGCAGAGACATCCGAAGGTCTCAAAGTACTGGAAATTAATTCAGGCGTAATGATGGAGAATTTTGCCGGTCAGGATGCGCAGAGCAGGGAGACGGCGAAATCAATTTACCGCGATGCCATCCGGCTTATGTTCGCATAATAAACCTGCGACGGAGAAATTTTATGCAGTGGAGACAATTATTAAGCACAAAGCGATCGGGAAATGAGGAAGAAATCAGAGCAAGAGCTGATCTTCGCTCAGAGTTTGAAAAGGACTATCACAAAATCATCAGCAGCGCGTCTTTCAGACGTCTGCAGGATAAGACTCAGGTTTTTCCGCTTGACAAGAGTGATTTTATCCGCACAAGGCTGACGCACAGTCTGGAAGTTTCGTCTGTCGGAAGGTCTCTGGCCCAGAATATTTCAGAACGCATCATCGATATGCGGATCGATCCGGATTTTACACTGGAGACGGAGCGGGCCATCACTGAGGTCATCGAGTGTGCCGGACTTATTCACGATATTGGAAATCCTCCGTTCGGTCATTTCGGGGAGGAGGCTATACGCGAGTGGTTCGTGAAACATTTGCCGCGCCTTCAGATGGGCGGAAAGCCGGTGACAGATATTCTTACAGAGCAGGAACTGAATGATTTTCTTCATTTTGAGGGTAATGCTCAGGGTCTCAGGCTCGTATCCAAGCTGCACTTTGCCGAAAACGGGTGCGGGATGAATCTCACATATTCTCTGCTGTCGACCATGATCAAGTATCCGAGATCCTCCACATCTATGAACCCCGGATCTTCACTAATCAGCGATCGGAAGATGGGCTTTTTTAAGTCAGAAGAGGAATTGTTCGCTCGCATTCAGCATGTGACCGGGACAAACGGTAGACGAAATCCGCTGACCTTTATACTCGAGGCAGCAGATGATATCGCGTATGCAACGGCAGATATCGAGGACGCCTTCAAGAAAGGCTTCTTCGATTATCCGACATTCACCGCCGAGCTCTGGAAGCGAAAGGTGAGTAAAGATTATATTGAGGAACTGGATGAGATATATTCCCGCGCAGCCCAGGGCAGGAGCGAGAAGAAGTCCACACAGAAGCCAAAAAAGAGCAACGCCCACTGGGGCGAGCTGGGATCCTACATGGACAGTCTGAAAGGAAGCGGATACACGACAGCTTTCGGCGGCAATGTCCATGACATGGGCATGTCCGGCGAATATGTAAGTCCGGGAGAGTACGCCCTGATGACGTGGCTTTCAGAGATGCAGAGTGTCCTTCTTCTGGCTGCGGCGGAAAGTTTTGTGGAAAACTATACTGCGATCATGGACGGGCGGTATGACAGGGAACTGATCTGCGACTCGAAAGAAGCCGTTCTTCTGAACGCACTCGAGAGCATAGCCTACGATTACGCATTCACATCCATGTCAATCTACAAGACGGAGATAGCTGCCAACAATATATTAACTTATCTGCTGAACAAGCTGGTCCCTTCGGTTCTTCAGTATGATCGTGAGACGCCTCCGGGACTTATGGAAGAGAAGTTCCTCTCCCTGATCTCGGAGAATTATAAGCAGATCTATGCATGGTCTGTGAGAGGAAAGACCGATGAGGAAAAGCTTTATTACAGGCTCCTCCTCGCGACGGATTCTATTTCCGGCATGACGGATTCATATGCAAGAGACCTGTATACAGACCTGAACGGCATCACCTGAAATGCTTTGCGCCGTTAATGAACTATAATAACAGCCTGTCTGAACTGTTACGCGCTTCTTACGCGATCAGAGAATGCGCTATACGATTTTCGTTTACAAGAAGGAGGCTCTACGGTATAATATAGTTAAATTCCTGGGGTGTTCGATCCCCCTATTTTTCCTGAACCTACATTTGAATTAAAGGGATTCCAATATCGTCGGTCTCAATGTCAGGCCTCAAGCAACTACCGGAGGAAGACAGCGGGCAGAGTGAGGTTACCCACCTGGCTGTGGCTAGGCGTCAGCTTTATAGGAACGGCATCCCGGGACCTTTAATAAGGCTTTGGCCGGATATGAAAAGCCAGGGCAGGACGTTGCCTGGCAGTAATCAATTGAACAGGGAGTGTGCTATGTCAATTACGAGTAAAGCTTTTGGAGCAACAGTAAAAGGCGAGAACGTAACTGCATATACAATTACCAATAAGCAGGGAGCGTATATTACGCTCCTTGATTTTGGCGCAATTTTACAGGCAGTTTGCGTTCCGGATAAGAATGGTGTGTTAACTGATGTTTTGCTTGGACTCGATACGGTCGAGAAATATGAAGGCGACGGCAACGCTTTCGGAGCTACGATAGGGCGTGTGGCCAACCGAATTGCGGGCGGCACATTTGAACTGAACGGAGTCCGCTATCAGCTGGAAGCCAATGAAAATGGAATCAACAGCCTTCACAGCGGACCTGACGGCTATCACAAGCGCGTCTGGCAGACAGCTTTTGAAGGTGATAACAAAGTCGTATTTTCTATTTGCAGTCCTGACGGAGATCAGGGATATCCCGGAAAATTTGAGATTTCTGTCTCTTACACATTCACGGATGACAACGAGATCATTATTAACTATGACGGCGTTTCGGATGCGGATACACCTGTCAATATGACTAACCACAGCTACTGGAATCTGAACGGTCACGCAAACGGCTTTATCTATGACCATGATCTTCAGATCCATGCGGATTCCTTTGTTCCTGTGAACGAGAACAGCATCCCGGTCGGCTATACATCTATTGTAGAAGGAACAGTATTTGATTTCCGCCTGGCAAAAGCGATCGGGGCGGATATCGATGCCAATGTCCTTCAGCTGCGCCAGACCGGCGGCTTCGACCACCTCTGGCTGCTGAACGGAGAGGGCTACCGCGAAGTCGCAAACGCTAAGGGCAACATCTCAGGTATCACCTTAAAAGTCTTCTCTGACCAGTATGGAATCCAGTTTTATGCGGGCAATTTCATCGCGGGTCCGGATGGCAAGGACGGAGCGCATTATGAGCCGAGGAGCGGCTTTGCACTTGAGACACAGAAGTGCTCTGAATCCGTGAATCAGGATGCTTTCCCGTCCATCATTCTGAGGGCCGGCGAGAAGTATCACACCAGAACGGCGTTCGTGCTGGGAGTATGAATATGGTGTGACGTTGGGACGGTTCTTTTACATCGAAGTAGGTAAAAGTTCAGATTGGCTGTACTTGATATCCATTCCCGTATACAAACATCCATCTTCGTGAGAAAAACATTGTCGGTCCGACTGAGAGATCAGCAATGCGTATGCATTGCTAAGCTCGCAGGGCAGGACCGACGTTTTTCGATGAAGATGATGTTTGTAACGGATATCTGATTTCGAGACAGCCAATCTGAACTTTATTTCATTCCATGCAAAAGAACCGTCCCCAATGCGTGTCCAAAGCGCGTGTCTCTTGACAACTTCGATATTTGACAGTAGAATAAACATTTGTATGTGGCGGAGTATAGCCACACCCCTTTGAGGTATTCTGCCGGAAGAATTCCGGCGTGAAAGAGGAGAATATTATGAGTGATATCGAACTGAAGGTAAAAGAGATTCAGGACTCCGCAATCGAAGCTTTAAAAAACGCGGATGGACTTGAAAAACTGAATGAGATCCGTGTCTCTTTCCTTGGAAAGAAAGGTTCCCTGACACAGGTCTTAAAGTCGATGAAGAATGTCGCCCCGGAAGACCGCCCGAAGGTTGGCAAATGGGTCAATGATGCCCGCTTCGCCATCGAAGAAAAGATGGAAGAGACGAAAAAGAAACTCGATGCCGAGAAGATGGAGCGTCAGCTCGCTGCCGAGGAAATCGACGTGACCCTGCCGGCTAAAATGAAATTCATCGGCCACCGCCACCCGAATACGATTGCTCTCGAGGAAGTCGAGCGCATCTTCGTCGGTATGGGCTATGAGGTCATTGAAGGCCCGGAAATCGAGTATGATGATTACAACTTCACCAAGCTCAACATCCCCGCAAATCATCCCGCCAAGGACGAACAGGACACCTTCTATATTACTAAGGATATTCTCCTTCGTACACAGACCTCCCCGGTCCAGGCACGTGTCATGGAGCAGGGCAAGCTGCCGATCAGAATGATCTCCCCGGGACGCGTATTCCGTTCAGACGAAGTGGACGCTACTCATTCCCCGTCCTTCCACCAGATCGAGGGTCTTGTCGTAGACAAGAACATCACATTTGCTGATCTTAAGGGAACATTGGACGTATTTGCCAAAGAGCTGTTCGGACCGGAGACAAAGACAAAGTTCCGTCCGCATCACTTCCCGTTCACGGAGCCGTCGGCTGAAGTCGACGTGAGCTGCTTCAAATGCGGCGGCAAAGGCTGCCGTTTCTGCAAGGGCTCCGGCTGGATCGAAATCCTCGGATGCGGCATGGTCCATCCGCATGTTCTTGAGATGTGCGGGATCGACCCGGATGTCTACACAGGCTTCGCGTTCGGCGTGGGTCTCGAGAGAATCGCTCTTCTGAAATATGAAATCGATGATATGAGACTTCTCTACGAGAACGACGTCAGATTCCTGAAGCAGTTCTGATCCGGATCAGAGCCGTCTGATATATAAATCAAGCTAAAAGACATCTGCAAGTCAAAATACAGCGGCAAAAAAGCCATATAAGAAATCGAGGATAAATATGAATACATCACTTTCATGGATCAAAAGATATGTTCCGGATCTCAATGTGACAGCTAAAGAGTACGCGGATGCGATGACTCTGTCCGGAACAAAAGTAGAAAACTACGAGGAGCTCGACAGAGATCTTGACAAGATCGTCGTCGGAGAAATCCTCACCTGCGAGGATCATCCGAATTCGGACCATCTTCATGTATGCACAGTTAATGTCGGCGCGGATGAGCCGCTCCAGATCGTCTGCGGTGCTCCGAACGTTGCAGCCGGTCAGAAGGTTCCTGTTGTTTTAGTCGGCGGACGCGTTGCCGGCGGCCATGACGGCAGCAAGACACCCGGCGGTATAGAGATCAAGGCCGGTAAGCTCCGCGGAGTGGAGTCCTACGGCATGATCTGCTCGATCGAAGAGCTGGGTTCCACACACGAAATGTATCCGGAATCTCCGGAATACGGTATTTATGTCTTCCCGGAGGACACCGAAGTCGGTGCTGACGCGATCGATCTTCTCGGCCTTCATGACGCAGTTATCGAGTATGAGATCACTTCAAACCGCGTTGACTGCTACAGCGTGATCGGCATCGCCCGTGAAGCCGCAGGCACATTCGGACTTAAGTTCAACATGCCTGAAATCAAAGAGACAGGCAACGACGAGAAGGCCTCTGATTATATCGACGTCGAAGTCATCGACAAGGATCTGTGCCCTCGTTTCACAGCCAGAGTAGTAAAGAACGTAAAAATCGGTCCGTCCCCGAAGTGGATGCAGAGATGCCTTGCGTCTAACGGTATCCGCCCGATCAACAACGTCGTCGATATCACGAACTATATCATGGAAGAGTACGGCCAGCCGATGCATTCCTATGATTACGATATGATCGCGGGTCACAAGATCATTGTCAAGCGTGCAAATGACGGCGACATCTTCACAACTCTCGACGGCCAGGACAGACATCTCGACCATGACGTCATCATGATCAACGACGCTGAGAAGCCTGTCGGTATCGGCGGCATCATGGGCGGCGAGAACTCCATGATCACAGACGACGTCAAAACAGTCCTCTTCGAGGCAGCGAACTTCAACGGGACCAATATCCGACTTTCTTCCAAGAGAATCGGTCTCCAGACCGACGCCTCACAGAAGTTTGACAAGGGTCTTGACCCGAACACAACGATCCTCGCTGTCAACCGCGCTTGCGAGCTCATGGAAGAGTTCGGCGCAGGAGAGGTCGTAGGCGGTTACGTAGATGTCTATGATGAAGTAAAAGAGCCGGGCGAAGTAGTCTTTGAACCGGAGAAGATCAATGCGCTTCTTGGAACTTCATTTGCACCGGAAGAAATGATCAAATATTTCGAAGCAGTTGATCTCAAGTACGACGCTGAAAAGAATGTCGTCATTGTCCCGACATGGAGACAGGATGTTCTGCGCACATGCGATCTGGCTGAGGAAGTCGCAAGATTCTCCGGATATGACAAGATTCCGACGACTCTCCCGCAGGGCGCTGCAACTGCCGGCAAGCTTCAGTTCGACCAGAGAGTACTCGCTCTCGCCCGCGACGTTGCGGAAGACTGCGGCTTCAATCAGGCATATTGCTATTCCTTCGAATCCCCGAAGGTATTCGACAAACTTCGCCTTGACGCTGACGATGTTCTGCGCAAAGCTATTGAAATCGCAAACCCGCTCGGTGAGGATTTCTCTGTCATGAGAACGACCTCCCTGAACGGAATTCTGACATCTCTTGCCACCAATTATAACCGCAGAAACAAGTCCGTAAGACTGTATGAGCAGGGCAACATCTACATCCCGAAGGCACTTCCGCTTAAGGAGCTGCCGGATGAGAGGATGCAGTTCACATTTGCAATGTACGGTGAGGGCGATTTCTTTGATCTGAAGGGTGTTGTCGAACTGCTTCTTTCTAAGATGGGCATGGACAAGAAGGCCGCCTACAAGACCGATGTCAAGAAGAATTACATGCATCCCGGCCGCCAGGCTCAGATCTTCTACGACGGCGTCCGCATCGGTGAGATCGGTGAGATCCATCCGCTTGTTGCTAAAACATATGGCATCGGTGACAGGGCTTATGTCGCAGTGATCGATATGCCGACAGTTTATCCTTACGCGTCTTTCGACAGAAAGTTCAGCGGAATCGCAAAGTATCCGGCTGTATCGCGTGATATCTCAATGACAGTACCGCACAAAGTGACTGCTGCAGAGATCGAGGCTATTCTCGAGCAGAGAGGCGGCAAGCTGCTTGAGAGCTATCATCTGTTCGACATCTATGAAGGCCCCGGTATCATGCCCGGATTCAAGTCCGTCGCTTACAATCTGACATTCCGCCACAAGGATAAGACCATGGAAGAGAACGAGATCGTCTCCGCTATGAATAAGATCCTGAACGGTCTTGGCAGCATCGGCGCGACGCTCAGACAGTAAAGCCAAAACGGAAAAGTATGAAAACATCTGACTTTTATTATGATCTGCCGGAGGAACTGATTGCCCAGGATCCTCTGGCAGATCGTTCATCATCAAGACTTATGCATCTTGACGCGGTGACCGGCAAGATCACCCACGATACGTTCAAGAATGTGATCAATTACCTTGAGCCGGGCGATACCCTTGTCATCAATGACACGAAGGTCATCCCGGCCCGTCTCTACGGCGTGAGAGCGGGAACACTCGGCAAAGTCGAGATCCTCCTACTTGTCAGAAAATCTGCTGACACCTGGGAATGCCTTGTGAAACCCGGAAAGAAGTGTAAGGTGGGTACGAGGATTCTGTTCGGAAGTCCGGACGGGGCAGAAGAGACATGTCCTCTGATCGGCGAGATCACTGACATAGTGGATGAGGGAAACCGACTGATCAAGTTCAGTTTCGACGGAATCTTTGAGGAAGTTCTGGACTCCCTCGGCGAAATGCCGCTCCCGCCATATATCCATCATAAACTTGAGGATCGCACCCGCTACAACACAGTCTACGCAGAGCATGACGGCTCTGCGGCGGCTCCGACAGCCGGTCTGCATTTCACGAAAGAGCTCCTCATGGATATTGAGAACAAAGGAATCAATATCGCGCATGTGACACTCCATGTAGGTCTCGGCACGTTCAGACCTGTCAAGGTCGATGATGTCAATAATCATCACATGCACTCGGAATACTATATTGTGCCTGAGGAGACAGCCAGGATCGTCAACGAGACGAAATCGTCCGGCCACAGGGTGATCTGCGTCGGCACGACCAGCTGCAGGACGGTCGAGTCCGCGGCTGAAAAGTCCGCCGACGGATCATGGATCCTCGCGCCGAAGAGCGGATGGACACAGATCTTTATCTACCCGGGATATAAGTTCAAACTCATGCAGGGACTCATCACGAATTTCCATCTGCCGGAGTCGACACTGGTCATGCTCGTATCAGCATTTGCCGGCAGAGAGCATGTTCTGACAGCATATGAGGAGGCAGTCCGGGAAAAATACCGTTTCTTCAGTTTCGGGGACGCTATGATATTAATCTGATCCCGTAAATGTGGGATTTTCAAGAGGAATAATCTATGACATTTAATACGATTGGATTCGTGGGGCTCGGCCTTATCGGCGGTTCTGTCGCGAAATCCATAAAGAGAGTCCATCCGGAGATAACAATTGTCGGCTACAACAGAAATCAGGAAGTTCTTAAAGAAGCAGTCCGCGATGGTGTCATTGATATTACAAGCGATGACTCGCTCGAGGCTTTTCGCGAGTGCGACCTAATTTTTCTCTGTGTCCCTGTCGTCACCGCACTGGACTTTATGGACAGGCTGCGCCATATAAAAAAAGAGAGCGCAATCCTCACGGATGTCGGTTCGGTCAAGACCGGTATCCACAAGTATGTGGAAGAAGAAGGCCTCACCGACTGCTTTATCGGAGGTCATCCGATGGCCGGATCCGAGAAAACAGGATATGCCAATTCATCCGACAGGCTTATTGAGAACGCCTGGTATATCCTGACTCCGGCAGGAGATGTGGATGTACATATAATCAGCGATTTATCTACACTCATTTCGTCGATGGGCGCTCTGCCGCTCATCATGACTTATGAGGAACATGATCATGTGACTGCAGCTATCAGCCACCTGCCCCACGTTATCTCAGCATCCCTCGTCAATCTGGTCCATGACCAGGATGGTCCTGAACATTACATGAAACTCATAGCTGCGGGCGGTTTCAGGGATATCACGAGAATCTCCTCATCATCACCGCAGATGTGGCAGGAGATTTGCCTGGACAATCCGGACAATATCTGCGCTATGATGGACGCCTATATCTCAAAACTGATTGATTACAGACTCGCGATCAGAAATGAAAATGCCGAGGAGCTGCTTAATATCTTTACCCAGTGCAAGGACTACAGAGACAGCTTCGACACTGAACCCAGAGGTTCACTTCCCGGAGAGCACAGAATCTATGTGGACATCGCGGATGAGCCGGGCGCCATTGCCCAGATTGCGACGATGCTTGCTATGCACAACATTTCTATCAAGAATATCGGCATCGTACACAACCGGGAATTTGAACAGGGAGTTCTCCGTATTGTCTTTTATGAGAAGGATGCCAAAGAAAGCGCAATCCGGGTGCTGGAAGACCGCAACTATTATGTCCACAAGGAGTAATAACCTATGATCATTGAACGAGCCGCAGCGCTTCGAGGAACGATAAAAGTACCCGGTGACAAATCCATATCCCACAGGAGCGTCATGCTCGGCTCGATTGCCGAAGGCACAACGTATGTGCGCGGCTTCTTGAACAGTGCGGATTGTCAGGCAACGATCTCGTGTTTTCGGAAGATGGGCATACAGATTGAAGAATCGCGGGACAATAACGGAGAACGTGTGGTCGCAATCTATGGAAAAGGTCTCCGCGGCCTTTCGAAAAGTTCCGAGATGCTCGACGCCATGAACAGCGGAACAACGACCCGTCTTATAGCCGGAATCCTTGCCGGACAGCAGTTCGATTCTTTCATCACGGGCGATGCGTCTCTGCGAAAACGCCCGATGAAAAGAATCATCGATCCCCTGACCGAGATGGGCTGCCATATTATTTCTGCAAATGATGACAATTGTCTCCCAATAAAGATTTCCGGAGGAAATCTTCATGCCATCAGATACCACAGCAAGGTAGCATCCGCCCAGGTCAAATCCTGTGTCCTTCTTGCTGCCCTGTATGCCGAGGATCCTACTTTTTTCTATGAGCCGAGTCTTTCCAGAAATCATACGGAGCTGATGCTCAGCGCATTTGGGGCTAACCTGAAGGTAAAGGATGACGCGCGTACAGGAGAGAAGGGAGTGATTATATACCCCGGTACCATCCTTCGCGGCCAGGACATCACTGTACCCGGTGATATTTCATCTGCGGCTTACTTTATCGCTGCCGGTCTGCTCGTACCAAAATCCGAGATCAAGCTGACCGGTGTCGGCATCAATGAGACCAGAGACGGTATTATCCGCGTAGTCAAAGCTATGGGCGGAGATGTCCGCATCCAGAATTTACATATGGAAGGCCGTGAACCGGTCGCGGATCTTGTTGTGCGCTCGTCGGACCTCAAAGCCTGCAGTATAGGCGGTGATATTATCCCCACGCTCATAGATGAACTGCCCGTTATCGCTGTAATGGCAGCCTGCGCAAGCGGAATCACACGCATACGCGACGCATCGGAGCTTAGAGTCAAAGAGTCCGACAGACTTAGGCTCATTGTCGACAGTCTCCGGGCAATGGGTGTCACAGTTGAAGAGACTCCGGACGGCTGTGATATCTATGGGATGGCTTCACAAAGAGACCGGGTGCGCGGTCCCGGCAAACTTGGTCTTCTTCAGGGAGCGGAGATCGATCCTCATCTTGATCATCGGATGGCTATGGCATGTGCCGTGGCCGGCCTTGTATCTGACAATCCGATGGTCATAAAAGACGCCGACTGTGTAAAAATATCTTACCCGAGATTCTATCAGGACCTCGATTCTCTGAGAATTGTGTAGTCCACAGGTCTCAATCTTGTTATTTATTACTATATTGACCTTGAATAATTGTTTCAGTTTTAGTAAAATATTGTCATAATCGGTTTTTTGGGAGGTAAACATGAACGTTTATAAAACAGACAAAATCCGCAATGTCGCTTTACTTGGTCACGGCGGAGCAGGCAAAACAACAATCGCGGAAGCGATGGCTTACCTGACAGGCATTACCAGTCGTATGGGTAATGTCACAGACGGTAACACCATCAGCGACTATGACAAAGAAGAGATCAAGAGAAAGTTCTCTATCAGCAGCACAGTCGTTCCGGTAGAATATAATAAAGTTAAGATCAACGTCCTCGACACACCGGGTTATTTCGATTTCGTCGGTGAAGTCGAAGAGGCTGCAGGCGTCGCTGACGCAGCAGTCATTGTTATCTCCGGCAAGGACGGCGTTCAGGTCGGTACAGAGAAGGCATGGGAACTCTGCGAGAAGAATAATCTCCCGCGCTGCTTCTTCGTAACGAACATGGACAACGGTGATGTATCCTATCGCGCGCTCATTGAAAATCTTCAGGATCTCTACGGCGCAAAAATCTCCCCGCTGGCTCTTCCGGTCCATATCGGCGGAAAATTCGCAGGATTTGCAGATGTCGTTGCTCAGGAAGCTTTCAAGTTCGTCGGCAAGGATCAGCATCAGGCAATCGATATGCCGGATGAGACTGCAGAGCAGGTAGAAGAGTACAGAGAAGCTCTCATGGAAAATGTCGCTGAGACATCTGAAGAGTTCATGGAGAGATATTTCGGCGGTGACGAGTTCACAACAGACGAAATCAATGAAGCGATTGCTGTAGGTGTCGCCGATGCTTCCATCGTTCCGGTATTCCTTGGTTCCACAACAAATCTTCAGGGTATCACCAACCTCATGAATAATATCGTTGCGCTCTTCCCGGATCCGTCCAAGCTTACAGCTACCGGCAAGGCTCAGAAGACTGACAGCGATTTCGAGGCAAACTACGATGACAGCAAGGAAAAGACAGCATATGTCTGGAAGAGCATTGCTGACCCGTTCATCGGTAAGTACAGCTTCATCAAGGTCATGTCCGGCGTTCTTAAGTCTGACGACACAATGTATGATATCCAGAAGGAGAGCGAGCTCCGCATCGGCAAGCTCTATGTCATGAGAGGCAACAAGGGTCAGGAAGTTCCGGAACTCCATGCCGGTGATATCGGTGCTCTGGCTAAGCTCGGCGATGTTAACACAGGCGATACCCTTTCTTCCAAGGCTAACCCGATTCTCTTTGCTCCGACAGAACTTTCTGTTCCGTATACATGCAAGAGATACAGAGCTGTCAAGAAGGGTGAGGAAGATAAGATTGCTACTTCCCTTGCAAAGCTCAATCAGGAAGACCATACATTCAGGATCAAGAACGACTCCGCAAATCATCAGTCCCTCATTTACGGTATCGGCGAGCAGCAGCTCGAGGTCGTAAAGAGCAAGCTGAAAGAGCGTTATAAAGTAGACGTCGAGCTCCTCACGCCGAAGGTAGCTTTCCGTGAGACGATACGCAAGAATTCTGACGTCGACTCCAAGTACAAGAAGCAGACCGGCGGTCACGGCCAGTACGGTCATGTCAAGATGCGCTTCGAGCCGAGCGGCGACCAGTCCAAAGCGTATGAGTTCGCGATCGAAGTCGTCGGCGGTTCCGTTCCGAAGAACTACTATCCGGCAGTTGAGAAGGGTCTCGTAGAGTCCGTCAGTGCAGGCCCGCTGGCAGCTTACCCGGTCGTCGGCGTCAAGGCTACTCTGTACGATGGTTCCTATCATCCGGTAGACTCCTCCGAGCAGGCATTCAAGACCGCTACACGTCAGGCATTCAAGGAAGGCTTCCTCAAGGCCGGCCCGGTTCTTCTTGAGCCGATCGTCTCCCTTAAGGTCAAGGTCCGCGATAAGTTTACCGGCGATGTCATGGGCGACCTCAACAAGCGCCGCGGCCGCGTTCTCGGTATGAACCCGGATCACAAGGGCAACACGATCATCGAAGCTGACGTTCCGGAGAAGGAGATGGACGGCTACGGCACGATCCTTCGCTCCATGACCGGTGGTCAGGGCGAGTTCGCTTATGAGTTCGCCAGATACGAGCAGGCTCCGGCTGATGTCCAGGAGAAGGAAATCAAGGATCGCGCTGATCAGCTGAATGAGTCAGACGACTGATTCTGATAATAGATAACGGAAATTGAGGCGGGTTCTCATTTTCGGACTACAGAAGCATTCATTAAGTCTGCGGAGAAACATTAATCTGTTTCTCCGCAGCTTTTTAAGTGGTACTTCAGGCCTGCACACCGTATGCAGTGGAAGCATTCACGGTGTGGGGACTCATGGAGGAACTGGGTATCCCAAATTGGGGACAAAACGCTGCATTTTAAACAAAAGAGGCTTGCCGCATTATGCGGCAGCCTCTTTTGTCATTCACTAAGCTGTTTTCAGTCGCCTGTATTATCAAATTAATGCTTCATTCCATAACAGCGTTGCCGTTTGCCAAGAACCTGTTGATCTTTCCGGTTGTACTCTTGACTCCTTCCAGAGACATGTCATGGTTCATTGTGTCAATGATGCGGCCAAGATATTTATGCATATTGGCCTTTACGAAATACTCACGCTTTAAGAGTTCAGGCGGGAGATAGGTCAGGTTCGTGCAGATCAGTTTTGTGAACATGCCGTCTTCGTAGAATTTGTCAAACTTGTCGATACCTTCTGTGAAGAGACCGAATGTGACGACGATAAATATTCTGCGGGCTCCTCTTGCCTTGATCTGCTTGCAGACATCAAGCATGGAGCCGCCTGACGCGATCATGTCGTCGATGATGACGCAGTCCTTACCCTCAACAGTATCGCCGAGGAATTCGTGAGCAACAATAGGATTCTTGCCATTCACGATAGTGGAGTAGTCGCGGCGCTTGTAAAACATGCCCATGTCGGCCCCGAGGATATTTGAAAAATAAACCGCACGGTCCGTAGCACCCTCGTCAGGGCTTATGACCATGAAATGTTCCTTGTCGAATTCCAGATCCGGGACTGCGCGAAGAAGCGCTTTCAGGAACTGGTAAGTCGGCATGAAATTGTCAAAACTTGTCAGAGGAATCGCATCCATGACCCGGGGATCGTGGGCATCGAATGTGATGATGTTGGAAACACCGTACTGTTGAAGTTCTTTGAGGGCGAGCGCACAGTCCAGAGACTCGCGTCCCGTACGCCTGTGCTGGCGGCTCTCATAGAGGAACGGAAGAATAACACTTATTCTGTGTGCTTTTCCGCTCGCAGCGGATATTACACGCTTGAGATCCTGGAAATAATTGTCCGGGGACATGTGATTCGTACGTCCGCAGACCTTATAAGTCACAGTGTAGTTGGTGACATCTCCGATAATGTAGAGATCGGATCCTCTTACGGACTCATTGAGTTTGACCTTGCCTTCGCCTGTACCGTAACGGGAATACTTTGCATCCAGTATATATGATGGCTCGATATAACCCGGAATAAGCTCAGCGTCCTTGCGGTCATGGGCGAGCTGCTTTCTTGTCTTGGCAATGTAACTGTCAACCGGTTTCGCGATTTCATGACTTCCGTTCAGATAAACGATTTTCAGAGGTGCGACCGGCATTGGGGTTTTCTGGTTTTCAGTACTAGACATATTTTCCTCCGGAAATTGATAGACATTCAGGCATATAGCGCCAATGCTTCTATTATTTTATAACACAAATGGCCTTACATCTCAAGAGCAGAAGTATAATGATATAAAGCCATTATTTTCGATTTCGACGGTCTCTGTATCGACAAGTGGGAAGATTTAGTTATATAATTAATGTTCAGTATGTAGAAAAGGACGGCATACAGTATGCATAGTATAGGACATAAAATTAAAAGAGTCCTGCCCGGAGGTATCGCGGAGGAGATGGGCGTCGAGGCAGGGATGAGCATACTGAAAGTCAACGATGTTGTGCCGGAAGATGTATTTGATTATCAATATCTGATGGAAGATGAGTATGTGACAGTCCTGATTCGCGAAGAGGACGGGACCGAGACCCTTCTGGAGATCGAGAAAGACCCCGATGAAGACTTCGGCGTCGAATTTGAAAGCTCGCTCATGGATGACTACAGACATTGCAGCAACAGATGTATTTTCTGTTTCATCGATCAGATGCCGAAAGGGATGCGGGATACGCTCTATTTTAAAGATGATGACTCTCGTCTCAGCTTTCTGCAGGGTAATTACGTCACGCTGACAAACATGAAGGATAAGGATATCGACCGGATCATCCGCTATAATATGGAGCCGATCAATATTTCTATTCATACCACAAATCCCAGTCTCCGCTGCAGCATGCTGGGGAACCGGTTCGCCGGAGAGATATTTCCGAAAGTAAGGCGGCTCGCCGATGCAGGCATCACCATGAACGGGCAGATCGTTCTCTGCCGCGGTATCAATGACGGTCTCGAGCTTGAGCGGTCTATCCGGGATCTTTCGTCTTACAGACCCGCTATGAGAAGTGTGTCTGTCGTTCCTGTCGGTCTGACAAAGTTCAGAGAAGGACTGACCCGGCTCCTTCCCTTTGACAGGGAGTCCGCCTGCGAAGTGATAGATATGATTGAAAAGTGGCAGAATACATTTGCAAATGACGGAATTTCCCCGGATTTTCCTCATTTCATCCACGCATCCGATGAATGGTATATAATGGCTGGCAGAGAGCTTCCGGAGCCTTCCCGCTACGACGGCTACGTTCAGCTTGAAAACGGCGTCGGCATGGTCCGGCTCATGGAGACTGAAATCAACCGGGAGCTCGATGTACTGGCAGACCGCGATGATATCGGCGGTTTTATTGAAGAGCGGACAGTCACTGCCGTATGCGGAAAACTGGTCGAGCCTTATATGCGGATATTTGCGAATAAGGTCATGCAGGCTTTCCCAATGATTCACATAAATGTCAAGTCCATAAGAAATGACTTTTTCGGAGAAACTATTACGGTTACCGGGCTTATTACAGGCCGGGATCTGATTGCCCAGCTCAGGGAAGAGAAGGGAATACGTCCGCTCGGTGAGGAAATCCTTATTCCGGTCAATATGCTGCGAAGCGGTGAAAAAGTTTTTCTTGACGACCTGACCGTTTATGATGTAGAAAGAGAAATTGGAATTCCGGTCGGCATCGTATGGTCCGGCGGGGATGAGTATGTGAGAAGTATGCTGGGCCTCCCTCACAAGACCGAGGGGGACAGACAGATTTACGAGAGCTGGGAAGACAGCTGAAAAGAAACGGAGTGAATACATGAGTAAACCTATAGCAGCCATTGTCGGCAGACCGAACGTTGGCAAGTCAACGCTGTTCAATGCACTGGCAGGCGAAAACATTTCTATTGTTAAGGACACACCGGGTGTCACAAGAGACAGAATATATGCGGAAGTCAATTGGTCCGGATACGATTTCACGCTGATTGACACAGGCGGAATAGAACCCGAATCTAATGATGTATTGCTGCGTCAGATGCGTGAACAGGCACAGATTGCCATAGATACTGCGGATGTCATCATTTTCATGGTCGACGCTAAAGACGGAATGGTCGACGCGGACTCGCGTGTCGCAGACATGCTGAGGAAATCCCACAAACCGGTCATTCTTGCGGTAAATAAAATTGATAATTATATGACGCAGCAGATGGAAGTCTACGAGTTCTATTCATTGGGGCTCGGGGATCCCATTCCGATTTCCAGCGCAAACCGTCAGGGAATCGGCGATCTGCTCGATGAAGTCACAAAATACTTCGAAATGACGGGGGCAGGCGAAAAAGAGGAGGATGAAAATCCCAAAATCGCAATCGTCGGTCGTCCGAATGTCGGAAAGTCAAGTATGATCAACAAGCTTCTCGGTGAGAGCCGCCTTATTGTTTCCGATATAGCGGGAACAACGCGGGACGCGATCGACACTAAGGTGCGATGGAACGGTAAAGAGTACACGTTTATCGACACTGCCGGACTGAGAAGAAAGAGCCGTATCAAAGAGGAGCTTGAGAGATACAGTATCATCCGAACCGTAACAGCTGTCGACCGGGCAGATGTAGTCGTTGTTGTTATTGACGCTGTGGAAGGCATTGCGGAACAGGACGCTAAAATCGCCGGTATAGCCCATGATCGGGGCAAAGGCGTCGTCATCGCTGTCAACAAGTGGGATGCTGTTCCGAACAAGGAGACCAACACACCGAAAGAATATACCGCAAAAGTCCGTCAGATTCTTTCCTATATGCCTTACGCAGAGATTCTCTTTGTCTCTGCTGAGACAGGGCAGAGGCTGCCTAAACTCTTCAGCGCAATTGATCTGGTCCTTCAGAACCAGAACCGTCGCATCGCTACCGGAACTTTGAATCAGATCATGGCTGAGGCAGTCGCGCTCAATTCGCCGCCGACGGATAAAGGCAGACGGCTCAAACTTTACTACATCACCCAGGTGGCGGTCGCGCCTCCAACATTCATTATCTTTGTAAACGATAAGAAACTGATGCATTTTTCTTATCAGAGATATATTGAAAATAAAATCCGTGAGACCTTCGATTTCCGGGGTACATCTCTGAAATTCATTATCAGAGAGCGTTCAGAAAAAGACAGAGCACAATTGTAAGGAGACGCAGCATGCTATCAATTTTAGTTCGACTCATCTGCCTTGCGGCAGGGTACTGTTTCGGTATCTTCCAGACAGCCTATATTTACGGAAGAACACAGGGGATTGATATCCGAACTCTCGGTTCCGGCAACGCGGGTACCACAAATGTACTCAGGAATTTCGGAAAGAAAGCGGGCATCATTGTTTTTATATGCGATATCGGCAAATGCATACTCGCTTACTACATCTGCTCGCTGCTCTTCGGCTTTAGCGGTATTCCGGGAAGACTCCTTGGCCTTTACGGAGCAGTCGGCGCTGTGATCGGGCACTGTTTCCCGTTCTACATGCAGTTCCGGGGAGGCAAGGGAATAGCATGCCTTGTCGGCCTGATGGCCGCATTTTCCCCGCAGACACTGCTGATCGGAATCATCGTATTCTTTGCGATCTTCGCTGTCACACACTATGTGTCCCTCGGAAGTCTGCTGTGCGTTCTTGCCTTTCTCATCGTGACCATCATAAAGGGGCAGAGCGGAGCCTACGGTATGGCCGGCGGTGAACTGATTGAAATGTACATCGTCCTCGGCGCAGTTGTTGTTCTGACATGGTATCAGCACAGAGAAAATATAAAACGCCTTCTTTCCGGAACGGAGCGAAAGACATATCTTTTCAAGAAAAATAAATAACCACAGGAGGTATACATTATGGCTAATATTTCTGTAATCGGAGCAGGAACATGGGGATGCGGTCTGTCGCGCGTACTGTGCGCCAACGGACACAACGTTCTTATGTGGAGCCCATTTGAGGAGGAGGCAGCCAACCTGAGAAGCACCCACATTCACCCCAATCTCAGCAATGTAGTGCTTCCTGACACGATGGATTTCACGTCAGATCTCGAAAAAGCACTCACTGATAAAGAACTTGTAGTCATGGCCGTCGCGTCTCCCTATACGCGAATGACCGCTGAAAAGATGAGCAGGTATATCGCTCCGGGCCAGAGAGTCGTAACTGTGACAAAAGGCATAGAGGAAAGTACGCTCAAAACTCAGGCTGAAATTCTTGAGGAACTTCTGCCGACAGCCGTCATCGGCGCTCTCTCGGGACCGACCCATGCCGAAGAAGTCATTCTGGGTCTTCCGACAACGATTGTCTCTGCCTCGGAGAACCGTGAGATGGCTGAGTATGTTCAGAATGTTTTCATGGCTCCGAATTTCCGAGTCTACACCAGCCCCGACGTTCTCGGTGTTGAACTCGGCGGATCTCTTAAAAATGTCATCGCGCTCGCTGCAGGTATAGCAGCAGGTCTCGGCTACGGCGATAATGCCATGGCTGCTCTGATTACCCGCGGAATCCACGAAATGGTCGGTCTTGCCGGACGCATGGGAGCTTCTTATGAGACTTTGTACGGTCTTTCCGGTATCGGCGATCTTATCGTCACATGCGAGTCGAAACACAGCCGCAACAGAAAGGCCGGCGTACTAATCGGTCAGGGCATGTCCATGCAGGACGCAATGAAAGAAGTCGGCCAGATAGTTGAAGGCGTCTATTCAGCCAAGGCAGCTCTTACACTGTCCCAGAAATACGGCGTGAATCTTCCGATCACGAACGAGGTGAACAAGATCCTCTTCGAGGGCAAGGATCCGGGACAGGCTGTCATGGACCTCATGACGCGCGATAAGAAAATGGAAAACTTTGTCAAAGAAGAAGAATTACCGAGAGAATGGAAAGATCTTTGAAGAAAAGCCTGTCTGACCAGTTGACGGTGAACCTGTGAAAAGTCTGTGAGCTTTTAAAAAACAGTTGTATTATTTATTTTATGTAATATAATACGGTTGAAAAACAAGTGGGAATAGTAGAGTAGGCAGCTGCGCGTTAAGTGCCATGTGTACGGGATGTTGACCATGGACGAAGGAAGGCCGCATCATTGCGGCGGATCCGCGGTGCACTGCCGCATTCGCTACTGATTTCCGAAGGGCTTCCCCTTCGGTGTAGCACTACTATGCTGAAAGGAGGAGCTTTTATTATGAAAAAAATACCTGTCACAATTCTTGCCTACGCAGGCGTTCTGGTAGCAATGAACATTCTGCTGTCCAGAGTATTCACTATCAATCTCGGCAACTCAATAAGGATCAATTTTTCGGCCGCCCCGGTATTCCTTTCGGGCATCTGGTTCGGTCCCTTTATCGGAGGTCTCACCGGCATTGCCGCCGACCTCATGGGCTGTGTTGTTTCCGGGTACGCGCCGTTCCCGCTCATCACTGTATCCACATGTCTCTGGGGAGTCATTCCCGGACTCATGTCAGGAATTCTCAGAACAAAGAAGACGCAGACAGTTGCCGACAGTATTTCATCTTATCTGAGAGTTGTATTTGTTCTCGGTATTACAATGGCAGTCACGTCGCAGGGAATCACAACATTCGCACTGTCACAAGCGTATGGCACGCCGCTGGGTGTCCTTTTCTTCTCAAGGCTTCCGGTTACTGTCATCACGCTGCTCAGCAATTCTTTCGTTGTCGACCTGTTTGTGAGAAGGGTAAAAGTACCGCGCATCGGCACAATCTGAAGTAATGGACAATCTCTATGAGCGCATGGTATACTCAGGATATCTTTTTTGGTTTGTACGGAGGTAAATCACAATGGAATTTTCCACTATGAAAATCAATGAGTACATTGAAAAACTGTCCTCAAAAAGTGCCGTTCCGGGAGGCGGCGGAACAAGCGCGCTTGTCGGTGCCCTCGGTCTTGCTCTCGGACAGATGGTAGGCAGTCTGACAGTCGGAAAAGAGAAGTTTCAGGATGTAGAACCGGAAATGCTTGATATCATGAAAAAATCTGAAGAACTCCTCGAGGTATTCAGCCATCTCATCGACATGGACCCGGAAGCTTTCGAGCCGCTCATGCAGGCTTACAAGCTGCCGCAGGGAACGCCGGAAGAGAGAGCGCAGAGAGAAGAAACAATTGAGAAATGTCTCCACGATGCCGCAGCTGTACCCATTGAAGTCATGTATTGCTGCTCACAGGCTCTCGATTTCATCAAAGTATTTGCGGATAAGGGAAATCCGCAGGCAATCTCGGATGCAGGCTGCGCAGCAGCAATGTGCAAAGCCGCGCTCGAGAGCGCAGCCCTCAACGTTTATGTCAATACACGCTACATGAAAGACCGTGAATATGCACATCAGCTCAGCGTGAGGGTAGGACGGTATATAGCCGGCTCCATTGACAAAGCGGACGCAATTTACGATAAAATCTACGGAAGACTTTTGAGAGCGAACTATCAGGAATAATTAAATTCTTAATTTATAAGGTCCGGGTCGTCTTTTACGCGCCGGACCTTTTGCAGGTCTATAATAAAGGAGTTTTAGAATGAAAAAAATTGTTGCGTCTGTGCTTGCCGTCATCTTTATCCTCAGCAGCATTTCTGGAACCTGTATGCCGGTCTTCGCCTCAGAATCAGTGGAAATTGGAGGCTCGGAAAAACTTCTTGATGAGGGGATTCCTGTCGACGATACTATGGATCAATATGAAGAAGAGAATTCCATAGAATTTGAAACAGAAGAGATAGAGGCAGCAGAAGAGCCTGACGCATCGGATATCCTGGAAGAGGAAGAAGACGCCCCGACAGATTTTGATATCCCCGACGATGAGAGCTCTTTATCTGACGCACTGATACCGGAAGACAGTCTGTCAGTAAATGATCAGAATGAGATTCCGGCTGACACAGAATCTGTCGCTGTGACCGAAGAAGCTCAGGAAGAAATCGTAGGCACAGCGGATTCTACGGGAACAGATGCTGAAATAGCGACAGGTGATTACTACCTCATAACCGGCATCAATGGAAAGAGCGCGCTGCACATCAAAGGTCAGTCAACAGCCAATAGTGCCAACGTTACTCTGTATGCCAAAAACGGTTGTGATGCCCAGCGTTTCCACGTGACAAATTACGGCAACGGAGTCTATGGAATAACGAATATTTTTTCCTCAAAAGCTCTGACTGTGAGCGGCGCTTCCACAAAGGCCGGTGCCAATGTCGTTCAGTACACGAACGGAAACACGGACAACAGGCGCTGGTACATTCAGAAAGGCAGCAAATCGGGTTACTGCACGATTCAGACGATGCTTTCCAAAAATGTACTCTCTGTTGAGGGCGGGAAAGCAGTCAACTTCGCAAATGTATTTGTCGATACCAATAAAAATTCAGACTCACAGCAGTGGAAGTTCGTCAAGTGCGAAGTTCAGACTACACCCTGGACCAAGAACAACATGAAAACAGGCTACTACATGATCCAGTCCAAGCTTGACTCAAGCCGTTATCTCGAAGTAGCCGGCGATTCATGGCTGAACGGCGGAAATATTCAGCTCGGTCCGACATGCAGCAAATCCTCACGAGTATTCTATATCACAAATCTCGGAAACGGCAGATTCCGCATGCAGGCTTGCGTATCCGGTCACTTTATGGAAGTCACCGCGAACAAAATGGCAGCAGGCACAAATATCCGGCAGGGAACGAAAACCGATACAGCCAAGCAGATTTTCTACTCTTCAACTAACAGGGATGACGGGTATTATTTCATAAAGCCATCACAGGATATTAACCACTTTGCAGTCGGCGTAAAGAGCGGAAACACAGCCCTTGGAACTAATATCTATCTGACAAAACCGAATCCCTGCTATAAGGCTCAGATGTTCAAGTTCGTTCCTGTCTCGGCTCCGAACACGGAAGTCAAAGAGGGCGCATACCAGATCAAGTACACGAACCACTCATCTTATGTAGTGACAATTCCGGGAAAGAACAACACAGATAACTCCACAGCGACTCTATATAAAAATGAGTCCAACAATTTCCAGAAATATACGATTGTCCCTCTCGGCGACGGTTACTGCAAGATTCTGGTCGCATCCAATCAGAAAGCTTTAACTGTCAAGGGCAATGCGACCGGTAATAATGTCGATGTTGTTCAGCAGACCTACAAAGGTCTGAACGGGCAGAAGTGGAAGATCAAAGGGTGCCGCAACAGGTTCAAGATCATCAGCAAACTGAACGGGAAGGCGCTGACCTCAAACGCGTCGTCGCCATCGAACAATACCAATCTAAAAATGTATACCGATTCATCAACATATAACGGTGTGCAGACGTTCGGTCTCTATGTCACTACTGTGACATCATCTTCCGACAGAGGCTATGTCTACCAGACAGATCCGGTGACCAAAAAGAGTTTTAAGCTGGAAAAGCAGTATCTTACAGACCCTTCAGTTTCTGACACCGATTTTATGGCTGCGGTACTTTACACTGAAGCAGGCGATCAGGGTATTGCCGGCATGATGATGGTAGGTTATGTTATCAAGACGCGTATGGCCGAGGGCGCGGCAGCCGCGAAAGCCGGAAATTTCGTCGAATATCCGGGAACACTCAAGCTTATGATTTACCATTACGGGCAGTGGCAGGTCGCTCGCGACGGAGCCCTTACCAGAGTGTTGACCGATATATCTGTCGGAGAGGCCTCTTACCTCTCCAAAGCCAGGAAAGCAGCAGCCAATGTTGAGGCTAAAAAGAATATTGTTCTTGAGGCAGACGCCACGAGATATGTAAAAAGTTCCGCAACGTCCAGCACAAAGACGACGCTTAAATCCGGTACTCAGATTAAGCCATCCGCTTTCATTTATAATTCATTTATGACACCGGCGGCATGGAACCGGTATGCGAATTCAGGATTCTATCCGAAGTTCGCGTCAGGCTACGGCGCAGGAAAGAACATGCTTCTCTATAAAGGCCATGTATTCTTCCTTGACGCGGAAGTCTGGTAACAATAATTTCTCATTAAATAAAAACTCATGGGCTGCCTGTCCGGAATGTATTCATATTTCCGGGCCGGCAGTCTTTTGCGGAGGTTTATATGGATTCAGGAATCGCTATTATCGTGATATCCTGCGTACTGGCAGTGACATTTGCATATTCGATCATAACCGAGAACAGGAAAAAGTCAGTTGAATTTAAAAAATCTGCCGAAAAAAACTGGGGCAAACGCTCTGCGCTCAGGCAGTCGGCAGAAGAATTCGAGAGCATATCTCACTATTTTAAGAACAGGAATACGAATGCCTTTACTGTTGATGATATCACATGGAATGATTGCGGTATGGATGATGTATTCCGCATGATGAACACTGCCTTATCATCACCGGGTGAGGATATTCTGTATACCTGGCTCCGGGAGAGCGCATTCGATGACAGGACCATTGCCGGGCGCAATGCCCTTATTGAGTACTTCAGCGCAAATGCCGAACGCCGTCTTTTCATGCAGCGGATTCTATATGATGTCGGCCGCATGAACAAGATGTCTTTCTACGATTACATCATTCAGATCAAAAAGGCCGCGCGGATCGGAAAAATGAAATATATAGCCGCCGGTCTTATGTCCGCTGCCGGAATTATTCTCCTTTTCGTTTTTCCTCTTGCGGGGGTACTTCTTTTATTGCCCGCCCTCTTTATTAACTTTTTCATCCATATAAGTCAAAGAGACAAGACACAGACATACATCCGGGGATTTTCATGTGTCATAAAGCTTATTGAAGCCGGCAGCAAAATCGCGGCCTGTACTGACCCCGAACTTATACCACTTGCGGAGAGAGCGGCGTCTGCCACAAAAGCGCTTTCAGGATTTAAGGCGGGCGCATTTTTCGTCACATCCGGCGGAAGCGTTGGCACAGGGCTCGGAGACACGCTTCTTGAATATCTTAAGATGTTCTTTCATCTGGATCTGATAAAGTTTGACAGCATGGTCGAAACATTTGCGGGTCACGAGAAAGAATGTATGGATCTTCTCGAGATTGTAGGCACTATAGATGCCGCCATAGCGGCTGCGTCTTTCAGGCAGCTGCTTCCGTGCTGGTGTCATGGGTGTGTAACTGACGAAAAGGTCATTTCCGGAAAAGAAATGTATCATCCGCTTCTAAACGATCCGGTACCTAACAGTCTTATCTGCAGCGGAGGAAACCTGATCACCGGATCGAACGCGTCAGGCAAGTCTACTTTCCTGAAGAATATTGCCATAAGCCAGATACTTATGCAGAGCATAGACACTGTGCCTGCAAAAGAGTGGTCAGCTCCCTATATGAAAGTCGTCACCTCAATGGCGCTCACCGACAATCTGCTCGGGGGCGAGAGCTATTTTGTAGTTGAAATACGTTCTTTAAAACGTATCGTAGATATGGCTGAAGGCAGCGATGTGCCTGTTCTCGGAATCGTCGATGAGGTTCTTCGCGGCACGAATACAATTGAGAGGATCGCTGCCTCTTCAAAAATTCTGGAATCGCTGGCAGGCGGGAATACAATCATATTTGCTGCTACCCACGATATAGAACTGAGTTATATTCTTGAATCACTCTACAGAAACCTCCATTTCGAGGAGGAGATAGACGGAGGCGACGTCCGCTTCAGTTACAAGCTGATGGAAGGAAGAGCTCTGACCAGGAACGCGATTCGGCTTCTCGGCATTGCAGGCTACAGCTCAGGAGTCGTAGAATCAGCCCGGAAGATGGCAGAGGAGTTCGAGAAGACCGGCGAGTGGGACAGGGTACGAAAGGAATAATTATATGAAAGTTACTATATATACTGACGGATCCGCGAGAGGAAACCCCGACGGTCCGGGCGGCTACGGTGCAGTTATTATCTATATAGATCCCAAAGGCAAAAGACATGTGAAGGAGATCTCTGAGGGCTTCGAAAAAACGACTAACAACCGCATGGAGCTTATGGGTGTAATTGCAGGTCTCGAAGCTTTGAACCGGCCATGCGATATCGATCTCTATTCCGACTCCCAATATGTGATTAAAGCATTCAATGATCACTGGATCGACAGCTGGATCAAAAAGAACTGGAAAAAGTCCGATGGAAAGCCGGTCCTTAACATTGACCTCTGGCAGAGACTTCTTTCTGCGGCAAAGCCGCACCATATCAGCTGGCACTGGGTCAAAGGCCACGCCGGGCACAAAGAGAACGAGCGATGTGACGAACTGGCCACGAACGCAGCCGACAATCTTCTGCCATACACTGCGGTCACGCTGTAATTCAACCGTTCAGACAGGCTGTAACCAAGTTCTATGACACGGCGCAAACGTCATCTTCATCGAAAAACGCAAGTCCTTTACTTCGAGCTTAGGAAACGCATCCGCGTTTCCTGATCTCTCAGAAGGACTCGCAATGTTTTTCTCATGAAGATGATCGCTTTGCGCCGTTTTCCTTTTTTTACTGTCAGCCTGTCTGAACTGCCTACTGCAATGACAGCCTGGCTGCAGATTTTTTCGCTAATGGTAACAGTTCAGAAGGGCTGCACTAATAGTATGAGTCCGGCGGAAAGCATCCATCTTCGTGAGAAAAACATTGCAGGTCCGACTGAGAGATCGCGCAAAGGCGGTGAGCCGCCTGCGCAAGCTCGGAGGGCAGGACCTGCGTTTTTCGATGAAGATGATGTTGACGCCGGATCAGGAAATATCGCGCAGCCCGACTGAACTGCATGCAGTGATGACAGCCTGGCTGCCGATTTTTTCGCTAGTGACGAGTGTTTTCAGCAAATAATATTTGCATACTTGTGAAATTTTATCCCTTGTACTATAATTTGAGAAGTTTGTATTTATGGAGAGGAGACTGCCATGGAAAAATATGGTGTAAATGAACTTCGAAAGATGTTCCTTGAATTCATGGAATCTAAGGGCCACCTCGCGATGAAGTCATTCTCGCTGGTACCCCACAATGATAATTCTATACTGCTGATCAACGCCGGTATGACACCGCTCAAGCCGTACTTTACAGGCGCCGAGATTCCGCCGAGGAAAAGAGTTACGACCTGCCAGAAGTGCATCAGAACAGGTGATATCGACAATGTAGGCCATACAGCTCGTCACGGCACTTTCTTTGAGATGCTCGGCAACTTCTCTTTCGGAGATTATTTCAAGACGGAAGCAATCCACTGGACATGGGAATTCCTGACAGATGTCGTAGGTCTTGACCCGAACAGACTGTATCCGTCTGTCTACCTCGAAGATGACGAAGCTCTGGCAATCTGGAGAGACGAGATCGGTATTCCGGAGGAGCGCATCTACAAGTTCGGAAAGGAAGACAACTTCTGGGAGCACGGCGCCGGTCCGTGCGGTCCGTGTTCGGAAGTCTACTATGACCGCGGCGAAAAGTATATGACTGATGAAAATGACACCGAGCCGGGCGGCGACGGCGACCGCTTCATGGAAATCTGGAACGACGTCTTCACTCAGTTCGAGAACGACGGTCACGGAAATTACACTACGCTGAAGCAGAAGAATATCGACACCGGCATGGGACTTGAGCGTCTGGCGGTCGCTGTTCAGGACGTTGATTCCATGTTCGATATCGATACGATCCGCGCACTCCGCGAGAAGGTCTGCGAAATCTCCAATAAAGAGTATCACAAGGATCCGGCTGTCGATGTCGATGTCAGAAAGATCACCGATCATATTCGCTCTGCGACTTTCATGATCTCCGACGGCATCACGCCCTCCAATGAAGGCCGAGGATATGTCCTCCGCAGACTGATCCGCCGAGCAGCCATGGCAGGCAGACGTCTGGGCATCCCGGGCGCTTTCATGGCAGACTTGTCATACACCGTCATCGAGACTTCAAAGGACGGATATCCGGAGCTTGAAGAGAAGAAGATCTTCATCCACAGCGTACTCGAGAGCGAGGAAGCTGCCTTCGGAAAGACCATCGATCAGGGCATCAAGATTCTCAATGATTATATTGAGGATATGAAAGCCAAGGGCGAGACTGTCCTGTCCGGCGATAAAGCTTTTGAACTCTATGACACTTACGGATTCCCGTCAGACCTCACCAAGGACATTCTGAAAGATCAGGGTCTCACATCTGACGAGGAAGGCTTCGCCAAGGCTATGAAGGAGCAGAAAGAGCGCGCCAGGGCAGCCAGAAAGACGACCAACTACAGCGGTAAGGAACTCACGATCTATGACAGACTTGATCCTTCCGTTTCATCTGAGTTCACGGGTTATGACCGCACCGAAGATGACTCCAAGGTCATAATCCTCACGACAGAGATTACTGATGATAACCCCGGCGAATCTGTCATGTCCCTCGCAGAGGGTGACAAGGGCACGGTCATCACCGAAAAATCCCCGTTCTACGCTACTATGGGCGGTCAGGTCGGTGACAAGGGCATCATCCGTACTCCTGAAGGCGAGTTCAAGGTAGAAGATACACAGCCGATCGGCGGCGGCAAGATTGCTCACGTTGGCGTTGTCACAAACGGTGTTATAAAGGTCGGGGATGACGCTCATCTTACAGTCGACAAGAACGGACGTCTTAATACTGAGAAGAATCATTCCGGCACGCACCTCCTTCAGAAAGCTCTGAAGATTGTCCTCGGCGATCACGTAGAGCAGAAGGGTTCCTATGTTTCACCGAACCGTCTGCGTTTCGACTTTGTCCATTTCAAGCCGATGAGCAATGAAGAAATCGAGCAGGTCGAGAATCTCGTCAACGAGAAGATCCGCGAGGAACTCGCCGTCCGCACGGACGTCATGGGAATCGAGGAAGCCAAGAAGACCGGAGCGATGGCTCTTTTCGGCGAAAAGTACGGTGAAAAAGTCCGCGTCGTATCGATGGGCGATTTCTCTATTGAATTCTGCGGCGGCACGCATGTAAAGAACACGGGCGAGATCCAGGCTTTCAAGATCGTAGGCGAGAGCGGCGTTGCTGCAGGCGTCAGACGTATCGAAGCGCTCACGGGCGCAAACGTATTTGAGTACTATCGCGGCATAGAGAATACTCTTAATGAGACAGCCAGAGTACTGAAAACTTCACCGAAAGATGTCGTAGAGCACGCAAAGAAGCTTCAGGAGGAGATTAAGGCTCTGAATTCCGAAATCGAGTCCATGAAGGCCAAGGCTGCCAAGGAGTCCCTCGGAGATGCCGCATCTGATGCTGTCCTTGTTAACGGAGTCAGTGTAGTCGTTAAGGGTCTCAAGGACGTTGACATGAACGGCCTGCGCGACCTCGGAGATTCCCTCAAGGAAAAGCTTCCGACATCTGTCATTGTACTGGCTTCCGAGAATGATGGCAAAGTCAGCCTCATGGTCACAGCAACGGAGGCAGCGATTAAGATGGGCGCTCATGCCGGCAATGTTGTAAGAGAGGCTGCAAAGCTTGTAGGCGGTGGCGGCGGCGGACGTCCGAACATGGCACAGGCCGGCGGCAAGAACCCGGCAGGCATCAAGGACGCTCTTGACAAGGCTGTCGAAGTTCTCAAAAATCAGATTAAGTAAATTATTATATCGCTCATGAGACTTTGCGTGGGATTCGTGTCAGCACCAGCTGACATGTAAATTGTTTTAATTTCGCTAAAAAATTCATTGACGCGCAGGGCAGGACAATAGTATAATAGACATTGTCCGTATCGAAATGTGAGTTTTGTTTCGGGCAAATAAGCCCCAAAAGGTTCAGGGGGAGGTGAAATCAGGTCCATGGCAGGCATTATCGTAAAAGAGAATGAATCGCTTGACAGCGCTCTTAGAAGATTTAAGCGCAGCTGTGCGAAGGCAGGCATCCAGCAGGAGATCCGCAAGCGCGAGCATTATGAGAAACCGTCTGTTCGTCGTAAGAAGAAATCCGAAGCTGCCCGCAAGAGAAAGTACAATTAATATAGTTAAAACTTATGACCTCCGACGAAAGCCGGAGGTCTTTTACTAGGAGTGGGTCTTGGAATTTATAGTCACCAGATATGAAATATCATCCGACAGGATCAGGGAACCGATCACATGCGCTCTCATCACTGATCTTCATAATAAAGTATACGGATCAGACAACAGCCGCCTTATCGACAGTATAAGGAGCGAGTCCCCTGACCTAATTCTATGTGCGGGCGATCTCATTGTAGGTACAAATCATAATTCTCACCGCACAGCCCTGGACTTTGCGACCAGGCTGACAGAAATTGCACCGGTATATTATTCGAACGGAAACCATGAGACTGAGTGCCGAAGATATGCAAAGCCAAAGTATGCCGCCTATGTGACAAAATTAAAGCGTGCGGGCATACATCTGCTGAATAACAAATGTGAAGATATTGTCCTTGGCAGCACAAAAATACATATAGCAGGTCTCGAAGTATCTCTTGAGAAATATATAAAGTTCAGGAAACCGCATTGTGACATACCTTATATCGAAAATAAGATCGGCACAGCACCTTCTGACGGTTCTTATACGATTCTTATAGCCCACAACCCGGAGTTCTATAAGATTTACGGCGAATGGGGCGCTGACCTTACGGTCTCCGGTCATTACCACGGAGGCGTGGTCAGATCGCCGTTTTCCGGAAAAGCACTTCTCAGTCCGTACGGCTATCCTTTCCCCAAGTTCGGGGTCGGCATAAAGGAGCTTGCTCCGAATCGTTACATTGTCGCGTCAGCCGGTCTCGGTGACCACTCCATTCCGATCCGCATTTTTGATCCGCGTGAACTTGTGATCATAAGAATCATGCCAAGACCCGCATTGTCATTCCGTGAGTGTGACTGAACCTCAGCTGCTTCTTGCAAGCAGGACCATTATTATAGAAAGCAGGGCATACCATGAGCAAAAACATAGTTCTTGCAGGACTTCAATATGATAACAACCTGGGAGATCAGGCAATCTATATGTGCGCCTATAAGATGCTGCAGAGTCTTCTCATTGATCACGGCATATGCGATATAGAAATCCGCAAAGTTGACCTCACAGGACGGTACGCTAAGAATAAGAATATAATAAACAGACCGTTCCGTTATCTTAAAAAACTGTACAGAAAACTGGGATATAAGTCAGGGCTTGCGTCTCTTCCTGAAAAAGAGGCCAGATATGTCTGTTCCCGTCTTGCCGGAAAGTATATAGACAGCGATACAGCCGCAGTCATATTTGCAGGCGGCGGAATTGTCAAGTTCAAATATCAGCAGTTCCACATCTATATCGACGAGTTCACTAAGCGAGCTGACAAGCTCGGTGTACCTGTCATGATGAACGCTGTCGGCGTTGAAGGTTATGACGCGGAGGATCCCGAGTGCATGCTCCTTAAGCGAGCTCTTAACAGGGACTGCGTCAAATATATTTCTACCCGTGATGATATCGACATTCTTTCAGGCAAATACTGTGAGCACGGTCAGATTACTGAGCTGGTAGCAGATCCGGTCTGTTCACTGTCTTCCATGAGGCCTTTGAAGAAAAAGCCGCACCCGGGACGTATTATAGGTCTCGGTACTGTGAGGTCCGGACTTTTTGTCGACAACGATATTGACTTTACCCGTGAAGATATGCTTAAATTCTGGTCATCGCTTGTCCGTGAGATAAAAGAACGCGGTATGCAGTGCAGGATCTTCTGCAACGGGACAATAGACGATATGCTCTTTCAGGACGATCTGGCCGAATACATGGGTCTTTCCGATGCAGAAAAGAAAGAGCTTATGTATGAAAGACCAACATCGGTGGGGCAGCTGGCTCGCTACATTAACGGTTTCGACGCGGTAATCACCGGCAGACTGCACGCCAGTATCATCGCTTATTCATATGCAGTTCCCAGTGTGGGTCTTGTATGGAATGACAAGCAGCGCATGTTCGGCAGGATCATAGGCCACCCCGAACGTTTTATCGAGCCTTTGGATTTCAACGCGGAGACTGTCATCGACGCGGTCATGACAGCCATGGAGACCGGATACGATGAGGAAAAACGCAGATCCTTCCCGGCGACGACATCCGCTTTCATGGACAGATTTGTCCGCGATTATCTGACTGACAAAGAATCTTCGGATCCACAGTGATGAAGGAGGACACATGGCATTACAAGTTTCCCTGAATGCATTTGACGGGCCGCTTGATCTTCTTCTCCATCTGATTGAAAAGAACAAAGTTAATATCTTTGATATACCTATCGTGGAGATCACTGAACAGTACCTTGCTTACGTCAGGCAGATGGAGACTGAGGACCTCGGAACGATGAGCGAATTCATGGTCATGGCTTCTGAACTCATTTCAATCAAATGCAAGATGCTTCTTCCTCCTGAAACAGACGATGAGGGAGAGGAGATTGATCCAAGAGCAGAACTAGTCGCCCAGCTCCTTGAATATAAGACGTACAAATATATGTCGTACGCGCTTAGGGACCGTATGGATGACGCGGCAAAATCCCTGTATAAGCCCGATACAACACCTAAGGAAGTCCGGAGTTACCGCCCTGAGGTCGATCTCGATGAGCTAGTCTCTGACATTACTCTTGCAAAACTGCATGAGATATTCGACTCAGTTCTGCGCAGGCAGACCGAAAAGATCGACCCGGTCCGAAGCCAGTTCGGTACAATCAAAAAAGAAGAGGTACGTCTTGCGGATAAACTTGTCTGGGTAGCTGACACCGCAAAAAAGAGGAAGCGCATGTCTTTCAGAAATCTTCTCGCCGGACAGCGCTCGAGGATCCACGTGATTGTTACATTTCTTGCAATGCTTGAGCTTATGAAATACGGGATAGTTGAAGTGACGCAGGAAGAGACCGCCGGAGACATTACGATTGAGTACGTCCCCGGCGCTGACATAACCGCAGTGAATCTCGAAAATGATTTCGGCGAAGCCGAAGGCGGAGCCCAGTAAAGAATGGAGACACAATGGAATTTGACAGATTGAAATCGACAGTTGAAGCGATCCTGTTCACGACCGGGCAGGCTGAATCAATAAAGGATATGGCTAAAGCCCTGGATGTTTCCGAAGAAGAAGTAAAGAGCGCGGCAGAATCACTCAGGGCCCGGTACGAAGAGGAAGGCCGGGGCATTCGTATCATCAGGCTCGAGGACTCCTATCAGATGTGCACAAACCCTGACTTTTATGACGCTCTCATCGCTCTGGAGCTTGCGCCGAAAAAGCCCAGACTCACAGATGTCATGCTGGAGACCCTTTCTGTCATAGCCTATAAGCAGCCGGTCACCAAATCCGAAGTGGAACGAATCCGCGGAGTCAATTCCGATCATGCGATAAACAGATTGATTGAATACAGGCTGGTCAGGGAACTCGGTAGAGCTAAACTCCCGGGAAGACCGATACTTTTCGGGACCACAGAAGAGTTCCTCCGAAGATTCGGTGTATCTTCTTCTGACGATCTGCCGGACATAAACCCAGTCAAACTTGAAGATTTCAGAGCAGAAGCAGAGAGTGAAGCAGGCGTAACAGTAGATGTATGACCCGACACCGAGACAAGCAGGATATTGATTTACCCACCGCTTGCAGAAGCAAGGGTCTTCCCCACTGAGATAAAACAGGACACAAAATATAGCATAAAAAGAAAGAGACTGGTCATTTTGTTGAATGCAGCTCTCTTTTTTTGTGCAGATTCGTCAGTTAAACAGTTGATAAAAGTCATTCTTTGAGTTATGATTGAGCAGAAAATATAAAGTTACACAAACTATGGAGGAGTAACAATGAGTGATACGCAGACTGCAGCAAGCATGAGAATTAATTCTATGCTTGACGCTAACAGCTTCGTTGAAATCGGCGGCATGGTCACAGCACGCGCCACTGACTTCAACCTCTCTGCCAAAGCAGCTCCCAACGACGGTGTTATTACCGGCTACGGAACTGTCGAAGGCAGCCTTGTGTATGTATACAGCCAGGATGTTTCTGTACTCGGCGGTACCATCGGTGAAATGCATGCTAAGAAAATCGTCAACCTTTACACACTGGCAAGAAGGACCGGAGCTCCTGTCATTGGTATCCTTGATTCCAACGGTGTCCGCCTTGAAGAATCTACTGACGCGCTGATTGCGCTCGGTCAGATCTATCGCACAATGGTGCTTGCAAGCGGTGTGATTCCTCAGATCACAGCAGTTTTCGGTAGCTGTGGCGGCGGACTCTCCTTTATCCCGGCCCTTTCCGATTTCGCGTTCATGACGGATTCAGCCAAACTATTCGTCAATGTTCCGGACGCAGTCATCGGCGAAAGTGTCGATACACTATCTAACCAGTCAGCAGAGTATCAGGCAGAGAGCAATAATGTTGCTGTCATCGGAACAGAAGAGGAAGTATACGCTAAAGTTCGTCAGCTCATCTCCCTGCTTCCTGTAAACAATGCCGATGAGGGCGATATCGTCCCGTGCAATGATGACCCGAATCGCTCTGTGGCAGGTATTGAGACTCTGACTAAAGAAGCATCAGATGTTCTCGCTCAGATCGCCGATAACGGCATTTTCTTCGAGACAGGCAAAACAGCCCGCCACAACATGGTAACCGGTTTCCTCAGACTGAACGGTCTTACGGTCGGTGCTGTCGCAAACCGCGGCGCGAAAGATACACTCTGCCCGATGGACGCAGGTAAGGCTGCCAGGTTCATCGAATTCTGTGACGCATTCAACATTCCGGTCCTCACTCTGGTCAATGTACAGGGTCTGGCAAGAAAAGAGAGAGCAGAGCGCATGCTCCCGAAGGCAGCAGCCCGCCTTACATACGCATACGCCAACGCAACTGTTCCGAAGGTCACTCTGGTCACCGGCAAGGCTTACGGCAGCGCATATGTTGTCATGGGCTCCAAAGCACTGGTCGATTATGTTTACGCATGGCCAAATGCCGAGATTGGTGCTATGGATCCCAAGCTTGCGGGTAAGGTCCTTGCGGCGGACGGCGACGCGGCAGCCCAGAGAAAGGCAGCAGCCGAGTATCAGGCTCTTCAGTCAAATGTTGCTTCCGCAGCAGCGCGCGGCTATGTCGATACAGTTATTGATGCCGCCGATACCAGAAAGTATCTGATCGGCGCATTCGAAATGCTCTACACAAAGAGGGAAAGCCGTCCGGATAAGAAACACGGCACGATCTAAGAAAGGCGGAACAGATGAAGAAATTCAGAAAACTGACAATCGCCCTCCTCGCAATTTGTGTGTTCGCGATATCCGTCACCGCATGCGGTCCGCAGAAGACGGCCACACAGGTCGAAGCGGAAGCCGTCAAGGCTATCAGAGAAGAGAACATTGCAAGCATTCAGGATTACACTGAAAAGCAATTCGCGGCAATCCTCTCTCAGGTCTCCTATGAGAACTATGCAGCCTATAAAGAGCAGGGACAGATCTTGATAAGCAGGACATTCGACAATGATTTCGGAGCACGTTGGAAGGCCTTCGTGGATGCTCACGGACAGTGCACACAGGCCTTTGTCGATCTCACAATGAGGAACCATGATGAATACACGAGCCGTATCATCATGACAGGCGAGGACGGCGCTCAGATGGCTATGACCATCACCTATGACGAAACATCCACACCGGTCAAGACGACAATCGCTGATTATTCAGATGACTCGAATCAGGCAATGAGCCAGAGACTTGCTGTGGCAGGCGCAAATACGATCATCGGTATCGCAACCGTATTTGCAGTCCTCATCCTTCTGTCTCTTATCATTTACTGCTTCAAGTTCGTGAACGCTGCCGCTCCGCCGGCAAAGAAGGAAAAGGCAGCTGCCGCGCCCAAGGCGCAGGCAAAAGCTCCGGCCGCAAAGGCTGCAGCTCCTGCCAAAGATCCGATGAGCGATCCTGCTCTTATCGCTGTTATTGCGGCTGCGATCGCAGCGGCGGAAGACAAGCCGGTCGAAGGATTCGTTGTACGTTCAATTAAGAGAGTCAAGACTAACAAGTGGCGTTAAGCGCCGGTAATAATCCAGGAGGGATATAATATGAAAAATTACGTGATTACAGTTAATGGCGTAGCATACAACGTCACAGTCGAAGAGACAGCAGCCGGCGCAGCCCCCGCAGCAGTTCCGGCACCTGTGGCAGCACCGGCTCCGGCAGCGGCTCCCGCTCCGGCAGCAGCACCGGCTCCGGCACAGGGTGCTGCAGGCGGCATCGAAGTTACGGCACAGGTCCCGGGCAAGGTCTTCAAGGTAGTGAAGAACGTCGGTGATTCCGTTGACGCGGGCGAGACAGTCATCATTCTTGAATCTATGAAGATGGAAATTCCGGTCGTTGCGCCGGAAGCAGGCACAGTCGCAAGCATCAACAAGAATGCCGGCGACGCAGTAGAGAGCGGCGACCTTCTTGCTACCCTGAACTGATAATTGGAGGGTTTAAATGGATATTTTAGGAACACTGTCAAATCTGGTAGCTCAGACAGCCTTCTTCAATCTGACTGTGGGAAACTACATCATGATCCTGGTTGCTCTGTTCTTCCTGTATCTGGCAATCGCAAAAGGATATGAGCCGCTTCTGCTCGTACCTATCGCGTTCGGTATGCTTCTTGTTAATATCTACCCGGATATTATCGCGCATCCGTCCGATATGTCGAATGGCACCGGCGGCCTTCTGTATTATTTCTACCAGCTGGATGAGTGGTCTATCCTTCCGTCCCTGATCTTCATGGGCGTCGGCGCGATGACCGACTTCGGTCCGCTGATCGCGAACCCGGTGTCCTTCCTTATGGGCGCCGCAGCTCAGTTCGGTATCTATATGGCTTATTTCATGGCCATTCTGCTCGGATTCAATGGCAAGTCCGCAGCTGCCATCTCCATCATCGGCGGAGCTGACGGCCCGACTTCCATCTTTCTTGCATCCAAGCTCGGACAGACAGCTCTGCTCGGACCGATCGCTGTCGCGGCGTATTCCTATATGTCGCTCGTCCCGATCATCCAGCCGCCTGTCATGAAGCTTTTCACGACAGAAGAGGAGAGAAAGATCAAGATGGGACAGCTCAGAAATGTCTCCAAGCTTGAGAAGATCCTTTTCCCGATCGTCATCACGATCGTCGTCTGCATGATCCTTCCGACCACCGCTCCGCTCGTCGGTATGCTGATGCTCGGAAACCTGTTCCGCGAGAGCGGCGTTGTCTACCAGCTGACAGAGACGGCTTCCAACGCTCTTATGTACATCGTCGTTATCCTGCTCGGAACATCCGTCGGCGCGACGACATCCGCTGAAGCATTCCTCAACGTAGACACGATCAAGATCGTCGTTCTCGGTCTCATCGCCTTCGTCTTCGGTACGTTCGGCGGCGTCATGCTCGGAAAGCTGCTCTGCGTCGTTACAAAGGGCAAGATCAATCCGCTGATCGGTTCCGCGGGCGTTTCCGCCGTACCGATGGCAGCCCGCGTCTCCCAGAAGGTCGGCGCCGAGACAGATCCGACAAACTTCCTTCTGATGCACGCTATGGGCCCGAACGTTGCAGGTGTTATCGGTACTGCGGTAGCAGCCGGTACTTTCATGGCAATCTTTGGAATTTAAGAATCGCAGCCGCACAATGACGAAGGTGCTCCGCACCTCGCGCGGCGCGGCAGGAACGCCTCGGCGTTCCTGATACAGACATATAGTTATTGGAGGATAAAATGCCAGTAGGAAATAAGAAAGTACAGATTACTGAGACAATTCTGCGTGATGCTCACCAGAGTCTCATTGCAACCAGAATGACGACCGACGAGATGCTTCCGGCAGTTCCAATGCTGGACGAAATCGGTTATCGCGCTGTTGAGTGCTGGGGCGGTGCTACATTCGATGCGGCTCTCCGTTTCCTGCATGAAGATCCGTGGGTAAGACTGCGCAAGTTCCGCGCAGGCTTCAAGAAGACAAAGCTCCAGATGCTTTTCCGCGGTCAGAACATCTTAGGCTACAAGCCGTATCCCGATGATGTCGTAACATATTTCGTACAGAAGTCTGTTGCGAACGGCATCGATGTCATCCGAATCTTCGACTGTCTGAATGACCTCAGAAACCTTGAGACGTGCGTAAAGGCAGCCAAGAAGGAGGGCGCTGAAGCTCAGATCGCTCTTTCCTATACTTTGGGCGATGCTTATACGCTTGATTATTGGAAAACAATGGCCAAAGAGATCGAGGATATGGGCGCTGACTCTATCTGCATCAAGGATATGGCCGGTCTTCTTGTCCCGAAGGCAGCTACAGAGCTTGTCACCGCTTTGAAGGCAGGTTCTTCTCTGCCGATCGAGATGCATACGCATTACACATCAGGATGTGCATCTATGACATACATGAAAGCCGTCGAGGCAGGCGCTGATATTCTTGACTGCGCAATCAGCCCGTTCGCTCTGGGAACATCCCAGCCGGCAACAGAGGTCATGGTCGAAGCTTTCCGCGGTACAGAGTACGATACAGGTCTTGACCTCAACAAGCTCGCTGAAATCGCGGATTATTTCAGACCGATCCGTGAGAAATATCTTGAGAACGGTCTCATGAACCCGAAGAATATGGGTGTCAATATCAAGACACTTCAGTATCAGGTCCCGGGCGGCATGCTGTCCAACCTGACAAGTCAGCTGGCCTCCCAGCACGCTGAGGACAAGTTCTACGACGTGCTTGAAGAAGTCCCGCGCGTTCGCAAGGACATGGGCGATCCGCCACTCGTAACACCGTCTTCTCAGATCGTCGGTACACAGGCTGTTATGAACGTTCTGACAGGCAAGAGATACATGGTCGTTCCGCAGGAGACCAAGGATATGTTCCTTGGCCGCTACGGCAAGTCCACAAAGCCGTTCGATCCGGAGATCCAGAAACAGGTCATCGGCGATGAGACACCGATCACCTGCCGTCCGGCAGATCTCCTTGCCCCGAAGCTCGAAGAGTACGAGAAGGATATCGCTTCTTACAAGCAGCAGGACGAGGACGTTCTCACATATGCGCTGTTCCCGTCTGTAGCGCTTGACTACTTCAAGTATCGCGACGCTCAGCAGAGCGGCGTTGATGCCAAGAGCGCTGATACAGAGAACAAAGCGTATCCGGTATAATTCAAAGAAACATTTTAAGGGGCTGTCGCATTAGACGGTGTCACCACTATATATGGCAGACATTTGCAAATAACGTCTGCCATATATAGTGGCGGCGCGCCTTAATGCGACAGCCCCGTTATTTATTCGCTCGTTGCATTTTACCGCCCAAACTGTTATCCTTATAAACATATTATCGGAACCGCTTCGCGAACCCGATAATCATTATGCGGGCGATTGCATCGCCCTTTTATCGGGAGTTGCTAACGCAACTTCCGATAAGATATTACTAAGAGGTGAAAACAATTTGAGTAACTGTATTATAATAGGGGCCGGCGCAGCCGGCATGATGTGCGGTATCCTGCTCGGCGAGAAGGGTCACCGCGTGGTCATCCTCGAACAGAACGAGCGGATAGGGAAAAAGCTCTATATTACCGGTAAAGGCCGGTGCAATTTTACAAATGACTGCTCGCGGGATGAGTTCCTTGAAAGCGTCAAATCTAACCCCAGATTTCTCTACAGCGCATTAGATGTATGTTCCCCGCAGGATATAATTGAAAAATTCGAGTCCTGGGGTATGAGGACGAAGGTCGAGCGCGGCAAGAGAGCTTTCCCCGCGTCGGACAAATCGGCGGACGTCATTGACACGCTTCGAAAAGAGCTGAAAAAGAACGGGGTGAAAGTCCTGCTGAATACAAAGGTCACCGAAATCCTCACAGAGGATGGGGGTGTCCGCGGCGTCAATGCTGTCACTGACGGAAAGATATCCACCTATGCCGCCGATCATGTCATCGTGGCTACAGGCGGAATCTCCTACAGATCTACCGGCAGCACCGGGGACGGATACATATTTGCAGAAAAGCTCGGACTCAAAGTCACACAGCGATACCCGTCGCTCGTCCCTATGAACTGCGCGGAAGAGTACTGCAGGGAATTACAGGGACTTTCTCTGAAAAATGCCGCGCTGCATATAAAAAAGGGAAAAAAAGAAGTTTACTCAGGTTTCGGAGAGATGATGTTCACTCATTTCGGCATCACGGGTCCTCTGGTGCTCAAGGCAAGCGCTGACCTTGCGGATGTAATCGGAAGAGAACGCCTCACATCCTGGATCGACACGAAACCGGCAGTAAGCGAAGAGCAGCTTGACGCGCGCATCCTCAGGCTTTTCGAAGCAAATGTGAACAAGGCCGTGAAGAATGTTGTAAGTGAGCTCTACCCCGCAAAAATGACCCCGGTCATTCTGATGCTTTCCGGCGTTGACCCGGACACAAAGGTGCATGATATCACAAAAGAGCAGAGAGCTGCTATCATTAAGGCAACAAAGGAACTTCCGATCACAATAACTGCTCTCAGGGGCTATGAGGAGGCTGTGGTCACTAAAGGCGGCGTCTCTGTGCGGGAGATCAACCCTAAGACCATGGAGAGCAAAAAGGTCCCTGGCCTCTATTTCATCGGCGAGGTGCTGGATCTTGACGCATACACAGGCGGATTTAATCTGCAGATCGCATGGTCGACTGCGGCTGCATGCGCAGCAGAACTATGGTAATATATCCGGAACGATCCGGTTAAAGGAGGAACTATGAATATTGCAATTGACGGACCTGCCGGAGCAGGCAAGAGCACAATAGCAAAGCTGGTAGCAAAAAATCTGGGCTCCATCTATGTCGATACAGGAGCTATGTACCGCGCTATGGCCCTCTTTATGATCAAGAATAATGTTGATTCCGGGGACATCGAAGCCATCGAAAAGACCTGTGAAAACGCAGATATCTCGATCGTATACGAGGACGGAGCGCAGCATGTGATTTTGAACGGGGAGGACGTCACACCTTTCCTGCGCACTGAAGAAGTCGGAAATATGGCTTCAGTCAGTTCCGCTAATCAGTGTGTCCGCACCAAGCTCGTTGCTCTCCAGCAGAAGCTGGCTAAAACAACTTCTGTCGTCATGGACGGCAGAGATATAGGCACCGTTGTTCTCCCTGACGCGGAATGCAAGATATATCTCACAGCCAGCACGCACACAAGAGCCCTTCGAAGATATAAAGAACTCCTCGAAAAGGCAGACGGGGACAAATCAAAAGTAGCTGCCCTCGAAGAAATTGAAAAGGATATTGCCGATCGTGACTATCGGGATATGCACAGAGAGCACTCCCCGCTCATGCAGGCAAAAGATGCACACCTTGTGGATTCATCCGATATGACAATCGACGAGGTTGTCCGGGAAATCATGAGGATAGCAAAAAAATGAAAGTAGAAGTGGCAAAGACAGCCGGATTCTGTTTCGGAGTGCGACGAGCCGTCAACATGGTGTACAGCGAGGCGGAAGAAAATCCGGGAAAAGTATATACGATGGGACCAATCATCCATAACGAGCAGGTCGTAAGTGACCTGGCAGGCAGGGGTGTCCATGTCATAGACGACAGTCTGTGCGATGAGGTCACAAGAGTGCCCGTGCCAAAAGACGCCGTGATTGTCAAGCGTTCCCACGGAATCTCCAGAGAGATGAATGAAAAGCTGGAGGCGACAGGGTGTAAAATCGCGGACGCCACATGTCCCTTCGTGAGTAAAATACACAAAATTGTGGAGGAAAAGAGCTGCGAAGGCTACCACATCATAATCATAGGCAGTCCGAAACATCCCGAAGTTATGGGGATTCGCGGCTGGGCAAAGGGTCCGTGCACAGTGATTGAGACGGCTTCTGACGCTAAAAATCTGAATCTTCCGAAGGATACGAAAATATGGATTGTCTCGCAGACAACTTTTAATTATGACAAATTTTCGAAATTTGTTGAAATAATTGAAGAATTAGGTTATCATGTAGTAGTTACAAATACTATCTGCAGCGCAACCAAAGAGCGGCAGAAGGAAGCATTGGAACTGGCACGCAGATCTGATGTAATGATTGTGATCGGCGGAAAGAATTCTTCTAACACACAAAAGTTATATGATATCTGCCTGAGCCAGTGTAAGAATACTTACTACATACAGAAACTCGATGATTTGGTAACCGTTAATTTCCAATCCGATAGTTCAGTAGGTATTACTGCTGGGGCGTCCACCCCGAATAGTATAATTGAGGAGGTCTTTGGATATGTCAGAAGAACAGAGCTTTGAGGAAATGCTTGATCAGAGCTTCAAAACTATCAGGAATGGAGAGGTTGTCGAAGCCACAGTCATCGATGTCAAGCCGGATGAAGCTTATATGAACATCGGCTACAAGGCTGATGGTATTCTCACAAAAGAAGAGTACAGCAACGATAATAAGGATCTTACAACAGTCCTCGCACCCGGCGACAAGCTTGAGGTCAAGATTCTCAAGACAAACGACGGTGACGGACAGGTCGTTCTCACATACAAGAGACTTGCTGCCGAGAAGGGCAACAAGAGACTGGAAGAGGCTTTCAATAACCGTGAAGTTCTCACTGCTGTAGTTACTCAGGTCCTCAAGGGCGGTCTCACAGTTACTGTTGAAGACACAAGAGTATTTATCCCGGCATCTCTCGTATCTGATGTTTATGAGAGAGATCTTACAAAGTATGAAGGACAGGAGATTGAATTCATCATCTCCGAGTTCAATCCGCGCAGACGCAGAATCATCGGCGATCGCCGTGTCATTCTTGCAGAGCGTAAGGCAGAGGCAGCAAAAGAGCTGTTCGCCCGCATTCAGCCGGGTGATGTTGTTGACGGAACAGTCAAGAACGTTACAGATTTCGGCGCTTTCGTAGACCTTGGCGGCGCAGACGGTCTTCTTCACATCTCCGAGATGTCATGGGGCCGCGTTGAGAATCCGCGCAAGATTTTCCACAATGGCGATCCGCTCACAGTCCTCATCAAGGACATCAAGGGCGAGAAGATTGCTCTTTCCCTCAAGTTCCCGGAGCAGAATCCGTGGATCGAGGCTTCCGAGCGCTTCAGCCAGGGCAGCATTGTAACGGGCAGAGTTGCACGTATGACGGATTTCGGCGCATTCGTCGAACTTCTTCCGGGTGTAGACGCACTCCTTCATGTATCTCAGATTTCCAGAGATCATGTTGACAAGCCTGCTGACGTGCTGAAGATCGATCAGGTCATCGAAGCAAAGGTTGTTGATTTCAACGCTGATGATCACAAGATTTCCCTTTCCATGAAGGCTCTTGAGTCCGCTCCGGCAGCTGACGCTCCGGTATATGAGGACACAGATCTTGAAGCTCCGACACTTGATGTTCCGGATGCTGAATAATCAGAATCACGATAAAACTAAAGCTGCCGCAAAATGCGGCAGCTTTTTTCGTAGGTGTCAAAACAAGGTTTCTGAGTCGATTTACGCATCCTTTTCATGACCCAAGTCACGAGTATCCCTCGCTCCGGAATGAGGGGACGGCGTTTATACCGGATCCTCGATGTCAAAAGGGCGATCTATCCCCCGCTTCATGTACACAAGTACCGATTGTATATATTTTTTCAGGCGATCCGGTCTGTCAGGAAAGACCGAAGAGACAGGAATCAGTGAGAAGCAGTTAGTCCTCACCGCCTTTTCCTTACGGTCAGCCGCAACGTAGGCCGTAAGAGATCTGTGGGCAGCATATCCTTCCGCCAGCAGAAAGTCGTAATTCTCATAATCGATATAATATCTCCGAAGCACAGATCCGTCACAGGTGATCTCCAGTCTGACATAACTACCGCATGAGGTCAGATGAAATACTTCGTCGAAGATTTCAATTGCTATCGGCATCTCATCCGGCGTTTTCCACTTCGCCCGGAATATCTTCTTCGACTCGCCTTCTTGTTCAAGCATACCTGCCTCGCAAGAAGTGTCCGGTAGTGTAAACAGATTGGAAAGCTCGAGCAGAGAAGAGACAAGAAGCGCTCCCTCCGCGTCATTTCTTATGTCATATTTCCCATGGAACAGTGACAGATAATCCGCAAGGCGATAGCTCTGCAGTTCGAACATAAACTTGTACGGCATCAGGGCACGCATAAGGTCCAGAGTCTTTTTCCCCTTTGTCGGATCCTGCGCCCTGTAGGCCTGATACTTTTTCCGAAGATGCGGGAGATCAAAACTATCTCCGTTAAATGTCATAATACATGAGGAACGCATTAGGACTTGTGCTAGCTCAGATAAAATGTCATACTCATCTGACTCGCGTTCCGCGATCCATTCGTATTCCTCTAAAGGACTTCCATATGTTATCACACGCGCCGCAAGAAGTCTGCTTGTGCGCCAGAATCGTCCCTCGGTCTCAATATCTACCAGACACCATGATTCTTTGAACACGGATGCATAAGGCAGTTCGATTTTGTATGTGTTGCTTATCATAGCTTTCTCCTTGCCAAAGAGGCAAATGACCCGAATTTTTACATGGACAATTATACTACATTGTGGAATAATAAACAAAGATTGGCCGCAGACTGAGGTTATGTGACTGACTTCAGGGGCGTGTCTTCGTTGATTTTGACTAATCAAAACAAATCACCGGGTGAAGTATACTTATATGAGACTGCTCAGAAAAACGGATATCCTTCTTATTGCGATATTGGCCGTAATTCCGGTATGTATGCTTGCTTTCAATATGTTATCAGCGATGAATCACACTGAGACAAAACTGGTCATAGTGAAGGACGGAGAAATTTACGGGACGTATCGGCTCACCGAGGATAGGATAATTGAAATCGGCGCGACCAACACTTGCGAAATACGTGACGGTGAGGTGAAAATGACGCACGCAGATTGTCCTGACCAGATCTGTGTGCACTCTGTCCCGATCAACAGATACGGCGGCACTATTGTGTGCCTGCCAAATAGAATTATCCTCAGCATCGAGGGGGCAGAGGATACAAAAGACACTGACACACCCGACGCTGTCGCAAGGTAGGAATAAAATGAATGTAATGAAGCGGCCTCCATACCGCGGAGGAACAACAACCAAAACCGCATATCTTGGTCTCTTTATGGCGCTTGCCATACTGATGGGATATGTTGAAGCCATAATCCCCATTCAGATGCCGATGCCGGGAATGAAGCTCGGGCTGCCGAATCTTGTGATTGCGTCAATCCTATATCTTTACTCATGGAAAGAAGCGGTCATCATATCCTCGCTCAGAGTAATTGTCATCGGTTTCCTGTTCGGCAACATGTTCAGCATCGCCTACGGGCTTCCCGGTGCAGTAATAAGTCTCCTTGTCATGGCGATATTGAAGAGAACAGACATCTTCGGCATCGTCGGAGTCAGTGCAGCAGGCGGAACTGCCCACAACATGGCCCAGACAGCGGTCGCATTCTTTATTGTAAAAGGCTTCCCTGTCGTATGGTATCTGCCTGTTCTCATGATTGCCGGGCTCATCGCGGGAACACTCATCGGTTTAGCGGATGCCCTGATCATCCCGAGAATTAATCCCTTAACGCATTTGAAATGAGATGCAGCGATTAAATAGCGAACGCAGAATATCATTGTCCGCATATATACAATGAGGAGCTCCAATGTACGCATATATTAAAGGTGAAGTCGCCGAGATAGACGACTCAAGCATTGTTATCGACAACAACGGAATAGGATATAATATCACAGTTCCGGGCTCTGTCACAGATTCCGGAATGAATATCGGCGACGAAGTAAAAATATATACTCACTTTGCCGTGAGAGAAGACGCAATGCAGCTTTACGGTTTCATTTCCAAAGATGACCTTTTTATGTTCCGTCTGCTGCTGGGTGTCAACGGTATCGGTCCGAAGGCGGCCTGCGCTATTCTTTCGGGACTGTCCGCGGATGACCTCAGATTTGCTGTACTCTCTGATGATGCCGCATCCATAGCGAGAGCTCCGGGTGTCGGAAAAAAGACTGCTCAAAAAATTATACTGGAGCTCAAAGACAAGGTCGATCTCGGGGATGCGTTCGAGCTGAAAGCCGCCCACAATGAAAAGCGGGCTGCGAAAGAAGAGGCAAACAGTGCCGAGACAGAAGCTGTCATGGCTCTCACAGCTCTCGGATATCCTAACGCGCAGGCACTTAAAGCCGTGAAGAGCGCATCAAAAAAGCAAGGCGAATCATCCTCTGTCGAGGATCTTCTTAAAGCCGCTCTGAAAGAACTGTTCTGATCTAAGGAGAATCTTTATGCCGACCAAGCGAAAAATCAATACGGACGCGACGCCGGAAGACGTGCGTCTTGATCACAGCCTGAGACCCCGTTATTTGACAGAGTATATCGGGCAGGAGAAGACAAAATCAAACCTCAAAGTATATATAGACGCCGCCAAGTTCCGCGGCGACACTTTAGATCACGTTCTGTTCTACGGACCTCCGGGGCTCGGCAAAACGACTCTTGCGGGAATTATTGCAAATGAAATGGGCACTAACATCAAAGTCACCTCCGGTCCGGCTATCGAGAAGCCCGGAGAAATGGCCGCGATCCTCAATAATCTGGAAACAGGTGATATCCTGTTCGTCGATGAGATTCATCGCCTGAACCGTCAGGTCGAAGAAGTTCTGTATCCCGCTATGGAAGATTTCGCTATTGATATCATCATAGGGAAAGGAGCTGCATCCAGATCCATCCGCCTTGATCTGCCTCATTTCACACTCGTCGGCGCAACGACAAGGCCGGGTATGCTCACAGCACCTCTCAGGGACCGATTCGGAGTCATAGATCACCTCGAGTACTATACTCCCGAAGAGCTCTATGAAATTATTATCAGGTCAGCAGATCTTCTCGATGTCGAAATAGATAACGAAGGAGCGATGCAGCTTGCCAAACGCTCCAGAGGAACACCCAGACTTGCCAACAGACTTTTGAAAAGAGTCCGCGATTTCGCCCAGGTCCGCTATGACGGCGTAATCACAGGTGAGGTTGCACGGGATGCCCTTGATCTTCTGGATGTTGATCAGTACGGACTCGAGATGCTTGACCGCAAGATTCTGGAGACCATGATCACTAAATTTGACGGAGGCCCTGTCGGACTTGACACACTGGCTGCTACAATCGGCGAAGATTCCGGCACTATTGAGGATGTCTATGAGCCGTACCTTCTCATGAACGGATTCATTACACGGACACCGCGCGGACGGCTGGTCACTCCTCTTGCAATACGTCATCTGGGATATCCCCTGCCTGACGCACAGTAAGACGTTCTTCGTATATGCCATACAGAGACACACTTTAAATGTATACTTTCAGTAAATACCTTCAAGTATATAAGTAGTTTAATTTGTTGACAAAGCGTCTCTTTACTGCGATAATAATACACTGATAGAATTTTGCAATTGAATGGAGTCAGCATGATTCAGGATGCGCATAGATCAGACCTTCAGAACTATATCTGGGATATTATGAAAGTAATTCTCAAGTTCATAGAAAAAGAAGGCACCGAGTATTATATGCTGGGAGGCACACTTCTGGGCGCTGTGCGTCATAAAGGATTTATTCCCTGGGACGACGATATAGATATCGGAATCCCCAGAGGCGAATATGAACGATTCCTCTCAGACATCAAGAGAGAACTGCCGGATTACATGGCAGTACGCACTTATAAGAATAGCAGGAATCATCATTATTACTTCTCGCGTATAGTGGATAAACGTTATAAAGTCAAAAGGACCGGAAGTGAAGTCGACAGACTTGAAGAAGTCTGGGTCGACATTTTTCCGTTGGACGGAATGCCGAATCGATTTATTGAACGTCAGATTCACAAAGCCAAACTTCTGGCTTCGAGGGTAATGTACCACGTTGCCACTTTCGACAAGGTCAATCTGAAACGGCCGAACAGACCGTATTACGAAAAAGTTCTGATTCGCCTCATCAAGTTCTTCCACCTTGGAAAACGCGGAAATATGTATTTCTGGCTAAACACGATCGACAGGCTCCTCAGGAAATATCCATACAGTAAATCCGACTGGTGCATCAATTTCATGGGACAATACATGTTCAGGGAGATGTTCCCGAAGGAGTACTACGGAAAAGGACGCCTCTACGACTTCGAAGAATGCCGGATGATGGGACCGGAAAACGCTGACGCAGTCCTGAGCCAGCAGTACGGCGATTATATGAAATTCCCGAAAGATGCTGACAGAAATACACACGCTTCTGTACTAATAGTAAAATGATTAATTAAAGGGGCTCCGGCCTCTTTTTTTACAAATGCGATAATACGAGGCACGGCCTGTCTCCTGTCATCAACCAGCCTCTTTATAGGAGATGAACATGAAAATCTGTTATGTTACCCACCTGTCCAAGCTCTCCGGAGCCGCAAATTCTCTTCTGGATCTTCTGGACGCGCTTGATTTTGACGAATATGAGCCGTTTGTCATCACAAATACCAAAGGCGCTCTTGTACCCGAGCTGGAAAAGAGAGGAATCCGATACGCGATCGTTCCATATGCACCGGCGACGAACTCTGATGATATGGTCAAAAATATCGGCAAAAGAGCAATGAACACCAATGTTCTGAACTTTCTTTCAGTCAAAGCCATTGAGCAGGTGCTGAAGAAAGAGAAGATTGATATCGTACATAACAATTCTTACCTTTCAGGTGCCGGCATGGAAGCCGCAAGAAATCTTGGGATTCCTTACATATGTCACCTCAGGGAATTTATCTGGGAGGACCACCACAGGACATTCATCAACAAAACGCTGATGCATGAACTTCTCTATGACGCGGACAGGGTCATTGCTGTCAGTGAGTCCGTCAAGGAGAAATTCGCAAATATCTCAAGAAAAGAAATCGAAGTCATTCATGACGGAATAAAGACCAGTGAATACCTGCTTCCCGAGAGGGAAATCCTGAATGGCAAACAGATCAATATCGTTCTGGTAGGCAGGGTCGCGCCGGGCAAAGGGCAGATGGACGCGATCCGCGCGATCCGCATCGTCTCGAACAGCACTGACATTCCCGTATTTCTTCACTTATGCGGCAATATAGGGGACAAGAGATACTTCAACAGAATGCGCGACTATATAGAAAACCACAAGATCGGCTACGTGACCATACACGATTTCACGAATGATCTGACACAAATACGCGGAATCAGCGATATAGGCCTTACCTGTTCCAAGTCTGAGGCTCTCGGACGTGTGACTATTGAAAATATGCTTTCTTCGATGCTTGTTGTCGGCGCGGACACCTGCGGCACGACAGAAATCATACGTGACGGTGAAAACGGTCTTCTCTATCCGGCCGGAGATTACCACACACTTGCAGAAGTCATCATGCAGGCAATAGAAAATCCGGAGAACAGCAATAGAATACGGGCTGCAGGATATGCTGAAGCTGTTTCCTACGATAATAAAGAATATGCCCGGAAAATTGCGGAAGTCTACCGGTCCATGATGCGCTGATGCAATTAAGACCAGCCGATGTTCATTTCATTTATAATCAAAATAATTATTGACTGTGTCTGAGGTGAAATATGACTGAAAAAGAACTGTTACGAGTCCATGAACTTGAACTCGTTATTGCGGAAGAAATCAAACGTTTATGTACTAAGCATCACATTTCTTACTTTATGATCGCCGGCACTCTGCTCGGGGCAGTACGTCACGGGGGCTTTATTCCGTGGGATGAAGACATGGATTTCGGCATGACAAGAAAAAATTATGATCGGTTTGTACGTATATGTCAAAAGGAACTGGACAGCAGCAGGTTCTTTCTGCAGACTATGGAGACAGATCCCGGGTACACTTACGCTTTCGCTAAAATAAGGCTCCTCGGTACTGTATTTACGGAAGCACTGGCGAAAGACAGCAAGGCAGCAAACGGTATTTTTGTCGATATCTTTCCGTTCGACCACGTTCCCAAGAACCGTCTCTGCGAGAAACTGCACGAAAGGGAACGCTATCTGTGGAAAAATATGCTGGCTGCACGGCTCGGATACGGCAACGGAGCCGGGCGCTCCCGGATACTGCGGGCCGCTCTTTTTCTCGTTTCAAGGATCCTGCCTGCTGATTTCATCCGCACAAGGAAAAAGATTGCTTTCACAAGATATAACAATAAGCCGGCTTCCCGCCTTGTGACTGCCGAGGGCAGTTATCGGTATATGAAGGAAAAAATACCTGTAAGGTATATCAGGAACCTCATTATGATGCCGTTCGAGAATACAGAGTTTCCTGCATTTGCTGAATTCGAACTGTATCTTAATTCGATGTACGGCGATTATATGAAACTTCCCCCGGAGGATCAGCGAAACAAGCACAATATTTTAGGAGTGGATTTTGGACCCTATGAAATTTAGCATCGTTATTCCCGTCCATAATGCGGAAAAATACCTGAATGACTGCATCGACAGTATTTACAATCAGGATGTGGCAGATTTTGAGATCATTTTTGTCGTCAACGGTTCGAATGACGAGAGTGAGGACGTCTGTCTGTTGGCCAGAGAATGCCATTCCAACATTCGCGTGATTGTGACCGACGCGGTAGGCGTTTCCTCCGCAAGGAATATCGGACTTCGCGAAGCGCAGGGAGAGTACATCATATTCGTCGACGCCGACGACTGTCTGCTGCCCGGAGCGCTTAGTGCTTTCGAGGAGACCTGCGTCGATATGCCGGATATGGTAACTGCCAATTATCTGAGAAATAAAACAAAACACATGAGCGGACGGGTATCTGATCCGGATAAAATGACCTATATGAGAGCCATGCTGGACGCGCCCGCTTTCTTCGGTGAATTAGATTTCACCTGGCAGCCGATCGTTACCTACTGTGTCTTCGCAAAAGCTTTCCGCAGGCAGTTCCTCGTGGATAACGGCATTTATTTTGACACAGATCTGGCTATCGGAGAGGATTTCATTTTCTCAATGAAGTCTGCCCTCAGCGCGAAGGTGATCCGCTGCGCGGACGAGGCAGTCTACTACTACAGACCCGGCGAATCTACTGTCTCAAGCAGACAGGATCTCCAAGGCGTAACGAAACGTCTGGCATCCGCCAAAAAGCTATTATGTATGATTCCGGATCTTCCGGATGAGCTGTGCAGGGCAGCAGAGGTGAAAGTCATTGATATCATCCTCCGCAGTATAGTAATCGGAGCTTCTCTGAGAACAGATAAGAATGAAGCGCTCAAAGAGATTCGATCATTTCTCATAGAACAAAAACTCGGAAAACTGTTTGCGCACTGCCGCAGCGGAAGCCTTTCTATTGTCTCGATCGACGAAAATATCTGTTACTTGAAAATGATGGAAAGTCTCAGGGAAGGCCGACTGACTCCCGCATTTAAGACTGCGGAGAAATATGCTGACTTTTTACAGAAGAAGAACCGGCTTAAACGCCTCGTTCAAGGCTGATTTCATATTACGGGAGGATCATTTTGGAGCACAGTCTTTTTTTTCTTCACCGTGACGAAGCAAGGTCCAACCACGCAGGCAGCAAGGCTGTTTTGGACGCAGAGGTCATATTCATGCAGCTGGGCATGACACCGCTTCCAATCTACAGTTCCGGCAATTCGCAGAGCATAAAGAAGAAACTGCGGCATTTAGGCCAACTTTCAAGACTCCTGACCCTTCCTATGGGTTCTTTCCTCTTTATCCAATATCCGATGTACAGAATGAAGCGAGATTATGTGGATCTGCTCCGGAAAGTGAAGGCGCTCAGAAAGCTGCGGCTTGTTTTTCTGATACATGACCTCGAGATGATCCGCCACGCGTTTCCGGAAAATCCCGATCTGGCTTTTCGGGATAGAGAAATGCTGGGGGCTGCTGACGCGATCATAGTTCACAACCGCAACATGGCGGATTTCCTTGAAAGGGAACATAACGTTGATCGCAGCAAGCTCATATGTCTCGGTATCTTCGATTATCTGGTTCCGACAGGCACTTTGCCTAAAACAGACATATCTGACAAAAAGAGCATCTGTATAGCAGGAAATCTTTCTCCGGATAAGAGCGGTTATATAAAAGGTCTCATTGATTTGCTGCCGGACGATATGTCATTGAACCTCTACGGAGTAAATTATGAGCAGGGTACAGCAGGGTCCAACGTGATATATCACGGTTCATTTGACGCAGACATTCTGCCTGATCTGCTGAATTCTTCTTTCGGTCTTGTATGGGACGGTCCACGGTCCGATACATGTGCCGGCAATATGGGAAATTATATGAGGTTCAATGATCCGCATAAAGTTTCTCTTTATATATCAGCCGGAATACCGGTCATTATATGGAGTGAAGCTGCTCTGGCCGGATTCATTAAAGAACGGCATATCGGCTTCACCGTATCCTCCCTGGAAGAGATACCGGAAAAACTCGGAAATGTCACCGAGGAGGATTATCAGTCATACAGTTCAAATCTCTATCCGTTAATGCGGCAGGTCAGGGACGGATATTTCCTTAAAGAAGCTGTAAAAGCAGCAATTGACTCTGCCGGCGTATAAATCAGCGCTTTTATTATTGGTAAATTGTGTTAAAATAGTGTACAGGTACATATTCTTATACATACAATTCAAAGACACAGAAATTCAGTACTTTTGGAGGTAATCATGTCAAACGATCCCAACGATCGCTTTATGATTAGTGATCTCAGCAGCAAGCTGAGCGCCTATATAAACGGAGAGTATTCTGATCAAACCTCGCAGACCAGAGACCCTGCCGAAATCGGGGATGTATTTGCGTCTGAAATAAAACCTGAGGAATCAGGCAGAAAACTCCCGGGAGATGAACTGTTCACCGACCTCGATCAGGCACTTGTCTCACGCGCTGATGACGGTGAGGAAACAGTAAGAAGGCAGAAGCTTGCCGAAGAACAGAGACAGAGAGCAGAAGAAGCCCGCCGTCAGCAGTTCCGGGAGGAGCAGCAGAGACAGCAAAGGCTCCGGGAAGAACAGCAGCGGCAGCTAAATATCCAGGAAGAACAACAGAGACAGTTAAGAATCCAGGAGGAGCAAAGGCAGCAAAGGCTCCGGCGGGAAAAAGCCATTGTACGTTTTCTGGCAGAGAATCTCTACAGCTTTAATCTTAATCAGCCGTTTACAAGCGTACATTCCGGTCATACTTCGAATTTCACAAAACTTTCTCCGACGGTTAAATCAATGCCTTCCGAGGAAGCACTCAGGAAGGCTCTGGCTAAAACGGCATCGGCTGATAAAGCTTCACAGGCAGCGGTATCCTATGAGGTCGCAAAGGAAGCGCCGTCTTATGAAGTTCCAAAGACAGCGGCATCCTATGAAGTCCCAAAGGAAGCCGCATCCCATGCAGCTTCGCCGGCAGAGACCTTTTTTGAAGTTCCTCCGTTCGAAACAGCGCCGTCTTCATTTGAGGAAACCACACATACTTCCCAGTCATCAGGTGAATCAAGGTACGCAAAGTCCCCGGATCCCTCATATAAGGGATATCAGGAAGAACGCAGGGGCGGCAGCAAAATTACAGTCATTATCGCACTGTTCATCGCACTACTTGTCGTTGCGGCCATTTTTATTATGATTCGCAAGTACTCCTCGAATCTTACGAGTCTGCTGTCCGGGACACCTGCCGCAAGTACGGAGGAAACGGCTTCCAAGGCAGAATCAACGACAGAGTCCAAAGTCGATGAGGAAAGCAGAGCTGCCGCAAATACGGACAGCAATGCTGCAGTTGAAAGCCAGATATCAGTCAGCATGGCGATCAACGAAGAAGGCGAGATTTTCCACTCAGACAGTCAGATTACTGACGCAGACGATTCAGAGGAACTTAGCCCGGAAGATCCGAATTATGTTTCTTACCTTTCATCAGTCAACATGAAAGCTGCGGAAGACGCAATAGCTGAGCTCCCGGAGGCAGCGCCCAGACTGTATCTGACCACTTACGGAATTGCGATTAAAGCCGGAGACAGTTTCAATGCGCTGGCCTTTGTCGAGCGCATTGAAGATGACGCCGATGACAAAGACAGACTCTACCGTGATATTTCAGTTGATGGTCTCGGAGAATTTGACGCAAAGGTCCCCGGTACATATGAACTCACATATTTCTGCTATGATTCCGCAGGCAACCGGTCGAACAGAGCCAAACTGACTGTCATCGTTGAATAAGCGAGAATCGAGCAGATGGAGGAGTGAGTATTACCTGTTCTGTCGTGTCTGTGCTATAAAAATGGAATGACTGCATTGCGGTCATTCCATTTTTTAACATAGCGGGGATTCTCCCGCTGAACATGCCACAGGCGGATCAGGACAATCGAATAGAATTTCTGATAAAATACGTTGAGGAGACCCAGCATGGCAAATATTCTTGTTTCCGGTGTGAGAATGGATATGGGCGGAACGGAAATCGCCCAGATTGCTTTCATAAAAAAACTTCTATCAGAAGGTCACAAAGTGACCCTTCTTCTGTCGCAGAAGCGAGGACCTCTCATGGACAGAGTTCCTGATGGAGTCCGGATCCTTACGATCCCAATGAAAAAGAGCATTTTTCTTGACCGTATGATGGGACGGGTTATTGACGGGAGACCGTTCGCTTTTCCGGTGAAGTGCATTTGCAAAATATTCAAAATATGTATCGGCAAAAAAAGATTCACCCCCTTCCTTATCTCTAAAACAGGGGGACTGCCGGGAAATTATGACCTGGCGGTGGAATTTCACGGTTACGGAAAATTTCCGACCGCTTACACCGCAGTCCGTGTAAAAGCCGCGAAAAAGGCCTTGCTCTTTCACGACTCAAGCATCCACTGGCTGAAATATGTAGTCTCTTATCTCGATTATTATGACAGGTTTTACTGTGTATCGGACGCCGTCTATGACAAACTCGCTTCGATGTTTCCCGAAAAGCGCGATCGCATGGAAATACTCCACAATTTCATTGATGCGGATGAGATCCGAAGGAAGTCCGGGGAGATAGCTGACATTTCAGATTTTACCGGTGAATTCAGAATTCTTACCATTGCGAGGCTGGAGTACCAGAAGGGCATCGATATCGCGATCAGGGCTGCTGAGTTACTCAAAAAGCGAGGAATCCCATTCAAGTGGTATGTAATCGGAGACGGCCGTGAGAGAAAGAAACTCAGCGTGATGATCCGCGCGAAGGGACTCAGTGACTCTTTTATACTTCTCGGCATCCGTCAAAATCCCTACCCGTATCTTAAAGCATGCGATCTCTTCGCGCTGACCTCGCGGTTCGAGGGATATCCCGTCACGCTGATTGAGGCCAGAGCTCTCTGTGTACCCATATTGGCTCCTGATATGCCCTGCATCAGGGAACAGATCTCGGACGGTCTGAACGGAATGCTGACAGAGGCAGATCCGATGAAAATCGCGGACAGAATAAATGAGTTCAGGAAAGATCCGTCCATGGGCATTAAAATGAGGGAGCACATGGCTGGCGAAACTATTGATTTTTCGGCAGATTACAGTAAAATAGAGGCACTTATCGGAGAGGGGCCAGCTTCCCGGTGAGATAGATGAAATACTTAAGAAAGGAGGACGAAAGCATGTCAGAAAGACGGCCGAAGAGAGTTAACTCAATAAGAATTAACTTTGTCATGAATGCGATACTCACGATGTCCTCCTTTATTTTCCCTCTGATCACGTTCAGACACGTATCCGGGATACTTCTGCCTGTCGGTACCGGCAGAGTTGCATTTGCAACATCCCTGATATCTTACTTTAACATATTTGCCCAGCTCGGTATCCCTACATACGGTGTACGTGTCTGTGCTCAGGTGCGTGACGACAAAAAACTTCTCACCCGCACAGCGCATGAACTTCTCATGATCAACCTGATCACGTGCGCAGTTACATACGTCGTTCTTTTTGCGGCTCTTCTGACTGTTCCTAAACTGCAGGATGACCGACCTCTCTATTTATTAGTGAGTCTTAACATCATTCTGACTTCAATAGGTATGGAGTGGATCTACAAAGCGCTCGAGCAGTACACATACATCACTGTTCGTTCGATCATTTTCAAGTTCATCGCCCTTTTCGCAATGTTCATGACGATCCACGAGCAGAAAGATTACGTGCTCTACGGCGGGATCACGATTCTGGCAGCATCTGCCTCCAATATCCTTAATTTTATCAACGTGCACAAGTACATTGATATGAGACCGGTCGGAGGATACAATTTAAGGCGACATCTGAAGCCTGTCGCCATTTTCTTCGCAATGGCCTGTGCTTCCACGATCTATACACATCTCGACACTGTCATGCTTGGTTTCATGACAACGAACACGGATGTCGGCTACTACAACGCGAGTGTGAGAATAAAGTCCATCCTCATCTCTATCGTGACCTCGCTGGGCACGGTCCTTCTTCCCAGAGCTTCCTACTATATCGAACACGGAGAGATAGAAGAGTTCCGGAGAATCAGCAGGAAAGCCCTGAATTTCGTCTTTCTCATCGCCTGTCCGCTGATGATTTATTTTATAATATTTGCCCGTCAGGGAATCTATTTTCTTTCGAACTCCGCATATGAGGGCGCAGTAGTCCCCATGCGCATTATCATGCCCACCCTTCTTTTTGTTGGGATTACAAATATAACAGGCATACAGATGCTTGTCCCCATGGGAAAAGAAACTGTTGTACTCTGGTCAGAGATCGGAGGGGCTGTGACGGATATCATCCTTAATGCTATTCTCATACCGAAAATGGCCTCCGCCGGCGCCGCGATAGGAACGCTGGCCGCAGAGATGGTCGTGCTGATCATCCAGTATGCAGCGCTGAGGAACGAAGTCGCTCCGTCATTTAAAACTGTTCAGTACCTGAAGATCACCGCAGGTATCATACTGGCGTCAGCCGCATCTTTCTGGGTGATCAATCTTTCTCTGGGAAGCTTTGTTACGCTTCTTATTTCGGCGGTCATTTTCTTTGCGGTCTACGGGTGCTTCCTCCTTGTCACGGGCGAACCGCTGACGCGCGAGATCATTACCACGCTCTGTAATGATCTTAGATCCAGGTTCCGTAAGAGGTAAAAATTCAAACGGACTATCCTTTCAGTTCAGTCGGACTGTCCTTTCAGTTCAGCTGCCGGCAGCAAAGCATTCATCTTCGTGAGAAAAACATTGCGGGTCCGACCTGAGAGATCAGAAGATGCGGATGCATCTTCTAAGCTCGAAGCGGAGGACCTGCGTTTTTCGATGAAGATGATGTTAGCGCCGGCTTATAATACTACGCTGAGATCCGTCTGAATTGTTACCGTAAAGTTTCCGATAAGACAGGGCCCGGGATATGGCACTTGATATTTAAGCGAAAAACAGTATAATATAAGAATAATTCATAAAGAAAATGGAGGCCCCGTCATGTCATCTAAGAATACGGCGACCGTTGTCATCGGAGGAAAAGTCATCCGGCTCACAGGATACGAGAGTGAAGAGTATCTTCAGAGAGTCGCGTCATACCTGAACCATAAAAACAGCGAACTCGAAGAGATCAAAGGCTGGAAGCGCATGACATCTGATATGAAAGCCCAGCTGCTTGCCCTCAATATCGCTGACGACTATTTTAAGGCCAAGCATCAGGCAGAGCTTCTGGATGAAGATCTTCAGAACAAGGATCGTGAAATCTACGATCTCAAACAGCAGATCGTGGAACTCTCCATGACCCTTGATGATCTGACCGCTCCCGTTGATGGGAAGCGGAACGGAAAACGCTGATAAGGCATTCCGCAAAACTATGATAATTAAGTAAAGGGGCGTCGTTTCACTGCGGCAGCCCTTTTCCGTTAATTAAGAGGATTTTATGACACCTAACAGAAATATCGAGCTTTTAGCCCCGGCAGGCTCTGTCACAGGTCTTAAAGCTGTGATTGCAGCAGGGGCGGACGCAGTCTATATAGGCGGCAGCAGGTTCGGAGCCAGAGCATATGCCGCCAATCCGGGCGAGGACGATCTTCTTCATGCAATTGACTATGCGCATCTTCGCGGCGTAAAAGTATACATGACTGTCAACACACTTCTTAAGGACAGTGAGATGGAAGATCTCTACGACTACATGCTGCCTTATTATACAAGGGGAGTTGACGCAGTCCTTGTACAGGATTTCGGTGTTCTTCGCTTTCTGCACAGGTGCTTTCCTGATCTTCCCCTGCACGCAAGCACCCAGATGACAGTAACCGGACCTGAGAGCGCCAAGTTACTCAAAAAATACGGAGTAACGCGCGTCGTACCTGCCAGGGAAATGTCCCTCAATGAGCTTTTTACGATCAGCAGGGAAAGCGGTCTTGAGGTAGAAGCTTTTGTACACGGAGCGCTGTGCGTATGCATGAGCGGAATGTGTCTTGCGTCAAGCCTCATCGGAGGCAGGAGCGGCAACAGAGGCAGGTGCGCCCAGCCCTGCCGCCTTGTGTACGAAGCAGAGGGCAGAAAAGCCGATCTGCTGAGTCCAAAAGATCTGTGCACACTCGACCTGCTGCCGGATATGATCGAGCACGGCGTCGTATCATTGAAGATCGAAGGCAGGATGAAGCAGCCGGAGTACGCTGCCGGCGTTGTCAGCATTTACAGAAAGTATCTGGATCTCTACCTGAATTCAGGCAGAAAAGCCTACAGAGTAAGTACAGCCGACAGGGACTGTCTCATGACATTGTTCAACCGGGACGGTTTTACTGACGGTTATCTCAAAAAGCACAACGGAAAGGACATGATGGCCTTTTCCCGCCGGACCCTTAATACGAAAGAGGAGCATGAAAGAAGCGCCCTGTACGAGCGCATGCATGACGCATATGTTTCAAATGAAAAAAAGGTTCCGCTCCGCGGCACTCTCTATGTCTCCAAAGGCCAGCCGCTGACCATGACCCTGGAAACAGCCGATGACAGACGGATCCCGAAGGTTTCGCTCACAGAGCAGGGTGATGCAGTGCAGGAGGCTCTCAGCCGGCCGCTCGGCAAAGAACGCCTCGCCGCACAGATGGGCAAGACAGGAGGAACGGATTTCGTATTCACCGATCTCGATGTCTATACGGACGAAGATTCATTTGTTCCCATGGGAGCGCTTAACTCTTTCAGAAGACATGCGCTCGACGCTGTCAGAGATGAGCTCCTTACGTCATCAAAGCGTTTAGTGCCCGCTTTTAATCGAAGTATTGACGTAATCCCCATTAAGAGAGAAAATCCGGCGAATATTTCCTACGCTGTCGCCGTTGAGACTGCAGACCAGTTTTCGGCAGCCGTTTCCCACAGCTTTGTAAGGAGGATCTATATCAGTGAGATACTCCTTGAAGAAGATAACGATCTCAGGAGCATTGCCGCAGAAAATCCCGAAGAAGCGTCAGATGCCGGCTGTGATCCGGAGACAGGAGCACATGATTACATCCAAAGAGCCCGCCTTTTGATCAGCATCTGCCAAAAGCGTGGAATTGAGCCCTGTATCATGCTCCCATATATCGAACGGCAGGGCTATATGCCCACATTTTATCAGCACCTTGAGGAACTGGTCAGCGAAGGTACCGCCTGTTTTCTTGCCCGTTCTTTCGAGACCGCTTCCCACCTGCGTAACCTTGGCTTCGCAAATCGGACGATTCTCGATGCCGACATTTACACCTGGAACGCGGAAGCGCTTATGTGGGCGGAAGAAAACGGTTTCATCGAAGTCACCGCGCCTTATGAGCTCAATAAAAAAGAACTCAGAAGACGGGACAACTCGGGCTCGGAGATTATTGTATACGGCAGGATCCCTCTCATGGTCACTGTCCAGTGTCTCAGGAAAAATCTGACTGAATGTTCGGGCAGGCCCGGGATCATTTACCTAAGGGACCGCACAAAACGTGTTTTTCCTGTAAAACATGACTGTATTTTCTGCTATAATACTGTCTATAACAGCGAAATCCTTTCTCTTATCAGCGAGAAGGAATTTCTCGATGCTGCAGGTTTTACTATGAGGCGTATCTCACTTACGACAGAAACATACGCTGAGTCCGAGAACGTGCTCCTTTCATTTGAGCGCGCGTATCACGGCATGCAGCCGGAAAACCTCACCGCCAACTATACGAAAGGTCATTTTAACCGCGGAGTAGAATAAACATGATTCAACTGCCTTCAATTATTGCCAATTCAGCGAGTGTTGTGACGCAGCTTGCAAAATATCTGTTTGTCCTTCTTATCCTGCTCTTTGTGCTTTTGGATTTTTCTTATTTCAGCAGGAAAGGTCAGAAAGCAAAAAATGCCCTTGTAGCCAAACAGATCATAATCATATTTTTCTTTGACACACTGGGATATGTGCTGTGTTTTCTGCATACTGCCAATCTCTTTTACATTCTGATGCTCGGAGGAATCTATGCGTATCTCTTTGTGACCCTCAGCGGCTACAGGATGATGTACCCTAAATCTTCCATGCTGCTTGTCAATAATATGCTGATGCTTCTGTCCATTGGGTTCGTTATCATAGGGCGCCTTGACCTCTCGGAAGCACTTAAGCAGTATGTGATCGCGTCAGGAGCAACGGTCCTTGCCTTCCTCGTGCCCGTGATCATCCGTAAACTGCATTTTCTGAATAAACTCACATGGCTGTACGCTATTTTGGGTATCGCAAGTCTTCTCGTTGTCTTTGCTCTGGCCGTTACCAGCCGGGGTGCAAAGCTTTCTATCTCCATCGGCGGCATCACTGTCCAGTTCTCAGAGATTGTGAAGATCACGCTGGTATTCTTTATGGCAGCCAAGCTGACGGAGAAGGATCCGATTCCTTTCCGCGATGTCGTTATTACGACGATTGTAGCCGCCGCCCATGTAGTTATACTGGTCCTCTCGACAGACCTCGGTACAGCTCTTGTGTTCTTTATCGCCTACATAGTAGTGATCTACGTGGCCACAGACAGAGCTGTCTACCCTCTGGCGGGTCTTCTGGGCGGATCACTCGCAGCGGTCTGTGCCTATTTTCTATTTAACCATGTGCGTCAGAGGGTGGAAGCCTGGCGAAATCCATTCTACAACTATGACACGACCGGCTACCAGATTTCTCAAAGTCTTTTTGCCATCGGTGCAGGAGGATGGTTCGGTACAGGGCTTTATCTCGGTCGTCCGGAGACTATACCGGTCGCTTCAAAGGATTTTGTTTTTTCAGCGATCTGTGAGGAATTCGGAGGTGTCTTTGCCATCGCCCTTATACTTATATGCATGAACACATTCCTGCTTATCTGCAACATATCACTGAAGATCGAGAACCGGTTCTATAAACTCATCGCTCTGGGACTCGGAGCAGAGTACGGTTTTCAGGTCTTCCTTACGATCGGCGGTGTCACAAAATTCATACCAATGACCGGTATAACACTGCCGCTCGTCAGTTACGGAGGAAGCTCAGTCCTCAGCACGATCATTTTACTGGCGATCATTCAGGGACTGTATATCCTGCGCGAAGATGAAGGAGAGGAACGCGAACGTGAGCGGAAGAGATTGGGATACTGATTCTGAATCCCTTACCGAAGAGGAAATCGGCAGGGACGTCAGAAAAATCATGAACAACGGACGCGGAAGACCGCCTTATCCCGACCGGCAAGAGGGCAGGGGACGGCGGATCGATGAGATCAACAGGACGGTCTATACAGATGAAGGTCTCTCGAGTTACGAAACGCCCCGTAGAGAACTGACAAAAGAAGATAAAAAGAGACTGCAGAAGCAGGAGCGTGAGGAGCGGAGAATAAGGAGACGGATCAACGCCCCTTACACATTCATTTCTTACGCTTTTGTCCTTGTCTTTCTCATGCTGATCGGTTATCTGGTATATTTCAATATTTATGAGAGAGACTCGATCCAGAACAGTCCCTACAATAAGAGGCAGGACTCACAGACCCGGTATGTCACGCGCGGCTCGATCACCGCTGCAGACGGAACTGTCCTGGCCGAAACACACATTGACGAGTCGGGAAAAGAGAGCAGATATTATCCGTACGGAAATGAATTTGCTCATGTAGTCGGCTATGATACCAACGGCAAGGCAGGTCTGGAGTCCGTCTGCAACTATGACCTGCTGGCTTCCCACTATAATATTATTGATCGGGTAACAAACGAATTTACGGGCCAGAAAAATCCCGGCGACACAGTCGTTTCCACACTCTCTGTCACTCTGCAGGACACCGCCTACAGCGCGCTCGGAGAGCACCGGGGAGCAGTCGTCGTCATAGACCCGAAGACCGGAGACGTCCTTGCCATGGTGAGCAAGCCGGACTTCAATCCGAATACTATAGCCTCTGACTGGAATGATATAATCAGCGTTAATACGAATTCCCAGCTGGTCAACAGAGCCGTTTCCGGTCTCTACCCGCCCGGCTCGACCTTTAAGATCGTTACCGCCCTGTCATATTTCCAGAAAAACGCCTCATTTGCCGATTTCAGCTTTGACTGCACCGGCATACTGGAAAACAGTGGACATACTGTGCACTGTTTTGATCAGACAGCTCACGGCCAGGAAGATTTCGAAATGGCTTTCGCCAACAGCTGCAACTGTGCCTTCTCTCAGATAGGACTCGATGTTGGCGCCGACGCTCTCCGTTCTACCGCGGAATCGCTCCTTTTCAACCAGTCGCTTCCGTGTCTTCTCGGAGGAAAAAAGAGCAGCTATGCCCTCAAGGCATCAGAGGGGAGCGCCGCCATGATGCAGACAGCCTTCGGCCAGGGGGATACGCTCGTCACGCCTTACCATATGGCACTCATAGTCTCGGCAATAGCCAATGATGGCATCCTTATGAAACCTCGTTTTGTCAAGAGAGTGGAGAGTGTAGACGGAAACGTGGTAATGAAAAATAATCCTGAGAATTACAGGACCCTTATGACCAGGACGGAAGCGGATCAGATGAAGAACCTGATGGAGAAGGTCGTGACCGATGGCACCGGCAGCGGCCTCTATACCGACTGGTACAGCGCTGCGGGAAAGACAGGCTCCGCCGAATACAGAAGGGAGGACGGCGAGACCGGTACTCATTCCTGGTTCGTAGGCTTTTCGAATGTGGATGACCCTGATATCGTGGTCGCCGTTATCGCAGAAGACGCGGGTGCGGGAAGCACAACGGCAGTTCCTATTGCAAGGGAAATTTTTAATTCGTATTATAGTAGTTAGGATTTTAAAATTATGTTAAAATGGTCTGAGAATTTAATTGTCGGAGACACTCTGCGAGCAAGAAAAGACGGAATCATTGACAGGATCAATGCTAAAAAGCCGGTTTATTCCGTATATCTGCTGACTCTCCCGTCAGGGAGCGAGGGACAGCTTGATATCATCAGCGCCTATTTTCTCGTTCAGGACAGGATCCGCGAAATGACCCCGGAAATTCTTGGCATCTTCGGAAGCCGGAAGGAAGCCCTGAGAGAGATTACAAGGCTCACGAGCGAGTGTTACACGCGGAATGGCAACGTCGACCTTCAGCAGTATCTCCGCGATTTAAATGTATTGCAATAAAGTTTGGCAGGTAACTTAGCATGACGATATTGGGGATTTTACTCACAATATTGAAAATCATAGGAATAGTTCTCCTTATCCTGCTTCTTCTGATCCTGACTATTATTCTTCTCATTCTGTTCGTGCCTGTCCGTTACAGGGTACACGCAGATAAGGTCGGATGGGATCTTAACGCCGGAGCAAATGTCTCCTGGCTCCTTCGTATGATTTCCGTTGATGTCAGTTACGGCATAAGAGAGAGCGGATACGGCGGAGGACTCACGAAAGATATACGTATCTTCGGCATATCAATCTTCAAGATCAGGGACTGGCTTTCGAGCCGAAAAAAGAAGAAGTCGAAAGCAGCCGGGGCTTCGGAATCCGTTAATATGACAGAAGAGAGCATAGCGTCCTCCGCTGATGAGATTCTTGACGGGCAGGGACACGTTCCCGAACCGCCGCATGAGGAAACTGGCGGCGGAAAGGGCTCCGGCGCGGAATCTGCCATTGCGGCAGATGAATCTCCCCACACGGAAACCGGCAGTGCTGCAGGTGAACCGCTTACTGCCGGATCCGACAGCGCCGCGGGAGAGATACCTGATACGGATATCAGCGTCGAAGCGGTTAACGATCCTATTGGCGGACCCGAAAAGCAGATAGAAGATTCAGTCGATGAAGCAGAACCGGAAGTCAGATCTCTGACCGGCCGCATTTCCGGCATTCTGCAGAGAGCGAACGGATTGCTCCTCGGTCTTCCGGGCAGGATATATGGAATTCTGATCACTATTTTCATGAAGATCCTGGAATTCTTCACGATACTCTGCGGCATTCCGGGCAGGATCGTCGCCATTTTCGGCGAGGTCATCGACAAGATCCTGACAATCTTCGGGAAGATCACTTTGATCACGGATTTCTTCTTCGACGACAAGACTCAGGACGCGATCCACCTTGTCCTCGGCAAGACAGGAAATCTGCTGGGGCATATACGACCGAGGAAACTCTCAGGTTATCTTGACTTCGGTTTTGACGATCCTTCGATCACCGGCAGGGTACTTGGCGTCCTGTCTGTATTCCTTCCCCAGGTAGGAAAAACTTTCGATATCAATCCGGATTTTGAGAAATCTCATCTGGAATGTGATATAACTTCAAGCGGACGGATTTATCTGTTCTATATCGTTTACATTGCGGCATCGACATATTTCAACAAGAATATTAAATATGTGATCCGATATTTCAGACATTTACGAAAAGAATTGTCACAGGCATAAGCCGCCGGGTGACACGATTATAAGGAGGAATTAGTACCATGGCAGATAATGAATTCAGAACAAATGTAGATTCGCTGTTCCGGGGAATGGATCAGTTCATTTCTTCCAAGACGGTCGTCGGTGAGGCGATCCACCTCGGCGATACGATCATTGTACCGCTGGTCGATGTCAGTTTCGGAGTTGCGGCAGGAGCGGCGACTAGCAGCAAGAATCCAAACTCGGGCGGCGGTATTGGCGGAAAAATGACCCCCAGCGCAGTCCTGGTTATCTCAAATGGTACGACTAAAATGGTCAACGTGAAAGGACAGGACAGCCTCTCCAAGCTTCTCGACCTGGTCCCCGATGTCGTGAACAGATTCACCGGCGGCAACAAAGCTTCATCTGTGGAGGATGAGATTCCCGAGACAGCTGAATAAAGTGTCCTAATGAACAGGCTTTCGCGTCGCGACCACGATTCAGGCACCTCGGCCAGGTGCCTGCTCAAAATAAAAACCCCCGCGAAAAGCGGGGGCTACTTATTTTTCATGTAATGAGAAAAGCGATCAGGCTCTCTCTACCTTGCCGGATCTGAGGCAGCTGGTGCATACGTATGCACGCTTAGCAGCACCGTTCTCCATGATTCTTACTCTCTTGATATTGGATTTCCACATATGGTTAGATCTTCTATGAGAATGGCTCACTTTAATTCCGAAGTGAGCTCCCTTTCCACAAACAGAGCAAACAGCCATCAATAACACCTCCTTACGATAGAATAAGGCCTTATGGCCTGCAACGAGAAATATTCTATCATAAATCCCCAAGACGTTTCAAGTATTTTATTAGAATTATAAAGAAATATTTTTCCTCCGATACCACGCTTTCCTGCAGACGAGTTTCGTGTATTGTCTTTTTTGGCATAACAGCAAATTTTCTGTATTTTCTTTGTTAAATTTAGGTTAATTTTTTTCGATTTAACGTTACAAAACGATTAATAAATCTGTTATTATTATAAGCGTGTCATAAACAAATATCGGGGATGAAATAATTAATGAAGGGAGATGATGAAATTAACTAAACGATGTATTTGGTTTATTCTGATCTGCGGGATCGCCTGCACATTAGGTGTAAGCCCGGTCTTCGCTGATTCAGACCAGACGACAGATGGAGAATTTGGAGGGATCTCCGCTGCCAATGAAGTGTCTTCTGATAGTGATTCCTCGTTAGCGGAGGAATTCATATCCTGTGAAAGCACAGAATATGATTATACCGACGAAAACGAAGATGACATATTCAGCATCACAATGGATGAAATCCAGGGTTGTGAGAGCTTTTCGGAAATCGATCCGGAAGATGCGGGATATGATTCGTGTACACTCTCAGACGAGGATGATCCTGAACATTCATCAGGCGAACCTGCTGAAATTTCAGATGATACTTCACCGGACATATTCACTGAAACAGATGACTTGATAGCAAAAGATTTCTCGGATACAGACGAATCTCAAGAAATCGACGGTTATTCTGGCACGACCAAATCATCCTGTGATATCGGAACAGACAGCGACATCGCTGTGTCCGAAACACTTGACACTACTGATAATCAAAGAAGCGAGACGGATTCACCTGCCAACACCCTGTCAGACACTCTGCCTGGCGAAGGAACCGCAGATATCCAATTAATCGGACAGGCAACTGGTTTCGAGGCAGATTCCGGTCCGGTTGAGGAAATTCTTGTCGGTGCGTCACCTATACCTTTAAAGACATTTTACAATGTTGTGACAGATTTCGGCGCAAACGGGAACGATTACGCGTCGGATGAGAAAACTCTCAATAACGCGCTGAAAGAAGCCGGCAAAGCAGGTCAGTACTTCCATCAGATGATCGAGGTCTTTGTTCCCAAAGGAACGTATCACCTCAAGGACCAACTGTTCATATTTTCCAACATCTGGCTCCACCTGGCCGATGGGGCAGTAATGTACAGAGACGACCCCTCGAAACTCATGCTCCTGGGCGTTTATATGGACCCTAACGGGAATATCGTTCACTCTGAGGACTGCAAGGTCGGCGGATATAATCAAATCAAGAATGTGAAGATATCCGGCGGAGAGTGGAACGGCGGAGTGAAGGCCACTGACGTATATAAAAACACGTACAGTCAGATGGACATGGTTTTTCGCCACGGTGAGAACATCACGATAGAGAATACGACAATCGGCAACGACACTTCTATTCACAGTGTAAATTTTGACGGCTGCCGTAATCTGACGATCAACAACGTGAAGTTCGTCAATCACTATAAGTACCAGGGCTCTGATACATCCTATTATGTAAATGGTTCAAAGACGTCCAATGCCTCCTTTGCCTACAAGGAAGCGCTGCATACGGATTATCTGTCAACGGAAGACACGAAGTCAAACGCAAAGCCGATTGAAAATCTCGGGATGCCGAATGTTCAGGTAACGAACTGTACATTCCAGAATGTCGTATCAGGCGTCGGCACACACCACACTTATAACGGTATCTATGCTGACGGCTATAAAATCGTTGGGTGCACATTCCGGGATATTCCTTACATCTGCATCAACGCCTATAATTTCCGTGATTTTGTGTGCAAGGAAAACACGGCTCATGGAGTGAACTGCTTCCTTAATGGCGTAAATCTCTATGCATGGAAGAACGGCGCAGCCTACATTATCGACAACACAATTAACGGCAAAAAATTCAACGGTGCAGCTCCGTTCGCAGCGATCGAGATCAAGGACAACAGCAACGTTCTGATCATGAATAATACCTTCGGGAACATTCAGGCAGACGGCGTAAAATTGTCTGTGAGCAATCAGAATTACCGCACCTCCGGTTACAGGATGAAAGCGGAAGTCATACAAAATCTCTTCTATGACGGAATAGGCAAAGCAGGCGGCAATACCAATTACGCTGCTGTACGCGCACTGCCCGGAGTCATGCTCACGACGTGGAAGAACACTATGTTCCTGGGCGGCGGATCAAATCCGACAAAAATCTATGGGATCTATCTGAATAACTGCTCAGATAACTGCAAGCTATCCACGGACTACATAAGCGGAGCCATGACGGGAATCTATGCCAACACGCTTCACAACCTCATTATCAAGCAGAGTGAGGTCCTGAAATCCAGGGAGACGGGAATCTATGCAGCGAACATTGACGGTCTTCTCCTGACCGGTACAAAGATCCTATGCGGTCTTGCCAACGGACTTCATGTCACGGGATCTAAGAATGTAAGTAATGTAAACAGCTTATCTCTCTGGAACAACGGCAAGGATCTGCTTCTGATGAATCTATATAACGTGAAAGATGTGGCTTCATTTGCAAGTTTTATGGCGACCACGAGCGTTACATCCGGCATAAAGCTTCCATGCATCTACTACAAGTTGGGAGACCTCAATTTCGATGGTCAGACGAACAAATCTGATTTCGACATTCTCTCACGCATGGTATATGACAAAGAAGCCATGACTCCTGCTGAAATGTATATCGCTGATATGAATAAAGACAATGTTGTGGATTACAGAGACATAGCGCTGCTTCGTTCCACGCTTCATATCTGACAGAAGACCTCAGGGAAACCCAACGCGGTATCCGTACACGGATAAACTTATCACTGCCTCACTGTATTAAGTGAGGCAGTTTTATTTCAGTGGGGGAAGCCCCCGCTTCTACAAGCAGCGAGCAAACCTCCGACGCTGACCCGAATCCCGCGCCAAGTCTCGCAAGCGAGACTTGAATTACATCTTTCTTTTTTATAGCAAAGAGTTTATAATACCAGTGATAATAATCTGAAAAACTGTTTAGGAAAGAGATTAAATCCGCTAATACAATGGAGGTCATTTATGAAAGGACGCCTGAATTCTGAGTATGGACAGATCACGATAAGCTCAGATGTAATAGCAACCTACGCAGGTTCCGTCGCAGTCGGCTGTTTCGGAATCGTCGGTATGGCAGCCTACAGTGTAAAGGATGGTCTGTTCCATTTGCTAAAGAAGGACAGCCTGAAATACGGAATTAACGTTAAGATCGAAGAGAATAAAATTTCACTTGTTATTCACTGTATCGTCTCTTACGGTGTCAGCATTCCGACTATCACAGAGAATCTCGTCGAAGCGTTAAAGTACAAGCTCGAGCAATTTACCGGCATGAAGGTAGAAAACGTAGAAATCCTCGTTGAGGGCATACGCGTAATCGATTGATGAAGGGGGAAGAGGTAGATTAACATGAGTGTGAATACAATTGATGCTTCGCTGCTTCGCAAGTGTTTCCTTGCGGGGGCTAAGAATCTCGAAATCAAAAAAGAGTGGATCAACGAGCTGAATGTCTTCCCGGTTCCCGATGGTGACACCGGCACGAACATGACTCTGACAATCATGTCTGCTGCAAATGAAGTCAATGCTCTTCCTGAAGCCGATATCGATCAGATCGCAAAGGCCATCTCATCCGGTTCTCTAAGGGGTGCGCGCGGAAACTCCGGTGTCATTCTCTCACAGCTTCTCCGCGGCTTCACAAAAGCAATCAGGGATTCAAAAGAAATCGACGGCAATATGATTTCCGATTCTTTCCAGAAAGCGGTAGAGACGGCTTATAAGGCAGTCATGAAGCCGAAAGAGGGCACGATACTAACCGTAGCCAAGGCGGTCGCCCAGGCTGCCGCCGATTACGAGGATAAGTCCGATCTCGGGGCCATGTTAGAGACATGTGTGAGGGAAGGTGACGAAGCCCTCGCGAGAACACCGGACCTTCTGCCGGTCCTTAAGGAAGCCGGTGTCGTCGATTCCGGTGGACAGGGTCTCATGGTCGTTCTCCACGGTGCGCTCGACGCCTTCAACGGCCTCGAAATAGATCTTGATTTCGAAGCCCCGGAAACACACGTGAACATTGCTCCGCAGCCGATCAGCACGGATAACATCGAATTCGGCTACTGCACGGAGTTCATCGTAAAACTCGATAACGAGGATGCTTTTACCGAGGAAGAGGAGGACAATATGAAATCCTACTTCCTTGGCCTCGGCGACAGTCTCGTGTTCGTCGTCGGCGATGGCATGGTCAAAGTACATGTTCATACGAATCATCCGGGAAAGGCATTTGAAAAAGGCCTTGAGTACGGTCAGCTGACCCGCATGAAGGTAGACAACATGCGTGAAGAGCATCAGGAGAAGCTGTTCAAGTCAAGTGTTGTGGCAGCTGCCCGCGAAGCTGAGATGAAGGCCAAAGAGGAAGCAGAACAAGCCGCCAAAGAAGCACCGCGCAAGGAAAATGCGTTTATTTCTGTCACGATCGGTGACGGTCTCTCGGATGTATTCAGAGAACTCGGCGTCGACGTTCTCATTGAGGGAGGCCAGACCATGAACCCGAGCACGGAGGATATGCTGGCTGCTATCGAAAAAGCACACGCAGAAAATGTTTTCATTCTCCCGAACAACAAGAACGTCATACTTGCCGCCAATCAGGCAAGAGATCTGGTAGAAGACTGCAGCGTACACGTTATCCCGACGAAGACGATCCCGCAGGGCATCACGGCTGTCGTTAACTTCGTGCCTGAGAAATCACCGGAAGAGAATGTAGAATACATGACGGAAGAGATTGCAAATGTCAAGTCGGGTGAGGTCACTTACGCTGTCCGCGACACAAAGATCGACGGAATAGAAATCACATCCGGTGACATAATGGGTATCGGCGATGATGGTATCCTCGCAGTCGGCGGAGATGTTCCGAGTGTTGTCATGGAGATGCTGGATAAACTCGTCGATGAGGATTCCGAGCTGATTTCTCTTTATTATGGCAAGGATTATGAGGAAGAAGCCTGCGAAGAGCTGGCTGAGCTTATCAGGAACAAATATCCGGACCTTGATGTCGAGGAGAATCCGGGCGGACAGCCTATTTACTATATCGTGCTCTCGGTCGAATAAGACCGTAAGACATCTTTCCGCACCGGGATCTATATCAGTATCACAGGCTTGCCGCTGATTATCAGGCGGGAAGTCCGTCACTTAGCTATCACGAGGCTGTCGCATTAAGGCGCGCCACCACTATATATGGCAGACGTTATTTGCAAATGTCTGTCATATATAGTGGTGACACCGTCTAATACGACAGCCCCTCTTTTTTCAGGAAGGCACTATGGAACTGACGAGAATTAAGGGAATCGGGCCTAAGACCGAAAAACTTTTCAACAAGCTCGGCGTCTTCACCTGTGAGGACCTGGTCAGATATTATCCGGTCCACTATGATGCCTATATGCCTCCCTGCCCGGCAGGCAATGTCATTGTCGGTGCAAAATGCGCTGTGCAGGGGACTATAGCAAAGGCCGTCGTTGTACGGCCGACCGGACGTGTCACAATCTCCACGACTGAGATTGATGATCCGACGGGCAAAATCAGACTCACCTGGTACAATGCACCCTACATTAGAACTGTCTTAAAGAGAGGATCGGTCTACGTTTTCCGTGGTACTGTATCGCAAAAAGGGGGAGTCAGGATCATGGAACACCCCGAGATATTTACTCCGGCCAGGTATAATGAGAAGCTTAAGACTCTGAACCCGGTCTACGGACTCACGAAAGGTCTGTCGAACAATGCGGTTTCGAAGGCGGTGCAGTCTGCATTTGCACTGATCGGCCCGGAGGCTGAATATCTGCCGGAGCAGATCTGCAGGATGAACGATCTCATGGATGAATCCCTCGCTGCCCGCTCTGTCCACTTCCCTACCGGAGAGAAAGATCTCTTTGCGGCAAGGAAGCGGATCGCGTTCGATGAATTCTTCTTTTTCATCATGGCGCTCAGGAAAATGAAGGAAGCGCAGGGAGAAGCGCCAAACGGATATCCGATGAAGCGCTGCTGGCAGACAGAGGAGATTATTGACAACCTCCCATACCGTCTGACCGGTGCACAGATGCGAGTATGGCAGGAGATTGAAGATGACCTTGCAGGTAAAAAGCTCATGTCCCGACTCGTGCAGGGAGATGTCGGATCAGGTAAGACAATTATTGCTTTTCTGGCTATGGTCATGTGCGCGGAAAACGGCTATCAGAGCGCGCTGATGGCGCCTACTGAGGTCCTCGCAAGGCAGCACTTTGAAAAATTCGTGAAAATGTGCGCAAGTTCCGGCAATGAAAAGCTGAGTCCCATTCTCCTCACCGGTTCTCTTAAAGCGAAGGAAAAGCGCGAAGCCCAGAATAGGATAAGGGCAGGAGAAGCCAATATCATCATAGGCACGCACGCTCTGATACAGGAAGCTGTGGAATACAGCAATCTCGCGCTGGTCATCACGGACGAGCAGCACAGATTCGGAGTTGATCAGAGGAAAGCCCTTGCCGGCGGCATTTCTCCGCCGCATCGCATGGTCATGTCGGCAACGCCGATTCCCAGGACCCTTGGTGTTATTTACTACGGCGATCTCGATATCTCGATCATCGATGAGCTGCCCGCCCGCAGGCTCCCTATTAAGAACTGTGTCGTAGACAACAGCTGGAGGGATAAGGCCAACAGATTCATAAAGAGAGAGGTAGATGCAGGACATCAGGCTTATATCATTTGTCCCATGATCGAAGCCAGCGAAGGGCTCGATGTCGAAAATGTCATTGACTATTCAAGGAACCTGAAAAAGGTATTTCCCGGGTACAGCATAGCCATGCTTCACGGGCGGATGAAGCCGGCAGAAAAGAATAAGATCATGGAGGATTTCGCATCGCACAAGATACAGATATTGGTATCGACGACTGTTGTGGAAGTAGGAGTGGATGTTCCGAACGCGACTGTCATAATGATAGAAAACGCGGAGCGCTTCGGACTTGCTGCCCTTCATCAGCTGAGGGGCAGGGTAGGTCGCGGTGACGCCCAGTCCTATGCCATTTTCATGTCCGGTCAGGAGAGCGAGGATATACGCAGGAGGCTTGATATTCTGAACCGGAGCAATGACGGTTTCGAGATAGCCGATAAGGATTTTGAACTGAGAGGGCCCGGAGATCTGCTCGGTATCCGGCAGAGTGGCGACGCGCTTTTTGATGTCGCTGATCTTCTCAGAGACAGAGATGTTCTTGCCAAAGCAGGCGAAATCGCTGCGGTCATTATGCACGACGATCCCGCCCAGATCTCTGAGACGTATTCTGTACTCCGGACCCGGTTGAATGAATACCTGTCAAAGGAAAACGTCAATCTGATACTGTAATATATACGGAAGTTCAGCCGGGCTGTTTACTTAGTTCACCTGCGGAAGCAGCATATATCTTCGTGAGAAAAACATTGTATATCCGACTGAGAGATCAGTAAATGCGAAAGCATTTACTAAGCTCGGAAGGCAGGATATACGTTTTTCGATGAAGATAATGCTGCTTTCGGCATAGGACCCCGGGCAGCCCGGCCGAACTTCTAATCAAGCCGGCACTAAAGGCTTTAGGCCCGCATCGTAAAACCCGGATAAGACGCGCTTTTCGTTGAAGATGTTGTTTGAACCGGTCGATGAAGCTGTGGTGCAGTACGACTAAATATTTACTGTTTCATAGCCAAAAATGACAAATTTTTTATAAACTTATTGTGTATTTTTGGGTATTTTGCTATAATATAATCAACTTTAAGCTATCTTCCGCCATCGTATATTAAGGAGATTCACATGAATATAGGAATGATCGCACACAATAGCAAAAAAACTCTCATGGAAGATTTCTCTATTGCTTATAAAGGCATCCTTTCCAGACACGATATATACGCCACAGGGACCACCGGACGCCGCATTGAAGAAGCCACGAATCTCAAGATCCACAAGTTTCTCCCCGGAGCCATCGGAGGCGATAAGCAGTTCGTCGAGATGATCGAGAGGAACGCGATGGATATGGTCATATTGTTTTATAACCCCAGCATGATCGACCCTAAGGAACCGGATGTCAGCAAAATTATTATGGCCTGCGACAGAAACAATATTCCGGTCGCGTCGAACATTGCAACTGCTGAGCTTCTGGTCCTCGGGCTCGGACGCGGCGATCTCGACTGGCGTCTCACGATGCAGAGCAGCGATATAGTTTAACCGGAGGACAAGCATTTGAGAGTAATAGCCGGAAAAGCAAGATCCATGCCGCTTCGGACAGTAAAGGGCATGGACGTAAGACCGACAACAGACAGAACAAAAGAGACGCTTTTCAACATTTTAATGCCGTATATTCCCGGATGTCGGTTCCTTGATCTTTATGCCGGCAGCGGGTCGATTGGAATCGAAGCCTTAAGCCGCGGTGCCAGCTGTGCGGTCTTCGTAGAAAAGGACCGAAAGACGCAGGAGCTTATCCTGGAAAATCTCGAATTCACTAAACTGACCGAGGGTGCAACTCTCATCCGCGGTGATGTGAATTCCGTACTGGGCAGGCTGGGCAGTGAGAAGTTCGATGTCATATTCATGGATCCGCCCTTCAATCATGGGCTTGAAAAGGAGACTCTTGGCATTCTGTCGGGTCTTGACATTCTGGAGGAGGATGGCCTCATCGTAGTCGAGGCATCCCCGAAAACTGATTTCTCATATCTGGATGAACTTGGATTTGAGAAATTCAAGGAGCGCAGATACGGAATGAGCCAGCATATTTTTCTGAAGAAGAGACGAGGCTGATATTTGGGAGGAGGCAATATCATGCGGCGAGCCGTTTATCCCGGGTCTTTTGATCCTGTCACCAATGGTCATCTGGACATTATCAAGCGCGCGTCAAAGCAGTTTGATGAAGTAATTGTCGGAGTTTTAGTGAATTCAAAAAAAACTCCGTTGTTTTCAATAGAAGAACGTGTTAATATACTAAAAGAGGTAACATCGGATATACCGAATATTGTGGTCAAATCATTTGAGGGATTGTCAGTCAATTTCGTCAGATCCTGTGAATCGAACACGATCATCCGGGGGCTTCGCGCGATATCGGACTTTGAGTTTGAACTGCATCTGGCTCAGACCAATCGGGTCCTCGCACCGGATATCGATACAATGTTCCTGATCACAAGTCTCGAGTACGCATTCTTAAGTTCATCCACAGTAAAAGAGGTGGCTATGTTCGAGGATGACCTCGAAAAGTTCGTTCCGAGTCAGGTCGCGAAGCTTCTGAGAGAGAGGATACGAAAAATTGAAAAATAGCGTTGCATAAGGAGAGAAATCATGGCCAGCAGAATTGAGCAGATTATAGAAGAAATTGAAGAGTATGTAGACAGCTGTAAATTTCAGCCGCTGTCCACGACCAAGATCGTTGTAAACAAGGAAGAGCTTGAGGAGCTTCTTCGCGAGCTGCGCCTTAAGACTCCGGATGAGATCAAGCGTTATCAGAAGATCATCTCCAACAAGGACGCAATTCTTGCGGACGCACAGTCCAAGGCAGACGGCATCGTAGCCAACGCAGAAGCCAGAGCCAAGGAACTTGTCAGTCAGCACGAAGTCATGCAGCAGGCATATGCCCAGGCCAATGACACGATCAACAAAGCCAATCAGCAGGCTCAGGGCATACTTGATTCTGCTACACAGGATGCCAACAACATCCGAATTTCCGCTCTCACCTATACAGATGAGATGCTGGCAAGCCTTGAGAGCATTCTCGGGGCAACGATTTCCGATGCCGGCGGAAAGTATAAAGGTTTTCTTGACTCGCTTCAGGGAGCGTACGACACGGTCAGAAGGAATCGTCAGGAGCTCTCTCCGCAAGGCTCACAGCAGCCTGCCACAGAAGCGCCTTCCTATGATCTGGAAGACGATTACGATGACGGCATAGACGAAGACGATGATCTTTAATGTAATCAGGTGACGATATGCGGGGATGTTCCACTGAACATCCCCATATTTCTTTTTTCGATGGGCGGCAGTAATAATCTGCCGTTCGCCCGCAACGTATTAACCAGCACATTTTTGGGAGGATGAACATGAATGACTTGAGAAATTTAGAGCCTGCTAATGTATTTCGTTATTTTATGGAGATTTCGGATATCCCCAGAGGTTCCGGCAACACCGATGGCATGACCGAGTATCTTATTGAATTTGCAACATCCCATAATTTTGACGCAGTCGCAGACGAAGTAGGTAATGTCATAATATACAAAGACGCATCGGAGGGCTACGAAGAATCTCCTGTAACGATCCTCCAGGGACATGTCGATATGGTATGTGCCAAGACTCCCGATTCCACACACAACTTCCTCACCGACCCGCTTGATCTTGAAGTCGAAGGAGATGACCTCTATGCTGTCGGCACAACACTCGGAGGAGACGACGGCATTGCAGTCGCCTATATGCTTGCAATCCTTGACAGTGACGAGATTGTCCATCCGCCTCTTGAATGTGTCTTTACCGTCGATGAGGAGATCGGTCTCAAAGGAGCGTCTCACCTGAATACTGCCGAGATGCTGACCGGCAAACGGCTCATCAATATCGACAGTGAGAAGGAAGGTGTGCTCACAGCCGGCTGCGCGGGAGGCATCCGGGTCGATTCGGTTGTCCCGACTAAGCGGGCAACGATCAGAGGTGTTCCCGTTCTTGTCGAGATTTCCGGCTTAAAGAGCGGACACTCCGCAGAAGCCATTACGAAAGGCAGAATCAACGCCAACAAGATGCTTGGACGTTTCCTGTACGCGCTTGACAGAAAAGTTGCCTACTCACTCTCAGATGTCTCAGGCGGAGATAAAGACAATGCGATCCCGTCTCTTGCCAAGGCTCATATCATCATCGATGAGGATGATCTTGCCAATGTCAAGAAGTTCACTCGCGATTTCACCGCCGATGTCAGAAAAGAGTACGCAGGCACCGATGATGAAATCAAGATTACTCTTGACACCGGACACTCTCACAAGGTGACCGTCATGGACCAGGACAGCCAGGAAAGAGTCATCGCGTTCCTGAATCTCATCCCCAACGGTGTGCGCCATATGTCAGCAATTTCACCCGGACTTCCGCAGACTTCTACCAACGTAGGCATCATGCGCACCGGGACCGAACAATTCGTAGCCACATCGCTTGTCCGCAGCTCACTCGTAAGTGAGAGAACAGCGGTAGTGAACAGGATCAGACTTCTTACTGAATTCCTCGGCGGACAGATTCTTCTTAAGGATGAGTATCCCGCATGGGAATACAATGAGGAATCTGCGCTCCGCAGCGTCATGCAGAAAACATACGCTGAAATGTTCGGAGAGGAAGCCAAGGTCGAAGTCACCCATGGTGGTCTTGAGTGCGGTATCTTCTACGGAAAGATCGATGGACTTGATGTCGTATCCTTCGGACCTAATATCAGTGATATCCACACTCCGAAAGAAAAGCTTTCTATCTCCTCCGCAAAACGCATGTGGGATTTTCTGCTGAAAGTCCTTGAAGCTCTTAAATAATAGAGATTGCTTACTAAGGGCACCGGCAGAAAAGTTTCAGAGAATTATAATCGGTAAAAACTATGGAAATACAGCTTTGGAAAGAGCTGCTGCAGCCTTATGAACAGGCGGTCACCGAGCTGACCGCCAAGTTCAATTGTCTGAGAGATGAATACCGGAAAAACAATCAGCATTCACCGATCGAGACTGTCAGCGGCAGAGTAAAAACGGTCACAAGCATCCTTGAAAAGATGCAGAAAAAAGGTATCGGCTTTGACCGGCTCGAGGAAGAAATTGAAGATATCGCGGGAATCCGTATCATCTGCCAGTTCGTTGAGGACATCGAAAAAGTAGCAGTTCTTATCCGAAGACGTTATGACATGGTCGTAATAGAAAAAAAGGACTATCTTGCCAATCACAAGTCGAGCGGATACCGAAGCTATCACATGATTGTTTGGTACACAGTCGAGACAATTAACGGTCCCAAACAGATCCATGTCGAGATCCAGATCCGAACTATGGCTATGAATTTCTGGGCAACGACCGAGCACTCGCTGCAGTACAAGTACAAGGGAGTGCTCCCTCCACATGTGTCCAAACAGCTTGAAGTCATAGCCGATTCAGTCTATCAGCTGGATACGCAGATGTCCCGGGTCAGGTCTGAGATCATTGATGCAGAGAACCATTCGGAGACCCGCACCAATCTGATCAAAGACATCGTGACAAGTATCGAGAATCTCTACAAGATCACGAACCACAGGGAGGTTGAAAAGATCCAGGACGAATTCTACCGGATCTTTAAGATGAACGATATAGACGAGCTGAAGCGCTTCCAGAGACATCTGGACGTCCTTGCCGAGGGTTTCCGCGCTCAGTCAGTGGAATATGAAGCACCGGACCCGAGGAAAGGAGGATGAAAACCCTTGAGTCTGCCTGACAGTTTCATCCGGAATATGACAGAGTTATTAGGAGAAGACTATCCTGCATGGCGGGATAGTCTTCTATGCGTTCCAAATACCGGCATCAGAGTGAACGAACTAAAGATCACTAAGGACCGCTTTTTAGATCTCTGGCAAAAATACGGCGGCGAATCTCTGGAGGAAATTCCCTGGATCCACAACGGTTTCTTTACGAAGAGCACTTCCGAGTTCTCCGGACATCCGCTCTATCAGACTGGTCTTTTCTATATTCAGGAGCCGTCAGCCATGGCACCGGCGGAAAACCTTCCCATTTCTCCCGGAGATTACGTGCTGGATCTCTGCGCTGCTCCCGGAGGAAAATCTACCGAGCTGCTTGCAAAACTCGGCGGCACAGGTCTTCTTCACTCCAATGATATCTCCGCCAGCCGTGCTCAGGCTCTCAGGAAGAATCTTGAACTGGCCGGTGCTGCAAACGCCTTTGTGACTGCAGAGTCTCCGGATAAGCTGGCTGCCTGTTTTCATGGATTTTTTGACAAGATTCTCGTTGACGCGCCGTGTTCAGGTGAGGGCATGTTCCGTCGTGAGCCGGGCATGAGCACTTACTGGGAAGAAAAGGGTCCCGAATACTACGCCCCTCTGCAGGCTGACATCCTGTCTGCGGCTGTGACCATGCTGAAATACGGCGGATGCCTTATGTATTCAACTTGTACTTTCTCCTCCCTTGAGAATGAAGCAAATGTCTTATCACTTCTTGAACGGTTCCCCGAGCTTCAGCTGCTTGAGATACCTGAGCGGGAGGGATTCTGCCACGGAGTGCTGCCAGGTACAGAAAAATGCGTCCGGATTTATCCCCACAAAATGAGGGGCGAGGGACAGTTCATGGCCTTGTTTGTCAAACGGACCTGCGCGGGCGGGCAGGCATCCGAAAGCAGAGCCAGAGCAGAAATAATGATGAACGGATACTCGTCCGCAATAGCCGGAAAAAAAATTACATCCGTAAAAAGATACATATACGAAAAGAACGATGAGATTTATCTGATTCCCAATGGAGTCAGACCGTATCCATCGCTCCGCTATCTGATGACGGGACTGCACCTCGCCACCAGAAAGAAAGATCGGGTCCTGCCCTCACAGGCTTTGTCCGAAGCCCTTTTCGAAGGTGAATGGGGCAGGGAATTCAACATGACATGTGACGACACTCGTGTTATGAAATATCTGCGTGGCGAAACGCTTTCTGCTTTCAACGAAGAAATCGTTGAACATGAACCTGCTCTCACAAGGCTCCTCGGCGATGTTGACCCTGCCGTTCTTTTTACTTCATCTGCAGGCGGAAGCCGAAAAACTCGTAACAAGAAAAATGATAAGTACATTCTTATTCTACTAGAGGGATTTCCTGTAGGTTTCGGGTCATTTGACCGCGGCCTCATAAAAAATAAGCGCGCTCCGGGCAGGAGACTATTATAGAAAGGATTTTATTTTGAACAGAAAAGTTCCGAATATATTGGATTACGAAGCGGTCATTTTCGATCTCGACGGCACGCTGATCGACTCGATGGGCATGTGGGGTGAAATCGATATCGAATATCTCGAGAGGTTCGGGATTGAAGTTCCTGAGAATCTTCAGCGCGAACTGGAAGGCCTTCGATTCACCGAAGTCGCCGAATATTTCCGGGAAAGATTCGGAATTTCAGACTCCATCGAGGAAATCGGTCAGACATGGATCGACATGGCCGAATATAAGTACAGGCATGACATTCCGCTGAAGCCCGGCGCACGGGAACTCATTGGCAAAATGGCGGAAAACGGTGTGCGGATGGCGATCGCGTCCAGCAACCATCTGCGGCTCATCGAGGAGATTCTTCGTATTCACGGCATCTCCGAGTACTTCGATGTGATAACCACCTGCGATGACGTAACGGCCAGCAAGCCGGAGCCGGATGTCTATCTCTATACTGCCGAGAAACTCGGCACCTCCCCCTCTTCCTGCCTAGTTTTTGAGGATATACCGATCGGAATCTTGTCCGGTAAGCGGGCGGGAATGACAGTGGCGGCTGTCTACGACACTTACTCCGAAAATGTGCGGGAACAGAAAGAGAGAGAGGCGGACTTCTTTATTCAGGATTATTATGAGCTCCTCGGTTGAGCGGGCATAAAAGAAATCGTGCACAAGGGGCAAATGTGTGTTACAATAGCCTATCAGTGAACAGACGTATCATCGACATCAAAACAAGGTATCAGGAGAATTATGCAGAAAGCTACAAAAGGTCAGTTCGGGTATTTCCGCTATGAACGGATGAGACGGCTCCTTATCACAATCATAACAGTTCTTTTTCCGGCGGCAGTGTTTGTGGCCGGTATCATTGTTTACGGAACCGAGAGAAATCTTCTGACAGTAATAGCTCTGGTGCTTGTCATCCCATTCGCCATGGCATTTGTAAGCCTCGTAATGGTATATACTCACTCGTCGATTCCGGAGGACGAGTACAAAGAAATCGAGGAGCATGCGGGAACACTCACGATGGCATACGAGCTCTATGTGACCCATGAGACTGCCAGTACTATGGTGGATGCATTTGCAATATGCGGAAACACTGTCGTCGGACTGGTAACCGAAAAAAAAGGGGATCCGAAATTCACCGCTGACTATATCAAAAAGGTGCTGCGCTCAAACGGCATCGGATCGAATGTTGCTCTAATGACAGACCGAAAGCACTTTCTGGAACGCCTCGATTCAATGAATGAACATTCCGAATCGCTCCGGGACGTAAAATTCAAGCCTGACTCAAGGTATCCGGATTACGACCTTGAGCAGACGATCTGGATATTCCTCACACAAATCTCGCTGTGAGTACAACGGATTCGATTTTATTATGAAAGAATTTACTATCGGAAAAAACGAGTCAGGGCAGAGATTCGACAAATATCTGGCTAAGCTGCTGCCAAATGCGCCTAAGAGCTTTATCTATAAGATGCTCAGAAAAAAGAACATAACACTGAACGGTAAAAAAGCTCTGGGCAATGAGATGCTGGCTTTGTCGGATTCCGTACGTCTCTTTTTCTCTGACGAGACGTACGCGAAATTCTCCGAAGCACATCCTGCAAAAACGCCGGCTTTCAATACCTTTGATTTTGCCTCCTGTGTCCTATATGAGGATGAAGATATACTGATTGTAAACAAGCCGCCCGGAATCCTGTCACAGCCCGAGCGCGCGGGAGGCGGCAGTCTTGCGTCAGATTTAACAAATTATCTTCTGGCCTCAGGAAATATCTCACAGGAAGAACTCCGAACGTTCCATCCGGCCCCGGTCAACAGACTTGACCGGAACACGAGCGGACTCGTACTCTGCGGGAAGAGCCTTAAGGGTTCACAGTTCCTCTCCGGAATCATTAAGTCCCGGGATGTGAAAAAGCATTACCTTACCATCGTGAGCGGGGAGATAAAGGATGGGATCTATGAGGCTTATCTCAAAAAGGATCCTGCAGCCAACAAGGTCACGATTCGCCGTAATAATGGTCAGGGCTTTTCCCATATCGCGACCGGTGTAAGGGTGCTCTCAAAGACAGGCATATACTCGCTGCTCGACATCGACCTTATAACGGGCAGGACTCATCAGATCCGAAGCCATCTGGCATGGCTCGGAGCCCCCGTCATCGGTGATGTAAAGTACGGAGACAGGGAACTTGCCGGGATACTTAAAAAGGAAACAGGTCTTTGGCATCATTTTCTCCATGCCGAAAGAATTATTTTCCCGACAGCCGAGGGAGATTTTTCATACATATCCGGGATGACCGTGAAGGCCCCACTCACTTCGGAAGAGGAGCGGATACTCGAAAAGCTCGGTCTTTCACAGAACACACCCGGGTGAATATATTCCGCAAAGTATAAATCAAAGGAAGTTAACGCATCAGATGAAAGCTGAAAAAGAGTCACAGAAAACTTCTATAAAAGACGAAATCATCTCCTATGTACAGATGCTCGTTTTTGTCGTTGTATTCGTCTCTGTCGTGAACGGAGTCATTCTCATAAACGCGAAAATTCCGTCGTCATCGATGGAAAACACGATCATGGTCAATGATCGCATATTCGGCAACCGTCTCGCGTACAGATCACATGATCCCGAGAGATTCGACATCATTATTTTTAAGTTCCCGGATGACGAGTCAAAAAAATATATTAAACGTATTATCGGCATGCCGGGCGAGACGGTCCTCATTGTAGACGGAAAGGTCTATATCGACGGGGCATCTGATCCTCTCCCTGACAGCTTCTGCCCGGAAGATCCGGTCGGTTCCTTCGGGCCCTACGAGGTGCCGGAAGGCTGTTATTTTGTAATGGGAGACAACCGCAATAACAGCAATGATTCGAGGTTCTGGCAGAATTCCTTTGTAAGCCGCGAGGAAATACTCGGGGAAGCCATGGTAAGATACTGGCCGCTTGATAAAATAGGACGGCTCTGATATGGCTACATGGAATTCGAGAGGTCTCCGCGGTTCGACGCTGGAGGATCTCATCAACTACACTATAGAAATCTACAGAGAACGAAAACTGGCCGTCATACAGAAGGTTCCCACCCCGATCACCCCGATTGAAATTGACAAGAGCTCAAGGCATATCACTCTGGCTTACTTTGACCAGAAGAGTACCGTCGATTATCTGGGGGCAGTCCAGGGTATTCCGGTGTGCTTTGACGCAAAAGAGTGCGCTGTATTTACGTTCCCTCTTGCCAATATCCATGAGCATCAGGTCAGATTCATGCGCGAATTTGAGGAGCAGGGCGGCGTATCTTTCCTGATCATCTATTTCAGTAAAAATCACACCTACTACTATATGCGGCTTTCAGAGCTCACAAGGTTCTGGGAGCGATGCATAAGCGGCGGTCGGAAAAGCTTCACCTATGAAGAGCTGGACCCTGAATATTTTCTCAGGGAGACGAATAGCATGGTCCCCATTCTGATCGGCCTGCAGAAAGATCTTGATGAGAGAGAAGAGGTAAATGATGAATAACAGAGTGATCCACACACCGGAAGGGTTCCGAGACCTCTACGGGGATACAATGAATTCCAAAGTAAAGCTAATGGACAGTATCCGGTCAGTATTTGAAAAATACAGCTACGAGAATATCGAGACTCCGACTATTGAGTATTTTGACGTCTTCTCAAGTGACATCGGAACGACTCCGACTAACGAGCTGTACAAGTTTTTTGACCGCGACGGCAACACACTTGTCCTAAGATCAGACTTTACGCCATCTGTCGCGAGGGCTGTGTCCATGCATTTTCCCGAGGAGGCAATGCCTGTCCGGCTGTGCTACGAAGGCAGCACGTTTATAAACTCCGCCGAACTGCAGGGCCGGCTGAAAGAGTCCACACAGATGGGCGTCGAGCTGATCGGAGATAAGAGCGCCGAGGCTGATGCCGAGATCATTGCTCTCACGTGCGAGATTATTCTGGCCGCAGGAATCAGGGAATTTCAGGTCAGTGTCGGAGAAGTGGATTTCTTCAAGGCCATAGCGGAATCCACAGGACTCGATATTGAGAAGATGGAGAACATCCGAAAACTAATCTCCAACAAGAATTTTTTCGGCGTCGGTGAACTTCTCGACGAGTCCGGCCTCGATTCGGGGTTGAAGGAAGCTCTCGAAAAACTTCCGCAGCTCTTCGGCGGCGCGGAAGTCATTGATGAAGCTTCGAAATATGCGTTCGGACCCAGAGAAAAGAGCGCGATACTAAGGCTCAGGGATATCCATCGTCTCATGACGGAGCGAGGTCTTGAAAAGTATGTCTCCTACGACTTCGGATATCTTTCAAAATATAATTACTACACCGGAATCATTTTCAGTGCGGTGACCCTGGGAACAGGCGAGCCGATTGCCAAGGGCGGACGCTATGACAGCCTGCTCGGCAACTTCGGCAAGGATTATCCCGCTGTCGGTGTCGGAATCTATATCGACCAGATGATGAACGCGATATCCAGACAGAGCAGATCTCCTTTGATATAACCTGGCAAGCCTGTATCGGCTCGCTTCGCATTCTTGAGACAGAATGTTCCGCTGCGATGAAATGAGCGGAAAAATGGGACGGAGGATTTTATGAGATATTTAACAGTAGCCCTCACAAAAGGCCGGCTGGCAAGACAGACCCTGAACCTTTTTGAAAGGTGCGGAATCGACACTGCCGGTGCCATGGATAAAGATACACGAAAGCTGATATTTACGAACGAGGAACTCGGGCTCAGATTCTTTCTGGCTAAAGGGCCGGATGTACCGACCTATGTCTACTACGGCGCTGCCGATATAGGTATCGTGGGCAGAGACACGATCATCGAAGAGAACAAAAAGCTATATGAGGTGCTGGACCTCGGCTTCGGCAGGTGCCGGATGTGCGTGTGCGGACCAAGGTCAGCTAAAAAATACCTTGACAGCGGTGAGATGATCCGCGTTGCCACCAAATACCCGGCAATCACCAAGGACTATTTCCTCAACAAAAAGCATCAGACCGTGGAAATCATCAAGCTGAACGGATCCATCGAACTTGCTCCGATCGTCGGTCTATCCGAAGTCATCGTCGATATCGTTGAGACCGGATCCACTCTTAAGGCCAACGGACTGGAAGTCCTCGATGAGGTCATTCCTCTGAGCGCCCGCATGGTCGTGAATCAGGTCAGTATGAAGATGGAAAATGAGCGCATCTCCGAAATCATCACAAAGCTCAGAAATGAGCTGCAGAAGCAGAATGCGTAAGAGAGAGAGGAATAAGAATGCAGATTTTGGAACTGAACGAGGAAGTCTTCGGATCGATTCTCACAAATATGCTGAAGCGAAGCCCTGACAGCTACCCCAGGGAGGAAGCTATCGTCGCGGATATCATCAAAAATGTAAGAGAGCGCGGCGACGAAGCTGTTTTCGAGTACACAAAAAATTTCGACAAAGCCGAGATATGTGCCGGGAATTTCATTGTCACACCTGAAGAGGAAGCGGAAGCTTACGAGAAGGTAGACAAGGATCTCATTGAAGTCATAAAAAGGGCAATCGCCCGTATCCGTGCTTTTCATGAACACGAAAAGCAGGAGAGCTGGTTCACTACAGAGAACGGGATGGTACTCGGACAGAGAGTGACTCCCCTTCAGAGGGCAGGCGTTTATGTCCCGGGAGGAAAAGCTGCCTATCCGTCATCTGTTCTCATGAACGTCATCCCTGCACAGGTAGCCGGTGTACCTGAAATAGTAATGTGCACACCTCCAGGAAAGGACGGAAAAATCACCCCGACAACTCTGGTCGCCGCCAAAGAAGCCGGCGTAGGCACAATCTACAAGGTCGGCGGCGCTCAGGCCATCGCTGCCATGGCTTACGGTACCGAGAGCCTCAAAAAAGTCGATAAGATCACGGGACCGGGCAATATTTTCGTCGCCCTGGCTAAGAAAGCTGTCTACGGACACGTATCCATAGATTCCGTAGCCGGCCCTTCCGAGGTCACCGTGCTCGCGGATGACAGTGCAAATGCTCATTTTGTCGCGGCGGACCTTCTCTCCCAGGCAGAGCATGACGAGCTCGCATCATGCATTCTGGTCACTACGTCCAGGAAGCTCGCGGAAGATGTAAGCCGTGAGGTCGACGAGTATCTCAAGGTCCTCAGCAGATCGGCAATCATTAAAAAGTCTCTTGATAATTTCGGCCGCATTCTTGTCGCAAAATCAATGGACGATGCCATCACGGCCGTCAACGAGATCGCGCCCGAACATCTCGAGATCGTCACCCGCGATCCGTTCCTGCTCATGACCAGGATCAAAAACGCAGGGGCCATCTTTATCGGCGAACATTCCAGCGAGCCTCTCGGAGATTATTTCGCCGGCCCCAACCATGTCCTCCCGACCAACGGGACCGCCAAGTTCTTCTCGGCCCTTTCTGTCGACGACTTTATCAAAAAGACGAGTATCATCTACAGCTCACGGGAAGCTCTTGCTGCCCTCCATGAAGATGTTGAGAACTTTGCGAAAGCGGAAGGGCTGACTGCACACGCGAACTCGATCCACGTGAGATTTGAATGACCAAGGAGATATACCACGTATGAAAAAATTACTTGTTCCCTGTATCTATCTGCTGAAGGGACGCGCTGTTTCGGGATTCGGTCAGAAAAACGCATTTGCATCAGGAAACGTATCCGAGCTGGCTATGATATACAGCGATCACGGGGCGGACAGCCTTCTTGTGTTCGATTTCTCAAAGTCAGACGCGGAGCATGATGAGGCTATCGCCTGCATCAAAGATATCTGCGCCTCCTCCCAGGTCCCGGTCATCGTCGCCGGCAACGTGAAGCGCCCGGAGGATGTAAAAAAACTCATCTACGCAGGCGCTGCCCAGGCACTGCTGAACGGTGGAAAGCCTGAGAATATTCGCTTTATGGAGGAAGTTTCCAAACGCTTCGGAAAAGATAAAATCGGTGTCACTATCGCCGACACCAATGAATATACAGATAACAGAGATATCATTGAGCAGTACGCCTCAAGGCTGGTCCTTCTCGACAACATCGAGAAAGAGGTCGCTCCAATGACAGAACTCCGCGTCCTTCTGCATGTGAACCACGCGGGGGAGGAGCAGGTACTTGATCTTCTTGCTTCCGGCAACATAACCGGCATCTCCGGCGGATTTGTCAGCCAGAGAAATCTGGATCTCACGAAGGTGAAGGTCCGGGCAATCGAGCGCGGTATAGAGATGAACATCTTAACGTCCTCCATAGACTGGTCGGAGATGAAGACAGACGAGAAGGGTCTTGTGCCAGTTATTGTTCAGGATTATAAGAACGATGAAGTCCTTATGCTGGCTTACATGAATGAGATGAGCTTTAAAAAGACACTCGAGACCGGCAAAATGACGTATTTCTCCCGCAGCCGCCAGAGCCTCTGGGTCAAGGGAGAAACGAGCGGTCATTTCCAGTATGTGAAAGAGCTGAAAATCGACTGCGACAACGATACGATCCTTGCCAAAGTAGCCCAGATCGGCGCAGCCTGCCACACCGGCAACCGAAGCTGCTTCTACAGGACCCTCGCAAGAACTTCCTATGATGACACGAATCCTCTGCATGTTTTCCAGGATGTTTACGATGTAATTAAGGACCGGAAGAAACATCCGAAAGAAGGTTCTTACACGAACTATCTCTTCGATAAGGGAATCGACAAGATCCTGAAGAAGGTCGGAGAGGAGAACACTGAGATCATCATAGCTGCAAAAAATCCGGATTCCGAGGAGATCAAATACGAGGTTTCTGATTACCTGTACCACCTGATGGTACTCATGGTAGAGCGGGGCGTCACATGGGACGATATTACAGCTGAACTTGCCCGCAGGTAATCGTCGCCGCTCAAAATTCCATACGGAGGTTTTCCGCAGGCAGTCTTCATCGCTCAAATTACCCTTACGGAGGTTTTATGAGAGAACCGTTTTTGTCAGACCGTATTCTGCGCCAGGTGGAACGGCCTGCCAGATACATCGGCAATGAGATCAATACCATTGTCAAAGATAAGAATTCTGTGGATATCCGCTACTGCATGTGCTTCCCGGATGTCTACGAGATCGGCATGTCCCATCTGGGCATTCAGATCATCTACGAACAGCTGAACCAAAGAGCAGATACGTGGTGCGAGAGAGTATACTCCCCGTGGCCGGATCTTCATAAGATCATGAAAGAGCGGAACATTCCGCTCTTCGCCCTGGAGTCCCAGGAGCCGGTAAAAGACTTTGATTTTCTCGGTATCACAATCCAGTACGAACTCTGCTACACCAATATTCTTCAGGTCCTTGACCTGGCCGGGATACCGCTTCTTTCCAAAGACCGCGGCGGGAACTGCCCTATTGTCATGGGCGGCGGTCCCTGCACCTATAATCCGGAACCGATCGCGGATTTCTTTGATCTCTTTTACATAGGCGAGTCAGAGACAGTGATGGACACCCTTATGGATGTGTATAAGGAGTGCAAAACAAACGGTGTCTCGCGGGAAGAGTTCCTTCACAGAGCAGCGAAGATCGAGGGCATATACGTGCCCTCGCTCCTTTGTGTCTCATACAATGAGGACGGGACAATAAAAGCATTCGAACCAAAATACGAGGATCTTCCCGATAAGGTCCGCAAGCAGACGTGCATGGATTTCACGAATGCTCCCTACCCGAAAAAACCTCTCGTCCCCTACCTGCGGCCAACACAGGACCGCGTGACGCTCGAAATCATGCGCGGCTGCATCCGCGGCTGCCGTTTCTGTCAGGCGGGAATTCTGTATCGTCCGCTCCGCGAAAAGGATATTGAGACCCTTAAATCACAGGCAGATATCATGATGAAGTATTCCGGTCATGAGGAGATATCTCTAAGTTCCTTAAGTTCAAGCGACTACAGCCGGCTGCCGGAGCTTATGGATTACCTTATCGAAAAGTTCCACAGTCAGGCCGTCAATATTTCCCTTCCTTCGCTCAGGATCGACAACTTCTCGCTCGATGTCATGCAGAAGGTGCAGGATATAAAGAAGAGCTCGCTGACATTTGCACCTGAAGCCGGAACTCAGAGACTCAGAAATGTCATAAACAAGGGCCTTACCGAGGACGATATTTTCGGCGGATCAGCTATGGCATTCAGGGGCGGCTGGAACAAAGTCAAACTGTACTTCATGCTGGGTCTTCCGACTGAGACGGAGGACGACCGCAAAGGTATCGCGCATCTCGCCCAGTCCATATGCGATGTCTACTACGATATCCCCAAGGAGGAAAGACGGGGCAAATGTGATATCAACGTCAGCACCTCCTTCTTCGTCCCGAAGCCGTTCACTCCTTTCCAGTGGGCTCCAATGTTCCGCAGAGAAGATTACCTGACCTTTGCCCACCTCGTGAAGGGTGAGATTCGATCGATGAAGAATCAGAAATCGATCCACTATCAGTACCACGACGCGGACGGGACGGTGCTTGAGGGCGTTCTGGCCAGAGGAGACCGAAAGCTCTCCAGAGTCATTCTGTACGCTTACGAGCACGGGGCTATGTACGACGCATGGACTGACTATTTTCATATGGATATATGGATGGACGCATTTGCCGCTTGCGGAATCGACCATGAATTCTACACACTGAGGAACAGACCTCTTGACGAAGTTCTTCCATGGGATTTCATAGATGTCGGAGTGACGAAAAAATGGTTCATCCGTGAATGGGAACGTGCCCTCCGGGCAGAAATCACGCCCAACTGCAGACAGATGTGCTCCGGCTGCGGGGAGAGGTCTTACGGCGGCGGTGTCTGTTTTGAAGAGAAATCCATGGATGCCGGCAAGGCAGACTACAGCGGAATGAGGTGACGAATAATGAAAGTCAGAATAAAATTCACCAAGGTCGGTGCTCTCCGCTACGTTGGTCATCTGGATTTCATGCGCACTTTCCAGAAAATCATCAAAAGGAGCGGAGTGCTTGCGGTCTTTACAAGAGGATTCAGTCCCCATATGATCATGTCCTTTGCGTCTCCGCTCGGCGTCGGGCTCGAGAGTCTCGGCGAGTATGTGGATTTCGAGATGGCTTACAGGGATCCCTACGAGCTCACAAAAATCGAGCTTCAGCGCATGAGCCAGCTGAATATCGAAAATGATGAGCTTCCGGATGTTCCTCCAGAAGCGGTCATTATCAATATGCTGAACAGCGAGTGCCCGGACGGCGTCCGTATCCTGTCAGTAAAGAGAATAGAGGAAGCGAAGGGCAAGGCGATGGCGCTGGTCAGCGCCTCTGACAACGTCGTGTTTTTTGAAAATGACTGGCTTATTGCCGGCGGAATACTAAGTGAGGATACTCTTTCTGACCTCATCAATAGATTTATGGAGCAGGAGACTATCATAATCCATAAAACGACAAAAAAAACCGAGAGCGATGTCGATATCAGGCCGCAGATATTTACACTGAACCTATGCGAAAAAACGTATCTTCCGGATCATGTCCGAATGAGCATCGAGAACGCCGGGTACAGCATGCCGGTTTTCATGAAGCTTAAGACAGGAAGCTCAGCGAACCTCAAGCCGGAGACCGTAATCAGTGCCCTGTGCACATTTGCTGACATAGAATATGACCCCTTAGCTCTCCGGATCCTGCGCCTTGACCTGTACGGCGAGGACGGAAAACCGCTGTCGGAGACGGGACGAAGCTTTTAAACTCCGATAAAGGGCGGCAGTCAAGGCAGGCAGCAGCAAGTTCCAGGATCCGGCCGCAAACATCATCTTCATCGAAAAACGTCGGTCCTACCCTGTGAGCTTGTGTAGGCGGTTTTCCGCCTACGCGATCTCTCGGTCGGACCGACAATGTTTTTCTCACGAAGATGAATGATTCGCTGCCGGATTAACGGACTGAGAAATGCGCCTGCCTCGTCTGTCACAAAAAGGAACTTTAGGTATGAATGATTACATAGTAACAGAGATTGAATTCGATGAGAAAAAATATCTGGCGGCAGCATTCTTTGAGGATATGCGTCTTTCCATGCTGAAGCTTGCCGCAAGAGACGATGAATCATTGATAGGCCGCATTTACCTCGGCCACATCGATTCGTACGCGGATAATATCGGCGGTGCTTTCGTCGCGTTCGGAAAAGACAGGTGCTTTCTTTCAAAATACAAGAAGGGCAGCTGTGATCCCGGCCGCATCCCTGTGCAGATCATTCGGGATGCCTCGGGCAAGAAGGTCGCAGCCGCTACCATGAAGCTGAAGCTCTCCGGCCGCTATGCCGTAGTCTCAGAAGGTGACGGGAGTCTGTCTTTCTCGCGTAAGCTGTCCGGCGAGCAGAAGGATCTTCTTCGCAAATGGATGCGGGACCTCGACCGCTCAGGTTACTCGGTCCTTCTTCGGACGAACTCGGCCGAGGCAGAGAAGGCGGAGATCCTCCGCGAAGTCGAGGAGCTGAAAGATAGCTGGCAGAAGCTCTCACACGACATAGCATACGCGAAGGCCGGCTCGCTCCTCTATAAGCCGGATCCCTTCTATATAGAAATGCTCCGCGATCTTACTGTACAGCCTGACAGGCTGTACTCGGATATTCCGCGTATTGCGGAGGAACTTGAATCCTGCCGCCCATACTGCCGGGATTCGAATCTTGAATATGATACTTATTACGGAAAGAAGACGCTGCCCCTCAGGACCGTATATAATCTGACACAGGAGGTCCGAAGGCTGACAGCCAAAAATGTGTGGCTAAGGAGCGGTGCCTATCTGGTCATAGAAAAGACTGAGGCTTTTACCTCGGTCGACGTGAATACGGGCAAATGCGAGCGGGGCAGACATGCATCCGAGACCTACCGGCGCATAAACCATGAGGCGGCGGAGGAGGTCATACGGCAGATCATCCTGCGCAATCTCTCGGGCATGATCCTGGTCGACTTCATAAACATGGAAAATCCTGACCATCAGGAGGAACTCGTGAATGTCGCAAAAAAGCTTGCCCGCCGTGACCCGCTGCGCATGGAGATCGTGGACCTGACGCCGCTCGGGATCATGGAGATCATCCGCCAGAAGACAGAGCGCCCGCTCTCCGAGATCCTCGGCATAACGCGCGCGGTTTCTGATAATTCGTCAGAACAGTAACAGCCTGGCATGGCAGTTCGTGCAGGAGCCGCGTTACAGTTCAGATGGCTGAAAACGCAGTTGCAGCGTTACCGTTCGGGCAGGATGTTTGTGCATGTGCTGCGTCACAGTTCAGACAGGCTGCTTAAAAAACGTTACCGGCGGCAAAGCATCCATCTTCATAAGAAAAACATTGCGGGTCCGACCGAAGAGATCAAAAATGCGTGAGCATTTTTAAGCTCAGAGGGCAGGACCTGCGTTTTTCGGTGAAGATGGTGATTTGTGCCGGATCCTGGTATAGCGCTGCAGCGTGTCTGAACTGTAACGCAGTCTTGATCGAAATTTTTAAAAATAGTTGTTGTGTTTGGAAATGAATTATGGTAACATACGTTGGTGAACGCGCAGAGAGGCCGAAAAGTCTGCATTTGCAGCGCCGTATCTGGCGAATATGTGAAGAAGGAGGTGTGCTCCATGTATGCAGTGATCGCAACTGGCGGAAAGCAGTACAGAGTTTCTGAGGGTGATGTTATCCGCGTTGAGAAGCTTGGCAAGGAAGTCGGCGAAGCAGTTACTTTTGATCAGGTAATCGCAGTCAAGGGTGATACCCTTAGTGTTGGCGAAGATGTCAAGGGCGCTACAGTCGAAGGCAAAGTTATTTCCAACGGCCGCGCTAAGAAAGTCATCGTTTATCATTACAAACCGAAGTCAGGTTATCACAAGAAAAATGGTCACAGACAGGCTTACACAGCTGTTAAGATCGAGAAAATCAACGCCTGATGATTCTAGTAACGATTTATAAAGATCAGGAAGGCTATATTGGTTTTGAGGCGGAAGGACATGCTGAGTACAGCGAAAGCGGAACAGATATCATATGCGCCGCGGTCTCAGTGCTCATGACAAACACTGCCAATTCCATCGAAGCGCTCACAAATGACACTATCGTGGATTCCAGTGAGGACGGATATCTGACATGCGAGTTTCCGGAAGGTCTATCACCGGAGGGAACACTGCTTGTAGATTCCATGATCCTCGGTCTCAGACAGGTTGAAGAAATTCAGCCGACAGATGAAAATGACGAACCTTTTCTAAAGGTATTAACTAAGGAGGTGCAGACATGCTGAATATGAATCTTCAGCTCTTCGCCCACAAGAAAGGTGTCGGTTCCACAAAGAACGGACGCGATTCCGAAGCCAAGAGACTTGGCGCGAAGAGAGCAGATGGACAGTTCGTTAAGGCTGGCAATATTCTGTACAGACAGCGCGGCACTCACATCCATCCGGGTGAGAATGTCGGACGTGGCGGCGACGACACACTGTACGCTAAGGCAGACGGTATTGTCCGTTTCACAAGACTCGGCAAAGATCGCAAGCAGTGCTCCGTTATCCCGGTAGCTGCTGAGGAATAAAGCTGATATTTTTTAAGGGCTTCGCTTATTGCGCAGCCCTTTTTTTCTAATCAAGGAGGACCATATGTTCGCAGATCGCGCAAGGATCCACGTAAAATCCGGCAAGGGCGGCGACGGTCACGTCAGTTTCAGACGTGAGAAATATGTTCCGGCCGGCGGACCGGACGGAGGCGACGGAGGCCGCGGCGGAGATGTTATATTCGAAGTCGACAAGGGAATGAACACCCTTTTTACCTATAAACACAAGTATAATTTCAAAGCAGGGAACGGTGAGCAGGGCGGTAAGCGCAGATGTCATGGCGCTGACGGCGCTGATATCATCCTCAAGGTCCCTGAAGGCACCATCATCCGCGAGGAACACTCCGGCGAAGTCATCGCCGATATGTCTCACGGGAACATGCGCCAGACGATTCTCAAGGGCGGACGCGGCGGCAAAGGCAATATGAATTTTGCGACCCCGACCAATCAGGCTCCGCAATATGCCGAGCCCGGAAAGCCGGCACTTGAGCTCGACCTGACCCTGGAGCTGAAGCTGGTCGCGGACGTAGGCCTCGTCGGTTTCCCGAACGCGGGCAAATCAACATTTCTGTCCCGCGTGACCAACGCGAAGCCGAAGATTGCGGATTACCCGTTCACAACTATTCAGCCTAATCTGGGCGTTGTCGATTTCGGCGACGGCAGAGGCTTTGTCATCGCGGATATGCCCGGCCTCATAGAGGGAGCTTCCGAGGGCGTCGGATTGGGGCACGAGTTCCTCCGCCACATTGAGCGCACCCGTGTTATCATACATCTGGTTGACACGGCTTCATTTGACGGAAGAGATCCGGTAGAAGATATCGCCGCGATCCACAAAGAGCTCATGCAGTATAACCCGGCAATTATGAAAAAGCCGATTGTCATCGCTGCAAATAAAATCGACGCCTCCGCTTATCTCGAAGAGAACCCTGTGGAAAAGCTGAAAGAAGTCTACGAACCGCAGGGTTACAAGGTATACCCGATCTCAGCGGTCACAGGCGAGGGTGTGAAAGAGCTTCTCTATGCAGTCCTGGAACTGCTTGAGACTGTTGCGACGGAGCAGGTAGTCTACGAACAGGAATACTTCCCGGAGCAGATGCTTGTCACCGAAGATCTGCCTTACACAATCGCTCTGACAGAGGATACAAAGGGCAAACAGATCTTTATCGTCGAAGGTCCGAAGATCGACAAGATGCTCAGCTACACGAATCTGGATTCCGAAAAGGGCTTCACATTCTTCCAGAAATGGCTCAGAAATACCGGCATTCTGGACAACCTGAAGCTGAACGGAATTAACGAGGGCGATACTGTCCGGATGTACGGACATGAATTTGATTACTACAGTGAAGATATAGATATCGACAAGGAGGAAGAAAATGCTGACGAGTAAACAGCGGGCATACCTTAAGAGCCTTGCTATGGAACTTGATCCGATCATTCTGCTCGGCAAAGCTTCCCTGACAACGGAAAACGAAAAAAACGTCGACGAAGCACTTGCAAAGCGCGAGCTCGTTAAAGTAGGAGTCCTTAAGAACTGCGACGACGATCCGAGAGAGATTGCCGAGACTCTCGCTGAGCACACGAGGTCAGAAGTTGTGCAGGTCATAGGCAAGAAAATCGTCCTTTACCGCCAGGGCAAGGACAAGAACCGCAAGATCGAGCTTCCGAAAGCAAGGAAAAAGCAATGAAAAAAGTGGGAATCATGGGCGGGACATTTGATCCCATCCACATCGGACATCTTATACTGGGGGAGAACGCATACCAGCAGCTCGGCCTGGACCGGGTCGTATTCATGCCCTCGGGAAATCCTCCGCACAAAAAGGACAGAGAAGGAAGGGCAAGCGACGAGCAGCGCATGGACATGGTCAAGCTGGCTATCGCCTCCAATACGCATTTTAAATTCTCATCCATGGAAATGAATGAGGACGGTTACTCCTACACTTACCTCACTCTCGAAAAACTGAATGAAAAGCATCCGGACACCCGCTATTATTTCATCATCGGAGCGGATTCCCTCTTCGACTTTAAGGGTTGGAGAAACCCGCAGAGAATCTGCGATGCCTGCACACTGGTCGTAGCTACGAGGAACCACACTAGCGACGAAGAGCTTGACAAAGCCATCGCTGATGTGCGCGAGACATTCGGAGCGGATATCGTCAAACTCAACACCGAGAACATCGATGTTTCCTCCCACCAGCTGCGTGACTGGATCGCCGCCGGCAAGACCGTCAAGTATTACGCACCGGACGAAGTCATCAACTACATCAAGTCCTACCACGTGTACGACGGCCTCGCAGACACCGTCAATACCCAGTCCGACGCTTGAAGTTCTACATTATAAAAACATCCCTCATCCGCACTGCATAATCGTCTCATCGATAAAATATTGCTTCTCAGGGACGCTCCCGCTCGGTCTCGCTGGCAGCGGTACATAAGAAAATTTCAGGCTAAAGCTTGAAATTTTCAAGTACCGGCCGCTCGACGACGCCCTTCAAATGCAATATTTTTCGATATCGACTTGCTTTAACTGATAATGAGGGATGTTTTTGTAATCCACATTCTCAATTTCAGGAGGTCATATGGCTCACACATACAATTTCGAGAAAATGAATAAAGTCCTTAAGGAGTATCTTGACAAGGGCCGCTGGTATCACACCCAGGGAGTGCGCTATATGAGCGTAGCCCTGGCTATGGCCCACAATGAGGATCTCGAGAAGGCTGAACTTGCGGGGCTTCTCCACGACTGCGCGAAATGCATCCCCGACAAGAAAAAGATCCGGTTGTGCGAAGATAACAACATCCCGGTCACAGCGGTAGAGCGGGGCAACCCGTTCCTGCTTCACTCAAAGCTCGGTGCCTATATAGCCAGAGAGAAATACGATATTGATGACGAAGAAGTTCTCTCCGCCATCACCTGGCACACGACCGGGCAGCCCAATATGACAAAGCTCGAGCAGATCGTTTTCATCGCCGACTATATCGAGCCACTGAGAGATAAGGCTCCGAATCTCAAACCCATACGGGAAATCGCATTCAAAGACCTCGACGAATGCTGTTACATGATCCTTCGGGACATGCTCGCATATCTTAGGTCAGGCGGCGGGGAGATTGATGAACACTCACAGGCGGCCTTCGACTATTATAATGAACTCCATATGAGCAGAAATCTCAACGGTTGAAATCCAGGCGCACAAAATCCAAACAATTCAGGTTTTGTGCGCTTACTTTATGTCTATTTGCTTAAATACTATTTAATTATTTGCCATATTGCTGTATAATTATACCAACAGAAAGCACAGAATCATTGTCGCCGGATCGGAAATCGCCTTTCCGGCTCATTCATTAAATATTAAGAGAGGGCATCATATGGAAAAAGAAGAGAGCAGAAAACTCGCCGGTATTGCAGTCAGGGCACTCGAAGACAAACTCGCAAGTGACATCAAGGTCATTGAAATCGACTCGATTTCACCGCTGGCAGATTACTTTGTAATTGCGACGGGACGGAATGTCAATCAGACAGACGCGATGGTCGACGGGGTCGAGGAAGCTGCGACGAAAGCGGGTTTTGAGCCGGATCATATTGAGGGTCATCATAACGCCAACTGGACACTTCTCGACTACAAGGGAGTCATCGTTCATATTTTCGATGAGGAGTCAAGAGGGTTCTATGATCTTGACAGACTCTGGAAGGACGGCACCGAAATCGACCCCAATACTCTATGATGCAGCAACGTTGCTTTACCGATGCTCCGGCGGGATATCCACCGGAGCATTTTAAGTTCCGCGCTCGAAAAGGCACTCTCAAAAATAAAATCTTATTTACTGTGCAACATTTCATACTGCCTGTTTGTATTTATGTTGAAGGCACATAAGGGAGTGAAAAATGCCTTCGATACGGGAATAATACTGCCGGGTATACAAAACATGTAAGGGAGGTCCACCATGAAAATAAGAACAGTAAAAAGCATTTTAGCCGGTCTGTGTGCCGCAGCTCTTCTCGTTGGCTGCGGATCAGGCTACGCCAATTCTTCAACGAGCAACCAAATGTACGAAGGCGCAGCCGCAGATTATGAAGCGAAAGAGGAAGCGTACGCGACTGCTGACACCTATGACACAGATGAAGCAGTAGGCGCCGACGCAGGCGGCGCGGCCAACGACATCTCTCAGAAGAATGAGGAAGCCGGCACCGATGAGAGCGGAAGCCTTGCGGAGCAGAAGCTCATCTACACGGCCGATATCACGATACAGACACAGACATTCCAGGATACATTCAGTGCCGTCAAAGACGCGATCAGCAAAGTCGGCGGATTCGTTGAGAGCGAGAGTACAACGGATTCCGCATGGAACTGGTACTACTCAGATTACAAAAAATCGAGCGGTACTCTGAGATCATATATTACTGTCCGCGTGCCTTCCTCGAAGTACAGAGAATTCCTCGATCTCCTTGAGGGTACGGACGGCAAGATCACGAGCCGATCCGAATATGTACAGAACATTACGAAGCGCTACAATGACCAGTCCATTCTCATTGAATCACTCGAGAAACAGGAAACCCGGCTCATGGAGATGATGGACAAGGCAGAGACGATCGAGGATATGATCACGATTGAATCCCGACTCTCTGAAGTACAGACCCAGCTGAACCAGGCAAGGAATACGCTTGCCGGTTACGATACGGACGTCAACTACTCAACGATCAACGTGCAGATAGAAGAAGTCATTCAGTACAGCTCTCAAAAAGTACAGCAGACTTTCCTCGAGCGCCTCGGCAATACGTTCACAAGGTCCTGGAGGGACTTCGGCGAATTCATGCAGGATCTCATCCTTGCGATCGTCTACCTGCTCCCGGTCATCATCATAGTGGTCATCATCCTTGTCATCCTGAGACCGTTCTTCTCAAAATGGAACGCGAAAAGGAAGGAAAAGAAGGCAGCCAGAAAGGCTATGAAAGCAGAGAAAAACCCCTACGCGGCAACGCCGAGATACCATAACCCGTTCCAGAAGAATCAGCCGGACGCACCTGACGCAGCAAATCCCGGCGGGCAGGAAGGGTCGTCTGCAGGCTCCGATGACGGAAAATCAGAGTAAATCATTCGTATAAGAATATAAAACAGCGAAAAAAATAATTGCAGGTGTCAAGAAAAAAAGCTTGACACCTGCAATCGTGTTTGTTATATTAGTCCGCATGGAAAAGATTTATGAGCGTTCCATGCTGTATGACTTTTACGGGGAACTTCTTACAGAGCATCAAAAGAATATATTTGAAGAGGTGGTATTCGATGACCTGTCACTGGCAGAAGTCGCCGACGCACACAACACCAGTCGCCAGGCTGTCCATGACATGGTGAGACGAACCACTAAAACGCTGGAGAATTACGAAGCAAAGCTTGGTCTCGTGCACAAGTTCCTCAAACTCACAGATAAAGTGAACGAGATCAAGAGACTTACCGACAGCGAGACGATCCGGCAGCTCGCGGAAGAAATTCTTGCCGAGCTGTGAGCACTGAGAGTATAACGAGGTGGATACATGGCATTTGAAAGCCTTACTGAAAAATTGACTAACATTTTCAGGCAGCTGCGTTCCAAAGGCCGCCTGACAGAAAAAGATGTCAAGGACGCCATGAAGGAAGTCAAGATGGCTCTCCTTGAGGCAGATGTCAATTTCAAAGTCGTCAAGCAATTCACAAAAGACGTGACAGAAGCCGCAATCGGCGCAGACGTCATGAACGGTCTCAACCCTGCCCAGATGGTCATTAAGATCGTCAACGAGAAGATGATCGCGCTCATGGGCTCGGAGATGACAGAGATACGAGTGAAGCCAAACGGAATGACCGTCATAATGATGGCCGGTCTCCAGGGCGCCGGCAAGACAACGACCGCCGCCAAGCTGGCAGGCAAGTTCAAGTCGAAAGGAAAGCGTCCGCTGCTTGTGGCATGCGACGTCTACAGACCGGCCGCTATAAAACAGCTCGAAGTCAACGCAAAAAAGGTCGATGTACCGTTCTTCTCTCTGGGCAATAAGCTGAGCCCTGTCGATATCGCAAAAGCCGGAGTTGTCCACGCAAAGGAGAACGGAAACAACCTGGTCCTCATCGATACAGCAGGACGTCTGCAGATTGACGAGAGTATGATGCAGGAGCTCGTCGATATCAAGAACGCGATAAACGTTGACCAGACAATCCTTGTCGTTGATGCAATGACAGGACAGGAAGCAGTAAATGTTGCTAAGACATTCACCGAGAAAGTCGGCATCGACGGCGTCATCCTCACAAAATGTGACGGTGACACAAGAGGCGGTGCAGCCCTCTCGATCAGAGCCGTCACCGGCCAGCCGATCCTGTATGTAGGTATGGGTGAGAAGCTGTCAGACCTTGAGCAGTTCTACCCAGACCGTATGGCAGGCCGAATCCTCGGCATGGGCGACGTGATGAGCCTCATTGAAAAGGCTCAGGCAGAGTTTGACCAGCAGCGCACGGAGGAGATGGCCGAGAAAATCAAGAAGGCCTCCTTCGACTTCAACGATTATCTCGACTCCATGGCCCAGATGAACAAAATGGGAGGTCTTGAGAGCATCCTTTCCATGCTTCCCGGCATGAGCACAAAGATGAAAGACATCCAGGGCATGATCGACGAGAAGCAGATGAAGCGCACCGAAGCGATCATCCTCTCCATGACACCGAAGGAGAGAGCTAACCCTGACATTTTGAACCTGCCGAGAAAGCGCCGCATCGCCAAGGGTGCAGGTGTGGATATCTCGGAAGTAAATAAGCTTGTCAAGCAGTTCGATCAGGCCCGCAAAATGATGAAACAGATGCCGGGCATGATGGGCGGAAGAGGAGGCATGGGCTCCCTCGGCGGCATGATGGGCGGTATGAGAGGCGGAAGAAGACGTCCGTTCTGACGCATGTGGAGCAGAGATCTGCTGCATTTGCATGTACAATCAGTAAAGTCCGCCGCTATTGCGGCGTTACTTAGCGGCAATATGAGCTCAATAAATAAAACCGCGCCCCTAAGGCAGCGGGCAGAAGAATGAGCATTAAGCCGAAAATATTATTTTAGAATGAAAGTGGAGGAAACACAAAAATGGTCAAAATCAGACTTAAGAGAATGGGACAGAAGAAGGCACCTTTCTACAGAATCGTAGTTGCAGACGCAAGATCTCCGAGAGACGGTCGTTTCATCGAGGAAATCGGTTACTATGATCCGACAAAGGATCCGAGCGTTTACAGCCTGAACGAAGAAGCAGCTAAGAAGTGGCTTGCAAACGGCGCTCAGCCGACAGCAGAAGTCGCAAAACTTCTCAAGATCGCAGGTGTCACAAAATAATCGCAGCGCTTTTTCCAGGAACCAAAAACGGGAGAAACTGAATGAAAGAGTTAGTTGAAGTCATTGCTAAGTCTCTTGTTGATCATCCCGAAGAAGTCGTTGTCACAGAAAAAGAGGACGGCGAAAATCTGATCCTGGAGCTTAAGGTAGCTTCCCAGGATATGGGAAAAGTCATCGGACGTCAAGGCCGCATCGCTAAAGCGATCCGCTCAGTCGTCAAGGCTGCATCAACAAAGACTGACAAAAAAGTTACTGTTGAAATCATACAGTAAAAACTCTGAGGCTGTCGTCACCACACCCGGAGCAGCTTAGCGCGGCGCATCGCCGGCAGCGGCTGTCCGCCGTGTCAGTGCGGCAGCCCTTTCTTAAAGAAAGACATAACTATTCAGTATCCCTGAATAGTTACGCCGCAGGGCAGAAGGAGAATGTATGCTTGATAAAGTTCAGGTAGGTGTCGTGACAACGACGCACGGACTGAAGGGAGAAGTCAAGGTCTACCCGACCAGCGATGACCCGGAAAGGTTTGAGTCATTGGATCATGTCATGCTTGAGTACGGCCGGCAGATGATCGATCTTGAAATCGAGGATGTCCGCTACTTCAAGGGAAGGCCGATATTGAAATTCGTCGGTTACGACCGCATCGAGGATGTTCAGAAGTGGCATAACTGCCCGCTCTACGTTGACCGCAGCGAGGCGCTGCCGCTCGGAGAGGATGAGTACTTTGTCGGCGATCTCATCGGCTGCGATGTCTTCCTTGAAGATGACTCAAAGCTTGGTGTAATTAAAGACGTTCTGATTACAGGTGCAAATGATGTCTACGTCGTCAAAAAGGACGCCGGCGGTGAGGTCCTCATTCCGGTCATCGACGACTGTGTCCTCGTAATTAATCCCGAGGAGAACAGGATCGTCGTGCACCTGCTTCCGGAAATCTGATAAAAGGTAACAGTTCGGACAGGCTGCACCCAGCTTCATATACCGGCACAAACATCATCTTCATCGAAAAGCGTACGTCCTTTCCTGCGAGCTTAGAAAATGCACTGCATTTTCTGATCTCTCGGTCGGACGTACAATGCTTTTCTCATGAAGATGATGCTTTGAGCCGTTAAACGAACTTTGAGAGCAGCATGAAGAAACTATTACGATAAAAGGGGGAACAATGGATTTTCATGTCCTGACTTTATTTCCTGATATGATTATGCAGGGGCTCGGTACCAGCATCATCGGAAGAGCGATCGAGGAAGGAATCATCAATCTCGAAGCTACAAATATCAGGGATTATACAAATTCAAAACACGGAAAGACAGATGACTATCCTTACGGAGGAGGAGCCGGCATGGTCATGCAGGCGCAGCCGGTCTATGATGCGTTCAAGGCCGTCACCAGGGACCTTCCCTACAAACCGAGAGTCATCTATTTAACGCCTCAGGGCAGAGTATTTGATCAGCAGGCTGCACGTGAGCTTGCCATCGAGAAGGGTATCGTATTTCTGTGCGGTCACTATGAAGGTATTGATGAGCGCGTGATTGAAGAGATCGTGACGGATGAGTTTTCCATCGGCGACTTTGTCGTCACCGGAGGCGAGATGCCGGCCATGCTGATGATCGACGCAATATCAAGAATGATCCCGGGCGTCCTTCACAATCTGGATTCAGCCGAGGGCGATTCATTCGGCGACGGGCTGCTCGAGTACCCACAGTACTCAAGGCCTGAGGTGTGGAACGGTAAACGTGTTCCGCCCATACTTCTGTCCGGTGACCACGCAAAGGTCGATGCATGGCGCAGGGAACAGTCCCTCATGCGCACGGCCGACAGAAGGCCGGACCTTCTCGCGAAGGCTCACATCAGCCCAAAGGAGCGCAAATTCATCGACGAGTACCTGCGTCAGCGAAACTGTTCCGACGAGCTGTAACGAAAGCCTATAAACCGGCAGCAAGCATCATCTTCATCGAAAAACGTATATCCTTCTCTGCGAGCTTAGAAAATGCAGCAGCATTTTCTGATCTCTCGATCGGATATACAATGTTTTTCTCACGAAGATGATGCTTGCTGCCGGTATCGAACTGCATGAACAGCCTGTCGGAACTGCAGGCTGCTATCTAATCGAACAATAAAATCGACGAAAGATCCTTGTAGAAAAGGCTTGAATTAATACCGAGTCTATTGTATAATGCTAAAGTTCGAAAAAAGATGGTCCTCTGTTACGAGTGCTTCCGCAGATGGAGAAGCACATTCATACGCGTATTAAGAACATCCACAGTAAAAGGAGAGAAAAGATATGAGCGACATTATCAAACAGATCGAAGATGCTCAGAAGAAGAGCGTACTTCCGGAGTTCCGTGTAGGTGATACAGTACGCGTACATGGCAAGATCAAAGAAGGCAACCGTGAGAGAATTCAGGTCTTCGAAGGCGTTGTTATCAAGCGTCAGGGCACAGGCGTCCGCCAGACATTCACAGTTCGTAAGATGTCCAACGGCGTTGGTGTCGAGAAGACATGGCCGCTTCATTCCCCGAACGTAGCTGACGTTCAGGTCGTACGCCGCGGTAAGGTCAGAAGAGCGAAACTCTTCTACCTCAGAGAGCGCACAGGCAAGAGGGCAAAGGTCAAGGAAGTTATCCGCTAAGCCGCGATTTTGATCCGCATATATTGCTCGACTTATATGCTGTCGCATTATACAATAATGTGACAGCATTTTTTATCTCAGTGGGGGAATACCCCGCTTCTGCAAACGGTGGGTAAATCAATATCCTGCTCGTCTCAGTGGCTGGTTACAATCCCCCACTGAGATAAACGCTCCGCGAGGATGCGCAGGGATTCGGTTTGGAATTATGTCAGCTCACGCTGACCCGAATCCCGCGCCAAGTCTCGCGAGCGAGACTTGAATATCGGAGAGAACGCATGAAAGTAAAAGAACCGACAACACCACCCGAAAAGAGTTTCTGGTATTCGCATCAGGCCAGGGGCATCCAAACATGGGTCATTGAGATCCTCGCGGTGCTTGCCCTGTCCGCCCTGTTTTCATTCGTCTTCTGCACGAGCATCACGATACAGGAAAGCTCAATGGATCCGACGATCAATGCCGGGAACAAAGTCCTGATCAACCGCGCAGCCTATACATTCGGCGGTGTAAAACGCGGAGATCTCATTGCTTACCGAAATACCGAGGCGACAGATTCCTCAGTCCACGTAAAGCGGGTCATCGGACTTCCCGGAGAGACAATACAGATCAAGGACGGTCTGATCCTGATCAACGGGCAGACTTATATTGAGAGCGAAGAGCTGCCCAGCATGACCAACCCCGGTATAGCGGCGGATCCCATCAAACTCGGCAGCGAGGAATACTTCGTTCTCGGGGACAACAGGAACAACAGTGAAGACAGCCGGTTCACAGATGTCGGAAATATAGATGAAAACTATATCATCGGCAAGGTCTGGTTCCGGACATATCCGAAGACCGATCGGGGTTTTATGAGGTAATCAGTATGGATGTACAATGGTATCCGGGACATATGACAAAGACTGTACGGCAAATGCAGGAGGACGTGCGCCTTGTCGACATCGTCATCGAGATTCTGGACGCGAGAGTGCCCGTCTCGTCCCGCAATCCGGATATCGACCGGATCGCTGCGGGCAAATCGAGACTGGTCCTGCTCAATAAAGCGGACCTTGCCGACGAGGCTGAAAACAAAGCCTGGCAGCTCCGATTCGAGCGAGAACTCGGCGGTGCCATGCTCCTCGATGCCAGAAAACGTATCGATAAAAAGAAGCTTATCGGCATGATACAGAGTGCATGCGCCGAAAAGATCGCCCGTGACAGGGCAAAAGGCATGAAAGAGCGTCCGATCAGGGCTATGGTCTGCGGAATACCGAATGTCGGCAAGTCCACATTCATCAATTCATTTGCCGGCCGTGCAATTGCCAAGACCGGGAACAAACCGGGCGTCACCCGCGGTAAACAGTGGATTCGGCTCGACACAAAAATAGAGCTTCTCGATACACCCGGACTCCTCTGGCCGAAGTTCGAAGACCGTATTGTCGGCGAAAATCTCGCCCTCATCGGATCTATCAACGATCAGATCCTGCCTCAGGATGAGCTGGCAATGCTGCTTATCACAAGGCTTTGCAGTGCCTATCCGGGCGTCATCGGAGACCGTTTCGGAATCGACGAGAAAGCAGAAGATGTGATCCCTCTCGCCGGCCAGTCTGAAGAATCCGCACGGGCTCTCACAATTCTGGAGGCTGTCGGGCAGAAGAGAGGCTGCCTCGTAAAAGGAGGCGGCATCGATTACAGCCGCGCATCGGCCATTATGCTTGACGAATTCAGGAGCGGAAACCTCGGAAGGATCACTCTTGAGAAGGCTGATGCCTAAAACGACTCGTCCAAAGACCACGGGTATCCGCATAACAGGAAAGATGTGTATTGTATGACTGAAAAGCAGCGCGCGAAACAGCTCGAAAAAGAAGCTAAAGCGGCAGAGAAACTGAAAAAAGAGATTGAGCGGACCGAAAGTCTCATGGTCTACGAGCGGAAGTTTGCGGACAAAGGCTACATCGCGGGAATCGACGAAGTCGGAAGAGGGCCCCTGTCGGGACCTGTCGTCGCCTGTGCCTGCATACTGCCTACAGATCACCGCATACTCTATCTGAATGACTCGAAAAAGCTGTCGGAAAAAAAGCGCGAAGAGCTTTACGATGTCATCATGAACGAAGCGGTCGCTGTAGGTCTCGGAATGGTGACTCCGAAAAGGATTGACGAGATCAACATCCTGCAGGCGACTTACGAGGCTATGCGCGAGGCCATATCAAAGCTGCGTGTAAAGCCGGACATCCTGCTGAATGACGCAGTCACGATCCCGCAGGCAGGCATTCCTCAGGTGCCTATCATCGGCGGCGACCGAAAGAGCGTATCCATCGCGGCCGCCAGCATCGTGGCAAAGGTCACAAGGGACCGGATGATGGTGGAGTACGATGAAATGTTCCCGGGGTATGCATTTGCCAAAAACAAAGGATACGGCACCGCGGAACACATTGCAGCCTTAAAAGAATTCGGTCCCTGCCCGATTCACAGAAGGACATTCATAACGAAATTTGTGCCCGAAGACCGGCTCTGATCCATCCGGAGGGAAGAGGCTTACATTTGACAAACACAAGAAAACGCGGCAGCGGCTATGAGCAAGTAGCCGCTGATTTTTTAATGAAACAGGGATATGAGATACTTGAGATGAATTATAGCATCCGTCAGGGTGAGATTGACATCATCGCAAAAGAGAGTAACTGCATTGTCTTCATCGAAGTAAAATACAGGGCGAAGGGAGAGTCCGATGCCCTTTCAGCGGTCGATTACAGCAAGCAGCGGAAGATATCCCGCGTCGCTCTGACCTACATCACAAGGCACCGTTTAAGTGAGTATACTCCATATCGGTTCGATGTCATTGCGGTTACGGACGACGGCTGCAGTCTCATAAGGAACGCCTTCGACTATATTCCCTGATCACAAGCGGCATCCTTTTCAACATTCCGTATCAAACAACCCCCGCCTGTAAGATAGGAGTGCGGGTCCATGATGAACGGAAAGCTTTCGATACGAAAGGAACGATTATGAACATTAAATGGCACGATATAAAAAAATCCACTCTTAATATCCACGAGAAAAACGGAGTCGTATGGCTTTCTTTCCCGAATCTGGACAGGGAGGACTGGCTGAACGCCGTCTTCTCCACACGAATCGGAGGGGTAAGCCGGGGTCCGCTTGCCTCCATGAACTTCTCCTTCACACAGGAACTGCTGATGAACGCGGAGAGCGGACCATATGCACCGGAAACTCTGCCCACGAGGAATGAGTGCCGGGCAATCACGAACGGATGCATTATAGAGAATGCCAGTCTCTCGGACGCAGATGTCCGTCACGCGCTCACCGACGAGGATGCCTGGAAGAATAGTAGTTTTGCAAATGTGCTCGAGAACTTCAGACTCTTTGCCGATGCCGCAGGCTTTCGGGCAGAAGATATCGTGTGCTCGGACCAGACCCACACGACCAACGTTCTTCGTGTTGGCAGGTCTGACAGCGGCAGCGGCATCACGCGTCCTCTCGACTGGCTCGATGTTGACGGTTTCATTACCGATGAGCCAGGTGTCGTTCTTTCTACCTTTTATGCCGACTGTGTTCCGCTTTACTTCGCGGATCCGGTCCACCATGCGATTGGTCTTTCCCATTCGGGCTGGAAGGGAACTTCCATGCAGATGGGGCGCGTAACAGTAGAAGCTATGAAGCGCGAGTTTGGGTCTGATCCCCGTGATATGCTTGCCGCGATCGGTCCTTCCATATCCGGCGCTCACTACGAGGTCAGCTGGGACGTTGCCCGTCATTTTGACCCGGAGTTCCGACCGCTCGAATATCCGGACAGAGGGCTGCCGGCAGAAGAGGAGAAGTACATGCTCGATCTCTGGGGAGTCAACAGAAAAATCCTCATGGACGCCGGCATCCCCGAAGAGAACATCCAGCTTCCCAACCTCTGTACCTTCGAGAACGCGGATATCATGTTCTCCCACAGGGCCAGCCACGGCAAGCGCGGGAATCTTGGCGCCTTCATATCAATTAGGTAATTGAGCAGTTCAGGCGGGCTGTCACGAAGATCCTGATCCGGCACGAACATCATCTTCATCGAAAAACGCAGGTCCTGCCCTGTGAGCTTACAGAATGCTATCGCATTCTGTGATCTCTCGGTCGGACCCGCAATGTTTTTCTCACGAAGATGGATGATTCGCGCCGGAAACGAACTTAATGGACAGCCTGTCTGAACTGCAGCGCACCTTCGAATCCGGCACAAAACGAAGAAGGAAGATTTTAGGCCGACAGTGATCTTCAGGGACAACCGGTTTGAACTGTCACTGATTTATTTCCTGCAGCACAGTCTTATACCAGCGCACACTTTACAAATAATTTTGTAAATGCTATTATTGCATAATGATATTAAAGCGATTCTTATGAATGCTTAGAGAGGCAAGGTGAGTGAGTATGAAATACAACTTCCGCGAAGTTGAACCGAAGTGGCAGACCAGATGGGAGGCAGAAAAGATCTTCCATGCTGAAGATATAAGCGACAAGCCCAAATTCTATGGTCTGGTAGAATTCCCGTATCCGAGCGGCGCAGGCATGCATGTCGGACACATCAAAGCCTATACAGGCCTTGAAATCGTCTCCAGAAAACGCCGTATGCAGGGCTATAACGTCCTGTTCCCGATCGGTTTCGACGCTTTCGGACTCCCGGCCGAGAATTATGCGATCAAGACCAACCAGCACCCGCGTGTCATCACGGACGCGAATATCAAGCACTTCAGCGAACAGCTGAAATCCGTCGGCTTCTCCTTTGACTGGGACCGCGTTGTCGACACGACAGATGCGAATTATTACAAGTGGACGCAGTGGATCTTCCTGAAGCTTTTCGAGAACGGTCTCGCATACAGAGACAAGACTCTCGTCAATTACTGCCCGCACTGCAAGGTCGTCCTCTCCAATGAAGACAGCCAGGGCGGCAAATGTGATATCTGCCACAGCGATATCATCCAGAAAGAAAAGGAAGTCTGGTATCTGCGCATAACCAAATATGCGGACAAGCTCCTTGAAGGACTCGACCAGGTCGACTTCCCGGAGAACATCCGTGCTCAGGAGGAGAACTGGATCGGTAAATCCAAAGGCGCGTTCGTGAACTTCTCCATAGCCGGCACTGATGAAACACTCCGCATCTACACAACACGTCCGGACACGCTCTTCGGCGTCACCTTCATGGTCATCGCTCCGGAGCATCCGCTGATTGACAAGTATGCCGATAAGATCAGCAACATCGACGCAATCACGGCATACCGCGAAGAGTGCCAGAAGAAGACTGAATTCGAGCGCGTCAACCTTGTCAAAGAGAAGACGGGCGTCCGAATCGAAGGCATCACAGCAGTCAATCCGGTGAACGGAAAAGAAATTCCGCTTTTCATCGCGGATTATGTCATGATGGGCTACGGCACAGGCGCGATCATGGCCGTTCCTGCTCACGATCAGCGAGACTATGACTTCGCAAAGGCATTTGGTCTTGATATTATTGAAGTAATTAAGGGCGGCGACATCGAGAAGGAAGCCTACACAGGCGACGGCATGATGGTCAACTCCGATTTCCTTAACGGCTATACTAATAAGAAAGACTCCATCGAACGCATGCTGGAGTTCCTTGAAGAGAAGGGTATCGGCGAGGCCGGTGTTCAGTACAAGATGAAAGACTGGGCGTTCAACCGTCAGAGATACTGGGGCGAGCCTATTCCGATCATCCACTGCCCGAATTGCGGCATGGTCGGAGTTCCGTACGAGGAGCTTCCGCTCCTGCTTCCGGAAGTCGAGAACTTCAAGCCGGGTGAGGACGGTGAATCTCCGCTGGCCAAGATCGAGAGTTTCGTGAACTGCACATGCCCGAAGTGCGGCGGCGCGGCAAAGCGCGAGACAGATACGATGCCGCAGTGGGCAGGATCCTCCTGGTACTTCCTGCGCTACATCGATCCGAAGAACGACAAAGCGCTTGCTGATCCGGAAAAATTGAAATACTGGCTGCCGGTAGACTGGTACAACGGCGGTATGGAGCATGTAACACGCCATCTGATCTACTCCAGATTCTGGCATCACTTCCTGTACGATATCGGTGTCGTTCCGACATTCGAGCCGTACGCAAAGCGGTCCGCTCAGGGACTTGTTCTCGGCGCTGACGGAACAAAGATGAGCAAGTCGGTCGGTAATGTTGTCGACCCTGTAGAGGTAGTTAACGAGTTCGGCGCTGACACGCTCCGCACCTATGTCCTCTTTATGGGTGACTATGGCGCCTCCTCACCGTGGAGCGAGACATCTGTCCGCGGCTGCAAGAGATTCCTCGACCGCATCGCCCGCCTTGCTGACAACCTGCAGGATGAGGATGTAAAATCCCTCGAGTCAGGTCTCCACAAGACCATCAAAAAAGTCACGAACGATATTGAAGACATGAAGTTCAATACCGGTATCGCCTCCATGATGGCTCTTCTCAACGACTTTGAGGCAGCGGGCAAGGTCGGAAAGGATCAGTACCTCACATTTGTAAAGCTGCTCACACCGTTCGCCCCGCACCTTTGCGAGGAGATCTGGGAGTACCTCGGACAGGAAGGTTTTATCTCCCTTGCTCCGTGGCCGGAGTACGACGAGGCAAAGACGATCGACACAACTGTCGAGATCTCTGTACAGGTCAACGGCAAACCGCGTGACGTTCTCAGCATTGCAGTGGACGCTGATGAGGAGACGGCTAAGGCAGCAGGTCTTGCGCTTCCCAAGATTGCCAAGCTTACAGAAGGAAAGCGCATTGTAAAGGTCATCTACAGACCGGGCAAGATCCTGAATTTCGTCGCGAAATAATCGTTCCGGACGAGCTTCGCGGCAGTTGGATCAACATAAACATATGTGCCTAAATAAGTCTGTGCACACAGTAAGGCGCATATAATCAGCTTAGTGATCAGGAAGGGGTTGTCGATCAAGACAACCCCTCTTTCAGGTAATTATGGATCAGGCAAATAATAAAGCAAAAGGCATCTTTCACATTCTGCTTGCAGCATTCGGATTTGCTGCCATGTCACTTTTCGTCAGGTTCTCCGGTGACCTGCCGACTGCGGAGAAGGCATTTTTCCGCAATCTTATAGCCGCGATCGTCGCGCTTTATATGCTGAGAAAAAGCGGTCAGAAACTTCGGATCAAAGAGGGGTGTCTCCCCACGCTGCTCCTTCGCAGCATTGCCGGAACTATCGGAATATACGCAAATTTCTGGGCGATCAGTCACATGGCCATAGCGGATGCCAATATCTTAAATAAACTTGCGCCGTTCGCAGCCATCGTCATGTCGATCTTCATCATCGGTGAAAAGCCCAATACATTTGAGATAGGGACTGTCATAACAGCTTTCATCGGCGCGTCCTTTATCGTAAAGCCCGGCGCCGGGATCGCCTCGCTGCCGGCTCTGGTCGCAATGATCGGCGGCATCGCAGCAGGTACAGCTTACACATATGTGAGAAAGCTCGGACTCATGGGAGAGCGAAAAGCGGTCATTGTCCTGTTCTTTTCGACATTTTCCTGCCTGGTATCACTGCCGGGCATGATCACCGGCTTTGTGCCTATGACGTTAAAACAGCTCATCTTTCTGCTCATGGCGGGAATTATGGCTTCGGTCGGACAGCTGAATGTGACTGCGGCATATTCTTACGCGCCGGCAAAGGAAATATCTGTTTTCGATTACTCACAGGTCGTATTTGCTGCCCTTTTTGGCTTCATTTTCTTCAGGGAAATACCTGACGCCTGGAGTTTTTTGGGCTACGTGATCATTATCGCGACAGCTGTGGTAAAATGGTATTATAATCTGCACGTCAAAGAGTGAGACCGGATCCCGCGCTTTCGTCCCGTGAGAGCGCGCAAAGGATGGACACCCGTAACGGACCTATTGGAGGTAAACACATGGCATTTGACGGAATCACGACCGCCGCGGTCGTCCATGAACTAAATACGAAACTGGCAGGAGGGGGAATAAGCCGCATCGTGCAGTCGGAAAAAGATGAGCTCGTGCTCACAGTGAAAAGCCGCAGACAGACTTACCGGGTCCTCATGAGCGCTTCGGCTTCGCTGCCTCTTCTGTACCTTATTCCTGCCAATAAGCAGGCCCCCCTCACAGCGCCCAACTTCTGCATGCTTCTTCGAAAACATCTTCAAGGCGGACAGATCACACGGATCTATCAGCCTTCCCTCGAGCGTGTTGTCATCTTTGAAGTATCCCACAGAGATGAGCTCGGTGATCTCGCTACAAAGAATCTCATCATAGAGCTTATGGGCAAGTACAGCAATATTATCCTGACTGACAATAACAATAAGATTCTGGACAGCATAAAGCGAGTCCCTGCATCAATAAGCTCCGTGCGGGAGGTCCTGCCCGGTCGTGACTACTTTATTCCCGGAGCCGATGAGAAGAAAAACCCGCTCGAGGCGGATGCATTTAGTTTCAGAGATGTGATCACTTCCTCGCCCCACGACGTTGTTAAAGCTCTCTATATGTCCTACACGGGTCTTTCACCAATCGTTTCGGAGGAATTCGCCTATGAAGCCGGAATCCTTCCGAGAAAAAAGGCGGCAGAGCTTTCAGAAGACGAAACATCTAAGCTCTACAGGGTCTTCGGTCGTCATATGGATGCTGTTAAGATGGGCCTTTTCGAGCCTCAAATCGTATTTGAAGACGGAATACCCAAGGATTTTGCCACATTTCCGCTGAATCTCTATACAGGATCGCCGGAAAAAGTGTTCTTCGAGGAGGAAGACCTTTCTACAGTTTCTGACTTTGCGTCCGAGTCAGGATATTCATCTGTCGGTTTTGAGTCACCCAGCGACATGCTGATTTCATATTACGGCGAAAAAGATGCCTCTGTCAGGATCCGCCAGAAGTCAGCGGACCTGCGCCATGTGATTACGACTGCTCTTGACCGGACCAACAAGAAGTTCGCCCTTCAGGAAAAGCAGCTGCTGCAGACCGAGAAGAAAGATAAATACCGCATCTACGGTGAGATGCTGAACACCTACGGCTATAATGTTCCGGAAGGCGCGAAGTCGATTGAAGTCATCAACTACTATACAAATGAGCCGCTGACCATTCCTCTCGACCCGCAGCTGAGCCCGCGTCAGAATTCACAGAAGTATTTCGACCGCTACGCAAAGCTGAAACGTACGGCGGACGCGCTTGCGACACAGATTGAGGAGACCCGGGCAGATGCGGAACAGCTCGAGTACTGCCTCGCCGCCATAGATATGGCCGAGACAGAGGGCGATCTTGTCGAGATTCGGAGAGAGCTCGGTGAATTCGGGTTCATGCAGAAGAAAAGCATAGCAAAAGGCAAGGCCCGCGAAGCGAAGGCCAAACCTCTTGTCTTCATATCCTCGGACGGCTTCACCATGTACGTTGGCCGAAACAACTATCAGAACGAGGAGGTCACGTTCAAGATTGGCAGCGGCTCTGACTGGTGGTTCCACGCCAAGAAGATGCCCGGCAGTCATGTGATCGTCAAAACCGATGGGCGCGAACTCACAGACCGGACATACGAGGAGGCCGGGGCCCTTGCGGCCTATTATTCCTCAGGCAGAAAAGCTCCGAAAGTCGAGATTGACTACACAGAGAGACGCAACCTCCGCAAAAAGAACGGAGGCAAGCCCGGCTTTGTGACATATCACACGAATTATTCATTGATGGCGACGCCGGATATATCGTCGCTTCGGCGTGTGTAGAGGCTATTTTCACATTGACGCGTGTATGCAAATGATGTAAAATACTTTGGATTATAATTCAAAGCAAAAGGGTGCCCCATGGTTAAAAGTATGACAGGATTCGGCCATGCGGAAGCCGTCAGCGAGAAGAGAAAGCTGACCGTTGAGATGAAATCGGTCAACAACCGCTACCTCGACGTCAACATCCGCATGCCCAAGAAATTCAGCGCATTTGAAGCGCAGGTAAGAAATGTTCTGAAGGAATACGTATCAAGAGGAAAAGTAGATGTCTTTATCTCTGAGGAGACATTTGCAGAAGGCGCCGGTGAGGTCGTTCTGAACACCGCGCTTGCAAGACAGTATATGGATGCCTGCAATTCGATCAGCAGTGAGCTGGGAATAGATGGACAGGTCAAGATTACGGATATCGCCCGCTTCCCGGACGTCATAACGGTCAGAGAGCCCGAGACGGATGAAGATGAGCTATGGGCCGAGATAGAATCAGTCGTCAGGGCCTGCACTGAGAAATTCAACGCCGCAAGGATCGCAGAGGGTGAATGGCTCAGGGCAGATTTGACCGAAAAACTGCACCAGATGGAGAGCAATGTCGCGTACATCGAAGAACATGAGCCCCAGATCATGGCTGATTACAGAGCGAGGCTCATGAAAAAACTGTCCGACATCCTCGAGGACAGAACGATTGATGAAAATCAGCTGGCAACAGCTCTTATCATCTACAGTGACAAGATCTGCACCGATGAGGAGACGGTCCGCCTTAAGAGCCATATCATACAGATGATCGATGAGCTCGGAAAAGACGAGAGCGTAGGAAGAAAACTTGATTTCCTTGCACAGGAGATGAACAGAGAGTCCAACACGATCCTCTCCAAAGCGGGAGACCTTGCAACATCTAACGTTGGTATTGAACTGAAGACCGAAGTGGAAAAAATCCGCGAGCAAATACAGAACATTGAGTGACGGAGGCTGAGTTGACAGAAAAAGGTTTACTGGTCGTCGTTTCCGGTTTTTCCGGAGCCGGCAAAGGCTCTATCATGAAAAGAATCCTGCAGAAATATGACAATTACGCCCTGTCCATATCCGCAACAACGCGCGATCCGAGACCGGGCGAAATGGACGGTCAGGATTACTTCTATAAAACACAGAAGCAGTTCGAGAAGATGATCGACAAAGACGAACTGATCGAATACGCGTCATACCAGGGCAACTATTACGGAACACCGAAGGCATATGTGGAGAAACAGCTGAATTCCGGCAAGGATGTCATTCTCGAGATCGAGGTCCAGGGAGCGACAAAAGTCAAAGAGCTGCTTCCGGATACAGTTCTCATCTTTGTCACGCCGCCGAGCGCCGCAGAACTCCGGGACCGTCTGACAAAGCGCGCAACGGAATCGGCAGATCAGATCCGCGGAAGACTTCGCCGCGCCGTTGTCGAAGCCGAATATATGCCTACTTATGATTACATTCTTGTCAACGATGACCTTGAGACAGCCGTCACTGAGCTGGATGAGATCGTTCGGGCAGAGCACAAGAAGAGCGAAGAAAGCAGCGCTCTTATAACAAGAATGACCACAGAACTGAAGGAACTTTTGAAAGGAGACGAAACGTTATGATGATCCACCCGTCCTACAAAGAAATGATCACGGCAGTAAACTCTGAGGTCGAAGACGGAACAGTGCCGGTAGTATCCAGCCGCTATTCAATCGTCATGGCCACCGCAAAGCGCGCGCGTCAGCTCATCGACGGAGATGAGGCCCTCGTTGAGTGCGGAGAGAAAGAAAAGCCGCTCTCCGTAGCAGTCGAGGAAGTTTATAAAGGCGCCGTCAAGATCCTCCCTGAAGAAGAAAACGCATAAACAAACGGGGTTGTCGCACAGGTGACAGCCCATTTCTTTTGAAACCATTGAATCTTGATCTTTCCGTTAAGACCGGCTTATGCGGAGCTTTCTATGATTTCCCGCAGCAGCCGTCACATTTTATGGTATATGACTCATACGAACAAAAAACTCTATATGGTATCCCTCGGCTGTGACAAGAACCTTGTCGACTCCGAAGAGATGCTGGCAATTCTGGCTGACCACGGGTATGTCATCACAGATGACGAGACCGAGGCGGATTGTGCAGTCATCAACACGTGCTGCTTTATTGAGGATGCCAAGAAGGAGAGCATCGAGGAGATACTTGCGCTGGCGGATCTCAAGGAAACCGCGAACCTCAAAGTCCTCGTCGTGACAGGCTGCATGGCCCAGCGCTACAAGGAGGAGATCCTCAGGGAGATCCCCGAGGTCGACGCGATTGTCGGCACCACGGGCAAGCTCGGAATAGCCCGGGCGGTCGACGATGCATTGATCGGCAAACAGTCTATGCTGCTCCGAGACCCCAGCGACGACGAATATGATACCTCTTTTGTCTCAGAAAAACATAATACAGAAGAGGACCAGCTGCCGGAGCGCCTGATCTCAACAGGCGGGCATTACGCCTACCTGAAGATCGCCGAAGGCTGCGACAAGAACTGTACCTACTGCATCATACCGAAGATCCGCGGTCATTACAGGAGTTTTCCGATGGAAAAACTCGTGGCAAAAGCGCGAAAACTCGCGTCCGGCGGTGTGACGGAACTCATCCTTGTCGCGCAGGAAACCACGATCTACGGGCAGGATCTGTACGGCAAAAAGTCCCTGCATCTGCTCCTTAAGGAACTCTGCAGGATCGAAGAGCTTCACTGGATCCGCGTCCTGTACGCCTACCCGGAGGAGATTTATCCGGAGCTTATAGATACATTTGCAAATGAAAGCAAGATCTGCCACTACCTCGATCTTCCGATCCAGCATGCGTCCGACCCGGTTCTTCGTCGGATGAACCGCAGGACAACCGAAGCTGATCTCCGCAATCTTGTCACAATGCTCAGAGAAAGAATTCCGGATATGTTTCTCCGCACGACTCTGATTTCCGGATTCCCCGGTGAGACAGAGGAGGACCACGAAGTCCTTCGTGCCTTTGTGGAGGAAATGCAGTTCGACAGGCTCGGCGTATTTACCTACTCTAAAGAGGAGGACACACCGGCAGCCAGAATGAAGCAGCAGATTCCAAAACGCGTAAAAACGAAACGCAGAAACGAGATCATGCGCATACAGCAGAAGATATCCAGAGCGCGCGGAAAGAGCCGCATCGGACAGACGATCGAGTGTGTGATTGAGGGAGAACTGCCGGAGGAGGGGATTTATGAAGCCCGCACCTACGGCGACGCTCCGGGCGTTGACGGACTTGTTTTCATCCCGACGACCTACCCGCATATGAGCGGGGATTTCGTGAATGTAAGAATCACCGGAGCTTCCGAGTACGACCTGACCGGAGAGGAAGTCCCCGAGGAATGATAAAGAAAGCTGATTGTAACTACTGATTTCTGAAAGGAGTCTTTTTATGAATCTGCCGAACAAACTCACATGTCTTCGCATGGTACTCATTATTCCGTTCGTCATCTTTATGCTGGCAGGCGCCGGCGAGGGTATTTACAAATGGATCGCGCTCGCCATTTTCATCATCGCTTCACTCACAGATATGCTCGACGGTCAAATCGCCAGAAAGTATAATCTGATCACCGATTTCGGCAAGTTCATGGATCCTCTGGCGGACAAACTTCTTGTCTGCTCAGCTATGATCTGCCTGGTAGAGCTCGGACGTCTTCCTGCATGGATATGCATCATTATCATCGCGAGAGAATTTGCGATCAGCGGTTTCCGCCTGATTGCTTCCGACAAGGGAGTTGTCATCGCCGCAAACATGTGGGGCAAGACCAAGACTGTAAGCCAGATGGCTATGGTCATCCTTATGATCGCCAATATCGATATCCCGGCCATGCAGATCGTTACGACTGCGGTCATGTATATCGCCTGCGCGCTGACTCTGATTTCACTTGTCACATACATTATTGATAATAAAGACGTCATGACATCTATGTAAGTTCCGGACCCGCCCGTTGATCCTTTGCGCAGCCTCTGCTGTCTTCAAGGACAGCAGATTTTGCTATTGATTGACGAGCTCAGGACTGTAAAGAGACATCTATTTGAGGAGAATATTATGGAAAATGAGACAAGAAGAGTACATATGAATCATAACTCTCACCTGCTTGAGCTGGAAGAGTATATGTACCCCCTGGTCGACGTGACCAGACCGAACACCTTCAGGAACCTGTATCCCTATGATGAGATTCCGAAGATAGCTTTCAACGACAGAACCGTTCCGCACCATATGCCCGATCAGATCTGGATCACGGACACGACTTTCCGCGACGGACAGCAGTCAAGGGCTCCCTACACAACAGAACAGATCGTCACCATATACGACTATATGCACAAGCTCGGAGGTCCCAAGGGCAAAATAAGGGCATGCGAGTTTTTCCTGTACGATGAAAAGGACAGAAAAGCCGTAGAGAAGTGTATGGACAGAGGCTACCGCTTCCCACAGGTGACCAGTTGGATCCGCGCAAGCAAGAAAGACTTTGAACTTGTCAAATCCATGGGTATGCGTGAGACCGGCATCCTTGTATCCTGCTCGGACTATCATATTTTCTATAAGATGCATATGACACGCCGTGAAGCTATGGAGCATTACCTCACCATCGTCAAGGAGTGCCTTGAGATGGGTATCAGCCCCCGCTGCCACCTTGAGGACATTACCCGGGCTGATATCTACGGCTACGTCATTCCTTTCTGTCTCGAGCTCATGAAGCTGCGTGACCAGTACGGTATCCCGATCAAGGTCCGCTGCTGCGATACAATGGGCTACGGTGTCAACTATCCCGGCGCTGTTATCCCGCGCTCTGTCCCCGGCATCATCTACGGCATCATGACCCATTCAGGTGTACCCTCGGAGCTCATCGAGTGGCACGGCCACAATGACTTCTACAAGGCAGTGTCCAACTCTACGACGGCATGGCTCTACGGTGCGTGCGGTGTCAACTGCTCACTTTTCGGCATCGGAGAGCGAACAGGAAACACACCTCTTGAAGCCATGATATTTGAGTATGCTCAGCTTAGGGGAACACTTGACGGCATGGACACCACCGTCATCACGGACCTTGCCGAGTATTATGAGAATGTGATCGGTTATAAGATTCCCGAGCGTACTCCGTTCGTCGGCAGGAATTTCAACATCACGCGTGCAGGCATCCACGCTGACGGTCTCTTAAAGAACGAGGAGATCTACAACATCTTTGACACCGAGAAATTCCTGAAGAGACCTGTCGAAGTCGCGATCTCGAATACTTCCGGTCTTGCAGGCATCGCTCACTGGGTCAACCGGCACTATGAGGTTCCGGAGGAGAATCCGATCGATAAGAAATCCGAGCTGGTCGCAATGATCAAAGCATGGGTAGACGAGCAGTACGAGAACGGCCGTGTCACTGTCATAGCCAACGACGAACTCTTCGGAGTGACGGATATCGCTCTCAGGCAGCTTGGCCTCTGCCTCAAGATGAAAAAATAATGGAGGACAAGAATGAATAGGATTAAAATGACTACGCCGCTCGTCGAGATGGACGGAGATGAGATGACAAGAATCATTTGGCAGATGATCAAGGATGAACTGCTAACACCCTATATCGATCTGAACACAGAGTATTATGATCTCGGGCTTAAGCACCGCGATGAGACGGACGATCAGGTCACGATCGATGCCGCAAACGCTAACATGAAGTACGGTGTCTCCGTAAAGTGCGCCACTATCACGCCTAATCTTGCAAGGCAGGAAGAATATGGTCTGAAACGCCTGTACAAAAGTCCCAACGGCACGATCCGGGCTATGCTTGACGGTACTGTCTTCCGCGCGCCGATCCTTGTAAAAGGCATCTCGCCGGTCGTCAGAAAATGGAAAAAGCCCATCACAATAGCCCGTCACGCTTACGGCGATGTCTATAAAAATTCTGAGATGAAAATCGATGTCCCCGGAAAGGCAGAGCTCGTTTTCACAGCTCAGGACGGGACAGTGACACGAAAGACTATCTTTGAGTTCACCGGCCCCGGTGTTATCCAGGGTATACACAATCTTGACGCTTCCATCGAGAGCTTTGCGAGATCCTGCTTCACCTACGCGCTGGCTGTCAAGCAGGACCTCTGGTTCGCGACAAAAGACACGATTTCCAAAATCTACGACGGTGATTTCAAGGCTATATTCGAGAAAATATATGAAGAGGAATTCAGAGACCGCTTCAACGAGGCAGGGATCATCTATTTCTACACGCTGATCGACGATGTCGCTGCCCGTCTCATGAAGAATGAGGGTGGTTTCGTGCTGGCCCTCAAGAACTATGACGGCGATGTCCAGTCCGACATGCTCTCATCCGCGTTCGGCTCACTTGCCATGATGACATCAGTCCTCGTATCACCTCACGGGTACTTTGAGTACGAGGCTGCCCACGGCACTGTCCAGCGCCACTATTACAAGCATCTGGCGGGAGAGACCACATCGACCAATTCCGTTGCAACTATTTTCGCATGGACCGGCGCTCTCAGAAAGCGCGGGGAACTTGACGGCAATTCGGAGCTGGCAGCATTTGCGGATAAGCTCGAGCATGCAACGCTCACAACAATTGAATCCGGGAAAATGACGGGCGACCTGATCCTCATTTCCGATCTTGAAAACAAGGAAAAGCTCAGCACTCTCGGCTTCATCAAGGCAGTCCGCGAGACACTTGATACATTGATGTAATAACGATCACATTAGAAATCGCGCCCTGCGCATGGAAGACATTTGCAAATAATGTCCGCCATACGCAGAGCGCGATTTCATTATTCCTCAGACAATTCCTCCCAGATCATGTAGAGCTCTTCGAGCCGGGATGCGATCTGTTCCTTTCGGTTTCCCAGATCCGTACATTTTACCGGGTCACAGGCTACTTCCGGTTTTTCGAACTCAGCGTCAATTGTTGCGTCCTCCTGCTCCAGCTCCTCAATTTCTTTTTCGGTGCGCTTTAAATCATTTGCCCGCTTGCGCTCTCTTGCCTGCTCCTCCTTCTGAGCTTTCCAGTTCTGCTTAGCATCCGTCTCCTCCCTGATTACGACGGCTTTGGGATCTATCCCAAGATAAGCTTTCTCCAGTGTTTCCTTTTTCTCCAGATAATAGTCATAATTTCCTATATAACTGATAAGAGACTTGTGCGTCAGGTCAAGAATGCGGGATGCCGTGTGATTGATAAAATAGCGGTCGTGAGAGACATAGAAGAGGGTACCTGTATAGCTGTTCAGCGCAGTCTCCAGGATTTCTCTCGAATCGATGTCCAGATGGTTGGTAGGCTCATCGAGTATGATGAAATTAGCGCTGCCAAGCATGAGCTTACACAGGGAGACTCTGGCCCTCTCACCTCCGGACAGATCACGGATGTACTTGAAAACATCCTCACCCGTGAACAGAAAAGCGGCCAGCGCACTGCGGATCCTTGTGTTGTTCAGATCCGGATAATCATCGGAGATCTCATCAAAAATCGTCTTATTCATGTCGAGAACGGCCATCTCCTGATCGTAGTAGCCGATCTCAACATTTGCCCCTAATGTAAAGCTTCCGGAATCCGGCGCATATACTTCATTCAGGATTTTGAGAAGCGTTGATTTGCCGGTTCCGTTGTTTCCTATAAGCGCGACGTGTTCGCCTTTTTTTATTTCAAATGAAAGATCGTCGAAGAGAGATATGCCGCCAAAGCCTTTGGCAAGATGAGAGACAGTGAGAACATCCCTGCCGCTCTCGAACCTGGGCGAGAAGGAGAGGCCCATCACCGCGTTCTCTCCGTACGGCTTGTCCGGCATCTCCATTTTGGCCAGCAGTTTCTCACGGCTCTCTGCCCGTCTTATGGATTTCTCACGGTTGAACTGCTTTAATTTGGCAATGACCTCTTCCTGATGCCTTCGTTCCTGTTCAGCCTTCATGAAAGCCAGATATTCCGCGTGGCGGATCTCCGCTTTCTTCCTGCTGTAAGCATCATAGTTGCCCATATAAGTCCTGGATCTGCCGTGGTCGAGTTCTATGACTTTGGTGACGACCCGGTTCAGGAAATAGCGGTCGTGAGAAACGATGAGGACAGCCCCCTTATAGTTCATGAGGTAGGTCTCCAGCCAGACAATTGAGTTCATGTCCAGGTGGTTCGTCGGCTCATCGAGCATAATGATGTCCGGCGCCGTAAGCAGGAGAGCGCCGAGGGCTACGCGCGTCTTCTGACCTCCGGAGAGAGTTCCCACATGTTTAGAAAAATCTTCTTCCTCAAATCCGAGACCTTTCAAAACACCGGTCACTTCCGAGCGATAGGCATAGCCGTTAGCCCGGTCGAATTCCTCCTGATCATGGGCATAGGCTTTCATCTCAGATTCCAGCGCGTCACCGGTGAGACCTGCCATACGCTTTTCAGAAGCGCGCATGCGGCGGTCCAGCAGAAGGACATCCTTTTTTACCATCATGAGCTGTTCAAATATCGTAGCGTCACCGGTGAGATCCTGGTGCTGGGCCAGATAGCCTATATTTTTTCCCCGCGAGAGGGTGACAATGCCCGAATCCGCCGACATCTCCTGCATGATGATTTTAAGCAGCGTGGACTTGCCGGCCCCGTTAATACCAACCAGTGCTGCTTTCTCGTTCTCCTCAATATGAAAAGAGACTTCCCGAAGCACCTCATTGCCCGGGAATGTCTTACTCACTTTCTGTATGTCAAGTATCACAGTCTGCTCCTTTAGTCATGTTACTGCTTGTTATGATACCCGACTTTTACCTGCTTGACCAGTGAAAAATAACAGCTCCATTGAAAAGTTGAACTTCATGGATTATACTTTATCTGACTGAAAACCCAGTGGCAGCTTATGCTGCCTGAAAACGGAGGTACACATGAAGCATATCGTGACAGCGGAACAGATGAGGGCCCGCGACAATTATACAATAAAGAATCTCGGTATTCCGTCAGCAGTTCTTATGGAGAGGGCTGCTCTCGGCATAGCAAGAGAGGTCATACAGAAATATGAGGAGCTAGGCAGCAAAGGACGGGTGCTGTGCGTGTGCGGTACCGGCAACAACGGCGGCGACGGTGCCGCCTGCGCGAGAATCCTCCACATGAAAGGCGTGAGAGCCGATCTTTTCATCGTCGGCGATCCGGAAAAATTCACCGGCGAAATGCGTCTCCAGGAAAAAATCTGCAAAAAACTCGGAATCCTCGAGGTGACCAATCCGAATTATCTCTCTTATCAGATCATCGTCGACGCAATGTTCGGTATCGGTCTCTCCCGGGATGTGGAAGGAGAGGCATACGATGTCATATCAGCTATAAATGACTGCGGAGCCTATGTAATATCAGCGGACATCCCTTCCGGCATCAACGCCGATACCGGCGCTGTCATGGGGAACGCTGTCCACGCTGACGTGACTGTCACGATGCAGCTGACCAAACCCGGCCTTGTTCTCTATCCGGGCGCACTGCACGCAGGCAGGATCGTGGTAGAGGAAATCGGCATTATGGATGATATTCCCGGCGGTAAAATTGCCGCCAAAGTGAATAAACTCCCCGGTGATGAGACGTCAGAATCCGACATCCCGAAGGAGCTCTCTCTTGATGAGATTCATTATCTGGAGGAGGATGATATCAAGAAGCTTCTTCCGATGAGACTAGCGTCCGGCAACAAGGGCACTTTCGGTAAAGTCCTGATCATAGCCGGATCAAAAAACATGGCGGGCGCCGCATATTTTTCCGCCCTTGCGGCTATGAGATCCGGTGCCGGAATGGTCAAGATCCTGACTGCCGAGTCGAACCGTGACATTCTGCAGAGAGAGATACCCGAGGCTCTGCTTGAGACATATACAAATGACGAGGATGTGGTCATGGCTCTCGATGCCTCCCTTGCCTGGGCGGATGTTGTCTGTATGGGACCGGGGCTCGGCACAACAGAGCGGTCAGCGAAGATCGTCCGTTATGTGCTCCTTTCCTGTTCACATCCGCTGGTCCTCGACGCGGACGGTCTTAACTGCCTGTTCGGCGATACGACGCTCCTTTCTTCCTACATGGGCAAGCTCTATGTCACGCCGCATATGGGAGAGATGGGAAGACTTGCAAGGAAATCCGTTGCTGAGCTCAAATCCGACCCGATATCCTCAGCGGTATTCCTGGCGCGCAGCTGTGGCGTTTTTACTGTCATGAAGGATGCCAGAACAGTCATAGCCCAGCCGGACGGCAGCGTCTACATCAATGTATCAGGCAACAGCGGTATGGCGACAGCGGGCAGCGGTGATGTACTCTCCGGAATACTGGCTTCTCTCCTTGCGCAGGGGACGGATCCATTCTCGGCTGCGCCTATGGCAGCCCTGATCCATGGACTTGCCGGCGATGCAGCCTGCAGAGATAAGGGCGAGCGTTTCATGATCGCATCCGACATTATCATGCATCTGAGTGATGTCCTGAAATAAAATACGAGGAGAGACTACTATGAAGAAGTACAGCAGGATAAGGGCGGAAATTGATCTGGACGCTGTCAGGTTCAATTTTGAGAGCATGAAGAACAATCTCACGCCCGGCACAAAAATGGCGGCAGTTATTAAAGCCGACGGCTACGGTCACGGCGCTGTCCAGATTGCCAGACTCATTCATGAATTTGACTATATCTGGGGATTTGCAGTGGCAACGCCAGAGGAAGCCATGCAGCTTCGCGCAAAAGGCATCTCTAAACCGATCATGCTCCTCGGTTACGCGTTCGAGGAATCCTATGAGGATCTGATTGATTATGATATCCGCGTGTGCGTATTCGAAGAGGAGACAGCCGGGGCACTCTCGGCCTGCGCGAAGGCACTCGGCAAAACAGCAATTATCCACTTTGCGCTCGACACAGGCATGAGTCGGATCGGTTTTTCCGATACAGCCGAATCAGTCGAAGCGATAAAGAGGATTGCAGCCCTTCCGAATATCAGGCTAGAAGGTCTGTTCACTCACTTCGCGAGAGCGGATGAACTCAGTGTCACACCGGCAATCACTCAGATGAAGAGATACAATCGCTTCTCCGAGATGCTGGCGGAAGCGGGAGTAGAGATACCGATCCACCACATGTCGAACAGCGCCGGTATCATCCGCCTTAAGGCGGCGAACGCCGATATGGTACGGGCTGGAATCACGGTCTACGGTCTCTATCCGTCAGATGAGGTCGAGACGGAGCCGGTTCCTTTGAAACCGGTCATGAGCCTTATAAGCCACATCTCCTATGTAAAAACACTTGAACCCGGCGCGGAGATTTCCTATGGCGGGACTTATAAAGTGACTGAAACGAAACGAGTCGCTACGATCCCGGTCGGCTACGCCGACGGTTATCCGCGTCAGCTGTCCAATAAAGGTTACGTGCTGATTCACGGGAAAAAGGCCCCGATCCTCGGCAGAGTATGTATGGACCAGTTCATGGTGGATGTCACGGACATCCCCGGGGCAGCTCAGAAGGATGAGGTCGTCCTTGTCGGCAGCCAGGGTGATGAGCACATCTCCGTCGAAGAGCTTGGAGCTCTCTCCGGACGTTTCAACTACGAGTTCGTCTGCGATATCGGGAAGCGCGTTCCGAGGTGCTTCATGAAGAACGGCATCTGTGTGGAGCAGACCTCCTGCTTTGACTAATATGGGTCGATGGAATGACACGGTTACAGTTCAGACGGACTGCTGAGAAGCCTAATGGGCCGGCGCAAGCATCATCTTCATCGAAAAACGCAGGTCCTCCTCTTCGAGCTTAGAAGATACTTCCGCATCTTCTGATCTCTCAGGTCGGACCCGCAATGTTTTTCTCACGAAGATGAATGCTTTCCGCCGGCAGCCGAATTAATGAGCAGTCTGTCTGAACTGTGACCTGACTCCAGATTCCGACACAATCACTATCGTCATCGAATAATGCAGGGGTTCCCCTCCAACGTCAGGTAATATGGGACCTTAATTGGCAGTTGATAATTTGTTTTAAAAATGCTATAGTTAAGAATACATGTGTTCGCTTCGGACGCATAATTATGAGTTTAGGATGTAAGCCGCACACGCGGTTTGAAAGGAGAAGTTATGTCAGGACATTCAAAATTTGCAAATATCAAGCACAAGAAGGAAAAGAATGATGCCGCTAAAGGCAAGATCTTTACGATCATCGGCCGTGAAATCGCAGTTGCCGTAAAAGAAGGCGGTCCCGATCCTGCCAATAACTTCAAGCTGGCCACAGTCATCGCAAAAGCGAAGGCCAACAACATGCCGAATGATACGATCGAGCGCGGCATCAAGAAAGCAGCAGGAGACGGCAGCGGAGCTAATTACGAGTCGATCACATACGAAGGCTACGGCCCGGCCGGCATAGCTATCATCGTTCGGACTCTGACAGACAACAAGAACCGTACGGCGGCAGATGTCCGCAGCGCGTTCTCCAAGGGCAGCGGAAATATAGGAACCCCCGGATGTGTATCTTTCATGTTCGATGAAAAGGGTCAGATCATTATCGACAAAGAAGAGTGCGAGATGGACTCCGATGACCTCATGATGATCGCTCTCGACGCCGGCGCTGAAGATTTTAACGAGGAAGATGACAGCTACGAAGTTCTCACAGATCCGGATTCCTTCCAGGAAGTCGAGGAAGCACTCAAGGCTGAGGGCATCCCGATGGCTCAGGCTGAGGTAACAATGATCCCGCAGACATACGTTAAGCTCACAGACGAGAAGCAGATCAACAACCTGAACAGGATCCTGGATCTTCTTGACGCCAGCGATGACGTCCAGAACGTATACCACAACTGGGACGAAGATTAAAACCGGCACGTATGTGTCACGCAAAGGATATAGCACTTTATGGAATTTCTGCTTTCAGCAATACTTGGTATCATTCAGGGTATATTGGAATTCCTTCCTGTCAGTTCATCCGGACACCTGGCAGCTATTGAGCAGTTGATCCGTCTCCCGTACAACATGTCATTTTTCAATGTCTGTATCCATATGGGAACTCTGATGGCTATCCTGATTGCACTACAGAAAGATATCGCAAGACTTCTGGCTGAATCACTGCTCATGATCGGTGACGCGTTCCACAATCTGTTCGCGTTCCTTCGAGCTGCCAGAAAGCATGAGGAACCGAAGCTGAAGAAGCTCCTCACTTCCAATTACAGGCGTCTTGCAATGCTCATCGCAGTTGGTGCCGTTCCGACAGCCGTTATAGGAGTTCTGCTCAGAGGAGTGGCAGCGATTGCCGCAAGATCTCTTCTATACACGGGAATTGGAATGCTCATGAGCGGAATTGTTTTACTTGTTGTCGGTCAACTGACACCCGGCAACAAGATTCCCAAGGATATAACTTCTCTCAGAGGATTTCTGGCTGGTATCGCACAGGGATTTACTGTCATTTCCGGCATATCCCATTCAGCAGTGATGCTGTCAGCCGGAATCCTTCTGGGCTTCAATAAAAGACTCGCCATCCGTTACGCATACCTGATGTCCATACCCTGCATCATTGGCGCTCTGATCATCGAAATAATGACTCTCGATGAGACGCTCATAACGCCGGATTATCTCGGAATGTGCGCAATCGGAACACTATGCTCGCTGCTCATTGGCGTCTTGTTCATTCAGCGTCTTCTGCGCTACATCCGAACAAGGAGCTTTACGCAGTTCGCCTACTACAATTTCCTGATTGGAGCGGTCATAATCGTACTTAACTTTACACTTACGGTCTGACGGTCCCGCATGGATGCGTTCCGTCCAAGATTGGAAAAAAAGAATGCGGGAAGTATATCTTCCCGTGTTTTATACATTTTGCGGAAACACAGGTCTAAAAACACAAGACAGATTTATGAGGGAAACATATGGCAGCTAAAAAAAAGAATACCGGCAGCCGGTCTAAGGCTTCCGCCGGATCAGGCAGCCGTTCCTCCGGCAGAAAAATTGCCTCCAAAAGCAAGAGAACCGATGCCGGAACAGGAAGGACAAAAACTCAGCCCGCTTCCTCCGGAAGCGGGGTGGTGCGGGACATTATACTTGTCCTGATTCTTGTATGCTCAGTCATACTGTTCGTGTGCGTTCTCGGCCGGGGCGGCAGATTCGGAAGATTTGCCAGCCCTGTCCTGTTCGGAATGTTCGGCCTTATGGCTTATATCTTTCCACCGGCTCTGTTCGGAGGAACAGCATTTTACATAGCGAATAAAAGAAACGGCATGATCATCCGAAAGATGATCGGCCTTATTATGCTGTTTATTTCCATGTGTGTGCTCCTCCATTTCATGACAATGAGCGGCTACAAAAGCAGTACAGGGATAACGGAGTATTTCACGATCTGCGCTGCTGACAGGAAAGGCGGAGGTATAGTAGCCGGAGTCTTTGCGTATGCGTTCTACAAAGCAGGTTTTAATACGATCCTGTCCGTTGTGGCAACGCTTACTATGATTCTTATTTCCCTTATCATTCTTACGCAAAAGCCGCTTTTTTCGATCTTCGGTCGAAAAGGACGTGACAGCGTCCGCCGCGCCCGGGATACACAGCGGGAGCATATAAAGCGCCGGATGCGTGAGAGTGAGGCACGTCAAATGGATCTGGACCTCAAAACCGGTGACGCCTCGGAAAAGGATTCGGAGGACGAGGACGTCGATTTCCTCGACGATGATGACGAACCGATATCTGCCAGGGAGGCTGCAAGACTTCATAAGAAAAAGAAAACTGCTAAAACAGAGCGGCGGAATGAGCACCTTGAGAGGGATGAAGGCGAATGGGACGAAGACGCGGATGACGAGACAAAATTCGTCAAACCCCGCAAAGCCCCCGGAACCAAGAGCAGGTCAGATGATAGCCGCAAGCCAAGGAAAAAGAAAAACGTCAAGGTCGAGTCCGAGCCGTCTGGTGAAACTGGCAGTGAACCTGTTCTCAGTCTTAAAGACCGAATCACGATCAACGGAGAGCAGGTCGGAGACACGACCGATATTACCCCCGTTCCTGACAATGCATCACCCGAGCCTGCCGGTAAAGCCCAGAAAGCAGACGGCTCCGTCATGCCGTCCTTCCTTCACGGCGTTCTCGCAGGCAAGGACACAAGGGCTGTCGCAGCAGAAGCCGCCCAGAAGAAAAATAATAATCCGTCTCTGCCCAGGTTCGATGCTGAGGGAGATGAAGTACTGGCTTCGGGTGTGATGGAAATCCTTGCTTCAGAAGAAGATGATGATGAATTCATTGAAGGGTCATCCGACAGCTTCGGCAATTCTGAGATAGCAACTTCCGGCTTCGATGATGAAGAAGAGGAAGATGAAGATGACACAAGATTTATCCCACTGTCCAGCATCAAAGTCGGCAAGGACGGAAAATTATCCTACGAAGGCCGTGTAGAACCCAAAGTGAAATCCGCGACCGTTAAAAAGAAGCCGGCTCAGAAATTCACAGTGGAGCCGGAACCTCCGTACGAAGAACCATCGGAAGAAATCACGCCCCCGGAGAATGTTCCTGCCCGCACCCAGAGGAAAAACCCAAAGAGTGCGGAGGCTGAGATTGAAGAAGGAGTACTGAGCATCGATTCCGAGATCAGACAGGCAGCTCCGAAACCGGTCAGATATAAACTTCCCAGTGTCAATCTTCTCACAAAAGGAGAGACTGTTCGCGGTGACTCAAAAAAGCAGCTTCTCGAAACAGCTAACAAACTGGAGGAAATCTTCAACAGCTTCGGCGTCGCTGTCCATGTAATCAACGTCAGCAAGGGACCGACTGTCACCCGATATGAGCTTCAGCCCGAACAGGGTGTAAAGGTCTCCAGGATCGTAGCCCTCACGGACGACATCAAGCTGAACCTTGCAGCATCGGAAATCAGGATCGAAGCGCCGATCCCGGGTAAGGCAGCTGTGGGCATCGAAGTACCCAACAAAGAAGTGTCACCGGTCACTTTCAGGGATATGATTGAATCGCAGGAGTACAGGAAGAGTAAGGCACCTCTGACATTTGCAGTCGGAAAAGACATCTCAGGCAAAGCTGTCGTCTCGGATATAGCCAAAATGCCTCACCTGCTGATCGCAGGGGCTACCGGATCCGGAAAATCCGTCTGTATTAATACGCTGATCATGAGCGTCCTTTATAAGTCCACACCAGATGAAGTCAAAATGCTGATGATCGACCCGAAGGTCGTCGAGTTCAAGATCTACGACGGCATACCTCATCTGCTCATACCGGTCGTTACCGACCCGAAGAAAGCAGCCGGAGCCCTTAACTGGGCGGTTCACGAGATGAATGACCGCTATAACAAGTTTTCGGAATACCCCGGCGTCAGAGATCTCAAGACGTATAATCAGAAGGTCGAGCGGATCAACGAGGCACTGCCTGACGGTGAAAAGATGGCAAAGCTGCCGCAGATACTCATCATCGTCGATGAGTTGGCTGACCTGATGATGGTAGCGCCGGGCGAAGTCGAAGACGCGATCTGCCGTCTTGCCCAGCTGGCCAGAGCAGCCGGTATCCATCTGGTCATTGCAACACAGCGTCCTTCCGTCAATGTCGTGACCGGACTTATTAAGGCCAATATGCCTTCCAGGATCGCGCTTTCAGTATCCTCCGGAGTAGACAGCCGGACGATCATCGATATGAACGGAGCGGAAAAGCTGCTCGGCAACGGCGATATGCTGTATTATCCGCAGGGTTATCCCAAGCCGGCAAGACTTCAGGGCGCCTATGTGTCTGACGATGACATCACTAAAGTAGTTAAATTTTTATCTTCACAATCAAATCAGGTAGTGTATAATAATGAGGTTGAAGATAAAATCATTGAATCTATGAATAATTCTGTCCAGAACACCGCAAAGCCGGACGATGACAGAGATCCTTATTTCTATGAGGCCGGCAGGTTCATCATTGAAAAGGACAAGGCCTCGATCGGAATGCTGCAGAGAATGTTCAAAATCGGTTTTAACAGAGCGGCCCGCATCATGGATCAGCTCTGTGAAGCAGGTGTTGTCGGTCCGGAAGAAGGAACAAAACCAAGAAAAATCCTCATGTCTAAGGAAACATTCGATGACATGTTCGAATCGGAGTGACATTTATGAAATGTCGTAAATGCAATTCAGAGATACCTGACGGCGAACTGATTTGCCCCCGTTGCGGTGCTGAGATAAATCTCGTGCCGGATTATCGCCCCGTTGAATTCATGATTGATGAAAAAAAGCGGGAGGATAGAGAAAAACAGGAGCAAAGACGCAGAGCCGTTCAGAAGAAGCGGAAAAGCAGAAGAAGGAAAAAACGGGTTTCCAGGAAGAAGGAAAGCAGAAGGTCACTTATCATGACCTTCCTGATTCTTCTGCTAATTATTGCCGCAGCGTTCGGCATCATTCGTTATATCAGATACAGGAACACCCGGAGTTTTGAGTACCAGTATGAGCGCTCTCAGGAGGAGTTTCTCGCAGGGAATACGTCATCAGCACGGTCTTATGCGGAAAAAGCCCTCGAATTATCACCAAAATCGGTAAAATGTCTTCGTCTTATGGCGCAGATTGAAAAGAGCGAAGGAGATATCGAAGCTGCATCGAAGACTCTGGAAACAGCGATTGAGATCGATCCCGGCAACATTGATGTCTACGGTCAGCTCATCAGCCTCTATACGGAGACCAATGACTACGACTCAATCCATGAACTCATGGAAAACTGCAAGTCTGAGGAAGTACTCCTCGAATACGCCGATTATGTCTGTACCGCTCCGGCTATCACTCCGATTGCCGGGACTTACAGCAAGGAGGTCTCTGTCACGATCGGTTCCCCTGAAAAGTTGATCTATTACACGACAGACGGAACTGATCCGACAACGGCTTCGGAACTGTACACAGACAAGATAAAGACCAGGGTCGGAAGGAACGAGATCCGCGCAATTGCCGTCAATGAAATAGGTATTAAGAGCAATGTCACTGTGTGCGTCTACAACATTGAGATCACGAGACCGGATCCTCCGGTCATCTCTGAGCCGACAGGCGTCTACGAGGAGGGTTCTCAGATTCATGTGACAGCACCGGAAGGCTGCATTATTTATTATGCCTTTGACGATGTTCCATCGACCGGATCAGCCGAGTACACAGGGCCGGTCACCATGCCGGTAGGTTCGCATGTGTTCTCCTGTATCGCCGTTGACAGTGACGGTAATCCAAGTGAAAATGTGAACGCCATGTACATTATTGTCGGCTAAAACTCATTTCTCATACTCCGCATAAAACCGGAGCAAATATTTATATGATTTTCAAAACGAATCCTCGTTTTTTGAAAATATTCCGTTTACACGGGAGACAGTGAATGCGCGTTTAATGACACGCGAAAGAGGAGGTATACATGTACAAGATCATCAGGAAAGAGCAGCTCAGCAGCGTTGTCTGGCTCATGGAAGTCGAAGCACCGCTTGTTGCGCGTCACTGTGAGCCGGGTCAGTTCATCATCGTCAAAAAAGGCGATGAGGGTGAACGCATTCCGCTTACGATCTGCGATTATGATCGCGAGAAAGGAACCATAACAATCGTATTCCAGCCTGTCGGCGTTGCGACCAATAAATTCCTTAGCCTGAATGAAGGCGACGCGTTCGATGATTTCGTAGGTCCGCTCGGAAGACCGTCCGATATCGTCAAAATGAGCGAGGAGGAGCTTGCCGGAAAGAAATTCCTTTTTGTCGCCGGCGGCGTAGGCACTGCACCGGTATATCCGCAGGTCAAGTGGCTCCATGAGCACGGAATCAGTGCGGACGTCATCATCGGCGCAAGGACAAAAGATCTTCTCTTCTTTGAAGAGAAAATGAAAGAGGTTGCCGGCAACCTGTATATCACGACTGATGACGGCTCCTATATGCATAAGGGTGTCGTTACATCTGTAATCGATGAACTTGTAGAAGAGGGCAAAGAGTATAATCACTGTGTCGCGATCGGACCGATGATCATGATGAAGTTCGTCTGCCTTACGACTCAGAAGTACAATATTCCGACAATTGTAAGCATGAACCCGATCATGGTTGACGGAACGGGAATGTGCGGTGCCTGCCGCCTCTCTGTCGGCAGCGAGATCAAGTTCGCATGCGTCGACGGCCCTGAGTTTGACGGCTTCAAGATCAACTGGGCAGAGGCCATGAAGAGATCACAGCTGTATAAGACAGAAGAAGGCCGCGCTATGCTGAGATATCAGGAAGGTGAGACGCATCACGGCGGCTGCGGAAATTGTGGAGGTGAGAAATAATGCCGAATATGTCCAAGACTAAAGTCCCTGTAAGAGAACAGGAGCCGCTCGTTCGCGCAACGAATTTTGACGAAGTGTGCTACGGCTATAATGAGGAAGAAGCAGTAGAAGAAGCGACAAGGTGCCTTAACTGCAAGAATGCGCGATGCATCGAAGGCTGTCCGGTAAGTATCAATATACCGGGCTTCATCAAGAAAGTAACCGAGAGAGATTTTGCGGGCGCTTATCAGGTCATTACAGAGTCCAGTTCTCTGCCTGCAGTCTGCGGTCGTGTCTGCCCGCAGGAGACCCAGTGCGAGGGCAAATGTGTCCGCGGTCTTAAAGCTGAGCCTGTCTCCATCGGCAAGCTGGAAAGGTTCGTCGCTGACCGCGCTAAAGCTGACGGCATCAAACCGGAAGGCGCAAAAGTCAAGAACGGACACAAGATTGCTGTCATCGGCTCAGGCCCTGCAGGACTCACATGTGCCGGCGACCTTGCAAAACTCGGCTATGATGTCACGATCTACGAAGCACTGCACAAGGCAGGCGGCGTTCTCACTTACGGCATCCCGGAATTCCGTCTCCCGAAAGATGCTGTCGTTGCTGAGGAAGTCAAGAATGTTGAAGGACTCGGTGTCAAGATCATCACTGACGTCATCGTCGGCAGAACGATTTCTGTTGATGAACTGATTGAGCAGGAAGGCTACGAGGCTATCTTTATCGGCTCCGGTGCAGGCCTTCCGATGTTCATGGGTATCCCGGGAGAGAACGCGAACGGCGTTTTCTCAGCGAATGAATACCTGACCAGAAACAATCTCATGAAAGCTTTCCGCGACGATTACGATACACCGATCTTCCACGCGAAGAAGGCAGTCGTTGTCGGCGGCGGAAACGTGGCTATGGACGCAGCGCGTACAGCTCTTCGTCTGGGTGCCGAAGTACATCTTGTATACCGTCGAAGCGAAGCTGAGCTTCCCGCAAGAGCAGAGGAAGTCCACCATGCCAAGGAAGAAGGTGTTCAGTTCGATATTCTCACGAATCCGGTCGAGATCCTCACAGATGAGAACGAGAACGTCATCGGAATCCGCTGCATCCGCATGGAACTCGGCGAGCCGGATCAGTCAGGCAGACGCCGTCCGGTTCCGATTCCGGGATCCGAGTTCGAGATGGAGTGTGACTGTGTCATCATGTCCCTCGGTACATCCCCGAATCCGCTCATTTCCTCCACAACACCGGGTCTTGAGATCAACCGCAGAAAGTGCCTTGTGGCTACAGAGGATGAAGGTAAGACAACAAAAGAAGGCGTTTACGCAGGCGGTGACGCGGTCACCGGAGCAGCGACCGTCATCCTGGCTATGGGCGCAGGTCGTGCCGGCGCACGCGGTATCGACAATTATATTAAGAGCAAGGAAGCGAACGCTTAACTTCCCGAAATATATGAACTATGTAAGGGCTGTCGCATACGGCAGTCCTTCTTTTACGCTTACATTATGCCCCGCCCTGAATAAGCAGAAAGCTTTTTCGCTCAGACTGTTAAGGAGATATACATGCTCATAAAAATTATCTGTGTCGGGAAAATTAAAGAGAAATTCTATCGTGACGCTATACTGGAATATGTAAAGCGCCTCTCACGCTACTCAAAAATCGAAATCGTTGAATGCGCGGACGAGAAAACACCTGACAATGCGTCCGCTGAACTGTGCGATCAGATAAAATCAAGGGAAGGAGAGCGTATTCTCGGCAGGATAAAAGACAATGATCATGTCATCGCTCTCGCAATCGATGGCAAAATGTACTCTTCAGAAACTCTGTCTGAACATCTGGACAAGCTGATGCTGAACGGAAAGAGCACCCTTGTTTTCGTCATAGGCGGAAGTCTTGGACTATCCGGGGCAGTACTTGCCCGGGCAAATGAAAAACTCAGTTTCTCAGCCATGACTTTTCCCCATCAGCTCATGAGGGTCATTCTGCTTGAACAGGTCTACCGATCATTCAGAATCATGAAAGGTGAGCCGTATCATAAGTGAAGCAATATTTGCACTTTATATTATGCGGCAAAGATGCTAAAATACACTGTATGTCACAAAAAGGGGTTTTTAATGAACAGTAGAACTGAACTCAGCATGAACATACCCGCCGAGCACCAGAAAAATATCTTTGGAGACCTCGACGAGCATATTAAATCAATTGAGCGGACGCTCAATGTAGATATCATTGTGCGGGACGACAGTGTTAAAGTGCAGGGACCTGCCCTTAACTCTGCCAGAGCCAGAAAGCTTCTTGCCCAGCTCCTTGTCAAGTCGGAGAGGGGCGAGACTGTCACCACGCAGAACGTCAATTACGCTCTGTCACTCTTCATGGATGATATGGGAGACAGGCTTGATTCCCTCGACGACGATATCATTATACACACTATGGCCGGAAGACCGATCAAGGCCAAGACTCTTGGTCAGAAAGCCTACGTCGATTCCATCCGCAATAAGATGATCACTTTCGGCGTCGGGCCGGCCGGCACCGGCAAGACCTACATGGCGATGGCGATGGCTGTGCGGGCTTTCAGAAAAGATGAAGTGAGCAGGATCATCCTGACACGACCTGCAATCGAAGCCGGAGAAAAACTCGGTTTTCTCCCCGGAGACCTGCAGAGCAAGATTGATCCTTACCTTCGTCCTCTGTATGACGCTCTTTTCGAAATCATGGGACCGGAAGCTTTTCAGAAAAATTCGGAAAAGGGCCTGATCGAGGTCGCTCCTCTTGCCTACATGCGCGGCAGAACGCTTGACAACGCCTTCATTATTCTTGATGAGGCCCAGAACACGACACCTGCACAGATGAAAATGTTCCTCACCCGCATAGGTTTCGGAACCAAAGTAGTAATCACAGGTGACCGTACACAGAAAGATCTGCCGAGAGATCAGGAGAGCGGTCTTGACGTGTCAATGAAAGTACTGAAAAAAATTGATGAGATCGGCTTCTGCGAGCTGACTTCCAAGGATGTTGTCCGTCATCCGCTGGTCCAGAAAATCGTACAGGCTTACGAAGTGTACGAAGAAAAGAATAAGAAGAGCAGACCGCGTGAAACCGGCGCGCGCTATCAGGTAAAAAGAAGACGCATTTAATTCCGAGGTGTATATATGCTTGTTATAATAGAAAATGAGTATGAAGGGTCTGATTTCGAAGAAATCCTGAATTTTGATTATCAGAAGACAGCCGAAGCTGTCGTTTCCCGTGTCCTTTCCGACTGTTCATGTCCTTACGATGCAGAGGCAAATATTCTGCTGACAGGTCTTTCTGAGATTGAGGAAATCAACAGCGAAATGCGTGGAATCGCGAGCCCGACCGATGTTCTGTCTTTTCCGATGCATGAATACACACATCCCGCCGATTTCGAAGAGATTGACCAAGACTCCTTCGATGATTTTGATCCTGAGAGCGGTTTATTGCTCCTCGGTGATATCGTCCTATGCCTTCCAAAGATCAAAAGCCAGGCAGAAGAGTACGGTCACAGCACTATGCGGGAGTACGCTTTCCTCATAGCTCACAGCGTTCTTCATCTGATCGGATATGACCATATGACCGAGGAAGATGCCGAAGACATGTTCAGAAAGCAGGATGAAGTACTGTCAGAACTGGGAATAACGAGAGAATGACACTGAAAGGTTGATACTAATGCGCAAATTATTCTATTTTTTCCCTGCCATATTTTTCGCTGTCCTTATGACAGGCTGTGCTGTCAGAGAATACTTTTGGACCCCGGTCGAACCCGGGACCGCCTTTATCCGAGAATCGCGGACTACGGAGCCGGCAATAGCGGACTCATCTGTCGCGGAAGTTCCTAAAGATGAATCCACATCAGCATCATTATTTGATATTTTCAAGACCGCAACGCCGACACCCGCAAGTACGCCGACACCGACTCCTTCCCCGACACCCACACCGGTACCGACAGAGCCGATACCCGAGGGTATGGGAAAGAGCATACTTACAGGTGAGTATATTTCCGCAGATCTTGCAAATCGCAGACCGGTCGGATTCATGATCGACAATGTCACCGGTGCCTACCCCCAGAGCGGTGTCAGTCAGGCGGACCTCTATATCGAAGCTGTCGTAGAGGGCAGTCTAACGCGTTTCTGTGCTCTGTTCGATTACTACGATGACCTTCCGCGCATCGGGCCTCTGCGCAGCTGCCGCGACTATTTCCTCTCGATTGCTGCCGGTTTCGACGAGATTTATGAGCATTACGGTCAGGCTGCCTATGCCTTCCCGTATCTGGAGTCAGATGACGTCGACAACATTTCAGGTCTTGCCTGGTACGCCGGCAAGTTCTTCTACCGCGACAATACTTTCCACAGAGCACCTCACAACGCGTATATTAGTGGAGCTAAAATTAACGAGGCCATCGATTTTCTCGGTTACAGAAAGACTCATAACGAAGATTTCAAGCCTCAGCTTAATTACGTCTGGGTCGGAGACACTTCCCCTGATCTCGAGGGAGGCAGACCCGCAAAGTATTTTGCGCCCGGTTTCCTCATCAACAAACCCTGGTTCGTCTACCAGGAAGAGACCGGGACATACCTCCGCTATCAGTACGGCGACCGCCATTATGATGTCGAGAACAACAAACAGCTTGAGGTGAAAAACATCATCGTCGAGTTCCAGAACTATGATTATTATCAGACTTCCCAGTACCTGCACTATGACACGACTGCCGGCGGAAAAGGACTTTATATCTCCGACGGCAAGTGCATAGACATCACCTGGGAGCGACCGAGCTTCTACGAACCGGTCACTTACAGGACCCTGAGCGGTGAAGAGCTGAATATCAATACCGGAAAAACATGGATCTGCCTTGTGCAGAACCAGTACATCCGGAACTGTGTGATCGGGGAAGATTCCCAGTCAGCCGTCATGGCAGTGACGGAAGAAGAGGCTGCTGAAGCAGAAGTATATAACGCTGAGTGGAAAGCAGCCTATAAGTGGGGCGAAGATGTCTATCTGACGATCATGAACCAGGAGAAAGAACGCAATCTGGCTGCCCACGGCGGACGTTCAAAGGTCGAAGGATGATGGAGAAAAAAGTGAGTAAAAGAGAACATCTTAAAAATAAGAAAAGAGTCGTCATAAAAATAGGATCATCATCTCTTGTCCACCATGAGACAGGCCGCCTGAATTTTCCAAAGATGGAAATTCTGGTCCGGGAGGTTGCCGACCTCCACAATAAAGGAGTCTCGGTCGTTCTGGTCTCCTCCGGAGCGATTGCAGTCGGCAAGGCTGCCATGGGAATAACTGAGGTCACCAGCGTTCAGGCCAAGCAGGCGTGCGCCGCGATCGGTCAGGTAAGACTGCTTTCAATATATCAGAAGTTTTTCTCCGAGTATGGACTGAATTCAGCTCAGATCCTGATGACAAAAGATACATTTACTGATACCGAGAGCCGCAGACATGCCAGAAATACATTCGAACAGCTGCTGGCTATGGGGGTCATCCCGATTGTCAATGAAAATGACACGATTTCCACTGCAGAAATCGAGTTCGGCGACAATGACCGGCTTTCTGCAGTGGTCGCAGCCCTGATCGGCGCAGACCTGCTGCTGCTCATGTCTGATATCGACGGTCTCTACACCGACGATCCGAGGACCTGCAAGGACGCAAAGTTCATCCCCGTCGTAGAGAAGCTGGATGAGACCTTCATGAACATGGGTAAAGGATCAACGGGAAGCCGGTTCGGCAGCGGCGGCATGAACACGAAGCTCATCGCAGCGGATATAGCCACATCGGCAGGCTGCGATATGATCATTGCCAATGCCTCGGACTTCCACATTATACACAAGCTGGTGGAAGGCAGGGAGTTCGGAACGATCTTCCTTGCAAATCCGAAGGAGGAATTTTATCTCTTAGACTATCTCGAAAACTATCGATAAGCCTAAAACAATACAATATTTGAACACATGATGCGAACATCAAAACCATAAAGAGAGCCAGCTAGGCTCTCTTTATTATTTGCACTTTTTATCCTTGTTAATAGTCAAAAAGCATTTTACTCGCTAAATCCCTTTTGGCGTAACACAGTTCATTCAAATTATACCACAAAACATAAACGAACTGATGTTTGACATAGAATTAACCGTTGGTTATAATATAGACATGAGGGATATATCATATCAATAAGCAAAAAGCATCTCACGATTGAAGAAGCTTTTACCTACCACATAAATATATACTTTTAAATCAACAACTATCTCTAAATTCAATTAAAAAAAGTTAATTGTATAATTCTATCATATTACTTAAAAGTGGCAATGCATTTTTTGAGGTAAGACTATGACCTACTTTCCAGCACATATCAGAATAGATGATCATGGCAGAAAGATAGTACAAAGCTGTCAGGATCACATGAACAATACCGCCAAATACGCAAAAGAAGCCCTCAACAACATATATTTGGGCGAAACTGCATATCTGGCAGGTATTATGCATGATTGCGGAAAATTCACATCTGCTTTTACGAACTATATCGAAAGAGCCACACGCGGAGAAAGTGTTCGACCTGGGAGTGTAAACCACACTTTTGCCGGTGTAAAGTATCTTCTTGAAAAATATCATGGCACCAATGATTCTGTGGGGGCATTGACTTGTGAGATTGTTGCATATGCAATCGGTGCTCACCATGGACTTTTCGATTGCTTTAACGAAGAACGAGAAAGCGGCTTTATGCATAGATGTACAAAGGAAGATATTAATTATCAGGAAGCAATCACTAATTATCTACAGAACTATTTATCAGCATCTGAGATTACCGTCTTCTTTAAAAAGTCTGTAAACGAGATTCAACATATTATCGAAATTCTAGAAGAGTTATTGAAAGAAGACGCCATTTCTGGCGATAGTAGTTCCGAAGACATAGAACAGGAATTGAACTTTTACCTCGGATTGCTAACGCGTCTTATCCTTTCTGCTGTCATAAACGGTGATCGTAGGGATACTGCAGAGTTCTTGTCAGGAAAGGAACGAGTCAGATTGAATGCTACTAAAGATCTCTGGCATAACACACTTCTGTACATGGAAAAACATTTAGGTAAAATCAATTGCTATACAGATATCGAAAAAACCGATCTGCATTGTCATTGATGTGCAAAGAAGCTGCCGGCAAAGAGTCTGGTATATATAAGTTAAGTATGCCTACTGGATCCGGCAAAACGTTAAGCTCACTGAGATATGCTTTATCGCATGCTGAAAAATGGGATAAAAAACATATTTTTTTTGTAACTCCGCTTCTTAGTATCCTTGATCAGAACGCCGCAGTTATAAAAAAATACATAGGTGATGATAAGCTTATTCTTGAACACCATTCAAACATTATTCGTCCACTTGAAAATACTAAAGAATATGATGCATGGGAGTACTACACAGAAACCTGGGATGCACCAATCATCATAACCACTATGGTTCAGTTCTTGAATACATTGTTTTCAGGTAAAATGAGTTGTGTACGAAGAATGCATTCGCTTTGCGAAAGTATCATTGTGATTGATGAAGTGCAGACAGTTCCAGTAAAAATGCTCTCGTTGTTTAATACTGCCACTAATTTCCTGCACCACGTATGCAACGCAACAATAGTGCTTTCGTCCGCAACGCAGCCCGGATTTAATCATCTCCGTTATCCTCTGCGAGGATGTAAGGGAGACATTGCAGTCTGCGATGATAAAATGGGGCTGTGAAAAAAGTCCTATGAAAAAGAACGCCTTTAGGTGAAAACCTAGAGGCGTCCTTTTTCATTTGGTATAATTTTTTGCGATGAATAATACCA